>NZ_JBLIET010000095.1:0-3381 GCF_047633235.1 Psychroserpens sp. | reverse complement strand
GTCCAACAGGAGCAGGCTGGAATGGAACCTACAACGGGAGCCAACTCCCAACAAGCGACTACTGGTTTGCAGTAGAGTACAATGAGCCTATTACAGGCGACCGTAAAGAATTTAAAGCCCATTTTACCCTGAAAAGATAAATCGATATGAATCTAAAAAAGTTTTGTTTAATAGCATGTTTAGCTCTGTTCAGCCAAATAGGAACAGCCCAAGAGGGATTACCCATTTATTCAGATTATTTAACTGATAATTATTATTTGATACACCCATCTATGGCTGGTGTAGCAAATTGTGCTAAAGTAAGATTAACTGCTCGTGCACAATGGTTTGGACAGGATGAAGCGCCTAACCTTCAAACCCTAAGTATTAATGGTAGAATTGGAGATTCTCCTTCTGCAATTGGTGCGATTGTTTATAACGACAAGAATGGATATCATTCACAAACGGGAGCGTATTTCACCTATGCGCATCATTTAATGTTTTCTCGAAATGAGATCGATTTAAATATGCTGTCATTTGGTTTAAGTGCTGGGTTTATTCAATATAAATTAGATGAAACTGAATTTTTAGCTGATGGTTTTGATCCGATTATTGCTGGTGTGGAGCAAAGTGCAACTAATTTTAATGTGGATTTAGGATTCTCATATCACTTAATTGATTTTTATGCGCATGCGACTGTAAAAAACCTTTTAAGTAATGAAGGAATTAATTTTAATGAACAAGGTTTGAGTTATGAAAACTTAAGGACTTATATCTTTTCTGCAGGAAATACTTTTAGTAAATATAATAGCGATTGGAGTTTTGAACCATCTATGATGTTTATCTATAGAGATGCCACTGAAGAAGCATCAATTGATATTAATGCCAAAGCCTATAAAACGATGGACTTTGGTAAAGTTTGGGGAGGATTATCATACAGAAGAAGTTTAGATGGCGCTGAATTTTTAGACGGATCTGGTGTAAGTAGCCAGAAGCTACAATACTTCACACCGTTTGTAGGGGTTGATTATAACGACTTTGTATTTGCATACACATATTCATATCAAGCAAACTCGGTCGTATTTAATAATGGAGGTTTTCACCAAATAACCTTAGGATATAATTTTAATTGTAGAAGAGAGAAGTATGAGTGCAACTGTCCTGCAGTTAACTAAGAAAGAATTTATATGGAACAAAAGCGTCTCGATTTTAATCGAGACGCTTTTGTTTATTTCAAGGTCTAATGGCTGAGTAAAATATTAAATTATAGAATACGTATTACCAAGTATAGTTCTTCTCTTTTGCTTGGGTTTTAATCGCCTTTATCATGGCGTTTTCTAAACCATTGTCATCTTGTTTTTGTTGTGTTTTCATAAACTGTCTGCGCTTTTCATTTAGTTTTTGAATTTCTGTTTTGATACTTTCACGCCTTTTTCGTTTTTTTAAGATATAAGCCTTGATCTCTTTAGTGCTTTTATCTTTTAATTCTACAGGTAATTCTGTCTTTCTTAAGTTACTGTATTTAAAGTCTTTATCTTTTTCAGCATCTACCAAATCCCAAGACGAGTTTTTGTAGAGATGAGAGCTTTTACTAACAGTTCTACTCACTGCATTTTCGTCACTATAGCCTTGTGCATTATCATCTTGTTCTGCTTGAAGCGCCATTTTTGTTCGTCCGATATTTCCGTAGGCAATGTAAGTCCCATTAAGTTTTTGATTTAATTTCAAGATCTTATCATCATAAGGTGTCGCTACATATGTCGTTTCATGATTATGATTAATGGCCATATAATCTCCGTGAGCTAAATCTGCACCATCTTTCCAAAACGACGAAATACCTTGATTATAGTCACCACAAAAAATGGTATTGACACTAACTCCATTGTTATGTGCTTGCTTTGCTGCATCTTGATAGTTTATTTTTCCTTGAGAAAAAGGTTCATTTCCTGCAATAAAGATAAGTTTCAAGTCATCCTGGTTTTCTCCCCATTGTAGTTGGTTTAATGACGTTTGAATCACCTGTCCACAATATTCATTCCCGCCATTTGTAGTGAGAGAAAACAATTGTTTTGAGATTTCATCTAAATCATCGCTAAAAGCAATAACCTGTCTTATATAACCTTCTTCGGCATTGAGATTGTCATTGCCATATTCATAAAGTGCAATGTTTAGATTCGGTTGCTCATCACCACATTTAGCATAAGATAACTCATTAACGATGTCCCAGAGTTGTGCTTTTGCTTGGTCGATTAAACCATCCATACTATTACTGGTGTCCAATAATAAAGTCACTTTAATAGACTGCTTATTCGGGTGAGGAGCTTTAGTTTCTATAAGCGCTAATTGTTTTTTATTTTTTTTATCATTCGCATTACAGGACATAAATCCAATCATACATAATAAGACTGCGAGTGTTTTAAAATTTGTGATCATGTGTTTGTTGTTTTATTATTGTTAGGTGGAATATCCAAATACTGTGTGCAATTTTTTTGATCATTTGAGATAGGGTGTTTCATTTTAATTATTATGATTTCTCGATTAAATTAAGTGCCTTCATATTCGATTCTTTGATTGGTTAAGAAGATTAATTCGTCTAACTCATAGCTATTTTTGTGTCCATGACCATATAAATTGATAGAGGTTGGGTATTTAAATCCAATGATAATGTCTGTTTTTTTTTCTTCTTCGTAAGGTGGAAGCCATGAGGTTTTGCTCATAAAGTGAACTTCTTCACCATCAAATTTAGTAGTGCAATATATTAAGTTAGTCGTGTCGGTATCTGGAGTGATCTTAACCAAATTACTTTGAGAAAAGTCTAAAAAATTTAAATGTAGTGTTTCTTTAATATGCCTCTTGTTGCACATTGCTTTAGAGCGGGTGTCTAAAATAATCACGTTGGCATCTTTGCTTTTTTCAAAAAAGGCATCAAAACTAATTAGCCTAGTTTGTCTGCGATCTTTCACTTCGTTCACTAGTTTTTCAAAATTGCTGTAATTGACTTTAGCTTTCGGGTAGTCTAGCTTTTCAATTTCCGAAGTAGAACACATTAGTAAGGTCATAATCGTTAATATAATTGCTGTTTTCATGTGGTTATATGTATTGTTCCTCTAAGGTTACATGTTGTTCGCTAAAAGTCATTTATTTTAATATTATCAACATGCTCGTTTCGTGAGAGTTATATTAATCGGTTTGTAATGCTTTGATATCTAAGGTACCGTTTGGAGACACCACATAGTATTGGTGTTTGATTTCGGTTTTAACTATAGGCTCTACCTTTGCTTCTTTAGGTTTCGGTGAATATTGTAATCGTATATTCATCCCAATTTGCACCACAGGCTCCAAAATTGACGGGTTTATTATCACATCATAATTTTCATAAGACAGTGGTTGATAATAATACGA
>NZ_JBLIET010000094.1:0-3680 GCF_047633235.1 Psychroserpens sp. | reverse complement strand
TTACCAATACCTGTTTTAGATGGTGGTCATGTGATGTTTTTATTATATGAAATGATCTCAGGTAAAGCGCCAAACGAGAAGTTTTTGGAGCGGGCTCAATTGGTGGGGTTCATTCTATTAATAGCCATGGTACTGTCTGCCAATATTAACGACTGGATTTAGAAAAAAATTAAATTATTTCTAAAAATAATGTTTATTATCAATAAATTAAAACATTGATTTACAGCGTGAAACTTAGATTTAAATTTTTATTTAAAAAAAAAAAAAATAAAATCTAAAAGACGTTTTGACAAACTTAAAAAATACTATATATTTGCGCTCGCTAACGCGATTAGTAACCTTCCTCTTTAGCTCAGTTGGTTAGAGCATCTGACTGTTAATCAGAGGGTCCTAAGTTCGAGTCTTAGAAGAGGAGCATACAAAGCCACTATGAAAATAGTGGCTTTTTTGTGTTTTATTGTTATTTAATGAACTACTGTATTCATATTCTCCCTTCGGAATTAGCAGAACGCATAACACGCAATAGATTACACATATTGAAAATAAACACCTTCAATTACTTCCCAGGAAACTCAGCCTTACGCTTCTCCAAAAAAGCAGTAGTGCCTTCCTTAAAATCTTCGGTACCAAAACACTTCCCAAATTGTTTGATTTCGGTATTGTACCCGTCAATACCATCTTTATAGTTAGCATTAATAGCTTTGATTGCGCCTTTAATAGCTACAGAAGAATTTCGCATTATTTTACCCGCAATTTTTTCGGCTAAAGCAATAAGCTCTTCTTGAGATGTTACATGGTTAACTAATCCATATTCTAGAGCTTTATTAGCATCAATCATTCCCGCAGTCATTACCATTTCCATAGCTCGCCCCTTACCTACTAACTGTGGTAATCGTTGTGTACCTCCATAACCAGGAATGACGCCAAGAGAAACCTCAGGAAGTCCCATTTTTGCATTAGTACTCGCGACTCTAAAATGACAGGCCATCGCTAACTCTAAACCACCTCCAAGTGCAAAACCATTTACCGCTGCAATAACTGGAGTTGATAAGTTTTCAATATAATCAAACAGCATCTTTTGACCTTCTGCTGCCAATTTCTCTGCATTTTTAATATCAAAATCTGCAAATTCACTAATATCTGCACCTGCTACAAATGCCTTTTCACCACTACCTGTGATAATAATTACTTTAGTGTCTTTATCCTTTCCAGCTGCTTTAAAAGCACTATGAAGCTCTCCAATAGTTGCTTTATTGAGCGCGTTAAGTTTATTTGGTCGATTCACCGTGATTGTAGTAATCCCGTTATTTGTAGTACTTAAAATAGTATCGTAATTCATCAAAAATTTATTTTCGTTCCCGAGAAATCGAGAATCTAGTTAATATATTGTTTAAAAACACATTTGTAAAATGTAGTGCTAATGCTATGGCTCTCTCTTAATGACTTAGAGAACCCCCTTCCTTAGCAGGACTATAATTATTTCTTCGGAAATGTAACGGTAAAAGTGGTTCCAACTCCTAATTGGGATGTAAAATTAATATTTCCTTTGTAAGTTTCAACAATGTTTTTTACCATGGCTAAGCCTAATCCCATTCCGCTAGTTTTAGTCGTAAATTTAGGTTCAAATATTTTAATTTTATTCTCTTCAGAAATTCCCACACCATTATCAGCCACCGTAACCTTAACAGTCTGGTCTTCGGAAATAACCTTAACTTCAATTCTTGGATTTTCCCTGTCATCAGGAATCGCCTGAATCCCATTTTTAACCAAATTAGTAACCACACGAATTAACTGTGTACGATCAAAATTTACCATGATTTCATCTTCTTCCGAAGAAAACACAATATAATCTTCACTAAAAATATCTAGACCTAACTTAACGATGTTGACTACATTTAGTGTCTCGTTTTGTTGCGCTGGCATTTTAGCAAAATTTGAAAATGCAGAGGCAATAGAACTCATTGTATCAATTTGCTGAATCAATGTCTGGCTATACTCATCTACTTTTTGATGAATATGTTCATCCTCAGGATCAAATTTTCTTTGAAAACTTTGAACGCTCAGTCGCATTGGTGTTAATGGATTTTTAATTTCATGTGCGACCTGCTTCGCCATCTCTCTCCAAGCTTGCTCTCTTTCGTTAGTGGCTAGCTTCACAGCACTTTCCTCAAGTTCATCAATCATACTGTTATAAGAGTTGACTAAAGTTGAAATCTCTTCACTTGAAGAGGAGATGTCTATTCTTTTATTTCGCTTTTCTAAACGCGTTTCATTGATTTTATCTGAAATAGTTTTGAGCGTTCTAGTAATATATTTTGACAACAACAGCGCTAATAGAATAGCAATTAATAGCATAAAAACATAGGCATAAGCCAAACGCTCTAAAAACTCATTAAGTTCTTTGTTTAGAAAATCATCATTCTCTAAATAGGGTAGATTTAATATTGCTAGCGGTTTAGATCTTATATCAAAAATATAAGTATATGAGGACTGAAACGTTTCGCCATTTTTTTCATTATTAACCACAAATCTATGATCTGCACTATTTGAAATTTCATTTAAAATATCAACATCAATGCAGCTCACAACAGAGTCTTTAGTAATACTAGCTTTTGATGATTTTAAAAGTGTCCCCTCTAAATCATATAAAAGGACTCGTAAACCATGAATAGCGTCAATACGATAAATTTCATCCTTAAAAATGAGCGGTACTTTCTCAGTTTCTACAGGATACGTTGTTTCTCTAATAACATAGTTAATGTCGCTAATTATAGCTGTTTCCTTTCGCTCTAATCGTTCTTTATGGTAATCTCTCGCCTCTTCATTGTATTGATAAATGGTCACAACTGCAATTAATACAGATGCAATAATCACCAACAATATCATGGCAAAGAAAATACGGACTCGTAAAGACAGTTTGTTTAACTTCATATAATTGCTCGTAAAAACGGGTACCTATTATTAAAATAAGTTTCAATACACATAACAATAATTAAACCAAAAGCATTTTGCGTGTTATCCAATTTAAAAAGCTAAAAACCCATTAACTAATAAGGGTGATAAACTCTGATATTTTCTACTTTAGAATTTGACAACATTACGCCTCTGGATTTTTACTTCTTATCTTTTTATAGATTTTAAACCCTAGCATGAGTAAAATACCTAAAATTATAATTCCGACAACACCAAATATCCAGTTAATGGCACTTTTTAGAATAACTAGAAACACCACTGCAAATAAAATAAAGGTAGCGCCTTCGTTCCAAAGACGCATAAAATTAGACGTTTTTCTAACGTCGTCGTTTTGCAATTGTTTATAATATTGATGTGTTTTTAAATGATACAAAATCAATAGGGCAACAAAAACTAACTTCACTTGCATCCATGATTGCTCTAACCATATAGGTTGTAGAACGATCAACCATATTGCAAAAAGAGTCGCTAAAATTGCTGATGGCCAAGTGATGATATTCCATAGGCGCTTTGTCATTAACTTTAGTTGCTTTCCTAAAATTTCCTTGTCTGGAGATGGTTTATAAAACGCCTCAATTTGATACACAAATAATCTTGGGATGTAAAATAAGCCAGCAAACCACGTCACGATAAAAATGAGGTGTAAAGCTTTTATATAGTTGTAATATTCCATTAATCTTCGACAAATAAATAATTCAACTGTTTCG
>NZ_JBLIET010000093.1:0-4014 GCF_047633235.1 Psychroserpens sp. | reverse complement strand
AATGATATAATATGCCTAGAATTTTAGTTATTGGTGCTGGAGGTCAAATAGGATCTGAGCTCACGTATAAGTTAAGAGAACTGTATGGTCCAGAAAATGTTGTAGCCAGCGATATTGGATATCATAACACCCATATAGTTAATTCTGGTATTTTCGAAATTGTTGATGCTCAGGATTATGACTCAATAAAAACTTGTATTGACAAACATGAAATCGATACTATATATCTCATGGCAGCCATGTTAAGTGCTACCGGAGAAAAATACCCAATGAAAGCATGGAACTTAAATATAAATTCTATTTTTCACGTTTTAAATCTTGCCAAAGACGGATTTATTAAACACATATTCTGGCCTTCTAGTATTGCTGTTTTTGGACCAACAACTCCGGCTTTAAATACACCTCAACATACAATAGCAGAACCTACAACGGTTTATGGGATTACAAAACAAGTGGGTGAACGCTGGTGCGAATATTACCATGACAAATATGGTGTTGATGTGCGAAGCTTGCGCTATCCTGGAATTATAAGCTGGAAAACTATGCCTGGAGGAGGCACAACAGATTATGCTGTAGAAATATACCACAAGGCTGTTCTAAATAAACATTATGAATGTTTCCTATCTGAAAACACACAACTTCCAATGATGTTTATGGAGGATGCCATTAATGCCACAGTTAAAATCATGCAAGCAGAATCTAATACTGTTAAAATTAGGTCTTCATATAACTTGGCAGCCCTAAGTTTTACTCCAAAATATATTTCTGAGGCAATACAAAAACATATTCCAGAATTTAAAATCACGTACAAACCAGACTTTAGGCAAAACATTGCGAATAGTTGGCCAAAATCTATTGATGATTCATCAGCACGGACCGATTGGAATTGGTCTCATAATTATGATCTCGATAAAATGACTGAAGAAATGATTACGCAATTACGGAATAAATATAAAGATTCTACAACAACAAATTAGTCATATTAATGTAAAAAAAAAGCACTTTCAAATGAAAGTGCTTTTTTTTGGGGATGCAATCTAAACATCTATAATAACTCGAAGCTTTTTATAAACGATCTCCCCCCTGAAGTCATACTTAAATAGTAACTTCCTTTTTTTTGTGAAGACAGTTTATAGATTTTATTTAAAATCTTATCTCCTACTAATTGGTCTTTAAAAATACGCTCTCCATTATAATACAACTCAATTTTTAAAGGCTGCTCTTCTAAGGACATGTGTGAGATTAATAATTGATTGTTTTCTGTCCTTACCACTGGCTTAAAAATCACCTTTTCATTTTTTTCTAAAAAGACCACGTTATTAGACTGGATAATAAATGGCGTTATAATAATTTCAAAATCCTTGTCCAACTCAAGAATGTATGAACCATTATTTAAGGCTGTAAAATCAAAACGCTTTACAAATGTGCCATTTCGTTTGATTTTTTCAGTAAAAAGGATAGTACCCTTGTCATCAATAATTTTATATTGATGGCCTTTTTTAACATTAGAAAATTTTAATATGGTAATTCCTTTTAACGATACATCAATTACTTTTTCATTTGCGTAGCCTATTACTGTTGTAAGTAATATGACTACTAATAAGATTGTTTTTATGGGTTTCATCACTTTATGGGTTTTAATGATTTATACTGCAAAGATATAATGCTATGTAGCTATTAAAAACATCCATTTTGGCATATTTGTATACTATATTATCACTTTATTTTAAATTAAATAACAACAATGTTAATATAGAACACTTTTTTGGTAATTTTGAATAGAAATTAATCCCTAAATACTGTAAATTTGTATATAGTAGATTGTTATGAAACCGAGAAAGCCTACTTTAGAAAAAGTTAACCCCAAATTTGGAAGTTCTATTTTTGTTAAAAAAGGGACTTCACAAGATATTGGCACTACTCCTTTTTGGCATTTTCATCCAGAAATAGAACTTGTTTATGTAGATAAGGGTAAAGGGAAACGCCATATTGGCAATCATTTATCCTATTTTGATAATAGCCAACTCATTCTAATTGGATCTAATTTACCTCATTATGGATTTACAGATAGATTAACGCAACATGGCTCTGAAGTCTTAGTCCAGTTTAAACCGGAGTTCTTAGGTAATTACTTTTTTGATACTCCCGAAATGACAAGCATTAATGCGCTTTTTAGGCGATCCAAAAACGGAATCCTTTTTAAACCCCAAACCAAACGAAGTGTTGGAAAAAAGATTCAAAAACTTAATGAAGTTGAAGGCTTTGAGCGTGTTATCCTTCTTTTAAAAATACTTTATAAACTATCTAAAGCTAAGGATTATGAAATTTTAAATGCTGACGGCTTTGTTTTCGAAACCGAAATGCAGGATAGTGCTAAGATAAATATCGTTTACAAACATATTAATAACAACTTCCAGAATCATATTTCACTTGATGAAATTGCAGATAAAGTAAGTATGACTGTTCCTGCCTTCTGTAGATATTTTAAAAAATCTACTGGCAAAACATTTACAAAACTGGTTAACGAATATAGAATCGTCCATGCTACCAAATTATTATCTGAAAGCCAGATGAGTATCACAGATGTTGCATTTGAATGCGGATTTAATAACTTCTCTCACTTTAATAAATTATTCAAAGAGTTTACGGGTAAAAGTGCATCAAGATATAGAGGCGAACTTAAACAAATGGTGAAATAGTTAAAGTACTAAACAATGAAAGATAACATAGATAGAACATTAGAGTATTACAAAATAAAAGAGCAGCAAATCCTAAATACTGTTAATTCTAAAAACAATTTAACTGCAGAGGACATCATCCATTATGGAAAAGAGATGTCTATCGTTACATATAAAATTACGGCATTAGAAATTGCTAAAGAAAATTAATAGCGTTCACTTTATTTTTTACCGTCCCATTCTGCATAAAACTCATCTTGAAACTGCTCCATATATCTATGAGGTTCTAGTGCAATCTTTTCACCTGTCTTTGTCTTCATTCTATCTTTTAAAAGTAATAATTTTTCATAGAAACAATTAATTGCAGTTGCAATAGATGTTTTGTATTCGGCCTTTGTTATTTTTAGATTTGGGGATATAAAGGGATCAAATATTTTTCGATTTTTAAAGCCTCCACAATTTAATGTCCTAGCAATCCCAATAGCACCAATAGCATTTAATCGATTCGTCTTAAACCAATAATAATTTCTAAAAAGAAAAGCTAGAGCTCCAGTCACTACTTTTATTTATAAATGAAATTTAACTCTTCTTTTAAAAGATAAGATGTAAATAATAGCCTACTAATACTATTCTTTTATTACATTTAGAATGTAACTTAGGATACTATTAAACAGCTAGTACTATGAATTTCTTAAAGTATTTTAAAATAGGGTTTGTAGGCATTGCATTATTATTGTTGAGTTGTTACGACGATGACATTAAAATTTTAGATAGTGAATATATAAGTGGTGGCATTGGAACGTCAGAAAACACAGGCGCTGTAGAGTTCAATTTTATAATTCCAGAGAACTATTCTTCAGCGAGAGTTGGTATCGATTTAGTTGGCAATATTTCAGTGCGAAGAGAAGTTTATGGAACTGGTGATAAGCAGCTGAAATTCGCTGACTTATCCTCTGGAATTTTCAACTACACATTTGAGTTTTGGGCCATTGATAATACTATTGGAAACCTTGAAAACTCGCCATTAGGTATACTTTTGGCTATCACTGAAACTTTGGAAGTCCGTCAAGGAAAAACATTAAAAATAAGAATTGCTATAGATTAATTATTGACAGAGATCGAGCTGCAAATTCTTAAAAGCTCACTTAAAATTGTATATTAAGATTGATGTATTCAGTTCAACCTATCCCAATATTTTAAAAGCACCGAAATGAATGGCGTTTTAAAAAGCTTTTATTTAAAACCATCCCACTCTGCGTAAAACTGGTCTAAAAACTGCTCCATATATTTATGACGTTCTAGTGCAATCTTTTCACCTGTCTTTGTATTCATTCTA
>NZ_JBLIET010000092.1:0-4122 GCF_047633235.1 Psychroserpens sp. | reverse complement strand
TCTGAAGAGACTGATTTTATTAACGATTTGAAAATCAATTCGGCTAATCTAGTCGATGTGATTTTAGATGTAGAAGATGAATTTAATATTAGAATTGAGAACGACGATATGGAAAAAATGATATCTGTAAGAGCAGCTATGGACGTCGTGAACGAAAAATTAGCAGCAAAATGATAGGCAATGATATTGTCGATTTAAAATATAGTTCTACCGGTTGGGTACGTCCTCGCTTTTTAGATAAAGTTTTCGCGCTAAACGAACAAGCGCTTATTTTTTCTTCGGAAAATCAACATCAAACAGTGTGGTTGCTTTGGAGTATGAAAGAGGCTGCTTATAAAATTCATGTGCAGCAATTTGGTGAACGTTTTTTTAATCCGAAACGTTTGGTGTGTGATCTTACTGTTGAAGAAAAAGGAATTGTTAGAATAGATAATAATTGCTATTACACAGAATCAACGATTACAGAAGATTATGTCTATACTGTTGCTAAACAAGATCATAATCAAGAGGTGTGTACGTCTGTTTTTAAAACTAAAAAGGAAGGATACAGGATCCAAAGTAATGTGCTGAAACAACAGTTACTAAAATCGATTTCTGAAATCGAAAAGATAGATTACAATGTCTTAAGTATTAAGAAAACGCATCTTGGAGTTCCTGAGGTTTTCGTTAATTCTGAAAAATCCCAAAAACCAATTTCACTGACACATTGTGGGAGATTTTCTGGTTTTGCTTATTAAAATAACGTGTTGTATTTTTGAACAACAGAACATACTATTATAAATCTTATGAGAAAGTTATTTACCATATTAGTATTGGCAACAGTTACTATAAGTTGTCAAAAAGAAGAAAAATTAGACATAACTACAATTACTATTGAAACAGACATCGACTCTTTTGCGACTCCAAAATTATTTAGACCTATTGATGGTATTTTAATGTGGGATAACAATGTTGATAGTCTATTAATAAATTCAGACTATAAGTATTCTGGCAGTTTTAATATTGAGAAACCAGAGTATGTGAGATTACTTTTGAATAAGGAAAGGTATGGTATGATATTGTTAACCAATCAAAATTATAATATAACTCTCAAAGATAGTACTATCGTGTTTTCTGGTGACAATGCTAAAGGTCAACAACTTTACAATACTTTTGATAGAACGCCAACTGGAGCTTTTTCATTTTTGAATAATTTTGATAAGGATTCGACTTCTGTTTTATTAAAGACTCATATTGATGATTTAAAAGCTAAAGAAATTGTACAAATTAATAACCTTAAAGGGCAGAAAGAAATAGACAATCAATTTCATGAATTATTAAAAATAGATATTGATTATTATTATGCCAATGCAATCGTTAGTCTTGCTGATTACAGAAAGGGTCAGGTTGAAGATGAGTACAAAAAGAGTTTCGAAGACTTAAGTGACAGAGCCAATAAAAAGTATCCTTATAAAGTACATAGTAAACCACAAAACTGGACTGATTATGTTATGGAAGCTAAAATCTATCCTGAAGTACAAAATAAATATTCACAAGAACAACGTTATGCGTTCTATGCTAAAGATAGTATACATCCTATTTATTTAAGCGCTATTAAAAATGTTATTGATGAGCCTTTTAGGGAGCACTTGCTTGCAAATTATATTATTAATAATTCTAAACAAACAAATTATGAACAAAGCTTGGTAATCGCTTTTGATGAATTCAATAAGGATTACCCTAATAGTGAGTTTACAGAATATCTTAAAAGTGATATATCTGTAATAAGGGATTATCATGAAAAGATTAAAAAAGACTTATCTCAATCAGTAATATTTATTGAAGGTGAAAGCATAAATAGTTTAGTCGAGTTGCTTAAAGAATTTGAAGGTCAAAAATTATACATAGATGTTTGGGCTACTTGGTGCGGACCTTGTAAGAAAGAATTTTCTAATAACCATAAAATTGCAGGGATGTTGGAAGACAATGGCTATAAAAAGCTATTCATTTCTCTTGATCGAGAAAATGAGAAAGACAAGTGGATGGATCTCATTAAATATTATGAACTTTCTGGCTACCATCATTTAGCAAATCAGGAGTTTTATAAAGATTTTGCAAGTGAGCACTCACGAATTCAAAATGGGATTACCATTCCACAATATTTAATTGTCAACGATAAAGGTGAAATTGTTACCAATAATGCGCCAAGACCTGGTAAGCCAGATGAAGTTCTCAAAATAATAATGGATCAAATTTAATTGGTTTTTAGAATCAAAAAAGCAGACCAGCAGAAGTCAGCCCACTTTTTCCCTTTCTAAGGTATATTATCTACGCTTTTTATCTTGGCGTCTTTTGTTTTTCCAAGGCGCATTTTTCTGCCAGTCGCCTACCATAATAGAACCAGAAAGCATCACTTCGTTAGAATTTAAAGTTCATAAACGAAGACGTGTTGCACTTAGAATTTTCTTCTATTGAATTGCCTAACGGACCGGATTGGAATTTACTGAAAGAGACGATTTATAATAGTATTTCTAGGAAAACAGCTCTACTTTCTTTAATTTGATTAGTGCTCTCAAAAAAAACGCGCTCTCCATCTAAATCTGCTTCGACTAGATAATAATTCCCTTTAAAATAACTTGTAATTACAGTTGCTTTTAACTCGGAAATCTCAATAACCTTGAGTTGATTAGCATAAATAATTTTATCATTAATGATATTGAATTCACCAAAAAAGGAAGCAACTAATGGTGTTTTTGGATTTTTATATAAAGCTTCAGGAGTATCGTAAGCTTCTATTATATTATTGTTGAGAAGTATCATTTGATCTGCAAATCCTAATACATCATCCTTATCATGAGTTGCTAAAATACAGGTTACATTTCTCTCTTTGAGGTATTTAAAAACATTGCGTCTTAAGGCTTGTTTTTTAAAATTATCAATGTGACTAAAAGGCTCATCTAGTAAAATAATTTCAGGCTGTTTTGCTAAGGCTCTTGCTAAAGCGACACGTTGTTTTTGTCCGCCAGAAAGTGTTTTGACTTTAGTTTGAGCGAAAGAGGTGAGTTCAACAATGTCTAGTAATTCTGCTGTACGTTCTTTCTTTTCCTTTGGAAAAAAATTAGAGAGAAAGGTTCCGATGTTTTCTTCTACAGAAATAAATGGCATCAAATCAAATTCTTGAGCCACATATTTCATAAACTGATAACCAACTACCAGATTATGTTTTGGACCAAGGACTTCGATATCTTTCCAGTGGATATTTCCGAAGTTAAGATCATATTCACCATACAATACTTTTAAAAGTGTGCTTTTACCTGAGCCACTTTCTCCTATGATTGCTAAGTTTTCACCTTGTTCAACTTTAAAAGATAGGTCTTTTAAAATAGGTGTTTTTTTATAAGAAAAGTTAAGGTCTTTTACGTTTAGCATAGCGTTACAAAAATACTATAAAAAAAGTCGCTCTTTGACGGAGCGACTTTTAAATATATTTAGAAAATTTTATCCTTTTACTTTTTCTTTAGTTTGGCTTGGTAAGACGTCAAATCCCATATTATAAAGTGTGAATCCAAAAATATCTGCATACTGCTCAATAGTTTTAGATACTGGAGTTCCTGCACCATGACCAGCATCTGTTTCGATACGAATCAATGTAGGATTGTTTCCTGTTTGTTTGGCTTGTAACTCGGCAGCAAATTTGAAACTATGTGCTGGCACCACACGATCATCATGATCTCCCGTGGTGACCATTGTTGCAGGATATTGCACGCCTTCTTTTACATTATGAACTGGAGAATAGCCTTTAAGGTAGTCAAACATTTCTTTGTTATCCTCTGCGGTACCATAGTCATAAGCCCAACCAGCTCCTGCTGTAAATGTATGGTAACGCAGCATATCTAATACACCAACTGCTGGCAATGCTACTTTCATTAAGTCTGGTCGTTGGGTCATTGTCGCTCCAACTAATAAACCACCGTTAGAACCACCTCTAATTGCTAAGTAATCTGAAGATGTATACTTCTCAGCTATCAAATATTCTGCTGCTGCAATGAAATCGTCAAATACATTTTGCTTTTTAAGTTGTGTTCCTGCATCATGCCATGCTTTGCCATATTCTCCACCACCTCTTAAATTAGGAACTGCATA
>NZ_JBLIET010000091.1:0-4423 GCF_047633235.1 Psychroserpens sp. | reverse complement strand
CGGCTGGTAAATTTCTTAATATCTATACTGTCTGCTGTACCAATGTCAAAGAACAAGGATGGAACTTTAAAGCTTTCTTCAGATATAATATTTTTAAAACGTGTCGCCTGATTTGTGTCTTTATTGAAAGAATCATAAATCAAAAGTTGTTTTATTTCAATACTATCTGGTGTTCTACCACTTTTTGTAACCTCTCTGTAAAGTTTATCAAAACTAAGAAGCTCTTTATCCTCAATAGCTTTTGAAACTAAACTAAGAGAACGAAATACATCTGAAGTGAACTTTTTTTCTTCGTTTTTTAGTGCGTTATTAATAAAAAATGCTTGAACGAAAATAATACCAATGAGCGATAAACTCATTAAAATCACCAATGCAACGAATAGCTTTTTGCCCATCATTCAAATTTAATATTTTAACATTTAGAATGATTGCTGTTTAACCTTACATTAACACAACTGTTAATTTTTAAGTTTTTTGATATGTTTTAAAATAGATTGATGGATAATTATAACTTGATTCTCATTATCCTTCAAATTATCATTAGTGATTACAAAATGCGATTTTTTAATTTTCTCCTTATCACTCATTTGATTTTTTATAATAGTTTCTATTTTTGATTTGCTAGAGTGATCTCTTTTAATCACACGATCAATACGCTCGTCTTTACTAGCAGTAACTGTAATTATAAAATCATAATTAGCCTCTTTATTATGTTCAAAAATAATTGCAGCTTCCTTAATTACATATAAAGATTCCTGCTTTTTAACCCATCGCTTAAAGTGAGAAACTACTTTTGGATGAATAATAGCATTCATCTTTTTTAGATACACTTTATCATTAAAAATTTTAGAAGCTATAAAAGGTTTATTGAGTTCATTATTAATATAGGCATCCTCGCCAAATAAAGCCGTTAATTTTCTCCTAATGACTTTAGATTTTGCCATTAATCGTTTGGCTTCATCATCTGCAATATAGACTGGTATACCCAAAGCTTTAAAAAAATTAGCGACTGTGGTTTTTCCGCTACCAATTCCTCCTGTAAGTCCTACGATAATCATTTAATAATATATTCTACTTTATTTTGTTTCATTCTAGCAGATTTTACTTGAATTGAATTTACAATAAGTTTTGGATTAAAATATGCTTTTCCAGATTTTAGAACTTCTCTATAGTCACATTCTATCATAAAATCTGAAAGGTTGACTTCTCTGTAACTCCGTAGACTTAAGTAATATGATACCTTAATATACTTGGGGAAATAATTAACCTCTATGTCATTTGGCACATTTAAAATTGTAATAGGAACATCAAACGTCCCTTCTGTAAACTTCTCTACACTAGCAGTTATATTTATATTTTCTTCTGAAAGTTTTAACCGCTCAGAAGAATTTGGAAGTTCTAAACCTAAATTTGTGTTGATGTTCGTCTTAATATTTTCTAAACTTAAAAGTTGTGTTTCTACAAAATCAACATTGCCGATCTCCTCTTTTGCACCAATAACATTAACTGAGTCGGGTTTTATTTCAATACCATCTAACGTATCAAAACCTGAAGCAAAATTAATTTTAGACTTTAAAACAACGGGAACCCTTTTCATACTTAACGTCCCAAAGGGTAATATTAAAGTATCAGGTTTCACCGCAATTATATCTACATTTTTACCTAAAAGTTTTTTAAAATCGTAAATTCCTTTATCTGCTAACCACACATAATTATTATCCTTTATATAGGTGCTCTTTTTAAAATCTAATTGGAAATTTTTGTCATAGAAATAATAGGATAATAAATTAAAACCATGGGTTGAAACTGTGACATTAACTTTAGGAATACTATCTAACGTAAGGATGTTTTTCTCTGGAAGGTTTCTATATTCAATATTAAATGGAATCGTTTCCACATAAGTTTCTGAAAGTTTAGTTACCACTAAAATCAAAAAAGCCAATAAAAAGAAAAGCCCAAAAACATTAAGCTTTTTGCTTTTTAATGATCTAACTAATTTTGTTTGTATGTTATTTAACATCTTTAAAAAATAATTTCGGAAAGTGTTTTTCAGGGTTTTTATTCAAAATTTCGATTGCTAAAGTAGATTTAAGAAAGCCGTACCCATATCCCAAGAATTGAATAAAAATAGCTAATATAGATTGAACTGCTACACTTATACTTTTAGTAGCGACTAATGACCATGTAAATGCTAAGAACAAATAACATCCATAGAGAAATAATGGTATTTTAAAGTCAAATAAAGCACATATGATCGCTATTATAAAACCTATTAAAAATAAAGCTGGAAACCAATATGTTAAACGTTTGGTTTGAGGATGCCACTTATTTAGTATAGGTCTAACCATACCAAATTTATGAACTTGCTGGTAAAATTTCATCCATGAAATACGCCGTTTGTGATACACAAAGGCTTCTTTAATTAATATCGTTTCGTAACCAAGCGTATTAAGTCTTATAGATAAATCTGGATCTTCTCCAGGATGAATTAATCCAAAACCTCCAGACGCCTCAAAAGCTTTCTTAGACAAGCCCATATTAAAACTTCTTGGTTGAAATTTATCGCCAGAAATCTTACCTCCTCTAATGCCTCCTGTTGTAATAAAAGAAGTCATAGCAAAGTTAATGGCTTTTTGAAGATTAGTGAAAGACCTATGTGCTGCATCTGGACCACCAAAACAATCTATATAATTAGTAGATAAATATGAAGTAACTATGGCCAAGTAATGCGTTGGTAACAAACAATCAGAATCTAAGATAATAAAGTAATTCCCTTTCGCCTGAGACATCCCAAAATTTCTAGAATCACCAGGACCTGAGTTGGGTTTAAAATAGTAAGATATATCTAAGTGAGATGAGTATTTATCAATTACAGATTTGCAATCTATAGTTGATCCATCTTCTACAATAACAATTTCAAACGCAAAATCTCCTTCTAAGTTTGTGAAACTTTTTAAAAGATCTTCTACCTCTTCTGGTCTATTATAAACAGGGATAATAAATGAAAAATGTAATGCACTCATATAATACAAAGGTAACTATTGTATTTAAATTATTATCTTTAATCTGAGTTACAAAATAACAAGAAATGAAGTCCAAAAACATATTTATACATATTCCCAAAACAGGTGGTACCACTATTAATTGTATCATGACAAAATCAGATTGGCAGACACAACCTGATTTTAATTATCGTCATATTTTATATGACACCAAACGTTCAAATTCGGGGGATATATTCAATCCATTAAAGAATGATGTATATTCAGAATATGACATTTTTAGTATGCTTAGAAACCCTGTGGATAGGATTATTTCTGAATATTACTTCATTAAAGATCGTCCCGAGTTTATGTCATTACTAAAACCAATTCCAAAAGACCTTATGGAATATGTTAAACATAAGCAAACCCGAAATTATATGATAGGATTCTTTTTAGGAAAACGTATGTATGATGAAGATTTAGTAACCAAAAATGATTTGGAATTAGTTTTAAACACCATTAAAAGCTTAAATATAAAAGTTGGGTTCTTTGAAGACTATGAAAAATCCATGCGATATTTTAGTTCAATTACTGGAATCAAGTGGCCAAAGACCGTTGATATAAAAAGGAAAACATTAAACAGACCAGAAATAAGTGAAGTCTCTCAAAATATAAAAGACATTATTTTAAAAAATAACGTGCTTGATTTAGAGCTATACAATGCATGTAAAATCGAATTTGATAGTGTAGATATCACAAATAATAAGGCCAACGGTATTCAGTTTATTGGTAATGAATACGATTATATTATGAAATACACGCAACGCTTTAATTTATTACAGGTTGGATTAAAAACGACTAGCTTTATAAACACAAATCAATTATATTTTAAAGACCTAAACCAAGTATTACATGAAAAACTAAAGCTCACAGAGGGACAATCCTATGTTTTAATTTGGACAGACTTTTTTATTAAATCATGTAATGAAGCATTTCCTGGAACAGACTTGGTAAAAAAAATAAATGTGTTAAGCAATACAGGAGAACCCTTAAACAAGGTTAAAGCAATTTGTAAAATCCTTGATGGAGAGTTAAAGAGGAAAGCTTCAAATTATAAAACGCAACTTATATGTAATACATCCAAATTAGATATGTCATTAAGAATCAAAAAAGGCTTCTTTTCAAAACTAAAATCAAAATTTAAATAACCCTTAAATTACATCAAAATAAAAAGCCCAATCTTAACGATTGGGCTTTTAAACTTATAAAAAGTTGATCTCTTACTGTTTGATAATTCTTACTACTTCAGTAACATTACCAATAGTAACTCTTACGAAATAAGCACCTTGGCTTAAAGATTCCATATTGATAGTACTATCTGTTACGTTAGGAGCAGTTCTAAGAACTTCTTGACCTAACATATTTAAAACAACTACATT
>NZ_JBLIET010000090.1:0-4602 GCF_047633235.1 Psychroserpens sp. | reverse complement strand
GTTGCCACAGCTTCAATACTTCCTGCAGCTGCCAAACAATGACCAACCATAGATTTTAAAGAGTTAATATATGGAAAATCATCCCCTTTTCTATGTAAGGCTTTGGTCCAATTCTCAATTTCTAAACCATCTTTTGAAGTCGCTGTTAAATGACCATTAATGGTATCGATATCATCTGCTGATATATTAGCATTTATAATAGCATCTTTAATACAACGTTGCACAGCCTCAGCATTTGGAGCTGTCATTGTACCGCCATCACGTTGTCCTCCAGAGTTGATATTTCCACCTAAAACCTCAGCATAAATAGTCGCGTTTCGTTCTAGTGCATTCTCTAAAGATTCTAAAACTAAAGCACCAGCACCTGCACCTGGAACGAATCCAGAAGCACTTTCACTCATAGGTCGAGAGCCTTTTTCTGGAGAGTCGTTATGCTTATACGTCATGACGCGCATGGCGTCAAATCCACCCCAAATATAGGGACCATCATCGCTACAACTTCCAACGAGCATTCGTTTTGCTTGTCCGTTTTTAATGCGTTCATAACCCATTAAAATAGCTTCAGTTCCAGTCGTGCAGGCTGATGAATTTGTGGTTACTTGATTTCCTAATCCTAGAATTCCACCTAAAAACGCACTAATTCCGCTAGCCATAGTTTGCACTACGACAGTACTTCCTAGCCGTTTCACTTGTTTGTCATCTAGCTTATAAATAGCTTCTCTAAATTTTTCAACGCCAGAGGTTCCTGTCCCAAAAATAGTTCCACTATCAACATCTAGTTCGCTGTTTGCCTCTACTGATAACCCAGCGTCTTTCCAAGCATCAATTCCAGCCATACAGCCATACAAAATCCCAGAACTATTAAAACCTCTTAACTGTAAAGGGGTTAAATACTCGAGTTTCTTTTCTTCGGAAATTTGCGGAATACCACCAATACAACACGAAAAATTCAAGTCTGCTAGTTGTTGATGAAATATAATCCCGGAGGCTCCGTTTTTAATGGCTTTTGAAAACGCATCGAGTCCTACTCCATTTGGTGCAACAACTCCTAATCCTGTTATGACGACTCTGTTCATTCTCTATTCCTGCGCAGGCAGGAATCTTTTTTTAGTATTAATTCTAATCTCTAAATTTATTTAGTCCTAAATTCCAATTCATGCTCAAATCCATCCAACTTGGATTCATATCTTCAATCAGTTTAATTTTCCAATCTCGCTCCCATTTCTTGAATTGAATCTCTCTAATAGAAGCTTCTTCTCCATCTTCAAACTCTTCAAAATAAACTAACAAGTTACATTTATATTTAGCAGTAAACGCTCTGGGGTATTTTATAAACTTATGCTCTTTAACTCTTTCTATAATATGATCTGTACACCCAATATAAAGAACTCCTTCCTTCTTATTCGTCATTATATATACGCACCACAGTTTTGAGTTTTCACTCATGCTTTATAGAGATTCCTGCCTTCGCAGGAATATGTAACATTCCTGATATTTGTCCTCTACAAACCAATTCATTTTTCTCATTTAACATCTTCACTTTACATTTCAATTTATTAAAACGAAACACTTGTTTTTCTGAAACCACTGTGACTTTCTCACCAGGTAATACAGGTAAAAAGAAATCAACTTGACTCGACGTCAACGCAACTTGCGGTTGATTATCTTCAGATAATTGATCTTTCAGTATATAAATCCCTAAACATACGAGTCCTATTTGCGCCATACATTCGGTAAGAATTACACCTGGCGTAATTGGATTATTTTTAAAATGACCTTCGTAGAAATAGGAATCTTTTTTGAAGGTGTAATGTCCTGTTATCCCTTCCAAAGACGTCATCGTTAATTCATCAACAAATAGAAATGGTTGTTGATATGGTAATAATGATATGATTTGGTTATTGTTCAATTCAAATATGTTTTTTTATAAGACCTTTCGACTCCGCTCAAGGTGGCCCATTGATTTCAATTTAATTCTAGGATATATGTTCGCCTCCATCCACAGGAATTACGCATCCATTAATCCAACTCGCTTCATCTTTTGATAACAGATATACTGCATTAGCAACATCATCAGGTCGTGTTAAACGCTTAAATGGATTACGTATTAAACTATGTTCTTTAATTTGCTCACTTCCCGGAATCATTCGTAATGATGCAGTATCAGTCACACCTGCTTGGATACAATTAGCTCTAATTCCAAAAGGTGCAAATTCTAAGGCAATATTTCTAGTAATCGCTTCTAAAGTTACTTTTGCTGCAGATACTGCTGCATAATTTTTCCAAGCTTTCGTATTTCCTTCACTTGTAAAACTGATAATTCGAGCATCACTCGCAAATAATTGAGCGTCAAAAACAGCTTTAGTCCAATCGTATAGACTAATAGCCATGGCGTTAATTGTCAAATTAAAATCATCGTTTTTTAGTGTTGGTTTTTCTTCGGAAATCATCGGTTTTAAATTCCCTTTGGCGACACTATGAACGAGTGTCCTTATGTTACCTTCTGAGGTAAATAGTGCTTTCAATTCTGAAATAATTTGTTCTCGTTTTTCAGATTTAAAAGCATCAACATTATACGATTTAAATTGAATCCCTTCAGCTATTATAGTTTCAAATTCTGAATTGACTTCATCTTCTTGTGCTCTTGAATTTCTGTGAATGATGCAAATATTCATGCCATGTTTAGCTAGTTTTTTTGCTGTAGCTAAACCTAATCCGCTTGAACCTCCGAGAATCAGTGCCCAATAGTTTTTATCTTGAAAATCATTCATATAGATGCTTATTCCTCAAACTAAATTTATAAAAATTTTTATTCGCCCATACTATTTTTTAGGACCTCATGATGTGCTGCGCAGTTCTTGATAAAAAAACGAAATCAAGGTACGAGATTCACGAACACAAATTTATTAAAATTAAAACGGTGTGAACTAAGCAAAAAAATCAAAACTTAACATTGTTTTACTCGTTGATTAAAACTACGTCATAAATATTAAACTACCACTCTAACAATATGCGTTGTGCTGAAAACCCTGGTCCGAAACTTAGCATTAAGCCTCTATCGCCTTTAGGCAATTGTTTATCCATAAAGCGTTCTAAAACGTATAATACTGTCGCACTACTCATGTTTCCGTAAAGTTTAAGAACATCTTTGGTGTCGTCAATATTTTTGCCAAGAGAGCCAAACAAATCTTCTACGGTTTGTACAATTTTCTTACCTCCAGGATGGAAAATCAAATGATCTATATCTTCTATTGAAATATTATTACGTTCTAAAAATGGATGGACAATCCTAGGGAAATGTTCTGAAATTGTCTCAGGAACAGCTTTATCCAAAATCATTTGTAAACCTGTATTTACAAGTTTAAAACCCATCATAGTTTCAGCATCATAAAAATGATACATGGCTTCGTCTATAATTTTCGGACCTTCTTCATTTTCGTAAGATGATAAAATCACACTTGAAGCGCCATCACCAAAAATAGCAGCACTTACAATATTTACCATTGAATAATCATCGAGCTGAAATGTTGCCGTTGGCGATTCTACAGCAATTACTGCTGCACGTTTATTGGGATTCGCTTTTAAAAAATTCTTTGCATAAATAATTCCTGAAACTCCTGCAGCACAACCCATTTCAGTCACTGGAAGTCTTACGATATCCTGTTTCATCTTTAGGTTATTAATCAAGTACGCATCTACAGACGGAATCATAATACCAGTACAACTAACCGTTATGATATAGTCGATATCTGTTGGTTTTAGTTTTGCTTTGTCTAAAGCTTTTACTAATGATTGTTCTGCCAATTGTATAACTTCACGAGAATAGATCTCATTTTTTTCTTCAAAAGACGTATTCAAAAACACGTCCTCTGCATCCATTATAGAATAGCGCCTATCCACTCCAGCGTTCTCAAAAAGCTTAATTACTTTTCGTTTAAAACGATCGTCTTGATCGGCTAACCAGATATTCAAAAAGGGAATAATGTCTTTAGTTTCTCTAGTATATTTTGGTAGCTGTTTTGCTACCGACGTTATTTTTACACTCATGTTATCTTATTGTACTTAATTAAGCTTTCTCCTAAAGTCGCAAAGCGAAATGTGAATATTCAAACTTAATATATTCTTGAATTACTTTTTCTTTTGCCACGAATGACGCAAATTCTCACTAATCTTCTAATACTGTGATTACTCTTACTCTCGATTTAAACTAATTTTTTCCTTCGGAAAATGTGTTTTATTTAAAACTCGACAACCAAACTTCAACTATGAACTTTTAAGTATCCACTGGAACCGGAAAGCCCATTTCCATTGTAGATTATAATTGGCGTTTAATTGTTGTGATATATTTTCTAACTCTGGTCTTTTAAACCCTCTCAATACTGAGGTTAGCCCGTCTTCAACAATGGTCTTATTTTTAATTGTTGTACACAGTAATTTAAAAAGGTAATACGCTAATTTATGTCTATGTAAATCGTTAACCACAATTCCTAATTTAGCCTTTTCTAAAACAGGTTTTAAAAAGGTAACCAAATCATCTTCCTTAAAATGATGCAGAAATAATGTAGTCAACACTAAATCATAATCTAGTTGCTCAAAATCTTC
>NZ_JBLIET010000089.1:0-4648 GCF_047633235.1 Psychroserpens sp. | reverse complement strand
AAAGTGCTGTTTTTAGATGAGCCAACAACAGGAGTTGACCCAGTATCAAGAAAAGAATTTTGGGAAATGCTAAAACGTTTGCAGCAAAAAGACATCACCATTTTGGTATCCACACCTTATATGGATGAAGCTGCTTTGTGCGACAGAATTGCATTGATTCAAGATGGCAAGATTTTACAGATTGATACACCTGAAGCGATTGTGAAACACTTTCCAAAGCAAATCTATAATGTACGAGCAAGTAATATGTATCAGCTTATTAATAGTTTAAAGGACTATAAATATAACCATAGCGTCTACCCTTTTGGTGAGTTTGTACATTATACAGACAGCAGAACAAATTTTAACCCAGAAGAATTAAAGGTGCATTTAGAATCAAAAAATTTATTCAACATTGAAATTGAAGTAACAGAAGCCACCATTGAAGATACCTTTATGGAATTAGCAAAATAATGAATAACAACAAAGTCATACAAGTAGAAGGATTAACCAAAATGTTTGGAGATTTTGCAGCTGTAAATGCCATTACTTTTGAGGTTAAAAAAGGCGAAATATTCGGTTTTTTAGGAGCAAATGGGGCAGGAAAAACCACAGCAATGAAAATGTTAATTGGCATTTCTAAACCAACTGCTGGTAAGGCAACAGTAGCAGATTTTGATGTTTTTACCCAAGCGGAAGACATCAAGAAAAATATTGGTTATATGAGTCAGAAATTTGCTTTGTATGACGATTTAACCGTCAAGGAAAATATTACTTTTTTTGGCGGTATTTATGGTTTGTCAAGAAAACGAATCAAAGAAAAATCAAATGCTTTAATTGAAGAATTAAAACTAGAAGAAGTGGCAAACAAATTAGTTGGTGCTTTACCATTAGGCTGGAAACAAAAACTGTCTTTTTCGGTATCACTAATACACGATCCAAAAATTGTGTTTTTAGATGAGCCAACAGGAGGTGTAGATCCAATTACTAGACGTCAGTTTTGGGAAATGATTTACAAAGCAGCCAACCAAGGCACCACCGTTTTTGTAACCACACATTATATGGACGAAGCAGAATATTGTGATCGTGTTTCCATCATGGTGAACGGTAAAATTGAAGCTTTAGATACTCCAAAAAAATTAAAAGAACAGTTTAATGCCGCTAATATGAACGATGTGTTTTTAAAACTGGCTAGAGGATGAAAAGATTTATAGGCTTTATAAAAAAGGAATCCTACCATATTTTTAGAGATAAACGCTCGTTGTTTATTCTCTTCGGAATGCCAATTGCCCAAATTTTACTGTTTGGTTTTGCTATTACCAATGAAATTAATAATGTGGATATTGCCATTCTGGATCATTCAAAAGATGCAACTACAGAAGAGATTATTAATAAAATAGCTGCTTCCAAATACTTTAGTATTAAAAAGATTATTGAAAAAGAATCAGATATTGAAACAATTTTTAAAAAAGGAAAAGTAAAAGCGGTTTTGAATTTTGAAAAAAATTTCAGTAAAAACCTTGTGAAAGACCACGAAGCTACTGTTCAAATTATTACAGATGCTACAGACCCAAATACCGCAAATACGATAAGTAATTATGTACATGCGATTCTTCAGAAGTATCAAAAAAATCTAAACAAAGAAATAAGTATTCCCTACCAAATTGTGCCAGCATCGCGAATGGTGTACAATCCAGAATTAAAAAGTGTGTATATGTTTGTTCCTGGCGTAATGACTATTATTTTAATGTTGGTTTCTGCTATGATGACGTCTATTTCTATCACAAGAGAAAAAGAATTAGGAACCATGGAAATTTTATTAGTGTCGCCTTTAAAACCAATACAAGTAATTATAGGTAAAGTGTTTCCTTATATTTTCTTGTCGATTATTAATGCAGTTGTAATTGTTGTTTTAAGTATTTTTATTTTTAAAATGCCAGTACAAGGCAGCTTGTTTTTATTAGCAATGGAGAGTATTTTATTCATCATTTCAGCGCTGGCATTAGGCATTTTAATTTCAACGATTTCAGCAACACAACAAACAGCAATGATGATTTCTTTAATGGGATTGATGCTTCCTGTGATTTTACTTTCTGGTTTTATTTTTCCCATTTCAAGCATGCCAAAACCCTTACAAATTATTAGTCATATTATTCCTGCTAAATGGTTTATCATTATTGTGAAAGCAATTATGCTTAAAGGTGTTGGCTTACAGTTTATATGGAAAGAAACCTTGATATTATTAGGAATGACAGTGTTTTTTATTGCATTAAGTGTTAAGAAGTATAAAATTAGACTCGAGTAATGAAAATAATTCTATATATCATACAAAAAGAATTTAAGCAAATCTTTAGAAATAAAGGGATGCTTCCTATAATTTTTGTTTTGCCACTACTCCAACTCATTATTTTATCTAATGCTGCTACATTTGAAGTGAAGAACATCAAATTTAGTTACATCGATAATGACCATACATCTACATCTAGAGCTTTAATAGAGCAATTTACCGCATCAACCTATTTCAATGTAGTAACCGATTTTTCTTCGGAAAGCATGGCAAGTTCAGCGATGTTAAAGGGCGAAGTGGATGTTATTTTAGAAATTCCAAATTATTTTGAACGCGATTTACAAAAAGAAAAACAGCACAGCCTGGGACTAACGATTAATGCTATTGATGGTGCTGCTGCGGGTGTTGAAAATGTATATATTACGCAAATAATTCAACGTTTTAATCAACATTTAAAAATAGATTTACAACAAGTTTCAGATAAACAGGTGCAACCAATCAAGATTGAAACCATTCCATTATTTTGGTATAACAAAACTTTGAATTATAAAACGTTCATGGTTCCCGGAATATTAGTTTTATTAGTGACTATGATTACTTTATTTCTATCGGGAATGAATATCGTTAGAGAAAAAGAAATTGGCACTTTAGAGCAAATCAACGTGACACCTATTAAGAAAAGTCAGTTTATTATAGGGAAACTCTTTCCGTTTTGGGTCATAGGAATGGGTTTATTGACCATAGGATTAATTATTGCCAAACTTATTTTTGATGTTCCAATGTTAGGTAGTTTGTCACTTATGTATGTATACACATCCATTTATCTTTTGGTCGTTTTGGGGATAGGCTTATTCATTTCAAATTTCACAGATACACAACAACAAGCGATGTTTATAGCTTGGTTTTTTACGGTTATTTTTATTTTAATGAGTGGATTGTTTACGCCAATTGAAAGTATGCCAAAATGGGCTCAAATCATAACAGAATTTAATCCAATTAAATACTTTGTAGAAGTGATGCGTATGGTGATGTTAAAAGGTGCTGGATTTATAGATATTCTTCCACTATTGATTAAAACGTCGCTGTATGCAATTGTTATGAATGGATTGGCTGTTTGGAGTTATAAAAAGACAAATTAGAAAGAGTAGCAGCCCTATTACTATTATAGTATCATTTGTTGTTATTAACTTTTTCACATGTAACCTTCGATAAATTTAATAAATTATTATGAAAAAATTAGTCATTTTAAGTATGTTTGTGTTTTATACAGTAATAAGCAATAGTAACACAGATTCTTATGCATTAACAATAAAAACAGAAGATTTAAAAAACTCGGAAGGCACTATGGTATTTGCTTTATACAATAAAGATGGTTCTATACCAGATCAAAAATTTAAAAAATATTTCAGAAAAAAACACACAACTATTGTTCATAAAAAAGCAGAAATTACATTTCATAATTTACCAAAAGGCATTTATGCTGTAACCATTTTGCATGATGAAAACAACAATGGAAAAATTGATACAAAGTTCATGTTGCCACTACCAGATGAAGGTATAGGATTTTCGAATTATTATGATTTTGGATTAAGCAATCGTCCAAATTTTAAAAATGCAAATTTTAATTTAGATAAAGATACAATCATTGAGGTAAAAGTAATTTATAAGTAATGATGAATATTGACATTAATAATTAATTCTATAACATGGGAAAAGATAAACAGCTGCATGAAGAAATCAAGTTAAAAAAGGAAAAAGCGGACAAATATGACATCCGAGGCGTTCAAACATTGCTCAGAACACTTTCAAGAAACCACTATAACTTGTTAAAAATGGTTGACAATAAGGCAAGAATTGTACTTACTGTTAATTCTATTATTACTTCGCTCTTATTGGGCGTATTATATATTGCACCGAAAACTCAAGGGTTTAAAATTGAACTGGGAACAAGAATATTACTTATTTGTAGCATGCTATCAATGGTTTTTGCATTGTTGAGTATGCTTCCACATCGCTATTTTGGTAAAGCCTATAAAAGAAGTACTTATAAAGGAGTTCTATATGCGGAAAATTTTTCTTCATTATCTTTAGAAGAATTTAAATCTGAATTCAAACGTATTATGGAAAAAGGGCAAACAATCTATGATGAAATGATTCACGATATTTATTTTTTAGGTCAGACAATAGCTCTAAAACAAAAAATATTACTTTTATCAGTAGCCATTTTTTTAGTTGGTTTACTAACAGCAATAGTGTATTCATTGGTAAACGGACTTATAGCGTTTGGGTAATGGTCTTTGTAGAAGACATTAGTTTAGTAATTATTAGAGACTTTGGTTGTATTCCATTCCACACACATTCCACTTCTCTCCTATCGTCGTT
>NZ_JBLIET010000088.1:0-4683 GCF_047633235.1 Psychroserpens sp. | reverse complement strand
ATAAACCAACAAGCTGAAAAAGTTCGTAAAGTGAAACGTGCCGAAAGTGGTATGATTATAGATCCAGTGACCTTACCAATGACTGCTAAGGTTAGTGATGCTAAGCAAAATATGGCAGAGCATAGTATTGGAGGGATTCCTATCGTGGATGATAAAGGTTTACTTAAAGGTATTGTGACTAATCGTGATTTGCGTTTTGAACACGAGAATGATAGACCGATTGTAGAAGTGATGACTTCAGAAAATTTAATAACTGCAAGAGAAGGTACTTCATTGAAAGATGCAGAGAAGATCCTCCAGCATAATAAAATCGAAAAATTATTGATTGTTGATGAGGATTACAAGCTAGTTGGACTCATTACATTTAGAGATATTACTAAAGTCACTCAAAAGCCAAATGCAAATAAAGATACCTATGGAAGACTTCGTGTTGCAGCAGCGATTGGAGTTACACCAGACGCGGTAGAGCGTGCTTCAGCGTTAGTGAAAGCAGGAGTAGACGCTGTCGTTATAGATACCGCTCATGGTCATACAAAAGGTGTGGTCTTGGTTTTGAAAGAGATTAAAAAGAAATTTCCGAAATTAGAGGTCATCGTAGGAAACATTGCAACCGCAGAAGCAGCTAAATATTTAGTTGAAGCCGGAGCAGATGCTGTAAAAGTAGGGATTGGTCCAGGGTCAATTTGTACAACTAGAGTTATAGCAGGAGTCGGGTTTCCTCAGTTTTCTGCAGTTTTAGAGGTTGCAGCAGCGATAAAAGGATCTGGAGTGCCAGTTATAGCAGATGGAGGAATTCGGTATACAGGTGATATTCCAAAGGCGATAGCAGCAGGTGCAGATTGCGTCATGTTAGGGTCTTTATTAGCAGGTACAAAAGAGAGTCCAGGACAAACCATTATTTACGAAGGACGAAAGTTTAAATCGTATCGCGGAATGGGTTCAGTAGAAGCGATGAAACAAGGGAGTAAAGATCGTTATTTTCAAGATGTTGAAGATGATATTAAAAAATTAGTACCAGAAGGTATTGTTGGTCGTGTGCCATACAAAGGGGACTTAGTAGAGAGTATTCATCAGTTTATTGGCGGCTTGAGGGCAGGAATGGGCTACTGTGGTGCAAAAGATATCGCTTCGCTCCAAAATAAAGGGCAATTTGTAAAAATTACGGCTTCAGGTATTAATGAAAGTCATCCTCACGATGTGACGATTACTAATGAATCTCCTAATTATTCACGATAGAATAAAAGATATACAAAAAGTAAAAAAGCACAACATTATGTTGTGCTTTTTTACTTTTAGAGCGGTCTGCTTATATCTGAGTTATTTCAGGATATATTACTATTATTTGGACTTCCTAACTTCTAGAGTTAATAGTGCACCATGTTGTAAGCCTTTTAGTACAGGATGTCCTTTTGATTCTGGATAGTTTAAGATTTTAGGAAGGATATGGTAATAGTTGTACCATCAGAGCAATAGTAACTTTATATAGTTCCATTTATTAAATCTTTATATAGTACTGTTTAGATTTTTGTTTTACAGTCTTCTACTGTTAGTATGTCAAATTCCGAAGTATTAAAACGTCATTTAAATTTGTTTACTATCTTGATTTCAGAAGTTTTGGTATGCATAGTTATTGGGTTATTATGACTTATCTCATTTATAACTAATTTGAGACGTTCTTTTTTTGTGCCACTGAAATAGGACAACTCAATAGGTCTGTTTTCCTCTAAATAATAAGTGATAACTGTTTCAATAGCACCAAGTACAATAGCCCAATATTATTTTTAATAGTCGTTTTAATTTAAGTGGATTTTTACTCCTCTATAACAGTCTTGCTCGGGAATAGTTTTGAAACAATATATCCTACGATCATTGCCAACGCGAATGAAGGCGCTAGCACATCTAGTTCTTTAAAATAAGGACCTATTCCTTCCATATTTGATACTACAAACTTGAAAAGTATGACTGATAGAAATCCAGTAATCATAGAAGCAATGGCTCCTTTCTCAGAATATCCTTTCCAGAACAGTGATAGAATAATTACAGGACAAAAGGTGGCTGCAATTCCAGACCATCCAAAAATCATTATCCAGAAAATCTTCCTATCTGGATATAGGTTGTATAATATGACAGCAATACCAAGTGCGGCTAGAGCCATTCCAATAGTCACTAGCCTCGAAAACGCAGTTAAGTCTTCATCTTTTAAATCTGGTCTAAATATTTTTTGGTAGAAATCACGCGTAATGGCGCTAGAGGCAAGAATAAGTAATGAATCAATTGTTGACATGATTGCAGATAATACAATAGCAATAAAGATAGCTACTAAAATGGTTGGTAAGAATTCGTTAGTAATCATGCTCAACACATCTTCTCCTCCAGTTCCTAATATAGCTTCAGGATCCTGTCCTTCGCTTGTGAAATAAATTCGAGCAAGAATTCCAATCGTTACTGCTGCTGCATCTGTTAAGAGCGTAAAAAGCAATGCAATCCATTTTCCTTTATCAATCTCATGTTCACTTTTAATAGACATAAAGCGGACATATACTTGCGGAGAACCAAGGAAACCTAGGCCAATCATTGAAAAGCCGAGAATCGTAAATAAGTTCATCCAGCCATCATCGCTTCTACCCATTATTTGAGTTAGTGTAGGGTCAATGGCATTCAATCCTTCTGTGATTCCAGCACCATGATCCATTGAGAACCAAACGACAATAGGTAGTAAAACCAACCCGAAAAACATTAAAATACCTTGGAACATATCTGACCAAACTGCAGCTACGAATCCACCAATAAAAATATAGATCAACACAATACTGAAACCGATAAGCACACCTATTCGATAGTCAATACCGAGCATGGATTCAAATGCAATTCCAGTTACATCCATTTGAGAAGCGACATAAATGACAACGAAAACCACTAATACAGAGGCAGATAGAATTCGAAGTGTGTTTGTAGAGGATTTAAAATGACTTTGGAGGTAATCTGGTATTGTAATTGATTTATACGCATCAGATTGCCTTTTAAATTTTTTGGCCATGAATTGCCAAGAAAGAAAAACTCCTAATAGTTCACCGGCAACAACCCAATATCCAGAAAAACCTGCTATTGCACCCATTCCTGTGAGACCTATTAAAAGCCATCCAGATTCGCCCGTTGCTCTTGCAGAAAAAGCAATAGCCCAAAAACCCATTTTTTTACCTCCTAAATAATAATCACTCATACTTTTGACTCTCCGTGAGGCTAATATTCCTATTAAGAATAGAATAGCGACATAAATGGCTAGGACGATAATTTTTGTAGTCATAGTTGTTTTGAGTTATTTCGATAAAGATAGCATTCCTTTAACGTTTTTAAAATACCTTTTAATACTAAACAGTTTCGTATAAGACGTGTTACGGTTTTTAAGTATCAAATTATAGTAAATACAAACGAATAGAAAGTCTTCATAGATCTTCTTTAGTAGGCGAGTACTAAGCCATATGTTTTAAAGGTGTTAAGTTTGTGTTTCGTTGTTTTTCAAGTGATTACTCCTATGATTACAGGGATAACTGACCAATTGTGTATTTGAAATATTTAGAAGTTTTATTTTCTAAAATATGGTTTTAATCGCTTTCATGAGAGAATTTAATTATTGAGACTACTTCTTGTCGCTAATAATGAGTGCTGGTATATTCAGCGATTTATACAATGCATTATAGGCATTCATTTCTGTTTCTATAATAACATCGCGTTCATTTTTATACACTTGCCAATCTTTCATTAAATCATTAAGTCGTTCTATAGCGCCGTCAGTGATTTTAGGGTCTGCTTGATCGATATAACTTTTTAGCTGAATAAGTTGTGCGTTTAGCTTGTTATTGAAATTAATAACATCTTGAAACGTTTTTTGATCGGCTTGAATTAAATTTTCTTCCCAACTATTAATACGCGTTATTAAATCATTTCCTTTTTCTATCAAAGAGGTCATGTTTTCGTTATCTATTAAAAGCTTAGCATGTATATCAAGTTGTGTTTTTGTAGATCGCATCTGGTTTACAGACTCATGCATATCTCTAATTGTATTTTCAATGGTTATAAGCATGTTTTGTTGCGCTATAAAATCTTGAGAAGATGAATTAATTAAAGGATTGGGAAGAATAGTTACTACTGTTTCTATTGTTTCTTCTTCTAATGTTAATTGTAATGTGTAATTGCCGGGAGCTACACTAGATCCAGAGAGTCCGCCATGAATAAAAACCTTATTTATAGCCGGTAAGACTTCTCTATTAAAATCCCAAGTAAAGCGATTATAACCTTTTTTAGAAGGTAATATTTGTGGTTGAGATGGTCCTCCTGGCCACAATTTAAAGTCTTCAGATTTTTTGTTAGTGTATGTTCTTATAACCTTTGAATTTTGTAATACCTCCAATTTTAAATCTAAAGTATCTACTACTTTATCTATATAATAATCAAAAGTCACACCGCTTTTAGGGTTTTCTCCTTGTCCTACATCTTTAGATGTACCACCAAAAATGCGATAGGTTGCCTTTGGTTTGAATAGTTGCAAGGCATTATTCTCAGAATTCATGTTTTGTAATACACCTAAATCATCTAATATCCAGAATCCACGTCCAGACGTTGCAGCAACCAAATCATTATCTTGAATGATTAAATCATTGATAGGAACAACGGGTAAGTTTAATT
>NZ_JBLIET010000087.1:0-4977 GCF_047633235.1 Psychroserpens sp. | reverse complement strand
CTATATCTTGTTTTGTGACCTCAAAACCTTCAGAGTTAAACCCAGATTGAGCATTTAGGGGTATCGATATAAGCAGGATTAAGATAAACTTTAAAAATTGTGACATGAGCATGCAGTAGGTTTATAGAACTATGGTTTTAACTCTCTTATTTCTTCTCAAATAACTTTGGATAATATGTTGAGTATCCCTATTGTTTTCCATAGGTGTTATAATAGATTCTAAGACTTTTGTATTATTAATTTGATGATTAAGATCATAAAAACCAAGCCCCTTGAAAGTTCCGTTTTCTATATAAATCACACTTTTTTCGTCTATTTCTCGGCCTTGATCTATAATAATCATGTTTTGATTGGCATAACTATTTTTAGCAATGAGTTGATTCACCCTTAAATTATACTCTGTTGGTGTTTCTTCAAGTAAGCAAGCACCTGCACATTTTTTTATGGTATAATCAAAACAACCATTTTTTGATGTACTTATACCTGTTAGTTTTTGACACAGACGATACTCTTCTACTATACGATGAATAAAACTTTTAGCACTTTGAAGATTACTAAATGTAGTAATAGGTATTTCTTCACTGTTTATTCTTGCAATATTTAAATGTATATAACCGTCGTTATCAGTATAACTAAAAAGGCCATGAGTAAATACGGTCTGTTTTAAAGCCCTATTAAACTTAGGATTATTGCGTTTAATTTCTTCACTTTCCTTTAATAAAGCAATTAATTCACTTCCAGTAGCCTCGTAGGTGACCGTCTTTGCCAGTAATTGAAGCTTCTTAGATTTTGAACTGGTGTTAGTCAAATGTTGATTGATACGATGTTTTATGTTTTTACTCTTTCCAATATAAATAATATCTCCTTTGTCATCATGTATGTAATAGACTCCAGTAATAGAAGGTAAGCCATCAATTATGGTTTTATGAGTATTATGTAATCGTTTGGTTATATCGAGCTTAATATTATCTTTAATAATCTGCTTTTCTAGATCCTTAGATAGTAGTATTTTAAACAATTTCACAGTAGCCATAGCGTCCCCATTAGCGCGGTGTCTATCACTTACAGGAATCCCTAGAGCACGTGTTAATTTGCCTAAACTATAAGACGCTTGGTCTGGAATTAATTGTTTTGAAAGCTCTACTGTACAAAGTGTCTTTCTTATAAATGGAAATCCTAATCTTTTAAATTCTGTGCGTAAAATTCTATAATCAAATTGTGAATTGTGTGCTACAATAATGCAATCTTCTGTGATTTCTACAATGCGCTTAGCGACCTCATAAAATTTAGGAGCACTTTTAAGCATTTTACTGTTAATACCTGTAAGGTTAACCACAAAAGGTTGTATGTCACGTTCTGGATTTACAAGACTTATAAATGTATCCACAACTTGATGTCCATCAAATTTATAGATAGCAATTTCTGTTATGCCTTCTTCATTGTACTTTCCTCCAGTAGTTTCTATGTCTAGTATTGCGTAGATGTTTCTTGTTTGTTTTTTCGTTGCAAAGGCACAAATGCCAAAGCAATAAGTTAATACTCTTAATGTGTTTTTATGACTCTAATTACGTGCGCCAAATATACTACTTCCAACTCTAATCATGTTACTTCCGCAGTCAATTGCTAATTTAAAATCACCACTCATTCCCATAGAAATAATTTCTAGTTCACAGCTAGCAAGTTGTAATGATTTTAAATCGTCGAATGTGGTTTTTAGCTTTTTAAATTCTTGTTCTACTTGTTCATTGTCATCCGTAAATGTAGCCATTCCCATGAGACCAGTAATTTTGATGTTTTTTAATTTTTTAAACTCTTCGGAAATTAATAGTTCTTTAGCATCTTGAGCTGACATTCCAAATTTGCTATCTTCTTCGGCGATTTTTATTTGAAGTAAGCAATTGACAACCCTATCAAACTTTACTGCTTGTTTATTAATTTCGTTAAGTAATTTAAAGCTATCTACCCCATGAATTAAACTCACAAACTCAGCCATGTATTTAACTTTGTTACGTTGTACATGACCGATCATGTGCCATTTAATGTCTTTTGGCATTTGTTCATACTTGTCTGCCATTTCTTGGATTTTATTTTCTCCAAAAATGCGTTGACCAGCATTGTAGGCTTCCATTAAATCACTTACAGGTTTGGTCTTTGAAACTGCAACTAGTGCGACTTTTTCAGGGATTTGTGATGTTATGTTGTTTAGGCTTTCTTTTATGTTCATTTGTTGTTTGTTGTTTGTTGTGAAGTTGTTTTAGTTACTAATCTATATAATTGTCTTTGAAATGATGTTTTTTATATGATTTAAGATTTATAACCTTCCAACTTTCTTTACTGTAATCTGATTTATGTATTTTATCATAACTATTTATTTCATAAATTAAATAATTTATTAAGAAAACTTTTTTGCCAGAAGTGTTGGATAACATATCGTTTCCTTCATCATCAAAAATCATAACTGCTGAGAATTTATCGTCATAAGTTGTGGTTGCAAAATTCAGAGGTTTACCAATGCCTTCAATATAAATGTTATTCCATAGTAAAATTGAAGGTTTCTTTTTGCCTGTTCTTATAATTTTATTCCATTTACCAGATTTTTCATAAGTTATTTCAGCTATTATACTTGGATGGTAATTACAAAACCGAACTTCATTAAAAGATTTATTAAAAATATCCTCAATAAACCTCTCATGATAACTTACCTGCTTTAGATCTTCAATTTGATAAGTTCTACAACTTATCTTTTCAGGTTCTTCTATTTTTTGTGTTTTGCATGAATAGAGTACAATAGAAAATGATATCATATAAAAAATATTGTATTTCATTCTGTGTTAATTTTAATTTGGGAGGCTAAATAATTACTGGTCATTTTGAATAAGAGATTCCTACCTTAGCATGAATTAGGTTAAAACTCATAAATAGTGACACCACTTCTCAGTTTAGGCTCGATAAATGTGCTCTTTGGAGGCATTTTAAGTCCTTCGTTTGAGATTTGTTTGATCTCAGTAATATCTACAGGAACCATGCCAAAACCAACAGCAAAATCACCAGAATCTATAGCGCTTTTTAAGTTGATAACATCTTTCTTTCCGTTGATATAATTGATGCGATCATCATTACGTAAATCTTCAATTCCCAATATGGGTTGTAAAATAGTGTTGTATAAGATTTGAGCGTCTAATGCCTCTAACGCTGTTTTGAAGTTGTACAACGTCTTCCGCAAATATAAAGAGTAAAACTCGCCATCTAAGTACATACTAAAATGGTGTTTCTTTGAGGGTTTATATAGCATAACCCCTCTGTTTTCAATTCTAAAAATTGTATCTAATTGTATTAAGAATTCTTCTTTAGATAATCCATTTAAATCTTTAACTAATCTATTAAATTCGTGAATACATAATTCAGACTCTGGAATTAGAAATGTCATAAATTTATTATAAGATTCAAGACCAGTATGATTAGGATTTTGCTCCTTTTCTTCTTTATATAGTAAATAGGAAGACGCAGAACGATGGTGACCATCTGCAATATAAATGGTTGGCATCTGTTCAAATTCTTTTTGTATAGAGGCAATTATACTGGGGGTTTCTAATTTCCACAGATAATGAGTGTCACGGTATGTGGTCGTGAATTCAAACTCTGCACGCTCTTTTTGTGTTTCTTTAATAATGTTTGAAATCACTTGATTGTCTGGGTAGGTGAGGAGTACAGGCTCTGCATTAAACCCCACAGTTTTTAAATAATCCTTAAAAATACGCTCACGATATTCTATAGTGTCTTCATGTTTTTTGATAATGTCATTTTCATAATCTTCAGCACTTGCTGCAGCGACAATACCATTGAAAACTTGCTGATCTCTATTTACAATTTTATAAATATAATAGCTTGGTTTTTCATCATGAACAAAAATGGAATCTTCTTTAAATTCTAAATAGCGGTTTCTAACTAAATCGTAACGATCCTTGCCAGAAATTTCCTTATCATATTTATAACCTGGATTAACGATATGTAAAAATGAAAATGGATTATCACGCAAACGTGCCTCGCGTTGCTCGATAGTATAACTTTGATACGAACGTGCTGCCACAAGACTTACTTTGTCACGGGTTGGACGTACTGCTTTAAATGGTAGAATTTTTGCCAATTAATTTCTGTTTTTATTTATAAAATTTGTAAGGTTCAAATAGCCAGTTATATCTGCTGAATATCCTGCACCAATTTCTACATCTATTTCATTTCTGATTTCTAGATGTAAATGTATTAGATATGTGCCATCACAGTTCCCTGTGGTGGCTATCTGTTCGCCTTTTTTTATGAACGTGTTTGGAGTTACTAAAATAGTATCGCAATGTGCATATCATGATTCGTATAGTTTCTTATCGTGGAGATGAACAATTCTCGCCACATTTTCCCATCCACCTTTATAATCTTTTATCTCTCTAATATAACCATTTGCTAGCGTATAAATGGCGTCGCCTAAATCACTGTTTCCACCACTAATGCCATTCCAATCATCACCTAAGTGATTGTTTACTTTGAATTTTTGTGCGTTATAACAACCGTGAGCATGGGGTTTTCCTGTGGAAAAATCAAATCCATTAGAGACAAACTCTGGGTTATCTTTAAAGAGTTTGATGTCATCTATCTTTTCTTCTGCATTACGGCTTGGCAGATTAAAAATCTCCAAAGACTCGATTATTATAGCGTTTTCCTCAGAAGGATATGTAAGGCTCTTTGCAGTGTTATCTTTTTGTTTGCAAGAAATAACTGTACTTAAAAGACAGTAAAACACAAAAAAACGTATCATATTATTCTTCCATCATTAATAGATTGTTAAAATCATTCATATCAGTTTTTAAATAAAAAATATCTTTTTGAACATATATAAAGCTTCCTTTCTGTTGGAGATATAACAGCCAAAAGTCTTTTTCAGAAATCACCTTCTCTATGTTAGCAGAAGGGATTTTAGTTTCATTT
>NZ_JBLIET010000086.1:0-5185 GCF_047633235.1 Psychroserpens sp. | reverse complement strand
TCAACATTAATAATAAATGAGCGATGTATTTTTAAAAACAAATCTTTAGGCAACTTATCTTCAATTTTCTTAAGTGTAGAGTGTACTGTATAATTTTGATTTTCGGTTTTTACTTGAATATAGTCACCTTTAGCTTCAACCAAATAAATACTAGGAATATCAATTTTTATAAGTCGTCTGTCAATATTGACATATAAATCATTAACAGACGTCAACTCTATATTTTCTGATGGTGGTGACGATTTAGCTATAGTTGCTGTTATTTCTGCCTTTTGAATTGCTTTTTGAAAGCGGTCTGGCAAAATAGGCTTTACGAGATAATCTACGATACAGTCGTATTCAAAAGCTTGAATTGCAAAATTTGCATCTGATGTTGTCAAGATGATTTTTGGAAGGTTTTTTAGCGTTTCAATAAAATCAAAACCTGTGAAATCTGGCATATGAATATCTAAAAATATAAGATCAATCTCATTCTGATTGAGATATTTTATGGCTTGCATTGCATTAGAAAATTGCTCTAGAACATTTAGACTGGGCACATTAGAGCATAGTTGTTCAATAATTGCTCTGGCAGTTGCCTCATCATCAATAATAATACATTTCATGTGATCCTAATTATAACTGTTGTAAATAATTAGTTATGGCTGTTAGAATAGCTTCGAATTCATCCTGGAGTGCAGTATGGCCCTCTAGTAAATTATTTTCGAATGCTACAGCAATCTCATAACCCCTCTCAAAGCCTAAAATACTAATTTTATGTTTAAGTTTATGAACATTCTCTGCTGTAAGTTTATAGTTCTTAGCAGTACTATTTTCAAAATAGACTTTTTTCTCCTCCGGAAACTCACCTTTAATGATAGTAATTAACTTTTGTTCAAAAGCTTTGTCCCCACCAGACATCTTATGAATGTACGACAAATTAGGTTTCTCCATGATATTATTTTTTTAAGGTAAAGTAAAACGTCGTGCCCTCATTCACCTTGGACGTCAACCATATTTTACCACCATATAAATTTACAATCTTTTTTACTATCGATAAGCCTATACCTGTTGACTCTCTACTTTTAGTAAGTGAATGGAATATTTTAAAAATTTTATCATGATATTTTTTATCAATACCAACACCATTATCTTGTATCGAAAACAAATAAAAAGAAGCCTTCTCTTCTACATTAATATCTATAAGTCCGTGATCTTTATCATTGAATTTAATCGCATTACTTAAAAGGTTTTGATACAACTGCTGTAATTTTGTTTTATCACCTTTTATCGTAGGAAGCGCGTTTAGTACAGTAATGGTTATGTGATCTGGAACATATAAAACTTCTTTTAAATCATCTACTAAAAGATTTAAATCGACTTCTTGATCATTTAAAGTTTCTGAGCCTATACTTGAATAGGTCAAAATATCAGAAATAAGAAGTTCCATCCTATCCAATGTTGTTCCAATCAAATCAAAGTTTTGCAAACTCGTATCATCAAAATTATCAAAATTATCTTCTTTAATCCAGCTTACTAAAGCACTGATACTTCTTAATGGCGACTTTAAATCATGCGATACAATATGTGCATATTCTTGAAGTTCATCATTACTCTTTTCTAATTTAATACGTAGAGCATTATTTTTAGCTTCTGCTTTTTTACGTTCTCTAATATTTAAAGCTGTTCGTAATTTTATAGCCACTAAACTTGCGATACTTTCTAAAGCTTTTTCATGTTCTTGGGTATAATAGTTTTTGTCTTTATGCTCAGAATCTATAACTCCAATTACGCGACCGTTACTTATTATAGGAACCGTTATTTCAGAAAAACGTCGCTCCTCATCCACAATATAGCTACTCTCCTTAGAGGTGTCTTTAATGATTTTTGAAGTTGCTGTTTTAACTACGCCTCCAACAATACCCTCTCCTATTGGAACTATTAACCTATTGCGTATTTTATTATCTTCACCTAATTTCTTGCCATAAACAGCGACCTGCTCTAAAGTTTGATCGTCATGATCCACTAAGTAAATCACACAATCTTGTGAATCGAGGTAATGACCAATATTATTAACGATTTGCCATGCAATCTCATTAATATCGGTTTTACCTAAAATAGATTTCGTAAGATTATTAATCAAATCAATAATCAAAGTTTTCTCTCTTTCTGAAGTAATATCCTCAATTAAAGCAACTTGGTAATTGATGTTTCCATTGTTATCTCTTACAGCATTGACATTTGTTTTCGCCCAAATAACAGGTCCACCGATCGTCTTATAACGTTTATTAATGGTAAAATTATCAATTTCTCCTCTGTTTATTTTATCAAGAAAGACCTTAGTCTCTGGATAATCTTCTGGAAAGGATAACTCTTTTATGGTTATCTTATTTAACTGATCTTCAGAATACCCCAACATCTTTTGAAATGTTGAGTTTGTTTTGATAATTTGTCCATATTGGGATAAAACAATTCCAATTGGAGAACTATTAACGATAACATCTAATTCTAATTTTTGTTCTTCAATTAATTTTGTCTTTCGTTTATCATCAGTAATATCTAAATGAATCCCAATTGAACCCGTAACGTTCCCGTCAATGTCATAATTAGGTGCTCCACTAACAAGCCAATGCCTAATCTCACCAGATTTTGTTTTTACTTCAAGTTCATAAGAATTCGATTCCTCCTTTTGGCGCTTACTACTTCCCTGTTGTATAATGTCAATAAGCTCGTTAACTGAAAGCACATCATACTTTTTTTTTCCTAGTAACTCAGATTCCGTATACCCTGACATTTCAGAAAAACTTTGATTAATCATTAAGATTTCATCTTCATTGTTAACCTCAACCAATCCAAGGTTCATATTTGCAATAATGTTACTATACTTTTGCTTTTGTGCCTCCAAACGCTTATTGTAAGTTCTCTTTAAAGTGACGTCTGTAAATGTCCAAAGAAAGCCTTTAGATTTTTCTCCTATAACTACTGGCATATAATTACGTTCGAGAATTTTACCATCTGTCATTTCCAGTACATCTCCAATGACTGTTTTCTTGTCTGCATCAATGGCTACCATTCTAGCCAAGAATTCTTCAGGATCTTTAAATAAAACTTTATTATTTCTAGAAACAGTAGTGCAATCCATGTCATACAAATCACTAGGGTTTGAATCGATTTTAAACAGCTCGCAAAATTTATTATTAGTCAATACTATTTTTCGATTTTCATCTTCGAGGACGATACCACTATCAAGATTTAAAACAAGTGTTGATAATCTACTTTCAGATTCAATAAGTTTTTCTTCTGATGCTTTTTGATCTGTAATATCTCGAACAATTCCTTGTGCAGCTATAGGTTTCTTATTCTTATCTAAAACAATACTTGCATTGATATGAACCCTCCTAACTTCGCCAGATTTTGTATGGACTCTGGCTTCATAATCTTTAAAAAAACCTTTGGTTTTCAAATCCATATAAGACAACATAGCATATTGATAATCCTCTTTATAAATAAGATTGACAACATTTACAGCTTCTTTATCAATATTATAACCAAAAAGTTTAGTCGCGGCTTGATTGAACTTTAGTACATTACCATAAATATCAATAACGACATAAGCATCAACAATATTTTCAAAAACACCTTGAAGTTGAGACGATTTTTCATCTAATAACTGTTCTAATTTTTGGGAGGTTTTATATAGTTCTCGTGATTTCTCTTCAAGAATTGCTTCAGCTGCTTTCCTAGCTGCTTTTTCTCTTTTAAGAGCACGATTTAGTATATCTAACTGCTCTTGGCTCATTAATTCTTATGTATTACAAATCTTACTTCTGTACCGTCTTCCATAATTTTTTCTAATTCAATAGTGGCTGTAGAATTAAAAAACTCAAATGTTTTATTCATTAGACCTAAGCTAAAATAACACATGGCTCTGCTCGATTTATAGTCTATTATTAATGAGTTTTCTGTTTTTTCGATGACCTTAAAAGCAGGCAACTCTAAATCAAGATATATCTTTCCTGCTCCAAAATGAATAATACTTTCAATAGCTGAGATCATTTCAATTGGATCTGTGTATGCTAATAAAAGCTCAGGACAACTTTTTTCTAAAACTCTAAAAAAATATTCTCCATAAACCAGCAATAAGTTATCTATAGATATCTGAGTTCTTTCACTCAGGTGTTGAAGCAATTGTGACAGTTCAGAAAAACTATAAATACCCACAGATGTATAGATGCCATTAGACTCTAAATCAGAATTAGAAATAATATAATCTACTGTTTCTAGACCAAACTTATCTTCAACAAGCTCTAAAAGCTCTGTAAAAACAATCCCTTTCATTATAATTTCATTAACACATTCATGCTCCAATACATTAGGAGTTTTTCAATTTTTAAGACATAATCCTCATATCTTAATGGCTTAAGAACATAACCCGCAACTCCAATTTTATAGCATTCTAACAGGTCCTTTTGATTGTTAGACGTCGTTAAAATTATAGTTGGAATATATTTAAGTGTGTCGTGTTTTTTCAAAATAGCTAAAAACTCCAAACCATTTATTTTTGGCATGTTTAAATCTAATAAAATAATATCTGGAAGCATTTCTTTTTTCTCTAAAAAATCAAGCGCCTCTTCTCCATTGTTAGCCTCAATAATTAGATGTTTCAATTTTAAAGATGATATTGCTCTATTTAATTTCATGACTTCTATCGTGTCGTCTTCAATTAAAAGCACCTTAAGTATTTTACTCATAAGCGATTACACTGTTTATTAACTTCTAAAATACTCTAATTGTAAATAATTTAAATTGTTTTTCGTTTAATTAAAGTTAAACGTCGACCAATTACCGTTAAGTATAGACGAGTGAAGGTTTAAATATTAAAACTGAGCTAATTATTGTAAGAAACATAAAAAGAAATGATTTAAATTATTATTTTCAATATCCACTTCTAAAAACCTAATAATAACACTTTTAACTTGGGTGATATCATCACATTTTTAGTCATTTATTCAATTACAAAACTATGATGAATTACGAGAATAAACCAAAAAAAACGACCGCTATGATTCCTATATAGGTGGGATACACAAAAGTGTAGACCAGTGGTGAAATCAGTCCAGCTCTTGACGCATTTTTTTAGTCATTCCCTTAACCACAAGGTCATAAGAATGGTCAATAAACTCACAAACTAGTTTTGGTTGTAATT
>NZ_JBLIET010000085.1:0-5610 GCF_047633235.1 Psychroserpens sp. | reverse complement strand
CAGATATTAGTGTGTATGAAATGGTTGCAGCCTATTCAACATTTGCTAATAAAGGCGTGTATAACAAACCCGTAATGGTCACACGCATTCAAGATAAGAACGGAACAGTACTTTTTCAGTTCACACCAGAAACTCGAGATGTTTTAAGTGCTGAAGTCGCTTATACCACTATTAATTTAATGGAAGGTGTGGTACAAGGAGGCTCTGGTAGTCGCTTAAGAGGAAGTAATAGAGCAAGTCAAGCTGTCTATAAAGAAATTATAACGGGTTACCCTTATGAACTTAATAATCCAATAGCAGGAAAGACAGGGACGACACAAAATCAAAGTGATGGTTGGTTTATGGGAATGGTTCCTAATCTCGTAACAGGTGTTTGGGTTGGAGCAGAAGATCGCGCAGCGCACTTTGCAAGCATTACTTACGGTCAAGGTGCAGCAATGGCTTTACCAATTTGGGGATTGTATATGAAATCATGTTATGCCGATGAAGCCTTAGGTATTTCAAAAGATGAATTTGAGAAACCAGAAGATTTGTCTATCGAAGTGGATTGTGACAAATGGAAAGGTAACGATGGTGACGGTAAAGATCCTGATGATGATTTAGACCGTGTTATTGACTTTTAAAATTCTTGCGCAGGCAGAAATCTCATTTAAAACAAGCAAGAAATGCAATCAGGTTCAAAGAAGTCAAGTGATTTGTTTTTAAAATTGGTTGCTTGAAAACACCAACAATGGTAATACTATATAAAGCCTTCTTTTATTTAGAGAGGCTTTTGTTATGTAGTCCTTTTGTCACTAAGAGTGCAACGATGAGTCTCTTTAATTCATATACTCATTTTGTAGTTACATCCATTTAGCAAGCGTTTGGTGACCTAAGTTGAAGTATTTAACTACAATGCAAAAAGAACGTATACATTCAAAATTTAAATATTGAGGATAGTATACGAATTACTCCTTAAAATTTTTCTAATTTTTTTTCTTCGGAAACGTAAAGAGCCACAAAATTAAATCTACTTGATTATTACTATAATCTTATTTGAAGATTAAGAGGCACTGTGTTGCCCACAAAATCAATTATTTACAATTAAAATATAAAATGTCATCCTGAGAAACGAGGAATCTTATTATTGGATTTAACATTATGTATTTTGTAAAGTATAACCTACATAGGGGTTTTAAGTATTTTTTAGATATCCAAATTATTTAATGTTAAAAATAACGATTTTTTCTACTTAAAATTACGCTTTTTCCGTAGTCTGTAACTATAGCAATAGCTCACAGAGTGATAATGAGCTAAAAAACTTATTAACAGTTACTTATGTGAAATTTTAACACCATAAGTTTTGTGATCAAGCGTTTTTTTTTGTAGTTTCATTAATGTCTAGTTCATTAAGTGCTGTAAGTCTATTGAACTCGAGCATCTCGAATTTACGTTCTGTCGACTGTTATACTTATGCAGATCAAAGGGCAACCCGTATAGGATTTGTGCAAAATCTTACTCATGCTGAAGAGCATCAAGTATTTCTCGTATTATTTGACGAGTGTGAATCAGGAGGAGTACCAGAAATAACATAATTACAAAATATAACTGTAACATAGAAAGTTAATTATTACTCTTATTGTACGTAGTTAAAATAAATTAAACAAATTTTATTTTGACTACGTTTCAATTTAAATTTTACAATTATGAAACTAAAAAACAAATTATTAATACTTTTATTCTTCTGCATATATTCAGCTTTCTCTCAAAAAAGTGGGATGGCTTATTATAAAAAAACACCTACTGAACTCTATACGAAAAGAATGGATTCTTTAAATAATTTATATTCCGACAGTACGTTTAAGGAAATTGGCGAGAAAATGAAAGATTTAAAATTTGAATTGCTATTTAATCCCGAAGTTGCTCATTTTAGAGAAGTAGAATCGATGTCCAACGATTCTAGAAACTCTGCTTCGGTAAAAATAGCCAAAATTACTTCTGGTTATTCTGGTGATATCTATTATGATTTTAAGGTGAAAAAAGTTATCACTGAAACAGATATCTCGGGGCAGACTTATCTTATTGAAAAAGATTTTTCATCATACGATTGGGTTTTAACTAAAGAAAAATTGATTATCAATGGACTATCATGTTACAAAGCAAAAACAACAATTATAAAAGAAGGAAGAAGTGGTGTTATTGAACAAGCTATCGTTGCTTGGTACGCTATCGATATTACCGTCTCCGCTGGTCCTGATGGATTTGCAGGATTGCCAGGCTTGATCATACAATTAGAAAATGAAAAATATGTAACCGTTCTTGATAAAATAGTTTTTAAAAAAGAACCAATAGAAATTGAATTACCTCTAGATGGAAAAAAGATGACTCAAACTGAATTTAAAGATTTAATGAAAAAAATGTCTGAGAGTAGAGGAAGTTCGAGTAGAAATTGAAGATTAATTTATAGTTGATATTTTTGGTTTTACGGCCCTTTCTTAGTAACGGATAAATAGTGCTGTATAAACTCGTTATGTTATAATTGTGCGCGCTGGTGCCAATGTTCGCATCTAATAATAGTAATTTTTTATACTTCTTTTTTGAGCAATTTAAACCAAAATATTTTTTGCGTAATTATATGTTATCTATTTACAATAGTCTATTCAAATTGTAATGCCCAACAAATTATAGTGTCTGGAAAAGTATTGGGTAGCTTTCAAAAACCATTGGAATATGCCAATATTTTGGCTATACCTTCTAATGAAGATTCTAGCGTAAAGTTTGCGATTACAGAATCTGACGGAAGCTTCAAACTTGGATTATCGCAAAATCAAAATTACAAAATTACGGTAAGCTATCTAGGTTATAAATCGCAAACCATTGAAATCGCAACCAAAGAAGAAGATATTGTTAAAAACTTTGGGCTAGAAGACAATCCAGACCAATTAGATGAAATAACTTTAAACTACACACCTCCAATTTCTGTAAAAAAAGATATGATTACTTATAATGTTGATAGCTTCAAAACAGGGGAAGAGCGTAAACTTCGTGATTTACTTAAGAAGTTACCTGGAGTGGAAGTTGATCGCGCTGGTAATGTGATGGTGCAAGGTAAAAAAGTAACTAAAGTTCTAGTAGAAAATAAAACATTTTTTACAGGAGATAGTAAACTAGCAGTTAATAATATCCCAGCAGATGCAGTTGATAAAGTAGAAATTTTAGATAATTACAATGAAGTTGCTATGCTCAAAAATCTACAGGATTCTGAGGATATGGCAATGAACATCAAACTTAAAGAAGATAAAAAGAAATTTGCTTTTGGAGACGTTGAGGTTGGTGCAGGTATAAAAGATAGATATCTCATTCATCCCAATTTGTTTTATTATAGTCCAAAAACAACCGTTAATTTCATAGGCGACCTTAATAATCAAGGCGTTAAAAGTTTTACGTTTAGCGATTATTTAGAATTTGAGGGTGGTTTTAGTAAACTCATGCAAGATGCTGGTAGTTATTTCTCGCTTTACAATAGTGATTTTGCACAATACCTCAATAACCAAGATTACACGGCAAACACCAATCAATTTGGAGCATTAAATATAAGACAGTCCATCAATGCAAAAACAGATGTTAGTGGTTATATCATAACCTCAAATTCAAAAACAGATACCCAAAGTAATACGTTAAACGAGTATCTTAACTTTAGCGAGCCTTTTACAGAAGATAGAACAACAACTAACAACATAAACAACTTTTTTACAATAGGTAAAATCACAGTTGATTATGACCCAAGTTTTGATGAGGATTTTGCCTATAACAGTTTTGTGAAAATCACAAATAATGATGCTAATGGTTTAATAACAACCATAAACCCATCACAAAGCAACACTATCAATACACTCACAGATATAAAAGGTCTCAATCTCAAACAAAATATAAGTTACAGCAGGAAACTCTCTAAAGACCATACAGCAACTTTAGAAGCCACCTATAATTTTCAAAACGATAAACCAATAACTGAGTGGCTCACCAATCAACAAATTTTACAAGGTTTGATCCCTTTAGAAGATGATGAAGTATATTCTATCTTACAAACCAAAAGCTCCAATTCACATAATGCAAACGTTATTGTAAAAGATTATTGGGTGCTTAATAACTTTAACCATTTGTATACGACATTTGGTGTCACTGCTGCATTTACCAATTTTGAAAATCAAGATGTACAACAACTAAGTGATGGTAGTATCAATAATTTTAATACTGCTGGTTTTGGTAATGATTTTGGATACAATTTTATAGACACTTTTATTGGTTTAGAATATAAGTTTCAAATTGGGATCGCCACTTTTAAACCTATGTTATATTATCATTTTTATAATTGGAACACCAAACAGTTTGATGAGCGTTTTTCTAATAGAAAAGCACTATTACTGCCAAAATTTACCACAAAAGTAGAATTCAATAATAGTGAGAAATTGAACTTTAAGTATCAGTTAAATGCAAGATTTCCCAGTATAAATAGATTAGCGAACAACTTTGTATTATCAAGTTTTAATAGTGTTTTTAAGGGCGACACGACTCTAGAGAACCAATTGTATCACACAGCAAGTTTGAGTTATTATAAGTTTAGTTTGTTTAAAAATTTAAACTTTAATATCAATACTAGTTTTAATAAACGTATTGAAACTTTAAAATCGGTAACAGAGCTTCAAGGGATTAATCAGTTTAATACTCAAATTCTATTTGACCTGCCAGAGCATAGTTGGAATTTGAGCGCTAGGCTCTCTAAAAAAATAAAGAAAATCAAATACAATATTAGTGCGAGGTTTGGTTACAATGATTTCTATCAACTATTAAATGGTCAAACAAATCTCAATATTTCAAAGAATATGTCATCAACATTAAGTATCGAGACATCCTTTAAAAGTCACCCAAATATTGAGGTTGGTTACACCAAAGATTTTAATAACTATAAATTTTTAGGCGGTGAGAATAATTTCGAAAATGATCGATTTTTCGCCATACTGGAATACGATTTTTTAGATAATTTTATTTTTAAAGCAGATTATAGTTATGATGCTTATGCTAATAAAAGCGCTAATATTTTAAATACGTTTGATACTGCAAACGCTTCTTTATTTTATCAAGTGGAAGATAGTCCTTGGGGTTTTGAGATTAACGCAACTAACTTATTTGACGTTACCTTCAAACAACAGAACAGTTTTAATAGTTTTCTCATTTCCGATAGTAAAACATTTATACTCCCAAGAATAGTGATGTTTAAAGTGGCTTATAAATTTTAAACTCTATTTTTTTAGTTTGCCTGTCATTCAGAGTAAAGCGAAGAATCTTTTTCATTTAATTAGCACTTTAGATTCTTCAGTCGTTCTTCCTTATGAATGACAATTATATTTCGTAAATTTCCATAGCTAAAAACAAATACAAATGATAAGTAAAAAAGTGGCTAATGTTCAAGAAGCACTTAAAGGTGTAACAGACAATATGACCTTTATGTTTGGTGGTTTCGGTTTATCAGGAATCCCAGAAAAAGCTATTGCAGAGTTAGTGAAATTAAATGTAAAAGGCCTCCAATGTATTTCTAATAATGCAGGTGTAGATGATTTTGGATTGGGATTA
>NZ_JBLIET010000084.1:0-5875 GCF_047633235.1 Psychroserpens sp. | reverse complement strand
AAATGCAATTAATTTATACAACGAAGTAAGATTACATTTATCTTTAAACTTCAAAACACCAAATATGGTCTATAAATTAACCGCATAAAATCAATTTTAACCTGTAGCCATATATCAGGGCAAGACATATGAAACACTAACCGAATTCAATAATATTAAATTAGAATTGCTACATTTAATTTTTTAAATTCACATTCAGTTCTAAACCCTTAAAAATGAAACAAAAGTATAAACTAACTATTTTAATAATAGTTATGTTATTTTCTCATTTAATAACTCAAGCACAATTTATTACATTCGAACATGACGGTATTGACCGTCAATATTTATATTATGAGCCTTCAAATTTAAATGAGAATATGCCTTTGGTATTTGTTATGCATGGCTTTACTGGCGATGCTAATAGTATGAGAAATTATACTGGTATGAATCAAATTGCAAATCAATATGGTTTTGCAGTTTGTTATCCAAGAGGGACTAACGATTCGGATGGAAATCGGTTTTGGAATGTTGGGTATGACTTTCATCAAACTGAAACAGTAAATGATGTTGGTTTTTTAACGGAATTAGCTGAATACCTTCAAGCAACCCATAATTTGAATCCTGATTATACTTTTGCAACTGGTTTTTCTAATGGTGCAGAAATGTGTTACATGCTTGCTTGTCAGGCATATAATACGTTTAAAGCTGTAGCACCCGTCGCTGGAATGATTATGCAAGATATTTTAAATGACTGTGATGATAGCCCACCAATTCCTCTGTTTGAAATACATGGTTCTCAAGATAACGTAACTCCGTTATCTGGTGACCCAAATAACAATGATGGTTGGGGAGCTTATCCTAATATACCTTTTACAATCAATTATTTTGTGGAAAAAAATGAATGTATGGCAAATGCGTCACAAACACTACCAAATATCGATAACTCTGACGGTAGTTTTGTCAATAGTGAAAAGTATTTTAATGGTATTGATAATAATGAAGTATGGTATTATGAAGTTGTAGGTGGTGGACATGACTGGCCTGGATCTTGGGGAAATATGGATATAAATGCTGGTGAAGAAGCTTGGTTATTTTTTCAAAATCATATAGATAATACTCTATCACTTTCAAATTTTGATTATCTAGAAAACACTATACGTGTTTTTCCTAATCCTACTAATAATAGAATTAATATAGAAACCAATAATCCATTGGAACTTAAAGAAATAATACTTTACAATACTTTAGGAGAGAATTTAAATATAAAATCAACTAATGGACTTATTGATTTAACTAACTTAAATATAGGTGTTTATTTATTGAGCATTACAACTTCAAAAGGCACAATAACAAAAAAAATTGTAAGAAATTAGACCTATTTAAATGCATAATTATTAATATTTTCAATTAACAAATACTATTGCTAACACCGTATATAATTTATTGCTAGTTAAAGCCTACTTAAGAAATTCCTTGAATTATTTATAAAGTAAAAAGGAAGAAACTCATTACTTCTTCCTTAATTTTTGCATCTCTAGACTAATTTTCTTTTGCACGACCTTACCGTAGCTGTCCTGAGTAATCTTCATACTGCTATGCCCTAATAACTCACTTACAACCTCCATTGACACATCATTATAAAGTAATACAGTACTTGCAAAAGTTTTCCTGGCTATGTGAGTGGTTAATTTCTTTTCTATCCCTATGATTGCTCCTATTTCCTTTAGGTGCGAATTATACTTCTGGTTACTAATCTTAGGAACTTATAGAGGCTCTTTTGATTGGTATTTATTAATTAAAGCTTCTGCCAGGGGTAGTAATGGAATAGAAAAGTCTTTTGAAGTTTTCTCTCTTTTCATGTTAATCCACAACATGCCATCAAAGCCTTTTTGCACATGCTTATGCCCTAATCTAGATAATTCAGTATAAACTAATCCTGTATAATAACAGAATATAAATAGGTCTTTTACACGTTGTAATCTAGGCTGTGTGAATGTGAAGTGTTCATAGGCATGAAGTTCCTCTGGTGATAAAAACACCACTTTTTTTTTGTTGATTTTGCCTTATGCAACATGAATGGGTCTTTGTCTAAATAGCCTTCTGAAACAGCCTCCTTAACAGGCCTTTTAAGGCGTTGAATTATCTTATTGACGTACTTTGACCTAGATTCCTTTCTGTCTTCAAGTAGTGCTCTAAATCATCTAGAAAAAGAGGATCTAGTCTCTTTAATGCGATGTCTTTAGTATTGAATTTAAAATGAATGAAAGATTCGATAAACCCCTTAACATATTCAAACTTCTTATAGGTAGGTTCTTTAATATCTTTCCCTATGAGTTTTCTACTTTTAGCTAGATATTTATTATAATAACGAATAAGAGTATCCTCTTTCTTCCTTTCCCCACCAAAGTATAGGTTGGATATATCCACCACATTAAATTCAACCTGCTGTAATTGAAGTTTTAAATAGGTGTTATTGGTTTTTTGAGTAATTAAAGATAATTGACCATTGATATGGTTACAGTTTACATCCTTTGTGTACACGCTTTGACTTTTTGAGCTCCAATGTTTAGGATTTACAAATTGTCCTGTTGAAAATTGTTTTCTTTTTTTAAGAAATGTAATTCTGCAATAAATAGGGCAGACTCCTTTTTGATTTGTTTTTGATTTGTTCAAATAGAACAAAACTGTCATAATTTGTTGTTTCATTACCAATTGGTTTTAAGTTAAACAATTGGCATACAATTCGGATTATTAAATAGGGACACCTCATTTTTGAAATGGGATACCTAATAGGATACCTTTTCTTCAAATAAAGTTGACAAGTTGATTTTTTGTTGGACTGTGCAGTTAGTGCGGTAAATGCAGCTATAACCTGCAATAAACAAAAAAATCCAACCTAAAAATTAAGTTGGATTTCAATAGTTGTGGTCCCACTTGGGCTCGAACCAAGGACCACCTGATTATGAGTCAGGTGCTCTAACCAACTGAGCTATGGGACCTATTGTTATAAATAACAATATGCTCTTTAAAAGAGTCTGCAATATTACCACATATTTTAAAACTCTACAAGCAATTTATATCAATTTACTTCTTAATATCTTGGCACAACTCAATCAAAACGCCATTTGTCGCTTTTGGATGCAAAAAAGCAATGAGCTTATTATCTGCACCTCGCTTAGGTTTTTCGTGAATCATCTTAAAACCTTCGCCTTTTAATCGCTCAATTTCCTTTTCTATATCTGCTACTGCAAAAGCAATGTGATGAATCCCTTCACCTTTTTTTTCTATGAATTTTGCAATAGGACTATCGGTCGTCGTTGCCTGTAACAACTCTATTTTATTTGGCCCTGTCTTAAAGAAGGACGTAATTACACCCTCACTTTCTATAGCTTCTGTTTTATAATGTTTGGTGCCCAAGAGCGCAGCAAATAAATCATTTGACGCTTCAATGTCTTTTACTGCAATTCCTATATGTTCTATTTTTTTCATATTCATTTTCCCAAAAACCAAAAACCCCTTAAGTAGTTATTCTCTTTTTTACTTACTTCAAAGTTAACATAATCCTTAATTATCGCCTATTTTTGCAGTGAGAAACCAAAACTTGGTTTTATTTTTGATAAAAGTCGTTATATTAGGATGACTGATGATGACGTAACAACGACTTAAATTTAAAAACAATGGAAGAATTTACCCAAAGACAAAAAAAAATTGGCGGCCTTTTACAAAAAGACCTTGCAGATATATTACAAAAAGCAGCCAAGGATGGTGGCATGCGAGGAGTCATTATTTCGGTAAGTAAAGTAAACGTAACTACAGATTTATCAGTTGCCAAGGTATACCTCAGCGTATTTCCCAATGGTAAAGGAAAAGAACTCATTGAAGGTATACGCTCAAACACCCCTTTAATTCGTCACGAAATGGCGCAACGTACCAAAAATCAATTACGCCGTATGCCTAACTTAGAGTTTTTTATTGACGACTCTTTAGAATATATTGACGGCATAGAAAGATCTCTTAAAAGAGAAGAAGACCCCATTAAAGAGGCAGATCTTTTAGCGAAGCGTAAAAAGAAGTAATCGGTTTTGTCAAAACCTTTATAAATAGTTTTATCGTAAAATTGATTTTCCCTTTACAACTAAGAGTATGAACTTCTCCTTTTACATAGCAAAACGCTACCTGTTTTCTAAAAGCAGTAATAACTCTATAAACATCATGACTATTATTGCAGCTTCAGGGACTGTAATTGCTGCTACAGCTCTATTTATTGTTCTCTCTGGTTTTGCTGGATTAAAAAATTTAAGCCTTGAATATACCTCTGTTGTAGATCCTGATTTAAAACTATTTCCTTTAGAAGGAAAGTCGTTTATAGTTTCAAATGAGGATGCTCTTAAAATTAAAACTATTAATGGAATTCAAAGCTATTCTAAAATTATAGAAGAACGTGTTATTTTAGAATTTGATGGTAAAAAGCAAATTGTTACCATGAAAGGTGTAGATGCAAACTTTACTAAAGTTACAGCCATTGATTCTATGGTTTACTACGGAAATTGGCTAGAACGCGGCACTAGTCAAATTGTTTCTGGTGGTATCATATCCAGAAACCTTTCTTACGGAGTTCTTGATCTCACAAGGAATCAAAAAATATATGTCCCTAAACCAGGAAAAGGACAAATCAGCTCTGTAAAAGGCGCTTTTAACTCTTTAGAAGCTTATAACGTTGGTATCTTTGACATCAATGAAGAACTCAATAGTGAGTATGTCTTTGCCAATATTGAGACTGCTAGATATTTGTTGAACTATAATGACCACCAAATATCATCGATAGAGTTTAAATTAGTCCCAGAGGCTGACCAAATTCAAGTTTCAGAAGCATTGCAAACTATTTTTGGAGATCGCGTCACTATTAAAAACAGAGCTCAGCTAAATGATGCACTCTATAAAATGCTCAATACCGAAAACGTTGCTGTCTATCTCATTTTTACGTTAGTAATTATAATTGCCCTTTTTAATGTAATTGGTGCCTTAATCATGATGATTTTAGATAAAAAAGCATCGCTAAACACACTTTTTAACTTAGGCACAACAACAAAAGACATAAGACGTATTTTCTTTTTACAAGGGAGTTTGATGACCATTATTGCTGGTACAATTGGCTTAATCTTAGGGTTTGTAGTTGTGTTTTTACAGCAACAATTTTCACTTATTATGTTGACACCATCGTTAGCTTATCCTGTAGAACTAAAGCTTATAAATCTATTAATTGTCTTTATCACTATCGTCGTCTTAGGTATTCTAGCCTCTAAATTAGCTTCACAAAGAATTAATAGAAATTTGGTAAAGGGTTAATTCCTCAATATGCAATTTACAGTATTCAATTTGCAGTAGGCTAGTTAGCACAAATAGGATTGGGATAAACGTCCTAAACATTCTTAAAAACGTATTCTATAAAAATCGAAAAGACGTATTCTAATGGATTAATAATCGGGTCTTTTAGAATAATAAAGGACTCGTTTCTTTAAAAGAATTTAAAGTTTATAGGTCTAGATAGCATTACCTGTGATAGCAACATACAAAAATAAACTAGCTGCACAGCTTTACAACATCAAGAAAACTGGTGATTTCCAAAGGACTCCAACACCTCATCAAAAGCAGCAAATACATCTTTAGCCTCATCGCTAGTAACCATTTTCATTCTGTGTTCTTTGAAGTTAGGAATGCCTTTAAAGTAATTTGTGTAATGACGTCTCGTTTCAAAAACACCTAATTTTTCACCTTTCCAATCTATTGACATCTGGAGGTGACGTCTCGCAGCATCAACGCGATCTGCCATTGAGATTGGTGCTAAATGCTCTCCGGTTTCAAAAAAGTGTTTGACTTGTTTAAAAAACCAAGG
>NZ_JBLIET010000083.1:0-6251 GCF_047633235.1 Psychroserpens sp. | reverse complement strand
AAATCACGTTCAAAACGCAATTGAGTTTGGGTAAATCCTTTGTTGGCAACATCATAACCAGAAGAGGCTCCAACAGACCATTTTGGTGACAACTCAATATCTCCAGAGAACATTAAAGAATGACTCGTTATAGCGTTCTGTCTCGCCGCATTACCATAATTAACAACGTAAGCCATTCTCAGACTCCATGGTATTTTGAAGTTATATAACTCTGAGGGCTCTTCCTTTTTGTCTTTTGAGTCGTTATCATCTGTTAAACGCTGATCGGCAAAATCTTGAGGCCTTCCAAATAAATCATCTGCACGTCCACCACTTCTTAAATTGTCTTGAATTGCAGGATCATCTTCGTTTCCATTCCCTTCAAATGCTGCACTAGAAATGGAATAACTAATGTTAAGATTAGCAGAGGTTAGTCTAAATAAGCTTCCGCCATTTTCAATATTAAATTTTTCAATTTTTCTATTATTATTGTCTAATGCGTAAGGGTCTAAAATCATCCCAAAGTTAATATTCATTTTATCCTTGAAGATTGTGGTGCCTCCAGAAACTCTTAATGGACTCCATTTTAAACTATCGCCAGCAAAATTATAAGATGTCTGAAAGTTGAGATTGTTTAGCAACTTAATTTTTTTAGGTTCTGTCGCCGTGCTATCTTTATCGGTGACTTTAGCTTCAAAATTATTACCTAATGAAATACCCATAGCACTAGAGAAATTTTGATTTGGTGTACCAAATAAAGAGCCTTCAAACCGTGTGTATTCTTGTCGTTCTAGCTCATCTACCGTATCGCCATCTGCATTAGCAATTGCAAAAGTATCATAATATTGATCAAAAGCTGGATTGATGTTATAGCTTATTGATGGACGCAGTACATGACGTATTTGCTGAATTTTACGCTCTTTTCCTTCTTTTCTAAAATCAAACATTCCATAGACTGTCGTACCGATACTTGTGCTGAAATTATAAGTTAAAAAACGATCAAAGTTGGTTAAATCTTCAGTAATAATTGTGCCTTCATCGTCCTCAAATCTTTTGATAGTATTGAACGTCCAATTCTCTTCAAAATTCATGCTAGCACTCATACTAAAATAGTCAAATACTTTAAAGTTTGTAGAAACAGGAATAGAATGTAGCGTTCCTATTTTTGCATCATTGAACATTTCAGATTTAAGAAACAAGGAGTCTGTAGTTCGAATCCTGTTTTCTCCTCTAACGTTATATTGAAAGTTTATATTTTGAATAATACCCTTTTTTGATCCGGTTTTAGGTGCAAACGGAAACATTCTACCAACACTCGCTTGCACTGTAGGTAAGGTTAAATTAATTTCTTCTGTATTGGTATTTTGAGAATGCGTAGCTGTCACATTCATATTAACTTGTGGTTCTCCTTGAAAAGTTTTAGAATAAGATACCGATGAAGCCAAAGTATTGTTCAGTGCACTAGCCAAATTTAATTGATTAATGGACTGTCTAAAAAACTGACTACTACCTAAGTTTACAGATGCCGAAAACCTAGAACTTGGATTGGATTTTCCATCTTGACTATGAGACCAACGAATATTATAAATCGTTGACTTTGCAAAGTCTGGGAAACCAGGTTCGCTATTAATTAAATTTTCATATCTAAAACTTAAATTTCCATTAAATTTATAACGTTTAGCATAATTAGACTCTAAACGCAAACCATAACTTCCATTGGTATAGTAATCTCCTAAAACAGCTAGATCTAGATAGTCGTTAATCGCAAAATAATACCCTCCATTCTGTAAAAAGTAACCTCTATCATTTGCTAATTCCTGTCCAGGTGTTGGCATAATGACACCCGATGTTTGCTTTTTAGACATCGGAAAATAACCAAAAGGTAGCACAATTGGCGTTGGTACATCGTATATAAATAAGTTTGTAAATCCTGTAACTACTTTTACACCAGGAACGACTTTAGCCGTTCGCATTAAAAAATAATACTCAGGGTCATCAAGGTTTTCAGAAGTTGTAAATTTACCATCTTTAATAAAAAGGGTAGAATCATTTTCACGTTTAGTAATTGCTGCTATAATGGTTCCGCCACTTTCTTCTGTTTTAGAATTGTAAATAATAGCTTTTTTAGTAACGGTATTTAATATGACAGAATCTGGTTCCACAATACTTTGTCCTTGTGTAAATACAGGTGCTTGAGAATAATTCCCTAAACTATCCTTGAGACGTCCTGCATAAACTAAATCTTTACCGTGATTAATGACAATAATACCAGATTTGATATTCATGTCACCGTAATTAACTTCGGCTTCATTGTATAAGGTAGTTGTATTTTTTCGTTGATCTAATCGCACATAGTCTTTGGCTTTATAGTCTACAATACTTGTGAGAAATTCTTTTTTCTTCGGAATAGAATCCGTCTTTGTACTATCTGATTCTTTTATGTTTTTGGGAGTATCGAGTATCTTTCCAATGCTTACAACAGTTGTATCATTAACTATGGTATCATTTTTTGTTACAGGTCTAATTGGCTCCTTCGATTTAGGCAATTCTTGAGCCCAGCAAAACATGTTGATAAACATGGTAAAACTTAGGGTAAAAAGTATGTGTAAGCTTTTTGTATGCAACGCTTTTAAATGTATTTTTGCTAAAGTATGGCTCGGTTTTTGAATTCCCAAAATTACATAGATTTTTTATGATTAGTTTATAATTCAATCAATTTATAAAAAGCATGATTAGACTAGATAATCTGGAGGATGCGTACTTAAAATAAATCGAGTTGATTAACCGTTAAACACCTATGAAAACGACATTACATTACAGTATAGTATTAGTGAGTTTGTTATGTACCAGTATTTTAACATCTGCACATGCATTTCAAAAAAACAAAGATAAATTTGTTGTTGTGTTGGATGCAGGTCATGGTGGTCATGATTCTGGTAACCTAGGAAATGGACATAGAGAAAAAGATATTGCTTTAAATATTGTCCTTCATGTTGGTCAGGAGCTTGAAAAAAACAAGGATATTAAAGTTATTTATACTAGGGATAAAGATGTTTTTGTGACCTTAAGAGGACGAGCAAAAATCGCGAATGATGCAGATGCAGATCTATTTGTATCGGTGCATTGTAATGCACATCATTCTCAGGCCTCAGGAACTGAAACGTTTGTATTAGGTGTAGCAAATACCAAACGTAATATGGAAATTGCAAAAAAGGAGAATGAAGTTATTTTCCTTGAAGCAGATTACGAGAAACACTATGAAGGTTTTGATCCAAACTCACCAGAATCCCTTATTACTCTAAGTTTTCTTCAAGAGGAGTATACCGAGAATAGTATCAAACTAGCCAGAATGGTTGAGGATAATTTTGAGCAAGGTCTCAAGCGTAAAAGTAGAGGTTTGAAACAAGCGAGTTTATGGGTTTTGCACAATACATATATGCCAAGTGTCCTTATAGAGGTAGGCTTTTTGACTAATAAAGGAGAAGGTGAATTCTTAAATACCAAGACAGGTCAAACAAAAATGGGATCGGGTATAAAAAAAGCAATATTAGGATACAAGACATATATAGAGCAAAATGTAGGAGAAGATATTTATAAAGGAACCAAAGTAGGCAACAATAATAAGGAGTCAAGCGGTGAGCCGCAAATTATAGAAAATATCCTGTTTAAGGTTCAAATTGCAGCCAGTTCTAGAGAAATAGCGCCTCAGTCTTATAATTTTAAAGGCTTATCAGATATTACTAGAGAAAAAGTAGGTACAATTTATAAGTATTATCATGGTGCTACTTCAGATTATAACAAGGTAAAGCAACTGCAGTTGAATGCAGTATCTAAAGGTTATAAAGACTGCTTTGTTGTGGCCTATAAGAATGGAAATAAAACAGATGTTTCCGAAGCAATAAAACCAGTATCTAATTAGAAATATTGTTTATCTTTAATTAGAAACATTTTTTATATAATTATTGTTAATTTTGTTGTAACCCAAAAATGTAAAAATTGAAAATTTCAAGAGAAATAAAAGCAGCCATACTTGTACTTTCAGGTATTTTGTTAATGGTTTTTTTAATCAACTATCTCAATGGTAAAAATCTATTTGAAGATGATGATACCTATTACACTGAGTTTGATTATAATGCCCTAACAAAAGCATCGCCAGTTACTGTAAAAGGTAATAATGTTGGTAAGATACAAGAGATTATCTATGATTTCAGTACTGGTAAAACAAGAGTTTCTTTCACAATAGACGATCAATTAAATTTCTCTAAGCAATCTAAAATTAGACTTTATAAAACAGGTTTAATGGGAGGTAACGCACTCGCCATTGTTGTAAGTAATGATGGAGAACCAGCAAAACCAGGAGATTATATCGCCTCTGAAGTCGAAGAAGATTTAGTGTCTAGTTTAACGACTAGCTTTTCTGATGTAAGTGACAACCTGGACTCAACACTATCATCAGCAGATTCACTTTTAGTAAGTCTTAATGGTTTGGTTCGTGATGAATCTGATAACGGAATTAAAAGTGCTATAGCAGAGTTAAATGCCACTATGAAATCTTTTAAATCGGTGTCTTACTCTGTAAATTCTTTGGTTAAAGAGAACGATGAAAAGTTGAGCTCGATACTTAGTAATTTTGATGCTGTAATTAAAGATTTAGCAATAATAACAAATGACTTAAAGGGTGTGAAGTTGTCTAAAACGGTCGCAAACCTTGATAACACACTGACAACTGTCAATACTTTAATGACGAGTATAGAGAATGGAGAAGGCTCTATTGGCAAGCTTTTAAAGGACGAAGGTTTGTATCAAAATCTGGAAGGAGCTGCATCACAGATGAAGCAGTTGCTAGAAGATATGAAATTAAATCCTAAGCGTTATGTTCACTTTTCTCTATTTGGAAAGAAAGCTAAACGTTATGATGCTGACGGAAACGAGATAGAAGATAAAGATTAATAAATCAACCACAATATGAGTATTTTACCACAAGTCATATTTGCAATAGTATTTTTTATAGGTATTGGATATTTCGCCAATAGCGTTAGAAAAATAGCACGTAATATTAAATTAGGTCAAGATGTTGATACTAGTGACAATAAGCCTCAACGTTGGAAAAACATGGCTAGAATAGCCTTAGGCCAGAGTAAAATGGTGACGCGACCAATTGCTGGTTTTCTTCATATCATTGTTTATGTAGGGTTTGTAGTTATTAATATTGAAGTTTTAGAAATCATAATAGATGGGTTCACAGGTCAACATCGTATTTTTTCTCCTGCAGGTGATATTTATAACATCTTAATTGGTTCTTTTGAATTACTTGCATTTGCAGTACTTGTATCTGTAATTATCTTTTGGATAAGACGAAATGTTATAAAACTCAAACGGTTTATGAGTTCAGAAATGAAAGGCTGGCCAAAGAGCGATGGTAATATTATATTATATTTTGAAGTGGTATTGATGTGTTTATTCTTAACGATGAATGGTACTGATTTACAATTACAACTTAATGGAGCAGAAGGATATCATACCGCTGGATCATTCCCAATTAGTCAATGGCTATTACCTCTTTTTGATGGTCTATCAAATGTAACATTAATAATAATAGAAAGAACCGCATGGTGGTTGCACATTATTGGGATTTTAGTTTTCTTAAACTACTTATATTTTTCTAAGCACTTACATATCTTATTGGCATTTCCAAATACTTTCTACGGTAATTTAAAACCAAAAGGTCAATTTGATAATTTAGAGGCAGTGACCAATGAAGTTAAGATGATGATGGATCCAGATGCAGATCCTTTTGCAGCTGCCCCAGAAGGAGAAGAAGATGCTGTTCCTGCAAAATTTGGAGCTAGTGATGTGCAAGATTTAAGTTGGGTTAATTTATTAAATGCCTATACCTGTACAGAATGTGGTCGTTGTACTGACGAATGTCCAGCCAATCAAACTGGTAAAAAATTATCGCCTCGAAAAATCATGATGGATACGCGTGATCGTCTTGTTGAAGTAGGTAAAAATATAGATGCTAATAAAGGGGAATTTGTAGATGATGGTAAGCAACTTTTAGGAGATTATATTACAAACGAAGAACTTTGGGCTTGTACTAGTTGCAATGCTTGTGTAGAAGCTTGTCCTGTGAGTATAGATCCTTTAAATATCATTATGCAAATGCGTCAATACTTGGTTATGGAACAAAGTGCTGCACCAATGGAGCTCAATAATATGATGACCAATATTGAAAATAATGGTGCACCTTGGCCTTACAATCAGATGGACCG
>NZ_JBLIET010000082.1:0-6559 GCF_047633235.1 Psychroserpens sp. | reverse complement strand
CCGTGAACGTTTTTACATTTTCCGTCGTAACCATATAAAGCATGGCCAGTTTCAAAAGAAAACTGTTTTGTGATGCGAATATTACTCATTTAATTATATGTTTTCAGTGCAAAGATATTCATTTTGTGAAAGCAATTGGTTTTTAGATTACATTTGCTCGCTTTTAACTAAGAAAGCTTAAATTTTGAAAAAGGAAGGATATGATTGAAGCCATTCAAAATCAACTTTTCGAAGAAATTTCTTTTGTTGAAAATCCAGTTTACGAGCAGATAATCCAAGATATCGGATGGAAGAAGTTTAGCATAATAGATGATTTTTTTTCTTCGGAAATCGTCTCACATTTACGACAGTCTCTACTAAACAAACATGAGGACAATCGTTTTAAAAAAGCAGCTATAGGCAATCGTGTTAATGAGTTAATCGTAAAGTCTATTAGAGGTGATCATATTTTATGGATTGATGAAATGACTGCCAATACTGCAGAGAGCTTATTTTTTAATCAAATTAATGACCTTGTCTCTTATTTAAATAAAACCTGTTTTATGGGGATTTTGCAAAAAGAATTTCATTATGCACTGTACCCTAAAGGCACTTTTTACAAGCGTCATATTGATACATTTCAAAATGATGATAGACGTAAACTATCTTTTGTATGCTATTTAAATACGGAAGATTGGAAACCAGAAAATGGAGGAGAACTCGTTTTATATCTTGGTGAAAAGGGTATGGAAGCTGAAAAGATAATTTACCCGTTTCCTGGACGGATTGTGATTTTTGAAAGTCAAATTATCGAGCACGAAGTGAAGCCTGTAGAAATCGAGCGATTTAGTATCACAGGATGGTTAAAAACGAGATAACTACCGTCTTTTATTACGGTTGTAGAAATAAACGATGACTAGGACGATTCCTAGAATTAAAAAGAGTCCGCTTCCACTTATAAATGACATGAAATCCATAGGTCTTACTTTTTAGCTTTATTCTTAAAATATCTGAAAATAAAATAGGCGATAACAATTAGAACTAAAAAGGGCAGAATTCTACCAATCATGTACCCAAATTTAACTCCAGAATCATAAGCAGCTGAATCCTGCATGAGATTAATTAAAAGCATAATTTCTGTAAATTGATTATCTCGCAAAGTTACATCTTTTGTGAAAGGGACAAGAATAGTTGTCTGAATTTTATGATTAGCGGTAAACCTCGGGCAATAATCCAAACCGTTAATGCTATAAAAACCGCATGTAATTTAAGACCATAGCTGTCTAGTAAAAATAATAATGGAATAAAAACAAGTCCAGTTGAGAGCAAGAGTAAATTTCTTAGAAATTTCATTTTACCCATACCTTTAAACATACCGTCAAAAATAAAAGCGAGTGCGCACAGCGGTTGCATGGTTAATACAATCCAAAATACATTATAAAACTCGTTTAGTACAAGTTGATCTTTAGTAAAAACAGGGCCTATAAAACTATAAAATAGGAGTCCTAGAGTAGTGAGTAGGAACCCGACTCCAATACCACATTTAATGAGTATTCGACTAAGCTCTAGCAGTTTCTTATAATTTTTTTCACCTAATAATTTTCCTGAAAGAATATTTCCTGCACTCGCATATCCATCAATAATAAAGGCGCCTAAAAACCAAAGGTTTATGGCTATAGTGTAAGCAGCAATATAGGCTGTGCCGTATGACGTTGCAAAACGAGTTGCGAAATAAAGAGTTGCATTTAGTGCTAATGTGCGAACAAAGAGATTGAGAATCATGATGCTAAACGTCTTTATTTCTTTATTAAAAGGAAATGTAATGCGCAATGAGATAGGTGTCTTTTTGAGTAAATAATAGGCAGAGCAAATGGCCATTATTATTTGTGCAATTACACTCGCATACGCAGCACCTTTAATGTGCATTGGGTCGATAATTCCATGAACTCCGTAGACAAATGCAAAGTCTAAAACAACATTTACAATCGTCCCAATAATTGCAATAATCATAGGGTAGTACGTGTTTTGAAGACCTCTAAATGTTCCAAAAATTGCAAATGTGAAGAGCGTAAAGGGAAATCCGAAAACACGAATATTATAGTATTCAACGCTATAATTTAGAATGGTACCTGACGCACTGTAGAGTTTGAAAATTTCCGAAGAAAAAGGCAAAGTGGTTGCAATAATGAGAATACTTATGGACGTAATTATAAAAATTGCCTGGGCAGGAAGATTTTTAACGTGTTCTAATTTGTTTGCGCCAACATGTTGAGAGACTATGGATGAAATGGCACTTCGTGTTTGTCCTAATACCCAAATAAGCATAGAAATAAATGTACCTACGATGCCAACAGCTGCTAGAGATTCGGCAGCATTGTAATCTATATTACCAATAATTGCGGTATCAGTTAAAGATAATATAGGCTCGGCTACTCCCGCAATTAAAGCAGGAATAGCTAATTTATTAATATTTTTTAAGGTGATATCTGTCTTCAAAATACGAGTTCGTAACAATAAAAAGGATGCTTACTTTGTTTTTGGAAATAGATATTTCCTAATTTTTGATAACCGCGAAGTTCGTAAAACTTTTGATTTCTTTGATTTTGCGAAAAAGTGTCTAGTCTTATTGACGCATATTTGTTTCTTCTTGAATGCTGTTCTGCATAATGCATGAGCTTTTGCGCAAAACCCTCTCCTTGACGCTCGGGATGGATTGCTAAACGGTGAATATAATTATGATTTGTATTGGATATTAGCCATTTAATCGGTTTGTATTCTTTATCCATATTTATTGAGATTACAATACAACCCACAATACTGTTTTTGATCTCAAGCACATATAGTTCCTGTCTATCAACATCGTTTTCAAACGCTTCTCGGTTTGGGTAATGTTCATTCCATTGAAAAATATCGTGCGCAATCATATGCTTTGCACAGGCTTTAGTAATGTCTAGAATAGCATCAATATCTGTTGCTGTTGCTTTACGTATCATTTTTAATAATTACCTTTGGCGAATAGTAACGCAAAGTTACTTTTAAAATATTTGATTATGAAGTCTATTCTTGTTCCCGTTGGATCCTCTAAAAATGCAGATAGCCATTTGCAATATGCAATAGATTTTGCTCGAGTTTTTGGGGCTAAAGTGTATGTTGTACAAATCTATAATGTGTATACAAAAGCAGGTACAATGATTAAGGTAGATCATATTTTGGAGCGTGAAAGTTTATCCTTCTTAAATAGTCATGTCGCTAAAATAGACACTAAAGATGTTGAGGTTGTTGTAAAAACTTTTAAAGGAAAATTAATAGATACTCTTGAGTTAGCTTGTAAAGCTTTGGACATCGATTTAATTTTATTAGAGCCTAGAACTAATTCTATTCAGGATGAAGTGTATTTAGGAAAGACCTCAGGAAAAATAGTGAAGCAAACTAATATTCCTGCTTTAATTGTACCAGAAGGTTATACCTATAGACCTATTATTTATATTTTAATTGCTTTAAAGTCTGCAGTAATTAAAAAACAAGAAGCGTTACAACCTTTAAAAGACATTAAAAATCAATTTAAATCTATTCTTAATTTATTATTAGTGAAAACAACGTTTTATAATGAGGGTGATTTTAATGTTAATGAGGATTTAGCTTCTATGATTACAAAAACTACCTATTCTGAAAATGCAACTACTTTTCAAGGTGTGTTAGAACATCATCAAGCTAATAAACCAGATTTATTATGTGTTGTGAGACGAAAACGTGGTTTTTTCACGAAATTATGGGAAAGCAATACGATTTTAAAGAAAGACTTTCATAGTTCTAGCTTGCCAGTTTTGGTCTTAAGCGGAGTCAAATAATTACTAAAATATTGAGATTTTGTTTAAAATGGATTAGTTTTTTATAAAAGCTATACTTTCTTCGACTACAGTTTTTAATGCTGGAGGTAGAATTTTAGGCTCCCAAGGATGACTGGCATCGAAGACATGGTTAGAATTATCAATGACTAATAGTTTGCTTTTACTATTCCAAGAGTGCAATGTTATGGCTTCTTCGAATGGTATTGAAGAATCATTTTTTGCATGAATAATTAAAATAGAAGCGCTAATTTGTTTTATAGCAGTTTCAATATGCAAGCGTTGTTCATGGATTTTATAATCTTGATAAAATTGAAAATTATGCGGCATTTTCTGTTTGGTTCTTCCGTTTAGTATATATTTTACACCCTTTTCTCGCCATTGTTCCAAGTCGCTAATTGTAGCTGTTCTTTTGCCGAAATCGCAGATACTAGCCCAGGTTATAAGCTTAGTAATGCGCTTGTCTTCACGTGTTTTAATGATTGAAATGCCGCCACCTCTAGAGTGTCCAATTAAAGTGATATCTGTTATGTCGATTTCATTTTTATATTCAAATTCTTGAGAAAGAAGGTGGTTTAATAGGGCGTCTAAATCCTCAATTTCTTTGCTGTAGTTATTTTCAGCAAAGGCTTCTAGGTCTGTAAAATCTATTGGATTTTCTGTAGTGCCACCATTATGAGAGAAATTGAACTTAACAAAAAACAACTGGTCTCTACTAAAACGTTTTGCAACCAAATTCCAGCTTCCCCAATCTTTAAAACCTTTGTAGCCATGACAAAAAATAACGATTGGTTTTCGTTTTCCGTTTGAATTGAAGAAAGCATCCCAAATGATCGGTTTTTTTTCAGTTCTATGTAAAATTTTATTTTTGAAAATCATACTTCTTTTTCTATAAAATTTATGTCCTGATTATAGATTTCTGTAATTAGTTTTTTGAGCTCAACTTCAAATGAGTCTAGAGTTTCTGTAGTAATAGAATAATCATTTGCTCTGCTATTTGGTGGTTTTTTAGCAAATTTCAATACTCCAGAATTTAAACTTTTGAAGGAGATTATGCCTGCTTCAACAGGTAGTTTTATCTTATTATCCTTATGCATCATATAGGCATACATGAGCACTTGAAAGCTTTTACTGTATTTTTCATAATCTGTTGTGATCTCTTCCCAGTCTACAATTTGTACTTTTCCTGGTTCTACTTTTCCTGTTTTATAATCTATTATTCTAGTGGTGCCATTATATTCATCAACACGATCTACTTTCCCTGTTAGATTCACTGTTTTTGAAAGGTCCTCTATATAGATTGGTACCTTATTATTAGTTTCAATTGCTATTATTTTAATTGTATTCCCTTTTTTAATATCGCCCATTTCAATGTCCAAAAAATTTGATATATATCGTTTTGAAATTTCAAATATGATAAGGTTCTTACCACTAGTAATATCTCCTTCTTTAAATTCTTCTTTAAAGTGATATGCAACAGTAGCATTTATTTTTGATTTCATTTGTTTAATGTGATTCGTCTTAAGAATCTGGCCAACTAGTGGTTTGTAGAAGTCTTCTAATGTATTGTGTATTACTGTTCCTAAAGTATTGAAAGCAACACTTTCTTCAACTTCTTCATACCTTTTAATCCCTAAGACTTTTTCATAATAAAAATCTATTGGGTTTCTCATGTAGTTCGTTAAAGAAGATGGTGAAAAACCTTTTAAAGCGACCTTGTTAAGTTTCTCAATAACTGTTAAGGTTTTCTTTACTTGTTTTAATTTTTTTTCAATCGAGGGTACTTGAGCAGAAACCACATGATGTGTTATATCATGTTTCTTTTCTATTTCAAGCTGTGTTATAAACCTGCTTTTTTCACCTCCATTAAGTACGTCTGGTTCTGTGTTATAAAGTATATAGACGTTTTTGGCACGTTGTAGTAATCGATAGAAATGATAGGTATACACGGCATCTTTTTCTTTGTACGTGGGTAACTTGTTTTCGATTTTTACATCAAAAGGAATAAACGAATTATTACTTTTTCCTGCTGGTAAGACACCCTCATTTACAGAGGTTATTATTACGGTTTCGAAATCCAGTACTCTAGATTCTAACATACCCATAATTTGTAATCCTTTAAGTGGTTCTCCTTTAAAGTCTAGTGTTTCTCCCTTTATAAGTTCTCTATACAGGCTAAATAATGTTGCAATTGAACCAATATGAGAGAATGATTTATTTAGTGTATCAAGCGTATTAAATATCTGATTGAAACGAAATAAATATTCTAAAGGTAAAAGGTTATCGGTTTTGTTTTGTTCTAATTCTGTTTTAATCTCATGGATTAGATTAGAGCAGTTTTTTAGAGCTTTTTCAGGTTGGTCTTGCCAATTACTAAAAAGTATGTCAATAAGGTCATTGTGGTCGCTTACTACCTCTTTAATAGACTCAATGCTTAGATAGACTTTATTGTTGAGTTGAATATGGTTAATTAAGTCTTCTGCGCCATTAGATGTTTGATTTCCAAATAAAGGCTTCACAAAAGAATTAGATAATAAAGTGATAATGTCTTTATAATATATATTTTGATTAGGAGATTTATGAAGAGTAAACAGGCTTTCAAATAAAGAGGCTAACGGAATTACTTTTAGCGGCAACCCCATTGTAATATTAATTGTTTTTATAGATTTAGGAATAGAGTTAAGTAACGGTATAAGTAGGGTTTCATCCCCTAGTATAACTGCGGTATCTTGGAG
>NZ_JBLIET010000081.1:0-6712 GCF_047633235.1 Psychroserpens sp. | reverse complement strand
GGTAGATAAATATTGAAAATAACTTTAAATTCTAAAAGGTTTTAATACATAAACAAAAAAAGACTGCCTAACAGGCAGTCTTTTAAAGTAGTTATTGGTTGTAAAAATTAATTCTTATCCCACCATACTTTAGTAGTCATATCTGCGGGTGATGAAGTTATCAACTCTAGTTGATCTGAATTTGATTGTGTTTCAGATAAAACATAAGGCATGCGCACTGGAATAGAGCTCAATTGAGCTGCCGCTGGCACTGCCAATATAGGATAATCTAATCTTCTCCACTCATTCCATCCTTCAAAACCATTCATGTAAAGTGCAATCCATTTCTGATTACCTATTGACATTTTCCAATTTGCAGAATTATATGCATTAGATGCCACATAAGAATCAATTGCAGTATCATCTGATATTCCCCAGTAATTCATAGAAGCTTTTACAGCTACTCCATATGCAGCAGCAGCGTCTCCACTTAACATACCACGCTGGTATGCTTCAGCTAAAAGAAATTGAACTTCCGCAAAAGAAATAATTACGTGAGGAGTTGTAGCTGATCTTACATTATCATTTGGTCTTGAGGTAGTAGGTTTTAAAACGGTTGCATCGTTATCAGAGATTCCGTAAGGCATTCCAACATATTCTCCATTGTACTTCTTTGCAAAAGCATCTAACCTTGGGTCTCCTAGATCTGTTAATGTCGTTACTAAATATTCAGAAACGGCATAATCATCTCTATTTCCACTTAATGGAGAAACGTTTCGGAATAAAGGATTTGCTCTTGCCAAGCTTTCAGGAAAATTAAATAATGCATTTTCACCATTACTTGAAATTAAATTGGTAGCAGCTAAATTGATATATTGCTGTGCAGTTGAAGCATCGGCATCAGCAATACGCATAGCATAACGCAACATTAATGAATTTGTAAATTTAATCCAGTGCGCTATATCACCTCCATAAATTATTTCTCCTGAAGCAAATGAAGGCGCTGCCGTGTTAAATGAAGCAGAAGCATTCTTTAAAGTTTCTAAAATTCCTTTATAAATTACCTCTTGGTCATCATATTTGGGTAAATTAGTTACGCCATCTACTGCTTCAGTATATGGTACTGCACCAAAAGCATCTGTTAAAAAACAGTATGCTTGCGTAGACATTACATCTAAAATTGCAGTCCTGTTTGCTTTAATACCAGCAGAAACCTCTTGGTTTGCAACTAAGCCTTTAGCAGCATCTAATTCTTTCAATACACTAGCATACATTGCAGACCACGTTCCGTTAAAAGAAGTGATATCCTGGTTGTATCTGCTGTCTTCAGTATATTCAGTTTCAGACCACTGTTGAACCATTAATAAACCCCAACCTGCATTTATACCAGCACCTTGTAGCGTATTATAAAAATTATATTGTGCATTAGTAAGAAGTGTAGAAGGATCTACACTGACTGCAGCATTTGGATCTATGTTCAATTCGTCAAAATTGTCATTACACTGCGCAAATAACATTACTGATAATGTTATGAGCGTAAATATTTTTAATTTTTTCATTTTTTTCATGTTTAAAATTTAGCAGATAAGTTAATACCAAATGATCTAGTTGGAGGTACTTGAGCATTCTCTAATCCTTGAATATTTCCAGATCCAGTAATTACTTGAGGATCTATGTAAGGAACGTCAGAGCTAAGAATAGCTAAGTTTCTACCGAAAAGACTTAAGTTAAGACTGGTGAAAGGAGTTTTTTCCAAAGTGTTTTGGCTTACAGCATAGCTTAACCTAACATCTCTAAACTTTAGGTAGCCAGCATCATACGTATTTGGTGCTGCAACTCTCCATTTAGTTTGAAAATATGTTTGAGGATCAACTCTTACTGTATTCGGTGCTCCGCTTGCAGTTACACCAGGTAAAATCATACCGTTTGCTCTTGTATCACTTTCTCCATTAAATGCAACAGTTTCAGGATGCATTCCAGAGTATTTAGACCACTGTAATGAAGTTGAATGCAGTATTCCACCAACTTGAAAATCAAATAATGCGGATAATGTAAAGTTCTTGTATTTGAAACTAGTGTTAAATCCACCAGTCCAATCTGCGATTGCTGATCCTAGATAAACTCTTTCGTCGGTAAACTCATAGATTCCATCAGCACCCACAACTTTATTACCGCTGTCATCATAGATGTGATCTTGTCCGAATAAAGCCATATATGGCAATCCTTCTTCAATTCTAACATCTGCAGCCCAAGTACTACCTTGAGCAATACTGTTTACGATACTTTCACCATTTTCATCTTTTAGAAGTTCAACCACTTCATTATTTATTCTCGTTAGGTTTAGTCCAATGTCCCATCTGAAATCTTCTGTTTCTATAGGCGTTGCATTTATTTCAAATTCAAAACCGTAATTTCTCATTTCTCCTGCATTCAACAATCTACTAGTATATCCTGTAGTTGAAGAAACAGGTACGTTAAAGATTTGATCTTTTGTGCTCCTATCATAATATGCAGCATCAATACTTAACCTATTGCCAAATAACTTCACTAAAAATCCGAATTCAACTTCAGTTGTTAATTCGTTTACTAAGTTTGGATTTTGTTGAGAGTTTGGTACAGAATACATTGGATTATTTCCAAAGTTTGGTGTACTTGGGTTGTATACGTCTGAAAGTCTATATGGTGCAGAGTCGTTTCCAGCTTGAGCAATACTTGCTCTTACTTTTGCGAAATTAATAACACCACTTTCTTTCACAGATTCTAGTTCTGAAATTGCAAAACTTAAAGATGCCGCTGGATAGAAGTAGCTATTATTGTCTTCTGGAAGTGTAGAAGAAACGTCATTTCTTGCAGACATATCTAAAAATAACATGTCTTTCCATGCAACAGAAGCAGATCCAAATAAACTGTTAATTCCTCTTTGTGATTCATATGTATCGACAAGTGGAGAATCTGCAGAGTTGCTAATGTTAAAAAATCCATCACTAACTAATCCACCTATTGTTTGAGCAGTCAGTCTTTTAGAACTCTGTCTCATTCTGTTTATACCAATAAAACCATTTACAGCGAAATCTTCATTAATTTCTTTGTTGTACTGTAAGCGAGCTTCCATATTAGTTTCTTGGAATCTTCTTTCCGTCTCTTCGTATCTAGAACCATCAACAGAACCTAAAGGAATACCCTCTACAATACTAAACTGAAATAAGTCAGTACCAAATTGCGTTGCAATAGTAAAATTTTCATTTAACTCGTAAGAAAGATTTGCATTTCCAAAAAGTCTATTTTTTACATCATTTTGTAAATGGTTATTTCGAACCCAAGAAGGATTGTCAAAGTAATTAATAGTAGGATTGTAAGATTGTAACACTCCATTAGCATCGGTACTTATTCCTTTTGTATTCCAAGTATACTGATTTCCTTCCGTAGTTGTTTGTTGATTTTTTAATCTATCTACATCCAACTGTGATTGCCACCATTGTGTAAATCCTTGAAGTGGATTAGCATTTGCATAACCAGTAACGTTTCTGTTTTTTGCTTCTGTGTTGATGTAAGAAAAAGAAACATTAGACTTAAGTTTATCGCTTAAGTTGTAATTGCTATTTACAGTTATAGTATTTCTCACTAATTGACCTTCTGGCATTACACCTTTTTGATCTAAATTGCTGTAGGAAACTCTAAATCCACCCTTTTCATTATTTCCTGTGAAAGCTATTGTATTCATCAGTGTTACTCCTGTGTCAAAGAAAGACTCATAAGAGTTTTCAGGTGCAACCCAAGGTCTAGTTTCTTTATAATTAGCAGCTCCAGGATCCCAAGAATCCCAATGCCTAACCATTGTGCTTGAATTAAATTTAGGTCCCCAAGAACCATCCTTCGCGTAGTTTGGAGCTAAATAACTTGTTCCATCCTGTGTAAATTCATTAAAGCCACTGGCAGTTGGATATGTAGAACCTCCACCATACATTGATTGTATTGGTATCAAATTTCTTACCTCATCAAAAGTAACACTTGTATCAAAGCTTACTCCAACTCCTTTAGCACTTTTTCCTTTTTTGGTCGTAATAAGAATTACACCATTTGCACCTCTAGAACCATATATAGCTGTTGCTGCAGCTCCTTTAAGAACAGACATAGATGCAACACTTGACGGATCAATTTCTGAAGCAGAATTACCATAATCATAAGATCCACCACCAAAACCAGATTGTTGGCTAGATCCTGAATAGCTTGAGTTGTTAATTGGAACACCATCAACCACAAATAAAGGTTGGTTGTTTCCCAGAAAAGAGTTTGAACCACGAATGGTAATTCTAGAAGATCCACCTAAAGTAGAAGGACTTCCCTGAATTTGTACACCTGCAATTCTACCCTGTAAAGAGTTTACAATGTTTGGTTCTTTTGCTTGTTCAATGCTTTCTCCTGATACTTTCTGGACTGCATAACCAATTGCTTTCTCCTTTTTAGAAATACCTAAACCAGTTATAATAATTTCATCTAATACATTAGCATCTTCTGCCATTGTTGCGTCGATAGTATTTGAACTGCCAACTGTTTTTTCAATAGTTTTGTATCCTAAATAGCTGAAACGCAGAACATCTCCTGACTTGGCTTTTATAGAATATTTACCATCGAAATCAGTTTCTGTTCCTTTAGCTGTACCTTTTATAGATACACTAACACCTGGTAATACTCCAGATGATTCTGATACAGTACCAGAAACTGTTTTCTCTTGTGCAAAGGTAATTTGCACAGCAAACGCTAATAGTAGCGTTAAAACCCCCTTAAACTTTGTTTTCATTGTTTATTAGTTTTGAATTAATTATGCCAAAGGTTATAAAATAATTTTGAACACACAATTAAATCTGTTAAAATGTGTTAACTAATTGTTAATATTTTTAAACAATAAGTTAAATATACCCAATTTATTATATAAAATAATTAAAAATACCCAATTTATTATAAATTATTAAATCAGTAGGATTCTCCGATGCGCTGCGTTGTGGTGGTGTATTAATTTTTTCACAAACAATTTTGTTCGTTTATTTCGCGCTCTTTGCTTTTTGAAAAAACTGAGTTATTATTTTTCTTTCTAAAGTAATATTGATATTAATTTTTGAGTTGTAATAAGTAGCCATGGCTCCAGTCAAAAAATATTTAGAAAGGGTGTTTTTCTCTAATTTCAAAAAGTTCTTTCTTTAGAGAATCGTAAAACTAGAGTTGTCTCATAGTGTTTCGCAACCAATAAGCACATTTTATGAGCTCTTTTGGTTAAAAAAAACTTACCCAGCTGATTATAAGTTTACTGTTATTTAGGTTGAAACTTTGCGAGGAATTTTTGCCAACAACAGTGCTTAATTTTATTTGAGAACTATTAGTTGTAAAAAGATAGCCTATTCCTAGTCCAAGAATATTTTCCTTTTTTGATCTAGATTCTAGGAATCCAAAGTCAGTTATTGAATATAGATAGGATTTTTGAGAAGTTAAAAATCGATATTCAATATTAAAAAAGGTGTAATTATTTGTAAAAATACTCTGCTCATCAAAACCTCTAATTGAGTTTGCTCCTCCAATTCTGAAGAGTTCGTTATCAAGAAAAGAATCTGAATTTAAATATCCTGTTTTGTTTTTTATGTAAATACTATTTCTGAAATTCAAATCCCATAAATAAGAAATTGTTGTTTCAATTTTGAACTGATTAGACGAGTTTGTATTTGTTTTTCTTTCTCCAAAAGTAGGGTTGATTTCAAAATTAAAGGTATCATTAAAAAAGAAATCATTTTTAGGGACACTGTATTTAAATTGAAATCCTAAAAAGTAATTGTTAAATGTTTCGAGGTTATCACTTAAAATTTCTTCGAGGTTTTCAGATGATTCCGAATTATAAGTCAAAGCGAGTTTAATCTTTGAGTTTATGCTGTAAAACAGTCTCGAATCAAATTTTGTGTTTAAAAAAGTAGAGTCTTGTTTGTATAAAGAAAAGGAGAGTTCAGGGCTGATTTTTGAATTAAATAAATAAGGTATTTCAGTTGCTAATTTAAATTCTTGTCTTTCGTCACCAATACTGTTCCAGAACAAATCAAACTTCTCTCCAGTGTTTAAAATGTTATTTAATTTTAAATCAATGTTTCCATTAAATAATAGATCCCCATTTTCCTTGGTTGCGAAACTGATAATACCGTCGATGCTATTATTAGTTCGTTTTTTAAAATATAGAAATACTTGAGTTGAGTCTCTGGTGAATAAAACTTCAGGAGGTTTTATCTCTTTGATGAAGGGTAAGTTTTTAGATAGATCTGATATTTTTGTAATTTTCTGCTGATTAAAAACAGTATTAGATTTTATATCAAAATAATTTTTTAGATAGGATTTAGGGAAGTAGTCATAGCCTTTGACAGTAATCCTATTTATAATTCTTTTTTTAGATGGATTGATTTCTAGATCGGCAAACAAAGAATCATTATTAATTTTAATGTTTTTTAATTGAACTTTAGAAAAAGACTTGCCTTGAGTGTCTAGTTTTTTTGAAATGCTGGTAAGTGTGGCTTGGAGCTCATGTACTGATAGAGAAAAAGAGTTATTTTTAAATTCGATAGTATTAAAAAGAAGCACCGCATCTGAAGCAACTTTGATAATAGCTTTTTCTGTTTTTTTATGCAAAGAAAAATGAGCAATGAATGCATTGTTTATTTTTTTGAGACTGTCAAAAGTATTTAAGAAATACCCTATATTTTTT
>NZ_JBLIET010000080.1:0-6851 GCF_047633235.1 Psychroserpens sp. | reverse complement strand
GTTGTGCTTCATTATAACCAACGAATAACCAATGATAAAATTTTTTAGAAAAAAACGATACGACCTTATGGAGAAAAAGAGTACTGGGAAATACTTTAAATATGCTATTGGGGAAATTATTCTTGTGGTAATTGGAATACTAATCGCTTTAGGAATCAATAATTGGAACGCCGAAAATAACCTTACAATTAAGGAAACAACTCTTTTAATTGAAATGAAATCGAATTTAGAATCGGATTTAGAAGGTTTAAAGTGGGATATTAATAAAAATGAAGAACTTTTAAAAGCCAACCGAATTGTACTTAAAAGTTTAAATAATGGCGTTTATCACGATTCTTTAAATCTATATTATACAAGGATAAAAGGAAATACTGTCTTTGTTAAAAATACTTCAGCCTTTAAAAATTTAGAATCTTTTGGTCTAGACATTATAAAAAATGACAGTCTACGAATAAAAATCACAAATTTATATTCTACACGATATGAATACATAAGGTATATTGAACAAGTAAGGGATGAGAAATTTCAATATGAGCAAATTATACCTCAAATTACAAAACACTTAAGATTAAGTTCTGAAAACTTATATGAACCAATTAATGTTGACCAGTTATCCCGAAATAATGAATTTAAGTCAGTTATTACGTTAAATTGTGATATGAGATATTCTATAATCACAATATATAAAGAGATAGAGAATATGATTACTGAACTTATTGATGCAATTAAACTAGAACTAAAAGACAACTAAAAATAACGAAAGCACAACACCATATATAATTTATTGCTAGCTTCTTGCCTACTTAAGAAAGTCCTTTCAGACTTTCTTAGTCGGTAATTATTTACTAAATTAGGTGCTTAAAACACGCAACAAACTATATACAACAACGTTGGCAATAATTAAAAATCGAAATGAAAAGCGAATTTAAAACTGAAATTGTTGAAACCAAACAATCTATAAAAGCATATTCTATAATATTTGGAATATTATATCTTTTAGCGCACTTTTATTTTTTTCTGTTTGACAAAGAAAATAATAATATATATTTGAAATATTTGAGTTTCATAATATTATTATTTGGAGCATATTTTATATTCGGAGAATCTTTTAAAAAACCAAAAGTAGTCGGAATTTTTAAAATATATGAAAAACATATTTTAATCTACTTAAACGAAACTGAAACCAAAATTGAACTGAACGAAATAGAAAGTATTTTTTTAAAATATATGGGTCATGGAAGTTGGATAGGTCATTCAATTTACGGAAATAAAAATTATTTGAAAATAATTAATAAAAACAGAGATAAATATAATTTTGAAATACTTTTAAGAGATAAAAAAATGAAAAATGAATTTAAAAGTGTTCTGAATAATATTGAATTTAATGAAAAATTAAATTTTACTAAAAAAAATAATTCGAGAATTTAATTTTAAAAAACTATTGCCAACACCCTACAAAATTAATTGCTTTGGTTCTTGCTTATTTAGGAAAGTCCGCGCGGCCTTTCTATTCCGTTATTGTTTATTAACTTTATCGCTTAACCACAGCAACCAACCTTATACAAACACGTTCTCAACAAACAAAATTATTTAGCGGAACTATTTATAATCAATATAAATAACTTATTTTTGTAGCTCTTATAAAATATAAACTCAAAAAAAAATGCTTAAATATTCAATTCTACTGTTATTCACAGCATCTCTAATGTTCTCTTGTAAGAATAGCAGCAAGAAAACAGAACAAGACCAAAAACAAGAAGTCACTCTTTACACGCATAGGCATTATGACAGCGACAAAGTCATCTTCGAAAAGTTTGAACAAAAAACTGGGATACAAATTAATGTTGTAAAAGCAAGTGCAGACGCACTTATACAGAAACTAGAAAGTGAAGGCAAACAAACACCTGCAGACTTATTACTTACCGTAGATGCAGGAAGACTCGTGAGAGCTAAAAATAAAGGATTATTACAATCTGTAGATTCAAAAGTACTTGAGTCTAGGATACCTAGTTACTTGAAGGATCAAGAGAATGAATGGTTCGGATTGACGAAGCGTGCACGTATCATCGCGTATTCAAAAGAAAGAGTAAACCCTGAAGAATTAACTACTTATAAGGCATTAACCGAATCTAAATGGAAAAACAAGATATTAATTCGTGCGTCTAGCAACATTTACAATCAGTCATTACTTGCTTCTATCATAGCTAATAATGGCAAGACAGAGGCTAAAAAATGGGCTGAAGGTATCATTACAAATTTTGCTCGAGTACCCAAAGGAAATGACCGAGATCAAATCAAAGCTATATTTGCAGGAGAAGGTGACCTTGCAATTGTGAACACCTACTACATAGGTAAACTGCTTAATTCAAAAGATCCGGTTGAGGTAAATGCTGCGAAGGCGGTCGGACTCTTTTTCCCGAATCAAGATGACAGCGGTACACATATTAATATAAGTGGAATCGGTGTTACTAAACATGCACCTAATAGCGCAAATGCAATTAAATTTATGGAATACTTAGTAAGCAAAGAAGTACAAGAAATATTTGCAAAAACTAATTATGAGTATCCCGTAAACGCTGCAGCCAATACATCAGAATTATTAACCTCTTGGGGCAATTTTAAGGAAGATCACCTATCCTTAAACAAACTCGGAGAATTGAATAAGGCTGCAGTCATAACTTTTGATGAAGTAGCATGGGATAAAGGGCCAAATGCTCAGTAAATTAAATAGAATACGAAGAGATTTTAACCAATGGTCGTTGTTTACAGCAGCCATTGGCTTTCTTGTTGCGATCCCTATTTTAACCATCACTGTGCACCTATTTGATGGAGTAGGTGATATGTGGGAACATATTGTCAACTATTTTCTATTAGAGTATATCCAAAATTCTATTGTACTCTTGATAGGTACCGGCATACTAACAACGCTACTTGGCACCACTTCAGCATGGGTTATATCCAATTATAATTTCCCGCTAAGATCCGTATTAAAATGGTTACTTCTTCTACCATTAGCAATTCCGTCCTATATTGTAGCCTATGCGTATGTTGGCTTACTAGGCAACGGTGGTACACTAATCTGGTGTTTACAAACTATTGGGTTTTCTGTTCAAAAAATAGAGTTGATGAACATCTATGGATTGATCTGGGTATTGAGTTTTTCTCTTTTCCCTTATGTGTATGCAAGCAGTCTGGCTATGTTTTCATCTATTCCACGAAGTATTCGTGAGTCAAGTGACATATTAGGAGCATCCAACTGGCGCTATCTAAGATCAGTAGCTTTTCCTTTAGCATCACCCGCAATTATTAGTGGACTGTTTTTAGTATTTATGGAAGTACTTAACGATTATGGAGCAGCTAAATATTACGGGATCAATACATTTACAACGGGAATATTCAGAACCTGGACGATGCTTGAAGACCTGCAATCAGCGGTGTATCTATCCGCATTATTGATCGTAATGGTTGTCCTTATCAATGCACTGGTAAAGTGGCAAAGAGGAAGTAAATCGTATGCGGTAAAAGGTAGTACTGACCAGCTGAAATCGACAGATAGAATTGACCTAAAAAGCAATAAGCGGCTTTTAGTTTGGATAATAGTTGGTATTCCTATTCTCTTTGGTCTCTTATTACCTTTAGGTCAACTGTTTTACTGGGCTACACTCACTTATAAAAAAACATTTAACATTGAATTACTGCAGATAGCGGGACAGAGCTTTACTATCGCATTGGTTACTACTGGTCTTATTCTTCTTACCTCATTAGCCTTAATCTATTTTTCAAGATGGAATCATTTAAAAAGTTTACATTTTTTTAAGAAAGTTGCAACTATTGGCTATGTGATACCAGGAGCTATTATAGGAATTGGAGTCATAAGAAGCAGCCAGTCTTTTATTACTTTTTTTGATGATGTCTTTAGCCTTGAAATTGGATTTATATTTTACAGCAGTAGCGTTGTCTTAATATATGCCTATGTTTTTCGATTTTTAGCAGTGGTATTTCATCCATTAGAGGCCAACTCTTTAAAGGTGGGAAAGAACATCTCTGAAGCTTCTTACCTTCTAAATACTGGCAAGATAAAAACACTGTTTAATATCGAATTGCCTTTATTGAGAACTGCTTTATTAACATCAGGAATATTGGTTTTTATTGACGTATTAAAAGAGCTGCCATTAACACTAATCCTGAAACCCTATAATGTACAAACATTGGCCGTAAAAGCCTATGAATACGCAAGTGACGAACGTGTCGCAGAAGCAGCCTTACCTGCATTGATGTTGATATTTACGATTACAATATCAATGGCATTCGTTAGTTATTTGCAAAAAAGAGATAAATTAAACAGATAAATAAGGATATTTTATGGTGATGAATTCTATTTTAGAAATTAGTAAACTTTCTAAGTCTTATGATGGAAAAGTAAAGGTCCTGTCTGATTTTAACTTCACTATGGAGCGCGGCAAGATATGTGCAATTGTAGGTGAAAGCGGAAGTGGGAAATCTACCTTACTTAGACTTATCGCTGGTCTAGAACGACCGGAAGGAGGTGAAATAAAAATAGCACAATCTATCGTCAGTGATAACACCAAAATAGTAAAGCCTCAACTGCGAAATATAGGCTTCGTTTTTCAAGACTTTGCATTATTCCCGCACCTTACAGTTGAACAAAACATAGCATATGGTATTAAAAATGATAAAAGTAAAATCATAGACAACCTGCTTAAGTTGGTGAAAATGGAAGGCTACAACAAGTCCTATCCTTCGCAACTAAGTGGTGGTCAAGAGCAGAGAGTAGCTTTAGCCCGCACATTGGCAATTGAGCCCAAATTACTTTTACTTGACGAGCCCTTTAGTAGTCTAGATGTTGGTTTAAGATCTATATTACGCAAAGAAATAAAAGGTATTGTAAAGAAGCTTAATACCTCTATGATATTCATCACTCATGATATCTCAGACGCCATCGATATAGCAGACGAAATTCTTTTCTTGAAAAACGGAAAAATAGTGCAACACAGCCCGATATCTGAACTATCAAAAAGTAGTGAAAATGAGGACATCAGCAATATTATGTCTGAATTAAAGGCGAATATGGAAGGAGTTTTAAATCTATTCCAAAAATAAAACCAGTCGAGAACAATATATATATAAAAAATAGCCGAGATAGAAGTAAATTTAAGGTTTTTGACTCCTATCATATTTTGTGTTTAACCGAAGGTTTCGTGCTTCGTAACCGCCTACTTTTCATATCGTAAACGGTACAAATAATTTAAATAGAAATAATATAATACATTTTAGGAGTCGTAATTTTAGTAGCGTTTATGTCATGTGGTAAAGACAACAATGAAAATGAAAATATTTTTGAATTCAATCTCAAGCATAGTTAAAGAATTGAAAGCACAGGAATGGGATTTGAAACATCTAATGCTTTTGAGCCAGAAAATATTTCTGAATTTAATGTTATTCTCACTGATTCTGAGATTGGAAATAAATTAACCCAATCCTGCTATGGTTCGCCTTGGAAGCACATAATTATCCTACAACCAAGTACAGATTTCTTTTGCTAAAAATAAAAGTGAGTTAAGGTCAGGAATGTATACTTACAACAGAAATTTAGAAGACAGTGATTTTGTAATCTCAATAAGTAACCAAATGATGTTCAATCTTAATAATAATTTGACCTCTTTAAACAGTGTGGCTAATTCATATGCATCAAATAATAAAATTAGAATTTACAATGCTCAAGTAGAATTATTACTTGGTGAAATGCTATTAAAATTAAATTATATAATTGAAACTTTAGAAAATAACCGAATTATAGGATCCTATATTGTTGACTTAAATAGTTTTAACTACAAATTCTGTAATGCAGATTGTGATTAAAAACTATTTGTAATACCGAATAAAATTAACTGCTCGCTTCTTTACAAAAGTCTAAACAGACTTTCTTGGCTCTTGTTTTATTTACTAAATTAGCGGCTTAAAAAACGACATACCCCGTGATTCCCAATAATTTTGACCTGTCTTAAAACGAACAACAAAACAATCATGAATAGCATCCTAAAGCAAACTTGTATTCTCCTTATATTCTCAATTGTTGTGCTCAGTTGCAATGACAAACAAAACAATAATTTTAAAATAAAACAAGGGGATTTACTGTTTCAAAATACTGGAACAAGCGAAATAGATATTGCAATTAAAGATGTAACAGCAACTTCATTTTCTAAAAACTACTCCCATGTTGGGATGGCAATGCAAAAAGACCAAAAATGGTTTGTAGTGGAGGCAATTCCAAAAGAAGGGATTTGCCAAACTCCTTTAATAAAGTTTCTGAACAGGAGTAAAAACAAATTCAACAAGCCTCAAACCACAGTTGCAAGATTAGATAGCTATTACCAGCCTTATATTTCTAATGCAATAGCGTATGGAATCAAAAGAATAAATACGCCTTATGATGAGATTTTTTTATGGGATGACGATTCTTATTATTGCTCCGAATTAGTTTATAAAATGTTTTCTTCTCAAGATTTAGCTGCAGATTCTATTCCTTTTCTTACGCACCCAATGACATTTAACGATAGCACTGGAAACCCAATGCCTAGTTGGGTAACTTATTACGAAACCCGCAACCAACCAATTCCTGAAGGAATTGAAGGAACAAACCCTAACTTGATGGCCAGCAGCCCACATATCAAATTTATACACGATTATGAAAATGAATAAAAGGCAATCTTACTTTCTATAAACTACTACCAACAATAGCTATAATTAATAAGGGTTCTGGTACTTACCCAAAAGGATGGTGTCTTTTTACTAGATTCGCTATTTTTTTTAATTTGGCTTTAAAAAAAATA
>NZ_JBLIET010000079.1:0-7045 GCF_047633235.1 Psychroserpens sp. | reverse complement strand
AATTCAAGTATTTAAATTTGGATACAAAGGCATCAAAACAATTTGGTTTGATGCCTTTTATTCTTTTGTAAGGATTGATTTGAATTTTCCGTATTTTTATTGAAAATTCTAACTATGCGATTTCTAATATTAAGTTGTCTTATTTTGTGTGCAGCAAGCTGCAAAACTTCCGAAGAAAAAACCTCTAGAGAAAACACGACTAATGATATCGGAGTGCCTGACGATTTAAGTGCGATTTCTACTAAATCTTTTAGAGAGTTTAAGGTCTTAGATTCTAAATATATAAATAACTCAGAGTTATGGGGTGTATTTAAGGACGACCTTAGAGATTTTACAGAATCAACATATAATGAATTAAAACCATTGGTTTTAGATCAAGACATACCAACGATTCAAAAACACATCAATGCGCGTAAATTATCTTACGAGCAACTCACCAAGTTTTATTTATATCGTATTAGACAATTTGACAGAGAGAATGAGTTGTCTTTAAACTCAGTTATAGCCTTAAATCCAAATATTATCGCAGAAGCAAAACAAAAAGATAGAGAACTACTTAATAAAATGCTTAAGCATCCAATTTTTGGGATGCCAATACTTTTAAAAGATAATATAAATACTGCCGGAATTCCAACAACCGCGGGAGCTGTTGCGTTGAAAGATAATACTGTTGAAGATGCTTTTATTGTAAACCAGTTAAAATATAAAGGCGCTTTAATTTTAGGTAAAGCGAATTTAAGTGAATGGGCTTACTTTTTCTGTGGCGATTGCCCTAGTGGTTATTCAGCGATTGGAGGTCAAACGTTGAATCCTTATGGTAGAAAAGTTATTGATACAGGAGGCTCTAGCTCAGGAAGTGGTGTTGCGGTTTCAGCTAATTTTTGTGCTGCTGCTATTGGTAGCGAAACGTCTGGTTCTATATTGTCTCCTGCAAGTCAAAATTCTACTGTAGGTTTTAAACCGACTATTGGTTTGTTAAGTCGTAGTGGGATTATACCTATTTCTTCTACTTTGGATACAGCAGGTCCAATTACTAAAAATGTCGTGGATAACGCTATTCTTCTAGATGCTTTAATTGGTGAAGATAAATCAGATACAAAGTCTGTTTTTGATCCTTCAGTCAAATATTACACACCATCTAATTTTGAAAAAGCGTCATTTAAAAAGAAACGTTTTGGTGCTTTTAAAAGTCTAATGGAAGATGAGCTGTATGCAAATGCTATTAATGTTCTTAAAACTCAAGGAGCAGAAATTGTAGAGATAGAAGCTCTCGACATTGCGCTTCCTGGATTTTTAAGATTACTAAATCTCGATATGAAAAAAGATTTGGTAGCCTATCTCAATACCTACGGAAATAAGAATCTTGGTTATACATCTATTGAAGATATTATGGCTTTCAATAATAAAGACAGTTTGAATGTGATGCCTTACGGACAATCATTATTTCAAGGCATAGCTGATGATTCTGCAACAGAAGAAGAATTCACTAAAATTAAGACTACTCTCAAAACTAATGGAAAATGCTTTTTTGATGAACCAATGAAAGCTCATAACTTGGATGGTATTTTATCCATAAATAATTATCATGCTAGTCACGCAGCAGTTGCAGAGTATCCTGCAATTACAGTGCCAATGGGTTATACAGACGGAGGAGTGCCAAAGGGATTAACATTTATTAGTTCTCGACTAACAGAACTGCAATTGTTGCAATGGGCTTATGTTTATGAACAAGCCTCTGAAATGAGGACAGCGCCTGTTAATTATAATTAATCAATAACTAAAGTAATCTTTTCCCACAAGTTATTATCGAACGATGAGAGCGCAAAATCTACATTTTCCGCCGCTTCCCCCATTCTAATGACGACTAGTTTTTTACTTGGTACGATATAAATCTTTTGATCATCACGACCTAATGCACAATACATGTCACTTGGAGCATTTGGGATAAGCGCTCCTTGTATCTCAAATTGTGATTGTGGTAAATGATAACTCGATTTCCCATTAAGCCACCATAAGTAACCGTATGCTTGATTGATAGCTTGCGATGTGTTCGTAGCGTCGTTTAAGAAATTTTCAGATACAATGTGAGTGTCTTCCCATTTGCCATTGGCAGACGTCAATAATCCAAAACGTGCCATACTTCGCACAGTACTCCAATAAACATTTAAATCTCCAAACGGAATCCAAGCACCAGTCATTCCTATTTTATTTTTAAGATTAGTATCAAAATAACTGTTCCAAGTTTGATTGCTTGCGCTAGAAATGACGTCTTGTAGTTTGACATATACATTGTGATATGCCCAACGATTTCCCGCATCTGCGATGTACTGAAGATTTTCTGCGGAAATAGAGTCACCCAAAGTATCGTCCAACCCAGAATCCATAGAAAGTAGATTTTTACAGGTTATCAAATTTTCTTTTTCTAACGGAATGCTCGTCCATCCTGTTCCTAAATAATCTGAAACTTTATCGTTAATATCTAAAAGTCCTTCATCTTCTGCAATTCCAGTTACAGTTGTTGTTAAGGTTTTTCCTGCGCTTGCCCAATACCAAGGAGACGTTTCGCTATGACCATTCATGTAGCTTTCGACAACGATTTTTCCGTTATGAAGTATTATGAAACCTTTGGTGTTTTTTTCTTCTAGAAAGTCTAAAAGTGGTTGTAATTGAGTAATATTCCATCCTACTTCAGACAGCGATTTGCTATCCCAAGTTTCCGAAGAAAGTGGAGGGAAATAGGTGCTTTCGTCTGGCGATGGATCTTCAGTTTGAGGCATGTTATCTTCCGAAGAACAATTATAAACTAAACCTAAACTCAAAAGGACCATAACAAGGTTATATAATTTCATAGTATTCATTTTGTTTTAAGACTTCTAAAGATAAAAAAGGTTTAACGTTTAATCACAAATCATTACGTATCTTTGCCAACTGAAATTTGACTATGAGAACTAAATCACTTAAGAAGAACAGAATCAATGTCGTAACACTTGGATGTAGCAAGAATGTATATGATAGTGAAGTATTAATGGGACAATTAAAAGCCAGCGGAAAGGACGTTGTTCATGAAGAAGACGGTAATGTTGTCGTTATTAATACCTGTGGCTTTATCAATAATGCTAAAGAGGAAAGTGTAAATACTATTCTTGAATTCATGAAAAAGAAGGAAGCAGGAGAAGTTGATAAAGTGTTTGTGACCGGTTGTTTAAGTGAGCGTTATAAGCCAGATTTACAGAAAGAAATTCCTAACGTAGATGAATATTTTGGTACTACAGAGTTGCCTCAATTATTAAAAGCATTAGGTGCAGATTATAAGCATGAATTAATTGGTGAGCGTTTGACAACGACGCCAAAAAACTATGCGTATTTAAAAATTGCTGAAGGTTGTGACCGCCCTTGTAGTTTTTGTGCTATCCCATTAATGCGTGGGAAACATAAAAGTACACCTATTGAACATTTAGTTATAGAAGCTGAAAAATTAGCAGCTAATGGCGTAAAAGAGTTGATTTTGATTGCTCAAGATTTAACCTACTACGGCTTAGATATATATAAAAAACGTAATCTTGCCGAATTATTAGAGCACTTGGTTAAAGTTGAAGGTATTGAGTGGATCAGATTACATTATGCCTTTCCTACAGGTTTCCCAATGGATGTGTTGGATATTATGAAACGCGAACCTAAGATTTGTAATTATTTAGATATTCCTTTACAACACATTAGCGATTCAATTTTGAAAAGTATGCGTCGTGGAACAACTCAAGAGAAAACAACTAAATTACTTAAGGCATTTAGAGCAACAGTTCCCGAAATGACCATTAGAACAACATTGATTGTTGGTTATCCAGGAGAAACAGAAGCCGATTTTCAAACGTTGAAGCAATGGGTTAAAGACATGCGTTTTGAGCGTATGGGTTGTTTTACCTATTCTCATGAAGAAAACACACATGCTTTTAACCTCGTAGATGATGTTCCTGAAGAAGTGAAAATGGATCGTGCTAACCAGATTATGGAAATTCAATCTCAAATTTCTTTTGAATTGAATCAGCAAAAAATAGGACACGAATTCAAAGTGGTTATCGATAGAAAAGAAGGTAACTATTTTGTTGGTCGTACAGAATTTGACTCTCCAGATGTTGATAACGAGGTTTTAATTGATGCTACCGTTGCATATTTAAAAACAGGTGAGTTCGCTACTGTAAAAGTTATTGAAGCAGAAGACTTTGATTTATATGCTGAAGTTGTAAATAACTAAGTCCATTGAGTTTCTTTGATTAACAACCATTTGCTGGTCCAAAAGTAAATACGAGTTCTTGGTCAACGTGTTCTCCTTTAGAGTTTTCGGCAGGTATCCATAGTCCTGGGATATTTTTAATGAGTTCAATGAATTTGTCATCTAGTGAAGAGTATCCCGTTGTCATTGCGTCATGTTGAACATTTGAAATAGTGCCTTCTTTTGTTATTATAAAAGAGAGTTTAATTGCGCCCAATTTGTCTTCTTTGATAACGTTCATACTCTCTTTACTGTTCTCCCTAAAATAGGTGATAAGTGATTCTTTACCATCTCTATAAATGGCTTGCTTCTGAGGAACAACAGTTATGTGCGGACCAAAAAAGCGTTCTTCTAAATTACCATTCTCAGTGTTTTTTTCTTTGAATTCGGTTCTAATCGTAAAATGACTAAAGTGCTCTGTTGCTCTTAAAAGTTTTAGTTGCCCAGGTGTTAGACGATCATTAGTTCCATATTCACGTATTCTAGATTGCTCATTGTCTTTAATGATAATAACGTCTACAGAATTAATATAGGCTATTTGTTGGGCCTCTTCTTTGGTAAGAAAATCATAAATTGTTTTGGCTTTATGGATGTCTTCTTTTGTATAGGCTTCAAATCGTGTATCTACTCCGTAATACAAGTCTGGGTTTTTTTTGCTAGCCGTACGTTCTAAATTTGAGTTAATAAGAGCAAGGTCATTACTGTTTGAGGAGTTTGGATCATTAGTTTTAATAGTGTTTTTACAACTTGTGAAACAAAATACTAATACGTTTAGCATAGCTAGTTTTGTACAGAAAATAATAGTGGTCTTGTTCATAGGAGTTCTGTTTAGAGATTAATTTCTATCAAATATATGGTTGATAGGTAGTTATATCGGTAAATGAAATGTAAAAAAGTGTCAAATTTTTGTGAAATTTTTTAAAACAAGTCTATTAAGAGGGTAGTGGTTGTCGTTTTGAGATGTATTTGAAATTTAGTTTTATGATGTGTACTGATACAGTTGATTTTTCTCATTTCTTATGCTCCATGGGAAACCTCTCCAAGATTACCGAGAACTCTTGCTTATGATTTAAATCAGCAAATCTATATTTTATCTTCAAGATACTTTCTTAGTCAGCTCTTTACTTGTGTCACTTTTATATGGCAAACTTTAAACTATCATAACATTTCCTTTTATGATTATAGTTTCAGGATGTGCTTTGCTAGGTTTCTCTCCTCCCCAAGGCAGACCTTCTATAAATCTTTTTCCTTAATTAGCATCCCTATCAAATTCAAAATATGATAAGGAACCTTTTTTTTCTTTATGCTCAAAAGTTTGAAATTGCTTTTCGATTGTCTTTCCAAGAATAAAACGATACATCTCTGGATTTTTGTATAACAGTTTTGATTGTATGGCTTGATATTCTATGTCTTGCGAAGACTTGTATTCTTTCGGTAGTTCAGTTGGTTTCATTTTGATAGCATCAATTGTTTGTGATGGACCAAACCCAATAGTAGATACTATTGAAATACACAAAGTTAAGAGCTTATTCATATAACGTGTTTTTAAAAATTATAACCAATCTGTTTCTGTGCGATTTATTTCTCTAGTGTCTTTTGTTCTTATGTTGACTTGGTTAGAATTAAATTAGTGAAACAAAACGAACCAAATAGGTATTCGTTTGGTTTTATAAGTTGGTAGAGGCGAAGCTATCAACGACAGTGTTTGTCGCTAATTATTACTTAAAAGCTTGGTGTCTCGCAACGGTCATATTGATTGTAATCGTTACGATTGGTTAATGTCTATCTTTGTCGAATGATCAATATAATAGACCAACAACATAATGAATTCGGATACAATTAATTTAAGAGATATTAAAAAAATGAGATTAGAACGTCATTGGTCACAGGATCAATTGGCCGAAATGAGCGGATTAAGTATAAGAACTATTCAAAGAATTGAGAATTGAGAATGGAGAGAATGCAGGTTTAGAGTCTTTGAAATCTTTGGCTTCGGTCTTTGAAATCAATATAAAAGATTCGGATAAGAAAGAAGATATAGAGCAGATTAGAAAAGAAGAATCATACATTCAAAATTTGAAAGGGTTTTATAAACTTTTTACAATAGCGATTTTAAGTTTGGTACTTCCATTTATTGTAGCACTTAACGATTCTGAAAACTGGAATTTTTTTTATGGATACTGTTGTCTTGGGGAGTTATATTAGGAGTCTATTCTCTAAATGTTTTTGAGATCTTTGAAGACCAATGGAAAAGGAAAATGATTAATAAGAAATTTAAAAAGAAGTAAGGATTTATTAAGGATAGCTTGTAGACAGATGTCGCGTTTATGAATAAAAAAGAAAATATAATAAAAAAAATCAAGACCCCTTGGTCAACTAAAGACGCCATGGAGCAGGTTTATAAAATGAAACTTTGGGGTTCTAATACTTCTGCATTTTATTCTGGTAACGGGTCACATCGTCCCGAGTTAGTGAATCCATATATAGATGTTTTAACATCATTTCTAATGACTTTTAAAAGGCCTCTAGTCGTATGTGATTTGGGCTGCGGAGATTTTAATGTAGGTAAAGCATTGGTAAAGTATACTGCTAAGTATATAGCATTAGATATTGTAGAGGGTCTCATTGTATATAATAAAGAAAAGTTTAAAGAGAAAGATTTAGAATTTCATTGTTTGGATATTGCAGTAGATGATTTACCTTCTGGAGACTGCGCTCTATTAAGGCAAGTTTTACAACATTTATCCAATGCTGAAGTAAAACGCATAGTACATAAAT
>NZ_JBLIET010000078.1:0-7744 GCF_047633235.1 Psychroserpens sp. | reverse complement strand
GCACAAAATGATTGTTTATACCAATGTTATCAAGAATTTCATGAAACTCAAACATAGAGACATATTTTAAATCTTCTACTTCTTCTATTTGCGCATCAAAATCTTCTAACCATAAATCAGTCTTAACTATAAATGTATGATGAAATTCATTATCTGTTATACCGTTGAGATGAGAGTTAAAACACTTATAAACGCCGACTTTAATTAATTTTTCTTCAGAAATATCAACTCCTATTTCCTCTTTAGCTTCTCTCACAGCGGCTTGTTCGGGAGTTTCTCCTGCATCAATATGTCCAGCAACCGAAACATCCCAAAGTAACGGATAAATTAATTTTGATGCTGCACGTTGTTGGAGTAGGACATCACCTTCCGAAGTGAAAAACCAAACATGAGCCGTGTTGTGTAAGTGCCCCTTTGAATGGATTTCAGATTTTGGCACAGAAACTCCTGTTGGTGTCCCGTTTTTGTTTACGATGTCTATGTATTCTTCCATGGACTATTTGATAACAGATTTAATACAATCAACGAGTTTAATAAAATCTTTTTCTGTATTAAATAAATGACAAGAAATACGAATAAACTTACCTCTAAAGGAGACAAATATCTGATGCTGTTGTAACGCCGTTTTTAGTGTCTTAATATCTATATTTTCTGGAAGCTTTACACCAAATAAATGATGGGTTCTATAATCTGGGTGTTCAATTTGGCATCCTAAAGTAATGAGTTGTTGTGTCGCTTCAAATGAAATTGAGCGACAATACGCTTGAATGGATTCTGGAGTCCATTTTATGATTTGCTTTAGTGCTTCAATTTGCATTTTCACATAGATGAAATCACCACTTTCTCCAACGACATAACGATTTGCTAATGGTTTATACTGCTCTTCATAATTGGTTAAATCTGAGAGCTTCTCACTATGCATTCGGTTGGCCCAATTGTCTTCAATAGACTCTCCATGGTCAAAATAGCTTCCGTAGTAGGCATAACCACAACCGTAAGGTCCAAATAACCATTTGTAGCCAGCACAAATCAAGGCGTCTGGTTCAATCTCTTTTATTGAAAAGTGAACAGCGCCAATGGTCTGACTCCCATCAATAATTAATAGCGCGTTATGTGTATTGGTCTTCTCTCTAATTGCTTTAAGGTTGAAAATAGTTCCGTTAGACCAATGTATATTTCCTAAAGCGACAACTGCCGTTTTACTAGTAATGGCGTCTAGAATATCTAGATTCCACTGTTTAGCGTTATTGACTTTTAAATTAGGACTGGCAATCGTTACAAGTTTTGCATCATATTTTTTAGCAAGTTTTTTCCAAGCATAAATATTACTTGGAAACTGTTCTTCAATAACTAGAATCTCATCATTAGGATTCAACTTGATATTATTTGTCACGGTTGCTATTCCGTATGAAACAGATGGAATACTTGCAATACGTTCTGGTTCGTCATTATCAATCAGTTTGGAAAACAAACCTTTGAGTTCCGTTACAGGATCAAAAAAATCAGAAACAGGAATGGTATACGGTTTACTCTTTTGAAGGACCGCATCCAAACCAGCTTGCTCAACTGCTTTGAAGGAAGGCGAAAGGCTAGCTATATTTAAATAGGTTACTTCGTCTGGAATACTGAATAGATGATTTTGGTTTGATAATGTCATAATTAAAGAAAAAAAATCCTGCAAAAGCAGGATTGATTAGTTATTCAAAATAAGAAAATGTTTCATCACCCTTTATTTTAAGTAAGGTTTCATAGATCATTTTAATTACGTTTTCAACGTCATCACGATGGACCATTTCAACAGTGGTATGCATGTAACGTAAAGGTAATGAGATTAATGCAGAAGCCACGCCACCATTACTATAAGCAAAGGCATCTGTATCTGTTCCTGTTGCTCTTGATAAAGCAGAACGTTGAAAAGGTATTTTCTTTTCTGTAGCAGTATCTGTAATTAAATCGCGCAATTTTTGTTGTACAGCAGGAGCGTAAGCAATCACAGGACCTTTACCAATTTCGAGAGCACCTTGTGTTTTTTGATCAATCATTGGTGTGGTTGTATCATGAGTGACATCGGTTACAATCGCTACATTTGGCTTAATAGTATGGGTAATCATCTCTGCACCGCGAAGACCAATTTCTTCTTGTACAGAATTAGTGATGTATAAACCAAATGGTAGTGTCTTTTTGTTTTCTTTAAGTAATCGAGCAACTTCGGCAATCATAAATCCGCCCATTCTATTATCTAGAGCACGACATACAAATTTATCCTTGTTGAGAATATGAAATGTATCAGGATAGGTGATGACACAGCCCACATGAATGTCTAATTTTTCAACCTCCTCTTTTGTTGAGCAACCACAGTCAATAAATATATTGTCTGGTTTTGGAGCTTCTTCTTTAGATTTATTACGTGTATGAATTGCGGGCCAACCAAACACGCCTTTCACAATACCATTTTTAGTATGGATATTTACAATTTTACTAGGTGCGATTTGATGGTCACTACCACCGTTTCTAATGACATAAATTAATCCGTTGTCTGAAATATAGTTTACATACCAAGAAATTTCATCTGCATGACCTTCAATGACCACTTTATACTTAGCCTTCGGATTGATCACGCCAACAGCAGTTCCGTAGGTATCGGTAATAAATTCATCAACATAAGGTTTTAGATAGTCCATCCAAACTTTTTGTCCCTCCCACTCATAACCAGTAGGAGCAGCATTGTTTAGATAATTTTCTAGGAAATCAAGTGATTTTTTATTTAATATACTTTTTGTAGCCATAAGATTTATAGTATTTCAATTTCTGTAAAAATAAAAGGATTAATTGAGTTTATATGACTTAGGAAAAGATTTTTGTAACAAATTCATCTATTTTTACACTTATAGCTTTATAAAATAAACTAAACACCCTACTGATGAAATTAGTCATTACAAATCTTACAAAAACATACAAGAATGGCGTAAAGGCCATTGATAATCTAAATCTAGAAATCGGAACAGGAATGTTTGGGTTGCTTGGTCCAAATGGAGCAGGTAAGTCTTCACTTATGAGAACGATTGCGACTTTACAAAGTCCGGATTCTGGTTCAATTATGTTCGGAGATATTGATGTTTTGGAAGATAAAATGGCCTTGCGTAAAATCTTAGGGTATTTACCACAATCATTTGGTGTCTATCCAAAAATGTCTGCGGAAGATTTACTCGACTACTTTGCGGCATTAAAAGGTGTAAGTTCTAAAGCAGATCGACAGGCTTTAGTTAAAGAAGTCCTTGAAATAACAAATCTATACGACGTACGTAAAAAACATGTTGCAGGTTATAGTGGTGGAATGAAACAACGTTTTGGGATTGCCCAATTATTATTAAACAATCCAAAACTCATCATAGTGGATGAGCCAACTGCAGGATTAGATCCAGCTGAGAGACACCGTTTTTTAAATGTTCTTAGAGAGGTTGGAACCAATTGTACGGTGATTTTCTCAACACATATTGTTGAAGATGTCAAAGAACTATGTAATGATATGGCCATTTTAAATGGCGGTCGTATTTTAAAGCAAACCACACCATCTCATGCTAGAAAAGAATTGATTGGCAAAATTTGGACTAAGATTGTTGAACGTGACGATTTAGAACAAAATGAAACTGTATACAATGTATTATCTTCAAACTACAATGAAGATAATACGCTTAATATAAGAGTGTTTGCAGATGAGCAACCAGATGCTGATTTTATAACATCAGAACCACAATTAGACGATGTGTACTTTATTGCCTTAAAGCAAGACGAGCCTGTTTTAAGCTAATTTCATTGACAACCATAAAAAAAGTACATTATGTTTTCTACTATATTTTTTCATGAATTAAAATATTGGCTAAAAAAGCCAGCATTTTATATTTATATGGCAATTTTCTTTGCCTTAGCATTGTTTATTTCTGCGACAACAGCAGGTTTTTTTGATAGTATTACTGCGACAACAGGGTCTTCAAGAGTAGTAAACTCACCAAGTGGAGTTACCAATTTATTTAATGGATTAACCATATTTATATTTTTCTTGTTTCCATCAATTGTTGGTGTATCTGTATATCGTGATTATAAAAGCGAGATGCATACCATTTTATATTCCTATCCCTTTTCAAAAGGGAATTACCTATTTGCTAAATTTTTTAGTTCAATTTTAATTGTGACCTGTATCGTGCTAGTCATAGGTATTGCTATGTTTATTGGTTTTAGATTGCCTGGAACAAATGCTGAGATTGTCACTACTTTCGATTTTAAATCCTATTTTGATGCCTATTGGGTTTTTATACTACCTAATATTTTACTTTTTGGAGCTATTGTATTTGCCGTAGTCACATTTACAAGAAATATTGCAGCTGGATTTATTACAGTTATTCTTATATTATTTGTTCAAGGTGTGACAGAAAGTTTATTATCAGATCCAGATAGTAGATATCTCGCAGGATTATTAGATCCTTTTGGAGCTGCAGCATCTGATTATTACACGAGGTACTGGACCGTATCAGAGCAAAATGAATTACATATACCTATCAAAGAATTGATTCTTTACAATCGTTTATTGTGGTTGGGTGTAGCGAGTTTGGTTTTTGGTCTGGTCTATAAATTCTTTCAGTTCAGCCAGAACGCCTTGTCATTCTCATTATTTAAAAAACTTAAAGGAGAACGTGCTACCAAACGAAATTTTGGTGGGATTATACGAATTAACCTTCCAAAGGTGAATTTTGATTACTCAATCCTTCAGAATTTAAAAACAACTTGGAAACTTTCTAATGTAGATTTTAAATATATTGCTAAAAGTTGGCCCTTTATCTGTATTGTATTGGTAGGACTAATCATTGTTTTAATTGCACTTGCAGACGTCGGCAACCCTTATTCAACTCAATCATATCCAAAAACATGGCGCATGCTTAGAGGCGGTGGGGCATTTGTAGTTGCTATTAATATTTGTACATTTTTATATGCAGGAATGTTGGTGAATAGAAGTAAAACCAATAGAATAAATGCATTAATTGATGTGACTCCAATCCCTAATTGGTCCTTATTCTTGTCAAAATTTATTGCCATTATAAAAATGCAGATACTTTTACTTGCTGTCATTATGGTTGCAGGTATCCTATTCCAAATTTATAAAGGTTATTTTGATTTTGAAGTTCGGTTATATATTAAAGAACTATTCGGACTCAAATTAATAAATTATGTGATTTGGGCCTTTTTAGCCTTAGCAGTACAAACATTAATTAGAAGCCCATATTTGGGATTATTTGTGTTGATTGTTCTATCTATTGGAATTCCGTTATTATCACTCGCAGGTATTGAACAGTCTATATTTAAGTATAATGAAGGTCCTGGTTTTGGTTATAATGATATGAATGGCTATGGAGATTCACTTGATCGTTATCTACTATACAAGGGCTATTGGTTGTTAGCAGGATTAATGTTATTGATCGTTACCGCTTTGTTTTGGGTTCGTGGATTACCACATTCATTTAAAGAACGTTTATTTATTGCAAAATCTCGATTTAAAGCGCCTGTAGCACTTACATTACTTGTATTGCTAATTGGTTTCTTCACTTTAGGATATAGTATTTTTAAGGAGACTAATATTGATAATGTGCGCTATTCCTCTAAAGAACGAGAGAAATTAAGAGTAGAGTGGGAGAAAACATATAAAAAGTTTGAGAATTACGCACAGCCGAGAATCGTATCTGTAAAGACGGATATGAATATTTTTCCGAAGGAAAGAAACTTTGAAGCCTCTGGAGAATATGTTATGGTTAATAAAACCAATGAAATTATTGATAGTATTTTCTTAAGTCATAATGACTATCCAAGTAAATTTGAGTTTAATAAAGCTAATTTAATAGTATTAGAAGATACTATTTATGATTTTGATATCTATCAATTGAAACAAGGTTTATTACCGGGAGACACCTTGAAACTTCATTTTACAGTTGAGAATGAACCTAATACATTGATTAATAATAATTCTCCTGTAGTTAGAAATGGTACATTTATTAACAATAAAGCATTATTTCCAAGTTTAGGATATTCTGGTGGTAGAGAGCTTACAGACAATAAAACGCGTAAAACATATGACTTACCACCAAATGATTTAAAACCACATCCAAGTGATTCTACAGCATTAGGAAATACCTATATCTCAAATGATAGTGATTGGATAGATTTTGAAACAACCGTTAGTACAAGTGAAGACCAAATAGCAATTGCTCCTGGTTATTTGCAAAAGGAATGGACGGAAGATGGTCGACGTTATTTCCATTATAAAATGGATAGTAAGATCTTAAATTTTTATGCGTTTAACTCAGCAGAATACGAAGTAAAACGCGATAAATGGAAAGATGTCAGTCTAGAAATTTATTACCATAAAGGTCATGAGTATAATTTAGAGCGTATGATGAGAGGAATGAAAGCCTCACTGGAATATAATACAGAGAATTTTAGTCCGTATCAACATAAACAATTGCGTATAGTAGAATTTCCTAGTGGTGGATTTGCGCAGTCGTTTCCAAATACAATTCCTTTTGGTGGAGACACCGGTTTTATAGCCGATATTGATGATAGCGAAGACGGAGGTATTGATTACACCTACGCCATCACAGTGCATGAAGTAGCTCATCAATGGTTTGCACACCAAGTTATTGGAGCTGACGTATTGGGAGCAACAATGATGTCTGAGAGTATGTCTGAGTACGTATCGCTTAAAGTTTTAGAAAAAGAATTGGGAAAACCTCAAATGCGTAAATTTTTAAAGAAGGCACTTGATGACTATTTAACGCAAAGAACTTTTGAAAGCAAGAGAGAAAGTGCCTTAATGTATAATGATGGCCAACAATATGTACATTACCAAAAAGGGTCATTAGTATTATATGCAGTGAGTGATTATATAGGTGAAAAGGTCTTAAATAATGCTCTTAAAACCTATGTAGAGAAAGTGAGATTTCAAGATGCACCTTATACAACCTCTATTGATATGGTCAATCATATCAAGGCGGTCACACCAGATAGTTTACAGTATGTTATTAAAGATATGTTTGAAACGATTACCCTATATGACAATCGTATTTTAGATGTGTCTTCTTCGGAAATGGATAATGGCAAGTACAAAGTTGATATAGAGTTCAACGTGAGTAAATATAGAAACGATGAAAAGGGAAAACGTTTTTATTCTGAAGAAGGTCGTGATTCTATTACGTATTTAGCTGAAGGAAAGGAGACGCCTTTAGTCTCTGTTAAACTAGAAGACTATATCGACATTGGCATTTTTACCGAAGATGATCTTGACGGAAAAAAGAAAGAACGTATCTTATATTTGAAGAAGCATAAAATAACCGAAATCAATAATAAAATATCAATTATAGTAGATGAGAAACCTACTGAAGTTGGTGTAGACCCTTTCAATAAATTGATAGATACACAATCTGATGATAATCGGCAGAAGCTGTAATATTGCGAAGTAGCTAAAGTTGTTTATTGAGCAGTCTTGTTTATTCTCATAAGTAAAAAGGGATGAGGTGAACTTATAATCTTCTGTCCTTCCTTAAGCTTTGGAAGAACCCAGTTGAGATGCAATATAGTTCTCGACTTCGTTCTAACTGAAAAGTTTATAACTTTTTTCATACAGCCACTGTTAGTGTATTCCAATTGGCCGCTGTTGGTGTTTCTTACTAAGCCACTAAGCCACTAAGCCACTAAGCCACTA
>NZ_JBLIET010000077.1:0-8240 GCF_047633235.1 Psychroserpens sp. | reverse complement strand
GGAAATTGGCAAATTTCAAGTGAGAGGGATTGATTTTCTTATCAATAAACAGTTTGATTATTTTAGCACATGGTTGAGTTATTCTTATAGTAAAAACGATTATATTTTTGATGATTTCAATGATGGCGATCCTTTCCCTAATAATATTGATGTTCGACACGCTGCGACCTTTGCAAGCACCTATGATTTTAATAATTTAAAATTTGCTTTAGGTTTCAATTGGCATTCTGGCAGACCGCAAACCTTACCTTTAGAACTACAAAATCAATCTAATTCTCAAATTGATTACGATACTCCTAATAGCATTCACATAAGTGACTACTTTAGAACAGATATATCTGCAACGTATCAATTAAAATTCACCAATAAACTGGATGCCTCTATCGGAGCTTCCATATGGAATCTTTTCGATAGAGAAAATGTCATTAATACCTATTATGCTAAAAACAGTGATGGTGACATTATAACTATAGACAACTTATCTTTAGGTATTACCCCAAATATTAGCTTTAGATTACGATTTTAAATATAATTCTTATGACTTCAAAAGACCTATACAGCTTGCGTTTTCCAATTGGAGAATTTCAAAAACCTGACACTATTTCTTCGGAAATGATAAACTTGTGGATTAATGATCTTGAACGTTTTCCTTCGGAAATTAATAAAGCTATAAAAGTGTTATCTAAAGAACAATTAAACTGGACATACCGACCAGATGGCTGGAATATCAAGCAAGTGGTTCATCATTGCGCAGATAGCCACATGCACAGTATTATAAGATTTAAGTTAGCGTTAACGGAGGACTCTCCAACCATAAAACCATTTTATGAAGATCGTTGGGCAACACTTATAGATGGTAATGATGATAGTCTGGATGACTCTTTGAATGTACTAAGGGGTCTTCATAATAAACTAGGTCAGCTACTAAAGCACATCTCCGAAGACGAGTTGTCAAGAGAATTTATGCATCCTGATCATTTAAAACGTTTAAGAATAGATGAAACTATTGGAATGTATGCTTGGCATAGTAATCATCATTTGGCTCATATTAAGCAAGCTATTACCTATGAAGGACACTTTAAAATGTAAAACTAATTCTTATGCCTCCCCATTTTGCTAAATCACCCATGTTAAATTCTTTTGTAATACTTGAGCGTATATATTCAAAATAGAGTGTTTTGGTTTGTATAACCACGCCATAGTTAAACTGAAATGTAAAACGTTCAAAATCGCTCCAAGAAAGAATATAAGCGCTTTTCCTATTAATTAGACCACCTTGCAATGTCGCATCATGACCAATTACAGTGAAAACAGGTTGAGCGTAGGTGTAAATTTTAAAATTTCTTTTCTTCAAAAGAAAAAGAACTATTAAATCTCCCTAAAACCACATTTGATCCAACCGAAATATTAGTAAACAAGGTCCCAGTATTTATATTAGATTGCGCTTGTAATAGTAATAAATTATACACTTTTAAAATTTGCTTTTCCAAGCCCAAATTATAGTTCAATACAAGAACATTTTTAATTTGATGTCGCCATCCTCTCGGTATTTTATTACCCGTGGCTTTATGAATAGCTACTTGCATTTCTTCACCAAAAGCTCCAGGACCTATTAACCCTATATTTAAAGATGAATGTAATCTTAGTTTCCTTTCCGCCTCTATACCAATTACTTAGCTCCTTAGCATTATAGCTGCAGCAAATGGTCGATCTCCAAATTGTATTTCTGGTAAATCATATTTATTTGGTGTGAATCCAATATGCTCAATAGCTAAGCCATATCTCAAATTAAAACCGTCTGGTTTAATTAAAATTGTATTGATAGGATTCATTTCAAAAAAGGGAGATACAAACTCCAAACTATAACCATGTGTATAGTTTTCATCACTTGCTGCAAAACAATCATTATCATAATTAAACCTGAAATACCGAGGACTATCGATGTCTCTAAAAGACACAAGATTATCAATTTTTTGACCTATTGCATTAAAACACAACGCACATAAAACCACACTAAAAACAGTTGTCTTTATCATACGTTATCGACGTGATTTGATTCGTAGTGGTATTTAAAATTCTCAAAAAAGAATCTAAGTATTTCACAAAAAAAAGCTCAAGACTAAAATCTTGAGCATAATTACCAAATTGTATTTTTTTTTACAAATCAAATCCTATTGAGAAATGCCATACTCTATTGTTAGGGCTTCGATCATCATAAATATCTCCTAAGCCTAAATGATATCTAACACCAATACTCACACCCGAATCTGTTTTAAATCCACCTCCAAAATTGACACCGTAGTCAAAACTATTAGGATCAAACTCCTGAGAGGTATCAAATAAATTAAAACTACTATCAAATTTTTCCTTATGAGAAATAGCATATCCAACTTGTGGACCTACGTCTATAAAAAAGTTATCAGTAGGATATACTTTAAACATAATTGGAACATTTATATAATTAAGCCTCTGAGTAAAAGTTCCATTGCTATTTTTAATTTCATAACCTTGTTGAGAGTATAGTAATTCAGGTTGGATAGAAAAATTATCATTAATAAATGATTCGCCATAAACACCAATGTGAAAACCATGTCGTTGACCTGTTTCACCATCTCCATCATAAGATACGGCTGCTAAATTATAACCACCTTTTATTCCGGCAGCTGACTCTCTTTTGGTAGTTTCCTGCGCTTGAATAACACCTAATAAGCTAAAAAAAAGCACCATTGTAAAAACTTGTTTTTTCATAAAATGATATTTGGGTTAATTATTAAATTTCCATTCTAGTGGTATACACGATTACAACCCGAAAATAGTTTTCGCAGAGACTAAATGAAAAATTTAAAATTTTCAGAAACTAAACTTAAGTGAACTACATACGTTCTGGTACATGGATACCTAGCAAACCAAATGCGTTCTTAATAACATTAGCGACGCTTTGTGCCAGCTGTACACGAAATACTTTTTCAGTGTTAGTATCTGCTCCTAAAATAGAAACATTTTGGTAAAACGAATTGAACCCTTTCACGAGTTCGTAGGTGTAATTAGCAATTAGTGCTGGACTGTAGTGGTCTGCTGCATTTTGAATCACCTCAGGGAATACTGCTAATTGTTTTATGAGTTCTCTTTCCTTCTCATGTAAAGACACTTCATCTGTGCTTAAAGTGACACTGGCATCAATATTAGACTTACGTAAAATAGACTGTATTCTAGCATAGGTATATTGTATAAACGGACCTGTATTTCCCTGAAAATCAATAGACTCTTTTGGATCAAATAAAATACGTTTTCTAGGATCTACTTTTAAGATAAAGTACTTTAAAGCACCCAATCCTATGGTTTTATATAGGTCTTGTTTTTCTTCTAAAGAATAGCCATCTAACTTCCCTAACTCTTCAGAAATTTCTCCAGCAGTCTGCGCCATTTCATCTACCAAATCATCTGCATCTACAACAGTCCCCTCTCTACTCTTCATTTTTCCTGAAGGTAAATCAACCATACCATAACTTAAATGGTATAAATTATCTGCCCAATCAAAACCAAGCTTTTTAATGATTAAAAATAAAACTTCAAAATGATATTCTTGCTCATTCCCGACAGTATAAACCATACCACCAACATCTGGAAAATCCTTAACCCGTTGGATTGCTGTACCAATATCTTGCGTCATGTAAACAGCAGTGCCATCACTGCGCAAAACTATTTTTTCATCGAGACCTTCATCGGTTAAATCACACCAAACTGAACCATCTTCTTTTTCTATAAATACCCCTGTTTTTAACCCTTCTGCAACAAATTCTTTTCCTAATAAATAAGTTTGACTTTCATAGTATAGTTTGTCAAAATCCACCCCTATACTTTTGTAAGTGGTCTCAAAACCGTCGTAAACCCAACTGTTCATCATTTCCCAAAGTGCAACGACCTCATCGTCTCCGGCTTCCCATTTAAGAAGCATTTGTTGAGCATCTAATATAATTGGCGCGTTTTTCTTTGCATTTTCTTCTGTTTGACCTTCGGAAATGAGCTGTTGTATTTCAGCTTTATACTCCTTATCAAACTTCACATAATAATTCCCAACCAGTTTATCTCCTTTTAACCCTGATGATTTTAGAGTTTCTCCATTTCCGAAGCGTTTCCATGCCAACATACTTTTACAGATATGAATTCCTCTGTCGTTAATTATTTGAGTTTTATAGACCTTCTTCCCTGAAGCTTTTAAAATTTCGGAAACACTGTATCCTAAAATCACATTTCTGACATGACCTAAATGCAAAGGTTTATTAGTATTTGGCGAAGAATACTCGACCATTACAGCTTTTTGATCTGAGTTTGTTGCTATGAAACCGTATCGAGAATCATCCTTTATACTGTTAAAAAAATTGATATAATATGCCTCTTCAATTTCAATATTTAGAAACCCTTTGACCACATTGAACGCTTTTACCTCATCAACATGAGCAACCAAGTATTGACCAATTTGTTCTCCAATTTGAACAGGATTTCCTTTTACAACCCTCAACATAGGAAAAACAACTACCGTAATATCTCCAGCGAACTCTTTACGCGTTGCTTGAAATTCTACCGATTGTAATTCTGCATTAAAAACAGCTTTAATAGCCTGTTTTACATTATGTGAGAGTATCTCCTGAAGATTCATTTTAATATTGTTTTTAAGTCTGCAAAGATAGGATTTTTATTAAATTTTAAAGATGTGATAGCGCTTTTATTGATTATTTTGAGCTTCACAATAATCTAGACAAACACTAATAAATTTAATTTATAATGTGTGTAAAATTTTTAGGACTGCTACAGATTCGACGAATGAACTATCAATGGAAAATAAAAGCTTGAATAATCCTTACTTCTTATGAAATCACCATCTTATAAATATTTAGACATATGTACTTATATATCAATACATTAACCTATAATATAGGAGCTTTGTGCATTTCATCGACAAAAGTGTAGTTTTTCTATGATTTTTGCCGTTCATCTATTCGTCGATGTTTTTCAAATTTACATTATTCACTTTAACTAATTTATGGGTATTAAGACCTAAAAATTAGGGTTTAAGAACATTTTTCTACATTTTTGAATAGCTATTAATCAAAGTCCCAAACGTTGATGAAACTTAATAATCAATCTTTACTGAGATTGACATTGTTATTTCAACACTCTAACTATCCAACCTCGAAGGATGTTTCGTGTACAAATAATTTTGCAATTATTCATACCTTATCTAAAGTATGAAGCAGTTAATTACTTTAGCTGTATTGTGTACTTCGCTTTTTTGTTTTTCACAAACAAATGAGATCGACAGTCTTACTGTAGAATTAGCTTACCAAAAACAGGATTCATTGAAAGTTGAAACCTCGTTACGATTAGTAAAAGCGCTATACAACTCAAAAAGTTATAAAAAAGCCCTCACTTATATTGACAATACAGAACGCTTAGCTAAATTACTAAATCATACTAAAGGAATTGCTGACGCTAGTTATTACAAAGCTTTAATTTACGCTCACAATGATGATTACTACAATGCGATTGATGGTTTTAATAGATCGCGAAGATATTATAGCCAATTAGGTGATACATTAGGAATTGCAAAAGTGAATAACAGTATTGGCTTAATTGAAATTAAGCGTGGCAATTATGGTATAGGTTTACAAAATTCACTTTCTGCAATTCAAACTTTTGAAACTAGAAACCTTAAAGATGAATTAAGCTCTGCGTATAATAATCTGGCAGACGCCTATTACAATACAAATCAAATTGATAAGTCTTTAGAATTTAACATGAAAGCCCTAAAAGTTAGGGAAGAATTAAAAGATAGTACTGGTATAAAAACATCTATACGTAACATAGCTACTTTATATTCTGAAAGAAAAGAACATAGAAAGGCTATAGAATATTATGAGAAGGCGTTAACACTTCTTAATCCAAAAAAAGATCAAACACTTCGTGGTGAAATTTTACCTCGAATTGGCGCAGAATATTTAAGATTTAAAGATTATGATAAAGCTGCTAAATACCTTGTAGAGGGTTTACAATTTAATAGAAAAATCAACAGTAATGATGGTGTTTTAAGAGCACTTAATGCCGTGGGTGATTTAAACATTCAACAAGGAAATTTGAAAATCGCTGCTGTACAAGTAAATGAAGCGTATTCTATCGCAGTTAAAATCGATAATAAACCTGAGCTTCTCAAAAATTACAGATTGCATAAAGAATTAGATTCTATTAAAGGGAGATTTCAAAATGCATTTTTCTGGCAAGGTAAATATTACACATTAAAACGTGAGCTAGACCAAGACAATCAGGCAAAAATACCTATCATAAGAAAACCGCTAGAAACCGAGTCCTTAAATGAAATTAAAGACTTCAAAGCTTTAGAGTTAGAAAAACAAAGTGAAATTGAAGCTATTGATTTTAAAGAACTAAAAACTATTTCTTATGTTTTAGGAGCAGCCTTTTTAATTGTAATTACAATCCTATTACTAGTTTATTTTAAACGTAAAAACATATTCAAACTTAATAAAAAACTTCAAAATAAGAACGCAGAAATCATATTGATAAATGAAGCGTTTGCTGAAAAAACAAAACATCTTGAAGAAGTAAATAATGTAAAAGACAGACTGTTTTCAATTGTTTCTCATGATCTAAAAGATTCTATTTCATCGATAAAAGGTTTTATAGACTTACTTAAAGAAGATGGAATTTCACGCGAAGAATTTTATGATTTAGTCCCTGAGCTAAGTGAAAATGCCGATAGTGCATCGCAACTTCTTTACAACCTTTTAAATTGGTCTAAATCTCAAATGCAGAATTTAGAACCAAAAGCAGAGCTTTTTAATATACAAGACGTCTTTAAAAATAAAATAAGTTTAGTTGAGCAAAAAGTTGACCAAAAACGCATCATTTTTATTGATGAGTCACGAAGAGATTTTATCTATGCAGACAAAAGTATGATTGAAATCGTAATTCAAAATTTAATTACCAATGCCGTTAAGTTTACACGCATAGGCGATTCTATTACTGTTTCAAATTCTGATCACAATGGTAAAAGTTTAATTTGTGTTGAAGATACAGGTGTTGGTATTTCTAGAGAAAATATTGATAAGCTATTCCAAAGTGGGACGTTCTCTACCAGAGGAACAAGTAACGAGAAAGGTACTGGCTTAGGTTTGACTATTTGCAAAGAATTAGTTGAACTAAATAAAGGACGCATTTGGGTAGAAAGCACACCAGGAATAGGAACTAAATTCTATGTTGAACTTCCTAAGATTGAACCTAAAAATTAATCAATTTTCTTTAATTAATTGAATCTATTTATTTTTAGTATCCTACTCAAATTCAAAACCAATCATATGGCGACACTTTATATTTTTATGCACTTTTACGGCTGTTGTTCACTATTAAGATAAAGCGACAAATTCCCATTAAAAAACAAACATTAATCACGTACGAGTCTCGTTTTATTTAATCCGAGACTACTCATACGATTCAGAAATTCAGTCTCCATTTAATACTTCCTATTTTAATATTTTATTACACGTATACCCCTTTTGAGAAAGACAAAGGATATTTCCTTTGTATTGAGCATGCTCTTAACGCTAAACAACAAAAACATAAAGGACAATGTGTGTATGAAGTCAAACAAGAAAGCAACACATGTATAGCTATTCAATTTGGACTATTGTAAATAATTATATATGGGTTTGAAAATAGAAATCACTAGTAACGTTTTACTCACATACCTCAGGTAATATGAGTAAAAACCAAGTATAGCTGGATGTATTAAAACCTATAAAATCAAATTTTCAAAAAGGAGATGGGCAAAACTTATTAAAGCAGTCTAAATGGAACATCTTATATAATCACTGAAATTAAAATTATGGAAGATAAAATCATTTCTTAGAATAGAGGATTTAATGATAACAATACATAACAAGGGTGCCTAAAAAGCAGCTATATTTTTGATAAACTGAATTAAGCTTTAGGCAAGAAAACCTCAGCCATCATACAACGAGCACTTCCGCCTCCACAAGTCTCTATAGTTTCTAGTGAGCTTGATATAATTGGGCAAAAGACCTCGATATCTGCAACTTGCTTTGAAGTAAGACTATCATGAGCAGCCTTACTCATCACTAAATAACGTTGATCATTTTCTCCTTTTACTTGCAACATATTACCAGCAAATTGGTGCATTTGTGATTCAGAAATCACTATGATCGTCTTGC
>NZ_JBLIET010000076.1:0-8267 GCF_047633235.1 Psychroserpens sp. | reverse complement strand
CCCTTAATCAAATTATAAATTTTAACTTAAACTCGTCTATTAAAACGCTCTACTTTAAAGGTAAAGCTTTAGAGTTGTTGAGCTTATACTTTAATAGAAGTGAAGATGCAGATATTGAACAATGTCCGTTTTTAGTAGATGAAACTAACGTGATTAAAATAAGAAAAGCCAAAGATATTATGATTGCTCGTATGGCTGAGCCACCAACATTACAAGAGCTTAGTGAAGAGATAGGTCTCAGTCTTAAAAAACTCAAAGAAGGCTTTAAACAAATCTATGGCGATACTGTTTTTAGTTTCTTGTTTGATTATAAAATGGAAGTGGCAAGAAAACTTCTAGAAGCAGGAAATCATAATGTCAACGAAGTTGGGCTTAAAGTGGGTTACAGCACATCGAGTCATTTTATTTCGGCTTTTAAAAAGAAATATGGGACGACGCCAAAGAAGTATTTGATGGCTTTGGGTTAGAATAAAAGAGCTCCACTATTTTGAGTGGAGCCTTTGTTAATTTACTGTTTTATAAATGTATAATTTCCATAAGGTATTCTATTTACCATTGGAGAGTCAATACTTGGTTGGACAGTATAATTAAAAGAATAAAATACAACTTCCATTTTTTCAATACCACCTTCAACTTTATATCTTAACACCATTGCAGAATTTAAATACTCACGTTGTGGGTCTGTAAAATAAACGAATACTTGACGCTGGTTATCATCACAATTTTCACATTTAGGATATTGACCTTTATGTAAAATTGTATTACCTGCTATATAATGATCAAGTATAAAAATTGAATTGTCATTCAATTGTGAGAGATTATCTTCAATAATAGTTCCATTTACAGTGAATTTATAAGCTCCAACTAGGTAGTCTTCATATTGATTATAATCGCTATCATAAATATCTTCCCATTTTTGAAATTTTATAATAACAATTGAGTCGTTGTTTTGCCATTTCCAAGTCCCAACAAAATCATTAAGGTCATTATCAAGATCTTTATAGTGTGTGCCTTCTGGTAAATCTGGGTCTGCACGATATAATGGAGCATTTTGTGCCTTGCAAGAGCTTAACACAATTGTAAATAGAGTTATTAGTATTATGTGTTTTTTCATGTTTTAAATAAAAGCTTCAGCCTAAAACCAAAGCCTTTAGTAATTTACTCCTTAATAAACGTATAACCTCTATAAGGAATTCTATTCTGTTTTGGTGCATCAACGCTTGGTAAAAAACTATTTTCAAATTGATATAAAATGACATTCATTTTTTCAATACCGTTGTTTACTTTATGTCTTAAAACTATAGCAGAATTTAAATACTCACGTTCTGGATCCGTGAAATAGACAAATACTTGGCGCTCATTATCTGTACACTCAGTACATTTTGGATACTGCCCTTTATGTAATATTGTATTACCTACAATGTTGTGCTCATAAATATAAATTGAGTTTTCTTCTAATTGAGACATGTAATCTTGAATTACTGTTCCATTAACAGTAAATTTATAAGCACCAACAAGCATGTCTTCATATTGGTTGGTATCCTCAAAAATGATATCTTCCCATTTTTGAAATTCAATGGTTACTATGGAGTCATTGCTTTGCCACTTCCAAGTACCTACAAAGTCACTAAGATCATTGTCTAGGTCTTTAAAATGAGTCCCTTCAGGATTATCTCTGTCAATACGATAAAGAGGTGCGTTTTGCGCTTTGCAAGAGCTAATAAGTAATATGATTAGTAATAGTGATATATATATGTTTCTCATACTTTGATTTAAAGGCTTCAACTTAAAAAATTGAAGCCTTTAATTTTTACTGTTTTATAAATGTATAATTTCCATAAGGTATTCTATTAACCATTGGAGAGTCAATACTTGGCTGGACAGTATAATTAAAAGAATAAAATACAACTTCCATTTTTTCAATACCATCTTCAACTTTATGTCTTAATACCATAGCAGAGTTCAAATACTCACGTTGTGGGTCTGTAAAATAAACGAATACTTGACGCTGGTTATCATCACAATTTTCACACTTTGGATATTGGGTTTTATGTAATATTGTATTGCCTGCTATATAATGATCAAGTATAAAAATTGAGTTATCATTCAATTGTGAGAGATTATCTTCGATAACACTACCGTTTACTGTAAATTTATAAGCGCCAACTAGATAGTCTTCATATTGATTATAGTCACTATCATAAACATCTTCCCACTTTTTAAATTTAATAGTGACTATTGAGTCGTTATTTTGCCATTTCCATACGCCTACAAAGTCACTTAGATCGCCATCTAGATCTTTATAATGTGTGCCTTCTGGTAAGTCTGGCTCTGCACGATATAATGGAGCATTTTGTGCCTTGCAAGAGCTCAATGTAATAATGGATATAATTATTAGTATATAAATGTTTTTCATGTTTTAAATAAAGGCTTCAGCCTAAAACCAAAGCCTTTGTTAATTTACTGTTTTATAAATGTATAATTTCCATAAGGTATTCTATTCTGAGAAGGAGAGTCGACATTTGGAAGTACAGAACCACTAAATGAGTAAAAAACTACATCTATTTTTTCTATTCCATTATCTATTTTATGTCTTAATACCATTGCAGAATTTAAATATTCGTAAAGAGGATCTTGAAAGTATAATTGTAAGCGTTTTTCTTCTATTGTACATTCATCACATTTAGGATATTGACCTTTGTGCATGATATAATTACCAGAAAGATAATGTCCAAAATCTTTTATTGATAAATCATTGAGCCTAGAAATGTAATCTTGTACAATAGTGCCATTAACAGTAAATTTATATTCGCCAATAACAAAGTCTTCATATTGATTTGTATTATCAAAGAAAATATTTTCTTGTTTGATAAGTTTTATTATAATTATAGAATCATTGCTTTGCCATTTCCAAGTCCCCTCGAAATTATCAAGATTATTATCTAAATCTTTAAAATGTGTACCTTCTGGTAAATCGGGATTCATTAAATATAAGGGAGCAATTTGTGCTTTACAAGAGCTAATAAGTAATGTGATTAGTAATATTGATATATATGTGCTTTTCATTTTGTTTTAGTTTTCGTTACAGTTTGTAGTTTGAATATTATTTGGTTCAGATTCATTATATTGAACTCTGTTCCAACCTGATAAGTCATCATTTGCTTTATATAAAGATATGCCTTTACTCTCAATATATTTAGTAAAATCCCTTTCATAGTCATCAAAATCTCCGGATTGTTGTGTGACAGGATTATAGTGTTTATTATACTTCCTGTTTAACAGTCTATATTCTCTTAATTGTTGACGTTTAGTAGGAAACTGATTAGCGTAATCATTAATTGCATCTAAATCATTTACTTTTATAGCATATGTCCCCGTGGCAACAACAAGTATGTAAACAGAGAGAGATTCATCCGTGCCAGCCAAATCATGATTAAATGCATTATTATGCTTATTTAACGCAAAAGCATCCATCGCTGAAAACATTGGATTAGGCCCATTTGATTGGTGTGGATGTGTATGTGCCACTCCAAAAAGATTAGATATAGGTAAATAGCTTTTATTGATACTTATTCTCAAATTTATACGCACGTCGTCTATTTCATCCACTTCAATACTATTTAAAAAGGTCATCTTTTGAAACTAGAATTACGTAGCAAGACTATTTTGTTACGTAAAACCCATTTTTGACTTAGGGAATTTAATCTTTAACAAATACTGTCGTATTTTTGCAAAAACAAATTACACTATGAAAAACTTTACCACATTAATATTTGCTCTACTTTTTACTTCGGCAAGTTTTGCGCAATCTCATACAGCTGAGATTACTAAAAATGCTCAAATCTATTATGATTATATGACTGCTCAAAATTTTGATGGTGTCTTGGATTATATGTATCCCAAAGTTTTCGAAATGGCTCCAAGAGCACAAATGAAAGCAGGTATGGAGCAAATGTTTAGCTCTCCAGAAATGAAAATCGAGTTCATTTCTAATGATGTTACTAAAGTTTCCGAAGAAAAAGTTGTAGAAAAAATAACTTATGCAGCTGTTTTTTATAATAGTAAAATGAAAATGACATTTGTATCTGAACAAAATAAGCCAGAAGAAGATAGAAAAGGGTTTTTAGATATGATGAAGTCCACAATGGATTCCCAATTTGGAGCAGCAAATGTCGCTTCAGACTTAAAAACGATGTCTTTAGTAATTAATATGGATGCAACGATGTTTGCAATTAAAGACCCACAATATACTGGATGGAAATTTCTTGGGAATGACGATGCTATGAAAATGTTAGTGGATTCTATTGTTCCAGAAAGTGTAAGAACTGAGTTGATAAAAGAATAACAATACAAGTATTGAAGTGTTTAAATTGAAAATTGTTAAAAAGAAATAAATGAAAGGAGTTTTACTCGTCAATTTAGGATCGCCAGATAGTCCAGAACCTAAAGACGTTAAAAAGTATTTAGGAGAATTTTTAATGGATGAGCGTGTGATTGACGTGCCTTTATGGGCAAGAACGTTACTTGTCAAAGGTATTGTTTTAAACACACGTCCAAAACAATCGGCTAAAGCTTATAAAAAAATATGGTGGGATGAAGGGTCGCCTTTAATTGTCTTATCAGAGCGCCTGCAGAGTGGAATACAAAATCAAACTAGTTTGCCTGTTGCTTTAGGAATGCGTTATGGGAGTATGACCATGATGAAAGGATTTCAGGAATTAGTAGATAAAGGTGTGGATGATATTCTTCTCATTCCCTTGTATCCGCAGTTTGCCATGGCAACGACTGAAACGATTGTGGTATTGGCTGAAGCCATTAGAGCAGAACATTTTCCGAAGGTAAAAATAACCGATTTGAAGCCCTTTTATAACGATCCTAAGTATATAGAAGTGCTATCAAATTCTATTGCTAAGCATTTAGAAGGTAACGATTACGAGCATTTATTATTCTCATATCACGGTGTTCCAGAACGCCATATCAGGAAAAGTGATATCACAAGTTCACATTGTAAACCAAATGATAGAATAGATTGTGTGTGTTGTAAAACACCATCACCAGCGCACGAATTTTGTTATAAACACCAATGTAAGGAAGTCACAAGACTCGTTGGTGAACACTTAAAAATGACCGAAGGCACATTCTCCACCTCCTTCCAATCGCGTTTAGGTTTTGATCCATGGTTACAACCGTATACAGATCTCACCATAGAACGTATGGGTAAAGAAGGCATCAAGAAATTGGCGATTGTCACGCCTGCATTTGTCAGCGATTGTTTAGAAACTTTAGAAGAAATTGCTATGGAAGGGGAAGAAATTTTCCACGAAGTGGGAGGTAAGGATTTTACAACTATTCCGTGCTTAAATGACGACTCAGCATTTGTAGGTTTACTGTCGCAATGGATTAACGATTGGGCAACAGCCGAAACCGTTACTGCATAATGGCAAAAACCAGTTCTAAAGATTTAGGAATGCAACCTATTGGTAAGTTGCTTATAAAGCAAGCTGTTCCTGCGTCTATTGGGATTTTGGTGATGTCACTCAACATTCTTGTCGATACTATTTTCGTTGGTAATTGGATTGGTTCAACCGCAATTGCAGCGATAAATGTGGTGCTTCCAGTATCTTTTTTTATTGCGGCATTAGGAATGGCTATCGGTATTGGAGGCTCATCTATAATTTCACGGGCGCTTGGTGCAGATAATATGCCAAAAGCTTTAAAAACTTTTGGAAACCAAATCACGTTAACGTTTTTGTTTACGGTTTCGTTTGCTATTTTCGGACTCTATTTTGTGGACACCCTAATTCCTGCATTTGGAGGTAAAGGGACTATTTTTGATCCTGCAAAAACCTATTATGAAATTATCTTATATGGTGTTCCTGTTTTAGGATTCGTCATGATGGGAAACACCGTTATTAGAGCAGAAGGCAATCCTAAATTTGCCATGTATGCGATGTTAATTCCTTCCGTTGGTAATTTAGTACTTGATTATATTTTTATCAATATCATGGATTTTGGAATGGCAGGAGCAGCGTGGGCGTCTACAGGGTCTTATATTGTGTCGTTTCTATTTATTCTTTGGTATTTCCTATCTAAAAATTCGGAATTAAAAATCAATCTGTCCCATTTTAAGTTAGAGAAAACTATTATTGCCGAAATAGGATCTTTAGGTTTTGTGACCTTATCAAGACAAGCAGTTGTGAGTGTGACATTTCTATTAGTAAATAATGCGCTGTATAAGTTTGGAGGCGAAACCTCAGTCACAGCTTACGCCATTGTTGGTCGATTAAGCATGTTCGCCTTATTTCCTATTTACGGAATTACACAAGGGTTTATACCTATTGCAGGTTTTAATTTTGGATCAAATCAGCATGATCGTGTCAAAGAGGTTATTTTTATAGCCATAAAATATGCGACTGTTTTAGCGGCAATTGTGTTTATTTTATTGATGGTGTTTCCAGAAGTCATTACTAAATGGTTTACTACAGATGTAGACGTTATAAAAGTAACACCAACCAATATGCGCTGGACCTTTGCGGCAGTACCAATTTTAGCAGTACAATTGATTGGAGCAGCTTATTTTCAAGCGGTTGGTAAAGCAATTCCAGCTTTGATTTTGACCTTGACAAGACAGGCTATTTTCTTTATTCCCTTGATGTATATTATGCCTCTTTATTTTGGGGAATTGGGTATTTGGATGTCATTTCCAATATCAGATGTGCTATCAACTATCGTGACCTGGTTCTTTTTACGTCGCGAGATTCGATTAAAATTGGATGAGGTTTCGATGTAGGTCGAAGCCTTGAAATAAATAAAGATTAAATAGCTAGTCTTTATTTAATCAATTTTAGTCAATACCAAATTAGTTGGCAGCGCAAAATCTTGACCATTGCCATAATTTATTTTGACGCCTTCGCTATTTCTTAAGACCATCGTGGCAGTGGTTGGAGAAGTGAAAATAAATTGACCAACTTTATGAGTATCGCTTACAATATCTTTGATCATAACTTTATATTCAGTTGGAGATTCATAGAAAAAAATCAATTTCATTGAAGGCCAAGATTCAATTTGCGAGACCTCAGAAATAATATTATTATTTACAACATACTTGTATTTTCCATATAGTCTGTCATGGTATTCGGTTGTATCTTCATAATAAGTTTCCATTTCAAATTCTTCAACTGTGAACTCAAAAAAATCATTTCTATCTTGCCATTTCCAAACACCAACAATATCATCATGATGGTTATCAATATCTTTTATATAATAATATCTACTATTTGTCATATAACCAGGTATAGCGCCTAGATTATATACTGGCAAATCATCAATAAAATACTCTGGTTGCAAAGTTTCATCACTAATTCCTGAGCCAATTACCCCTTGTGCTCTGCAGTTTAAGAGCATACAAATATTTATAATTATAAAAAGTAGTCTTGTAGTTTTAATCCTTGCAGTCATTTTCCTCGAAATTTCCATTATTGTTTATTTTAAGTTGTGTCCAATTATTTAAGTTATTTTTGTCACCTCTATAAATGACTAGGCCTGAGTCTAGTTCGTTTAATAGCTCAACCAGTAATTTTTCTTGTTGCGCAGTTGAATTATTTGCCACGATTCCTTTTTCTTTAAAATATACATCTGCAATTAAAGGATCATTTAAATAATTAAGTCCAAAATCATTAAAATTAGCACCACCTTTAATTTTTAGAGCATAAACCGTATCATCATCTGGGCTTATATTATCTCCTGGTGTAGCGAGAACTTTAATGTATTGGTTGTTGTTTTCAATTAAGTCATAATAAAAGAGTTGGTGAGTGGTATATAAATCTGCACCAGAAAACACAGATAGTGAACCTAAGCCATCATTAAAATGATTGTGAATGTCTGAGTCAATTGCTGTAGCTGGTGGATCTGTTGCAATTTCAACATTATCTGGATCACTTTCATGTCTGTCTTCAGCTAAGTATTCTATTTCACCGTCTTCATTTTTTCTTCCATAGTATCCAATTTCAGTACTGCCAGAAGTTCCTGCTAAAATTTCTTCCATTTTATTTTGAAAGTCAGGACTACTGCTTAAAGCTTCTAATTTATTACAATCATTACGCAAAGAAACTAATTCTTCATCAATTAATACTGCAGTTGGACCATCACAAGGTGATGGTTCTAAAGTACCACTGGTTCTTGAAGAAATAATATTACCATAACAATCTTTAATAATAATTATACCTGTAGCAGCATTACCTTGACCACCAGCTCCTGAGCATTGACCA
>NZ_JBLIET010000075.1:0-8564 GCF_047633235.1 Psychroserpens sp. | reverse complement strand
AAAGTTTTGCTCCCGAACCAGCATCACATTATGGTGTCACTAAATTGGCTGCAGAGCAATTAGTACTTCAAAAAAGCCGAGAAGAGCAGATGAGTGCTTGTTCATTACGTTTATACTCTGTAATTGGGCCACGTGAGCGTCCAGAAAAAATGTATACTAAATTGATTGATTTAGGTTTGAAAGGTGAAGCATTCCCTTTATTTGAAGGTAGCGATAAGCATTTACGTAGTTTCACATACGTTGGTGATATTGTAGATGGTGTTGTAAGTGTTATAGGCAACGAATCTAAAGTAAATGGTGAAATCATAAACCTAGGAACAGAAGTGGAACATACCACAAAAGAAGGGATTGAAGCTGTTGAGCAAATTCTTGGAAAATCTATTGCGCTTAATGTCATTCCAAAACGACCAGGTGATCAATCTCGAACAAAAGCTAATATTGATAAGGCGAGTAAGTTATTAAATTATAAGCCGCAAACTACATTGTTAGAGGCTGTGAAAAAGCAAGTAGAATGGTATAAGGCTAATTTTTAAGTCTTAATAGATACTCAGCTGCAACAAAAGGTGTCGTTTCTCCGTGTTCAATTAATTGTAACTGCGTTCTAAGTGCCTCTTTAATTTTAGCCTGATTGAAAAAATCAGATTTTAATCGGTCTTCAATAGTTTGTAGTAACCAGAATTTATTTTGTTCTGTACGATGTGTTTCAAAATAATTGTTCGCTTTTGTATGTTCTAGATACTCTAAAATCAATACCCATAGTTCGTCAATGCCTTCTCGATGTAAAGCACTGCACAAGCTTACTTTTGGAGACCACTCAGACTCTTTTTGCGGATACAAATGCAAGGCTCTGTTAAATTCTACTTTAGCCAGTTGAGCTGCTTTTAAATTTTCGCCATCTGCTTTGTTGATAGCAATCGCATCTGCCATTTCAATAATACCACGTTTGATGCCTTGGAGTTCATCTCCAGCACCAGCAATTTTTAGTAGTAAAAAGAAATCGACCATACTGTGAACAGCAGTTTCACTTTGTCCGACGCCAACAGTCTCAATAACAATAGTATCAAAACCAGCAGCTTCACAAAGAATAATCGATTCACGAGTTTTGCGAGCAACACCACCAAGAGACATTCCAGAAGCTGATGGTCTAATAAATGCATTATCATCTTTTACAAGATCTTCCATTCGGGTTTTATCGCCTAAAATACTCCCTTTACTCAAACTGCTACTTGGATCAACAGCTAAGACAGCCACTTTTTTACCCAGGGAGGTGAGGTGAAGTCCGAAGGCCTCAATAAAGGTGCTTTTTCCTACTCCAGGAACTCCTGTAATCCCTATTCTTACAGATTTGTTAGCCTTTGGTAAGCATAATTTTATAACAGCATTAGCTTGTTGTAAATGCTTAGGGTTAGAACTTTCGACAAGTGTAATAGCTCTACTTAGAGCAGTGATATTACCGTTTAAAATTCCAGTAACTAAAATGTTAGTATCGAGTTTTGCTTTTCTTTTTTCCTGAATACGTTTAATTGAAGATGCACTGGTGATATCAGATTGTGATGATACACCATCTGTTTCATGTAGTGCAGATGATTTTAATTTTTTAGACAAAAGCCTCTATTTTTGATCTTTAATTACATCTAAAGGTACTGCTATTTTTGTGTTATCCCAAGCCATAGTGAGTTTCAGGTCATCTGTAGAATTATCAAAAGCAATGGTGAATTGCTCAACTGTAGTCTCTATTTTTTCTATAGGAACATCAATTTCTAAGAGATCATGATTTGGATCCCACATGGGTTGCATTTCTTCGTCAACTCCCCAGTTATATTGTTTGGTATTGAACATGACATTCCACGTAGAATCTTTAGGGACCGTCCACAAGGTATATTTTCCTTTAGGTAAAAAGATGCCTTGAATCATTAAGTTTTTATTCGTTTCAAAAGTGGTTGCTTCATTTGCTCCTGTTCTCCATACTTTATTAAAGGGGACTAAAGCACCAAAGACCTCTCGACCTTTTTTAGTAGGTCTGTTATAGAAGACTTCGAGTTTGAGGTCATTCAATTTGAACTCTACAGTATCTTTAGGGCTCAATCTAGGGGAAAATATATTTTCAACAACATAAGAATATAAAAAGAGTCCTATTGCAACAATAGATAATATAATAAGTAGGCGCTTTAAAAAGGTATTCATAGCAATATAGAATTGTTAATAGTGTCTGGGAATAAACACAGCACTATTAAATTTGTTTCATTTTGTCTCTTTTTTATTTGTTTTTAAGCACTTGGTCATAAGATCGCAACTCATGAAAACAAATAAAAAGGAGACAAAAACAGTTCAAGTTAAAAAAATAGTCTGTTTATGTTCAGACATTTAATAATTAACTTCAAATATAATTGAAATTGAAATGCTACGTCTATACTTCACTAGAATTTCTGTAAATTTTAAAAATATTGTAATTTTTTGCAACACTCCTGTATTTGTGTCGTCTTTATAATGAACTCCTCTTGATGTTTTGTTTTAGACCGAAAAGTTTAGTTTTTGTGATATCACGATGCTGTTTTTCTAAGTGTGGTCTCGCTATGTTTCTAAAAAAGAAGGAAATTAGAGGCCAAAATGGAAACTTTGTAGGTAAAAAAAATAGTCAAGATAAGTTCACTGAACCAGTACCAAATAGATGTAATTGATCTATAAGGTATATAACCAAACTAAAACAGATTTGAAGACACTTCAAATTGATATTATTGAACAATGCAAGCAGAATGATCGTTCTGCGCAACTCAAACTATACAATCAATATTGCGATGGTATGTTTGCGGTTGCCATGCGATTTGTGAAGGATTCTATGGAAGCTGAAGATATCGTACAAGAAGCCTTTATTAAAGCATTTGCAAAACTCAATCAGTACAAAGCAGAAGTCACTTTTGGAGCTTGGTTGAAACGTATCGTAATTAATAAAAGTATTGATTGTTTAAAATCCAAAAAGCAGCATTTGCAAGAATTGGAAGAGGTGCACCTCAAAGTAATCGATGACAATTATCAAAACGAATGGTTAGTAGATGATACAATAACGCTAGATGAGATTAAGTTGGCGATTCAAAAACTTCCGGATAAATATCGTTATGTTGTGATGTTGTATTTGGTGGAAGGATATGATCATCAGGAGATTTCGGGAATTTTAAACATTTCAGAAATTGCTTCAAGAACAAAACTCTCTAGAGGAAAGTCGAAATTAAAAGAACAGTTAACACCCATGAAAAATGGCACAAGATATTAGAAGATTATTTAAAGAAGAACAGCAAGATTCGCTATTAAAAATGAGCGAAGGTCACGAAGCACGTTTTCTTGAAAAATTAGATAACGCCTTGCCAGTTGAAACATCAATTAAAAAGCGTCTCCCTGTGTTACAAATAGCAGCCAGTATTGTGATCTTAATTAGTCTAGGTTTTGGAGCCTCAAATTTCTTTGGAACTTCAGAAATTACTCCTACAGAAATCGTCGAGACTCAAAACCCTTCTAAAGTTGGCCAATTGAAATCATTAGGTGATATTTCGCCAGATTTTAAAAAGGTAGAAGATTACTATTTAGCTCATATTAATATAGAACTATCTAAAGTAAAGCAAACACCAGAAAACAAAGATTTGTTTGATGGTTATGTTGTAAGACTTGCAGAGTTAAATCAAGAATATAAGCGTCTTTCGGTTGAATTAACCAATCATGGACCAAATGAATTAACTGTAAGTGCATTGATAGACAATCTTAAATTAAGACTTAATTTAATGTATCGCTTAAAAGAACAATTAAATGATTTAACGACTTCCGAAGATAAAAAAAGTAGAACTTAAAATTAGTTCTGCTAAATTAAGTAGAGTCGAGAATCTAATGACAAGTCAATAAATTTTTGAAATAAAATTTCAGAATAAAACATAATCAAATGAAAACAATATATACACTAGTCGTACTTCTATTTTTCTGTTTCGTTTTAAGCGCTTCAGCACAAGAGCGATTAACCAAGATATCTAGGAAAATTGAGGTTACAAAAGAAGTGGAAATCAATTTGAATACGAGCTATGTGCAAATAGAAATTGATACATGGAATAAAAGCACTTTAGAAATTGAGGCCTATGTTGAAGGCGAAAAGTTATCTAAAGAGCAATTACAAGAGGCTTTAAAATCTTGGAATCTTAACGTAGAGGGTTCAGGTAGTAATGTGAGCATTACGTCAGATGGATCTCATGGCTCTTGGGATTTAGCAGAAATGACTAATAGTGCTTTTCAATCCTTAGAGGCCTTGAAAGCATTGGAAGTATTAGGAGATATAGATTTTGGTAGTTTACCAGAAATGCCAGAAATGCCTGAGTTGCCAGAACTACCAGAGATTGCTCGATTAGAGGTTCCAGAAGCACCAGAAATGCCAGAATTACCAGAACTACCAAATGGTGTCACTAACGTTAGTTTTGATTCTGAAGCCTTTAAAAAAGACGGTGAAACGTATTTGGAAAAATGGGGTAAAGATTTTCCTGCTAAATATCGCGAGAAAATGAAAGCTTGGGGAAGGCAGATGGCTAAAGTTGATTTTTCGTCTTATGAAAAACGAATGGAAGCTTGGGGAGAAAAATTTGAGAAGCAATTTGGTGAGGATTATGGAAAAAAGATGGAGGCTTGGGGAGAAGAATTTGGAAAACGTTTTGATGGCGAATGGTCTAAAAAGATGGAGGTTTGGGGAGAACATTATGGCAAGGAACTAGAACTACGTGCAAAAGACATGGAAAAGCGCATGGAGTCTAGAGAGAAAGAGATGGAAAAACGTCATGAAAATATGGAAGAATCCCAAGAGAAAAGACAAGAGGCTCATGAGAAACGACGCGAACATCTATCTAAGCGTTTTGAAATGCACGGTAAAGAGGTAAAACGCACGATAAAAATAAGAATGCCTAAGAATACAAAGTTAAATCTAAATGTAAGACATGGTGAATTAAAGATGACATCAGTTATTTACAATCTAAAAGCAAACATATCACATGCTAATGTATTAGCAAATCACATTGATGGAAGTGACACTTCTATAAGTGTGTCTTATTCTCCAGTTCAAGTGACGACATGGAGTGATGGTGAACTCAATTTAAAATATGTAGAAGATGCACACCTTAATACGGTTGCTAGTTTGAGGCTGAATAGTAATTCATCAGATATGTATATAGATAACTTAACCGGAACTGCCATTATAGATGGTAGTTTTGGGGATTTATCGATTTCTAAAGTTTCAGAAGCGTTTACAAATCTTAATATTATTTTAGACAATAGTGACGCTATTATTAATTTACCCAATAAAACCGTTGATTATAGCATGTATTTTAAAGGTAACCGCTCACGGTTAAATAACAAATTAACAACGCAACAAACCATAAATAATCATCCAAACACCAATAAATCAGGAAAGACAATTGTCATTAATGCTAAGTTTAGTGATGTGGCTTTGAAGTAGTAATAGTTCTGTTATTACAACAATAGTAGGAATTTCAAGTTAATAAAACCGTAGATTCTTCAGTCATTATTTCTTCTAAATGACCATCCAATTAATTCAAACTGTCAGTCTGTTTCGAAGTTTCTGGAATACGGAATCTCCTCTGCAAATTCAACGAACTATGCTGTTCTTGATGTCTGTCTAGTTTTTTCATTTCCGAGGAAAAAAAAGGAGTAATGTTGAGGCTAACGGTAACAGTAATTAAAATCACTTATCTTTATAAAGAACAATTACTTTCAATCAAAAATTATGAGATTATTCAACCAATTACTAGTAGGATGTCTTTTTTCGGCATGCTTTTTTTCATGTAAAAAAGAGGCTAACAACGACATCTCTGAAACCGTTAAAAGCGCGTATGCAGATTTCGTAACCGCTATGAAAACTGAAGAAATAGCTACAGGAAATATTCTAGTCTATGAAAATGGAGAAGTCATATTTAAGAGTTCTAATGGGTTGCGTTCTATCAGTCCTGTCGATTCACTAGACTTTAATTCTCAATTCCGTTTAGCGTCTGTAAGTAAGCAATTTACAGGTATGGCGATTATGAAATTAAAAGAAGCAGGTACACTAGAGTATGATCAAAAAGTCAATACTATTTTGGCAGACTTCCCTTATGATAATATTACAGTTCGTCAGTTATTACATCATATCTCAGGACTTACAGATTATGAGCGAATAATAGCTGAAAACTTTGTAAAAGAAGACTCAACAAAACAATATATATTGGGTAATGATGAGATCTTAAAAGAATTTTATCGCGTTGATCCTGAGTTAGATTTTCAGCCAGGAGAAAAATGGGAGTACAGTAATACGGGGTATTTAGTATTAGCGTCTATTGTAGAAAAAGTTTCTGGTCAGCATTTTAGAGATTTTTTAAAAGAACAGATTACAGATCCAGTAGGAATGACTAATACGATATTATACAATTATCAAATGGATGCAGATCCAAATATGCCTAACCGCGTGTTTGGTTATCGATTGGCCCTCAACCAAAAAGATTATATCATTAATGATTATAATATTGTTAATGATGTTAGAGGTGATGGCGGAATTTACTCTACCCTAGAAGATCTCTATAAATGGAATATGGCCTTAGCAAACCACAGCATTATTTCTAAAGCATATTTAGATGAAGCATGGGAATCTGGACAAACAAATGATGGAGCATATACGGGTTATGGTTTCGGTTGGTTTTTAGAGTACAATCCAGGAGAGCCGAGAATTATTAATCATTCTGGTGGATGGGTTGGCTTCGTGACATTTTTACATAATGAAGTAGATGCAAAAAGCGGTTTTATCATTTTAACAAACGACTCTGGAGAGAATTTCGGTTCTGTTATTAACAATATTAAAAATTTGAGAGCGGGAGAATCCTATCAAATGCCCAAGAAAAGTATTTATATGGCCATGGCGAATCGCATTTATGAAAAAGATGTAAACGACGCTATTGTGTTCTATGAAAGCGTTAAATTAGATACTATTAATTATCGCGTCAACGAAACTGATATCAACAAATTGGGTTACCTATTAATCAATGAAGATAAGTTAGATGCGGCGACTCAAATTTTTAAATTGAATAGGGATGAGTATCCAAAATCGGCAAATGTATATGATAGTTATGGCGACGCCCTTTTAATGCAAGGCGATTCTATACAAGCTTTAGCTAATTTTAAAAAGTGCTTTGAAATGGACGATAGTTTAATGTATGCAAAGGACAAATCGGAAGCATTGGAGACCGCCTTGAAAAACTAAAATTGTGATTCCCCACGTGTTGTGGAATCGCTTTATTTAAACAGTTTTTAATAGTCAGTAATTAACGTATTTTTGAGAAAAATAACACACATGACCATAAAAGTGTTCTCTCAATTGTTAAGCGATCTAGGTGATCAATCCCTTTATGTTTTAGACCCAGCAATATCGAAGTCAGATTACATCGCATTAGACTTATCAAAGACTAATAAAACACTTGACACTATTGATGTGTCTTCTTCGGAAACATTAGAGCAGTATATCCATAGCCATATCATTAAAAATAATGCTAAAGTAGCATATGGAGGGTATCTCGAAACCCGCAACATCTACCAAAGAAGTTCTTATTTTAAGGACACTAATCCAGAAACCGAACGCAATATCCATTTAGGTCTCGATCTTTGGGTAGCTGTAGAAACGCCTATATTCACGCCTTTGGATGCTGAGGTACATAGTTTTAAAAATAACACCAATCATGGCGATTATGGTCCGACGATTATTTTAAAACACATCATTGAAGATTTTCAGTTCTACACACTTTATGGACATCTTAGTGTCGCTTCCATAGAACATCTAAAACTAGGGCAGGCCTTTAAAAAGGGTGAACAAATTGCCACTTTGGGAGATTCAAGTGTTAATGGCGATTATGCACCACATTTGCATTTTCAGATGATTAAGGATGTACAGGATTATGTTGGTGATTATCCAGGTGTGTGCTCTAAATTGGATTTGGAGTTTTATAAAGGGAATTGTTTGGATCCTGAATTATTACTGAGATTGAATAGTATCAATACTTAATCATCTTTATACGGCCATTTAAAACGTTCTTATGGAGCCTTTGTTGGTGTTTTACATCAACAAATCATAGCTAAACAAGACATGTGGTGATGAGGAAGACTGTTGGTGAAAAACACCAACAGTGGCAAGTGAAAAACACCAACAGTGGCAAAGGAGCAAACGGTGACAGTGGCAATTTTATGGAGCATTTGTTGGTGTTTTCCATCAACAAATGATAGCTAAACAAGACACGTGATGATGAGGAAGACTGTTGGTGAAAAACACCAACAGTGGCAGGTAAAAAAACACTAACAGTGGCAAAGGAGCAAACGGTAACAATGGTAATTTTATGGAGCCTTTGTTGGTGTTTTCCACCAACAAATGATAGCTAAACAAGACCTGTGGTGATGAGGAAGACTGTTGGTGAAAAACACCAACAGTGGCAAGTGAACAAACACCAACAGTGGCAAGTGAGCAAACAGCAACAGTGGTAATTTTATGGAGCCTTTGTTGGTGTTTTCCA
>NZ_JBLIET010000074.1:0-9012 GCF_047633235.1 Psychroserpens sp. | reverse complement strand
ATTTTTACAAATATAAAAAGTTAGAGGTCCAAATGATATTGTTCTGGTAATAATCTAAAACTTTTTCTATGGTATTTTGTTATTCCAAATTCTCGAATAGCGTTTCTATGTTCTTTTGTGGGGTAACCTTTGTTTTTTTTCCAATTATACATGGGGAATTCTTTATGAATCTCTTCCATATAGTCATCTCTATATGTCTTTGCTAGAATAGAAGCCGCAGAAATAGAGAGGTATTTACGGTCTCCTTTAATAATGGTTTGAAAAGGAATGGTATTAAATGGTTTAAATCTGTTACCATCTACAATAATAAACTCTGGAGGAATTTTGAGTTGCTCAATAGATTTATGCATGGCTAGAATGGAAGCATTCAATATATTGATACTGTCAATTTGAGATGGGTATACATGTGAAAACGAATAACTTATAGCTTCATTTTCTATTATTGGGCGCAATAGATTTCTTTTTTTTTCTGAAAGTAGCTTGGAATCATTAATCGTAGAATTTTTAAAACCTTTTGGTAAAATTACAGCGGCAGCAGTGACTGGGCCTGCTAAACAACCACGTCCAGCTTCATCTGTACCACATTCTAAATGTATTTGTGAAAACGAAGATTTAAGTCTCAAAATGTTAAAGTTTGAACAAAGTTAAAATTTTAACGCAACCTATTTGCAATTTATGTGTCTAATTACTAGTGACACTAAGGTTTAACTTAATAAATACCCTTTATGAAAATTAAATGTTTGTTAACATTTTTTTAGCATAAATACTTGTTTATTTAATATTTTATTAAGATGTTTGCGGAAGACTAACTCAAATAATTGTTTTATGAAATTAAAGTTAACATGGTTAATGACGCTATTTATGGCGTTTGTGATGCAACTCTCTTTCGCACAAGAGAAAACGGTCACAGGGACAGTTACATCGGCTACAGACGGACTTCCGTTGCCTGGTGTAAGTGTAATAGTAAAAGGAACTTCACGTGGAGTTCAAACAGATTTTGATGGTAATTACTCGATCAAGGCAAGTACTGGTGAGACACTAGTATTTACTTTTGTGGGTATGAAGAAATCAGAAAAGAAAGTTGGACAAAGTTCAACATTAAATCTTGCAATGGCTGAGGATTTGGCTGAGCTGGAAACAGTTGTAATTACAGGTTATGCTGGAGCAACCAACAGTTCTAAAGTGACTTCAGCGATAGCAGTAGTTTCTGCTGAGTCTATAGAGCAAGTGCCAATTAATTCTATTGATCAATTATTACAAGGTCAAGCTGCAGGTGTTAATGTGAGTACAGGTTCTGGTCAGCCAGGACAAAGTGCTACGGTTATTATTAGGGGTAGAAACTCTCTTAATGGAGATGTTGAGCCGTTATTTATAATTGATGGTGTTCCTGTAGATCAGGATAACTTTCGTAGTTTAAATCAAAATGATATTGAAACAATGTCGGTATTAAAGGATGCTGCTGCAACTGCTGTTTATGGAAATAGAGGTGCTGGTGGTGTAATTTTAATAACTACAAAAACTGGTAAAAAAGGTTCTGGTGTTAAAGTACAGTACAGAAGTTTGTATGGTGTTGCAATTCAACCTCAAACAAGATTTGACGTAATGAATGCTTCTCAATTTTTAACTTTCCAAAGAGATTTATTACCTGGAACACAGTTTGGTGATAGTTTATCAGATTCAGATATCGCTAGAATTGCTGACCAGTCAAATACGAATTGGGAAGATATATTCTTTAGAAGAGGTAAGACTAAATCACATGAAGTTACAATAACTACAGGTGGTGAAACTGCGACATCTTTTACATCGGTTAATTATTACGAGCAAGAAGGTATTACTATAGGTAGTGATTTAAAGCGTTTCTCTTTTAGAAATAACTTTAACGTAAATTCAGCTGATAACAAATTTAACTTCTCTACTAATTTAACTATGAATTACTCGGTGAGTAGTTTTGTTGTAGATGCAGCAAGAGGTGGTAATACAGGTGGTCAGTTAGATAATCCTTTTATTGTTCCTTATATTGGTTTACCTTATTTGTCTCCTTATAATGCAGATGGTTCAATTAATATTTATGGTACAGGTCCTGTGTCAGGTGGTGGTTCTGGAGCTTTCAATTTAGATGGTTCTATCAATGCTGATGGTGCTAATGGTTTTCAAAACACGCCTTTTATTGCATTGAACACAGCTGCCGTTAATACGGATTCTGAAACAGAAATCAAAATTGTTGGTAGACTTGCTGGAGATTATAATTTCGCAAAAAATTTAACAGTAGGAACATCTTTTGGTATTGACTATACTAATGTAGAGTCGCTATTCATAAATACACCTACTAGTATTAGAGGTTTGAATACACCTACTGCTGGTTCTGAATCTAAAGGTTCTCAATCTGAAAGTTTCTTTAGAGATGTTAATATTATTACTAATGCTTTCGTTAGATATGATAATAATATTACAGAAAAATTAAATCTTAATGTAGCTGTATTTGCAGAATATAATTATAACAACAGACAAAATGCTGGCTTTACAGCTTTTGGTCTTAACCCTGCTTTGCCAGGTTCTAGTGCTGGTTTTATTGCTGGTGATACAGTTGAAGGTGAAGATGATAACGGAGACGGGATTTTAGCTTTAGGTCCAGAGGTTGGATTACCTTATGTTCCCGGAGTTTTTTCTTCAGAGTCTGAAATTGCATTAGCGTCAACATTTGCTACGCTTAGTATGGATTATGACGGTAAATATGGAATTGGTGCGTCAATAAGACGCGATGCTACTTCTAGATTTGTTGAAAATAGAGAAGGTACTTTCTGGTCTGTTTCTGGACGTTGGAATATAGATAACGAGGCATTTATGGAAAATGCTGACTGGGTTTCTACTCTTAAACTTAGAGCAAGTTATGGTGTTGTTGGTAATCAAACTGTTGGTTCTCGATACCAAGGTTTACAAACAGTGAATTCTGGTTCAGGATATCAAAATACTAATTCTTATGCACTAGGTACTTTAATTGATCCTGCTATTCAATGGGAAACGTCTAACCAAGCAAATATTGGTTTAAGTTTTGGTTTATGGCAAAATCGTTTAAGTGGTGAGTTGGATGTTTATAATAACAAGACAACTGATTTATTTGCAGGGAAGCCTCTTTCAATCGCTGGTACAGGTACAACTACGGTACAAGCAAACGTTGGAGATATGACTAATCAAGGTGTTGATTTACAGATTTCTTATAATATTTTAAGAAAGTCAGATTCTAATCCTTGGGACATTACTTTAAATGCTAATGGTAACTACAATAAGAATGAAGTTACTAGTTTGCCAGGTGGTTTTACTGGAAATACTTTGAGAATTGCTGAAGGAAGATCTGCGTTTACTTGGTTCTTACCAAGATGGGCCGGTGTTAATCCAGCAAACGGAGAGCCTCTTTACTTGGATCTTGACGGTAATGTAACAAATGTTTACAGTCCAGACAATGCGGTGTATTTAGATAAAAACTTTGACCCTACTTATACTGGTGGTTTTGGTGCAGATATTAGATATAAAGGATTCTCTTTAAATACATTATTTGCTTTTCAAGCAGATAGATGGAAAAACAATAGTTCTTTAGCTATTATCGAAGATGCTGGTTTAGCAGGATTTGCAAATCAATCTGTTACATTATTAAATGCATGGACAACACCAGGACAAGTTACAGATGTGCCTGCATTATCAAATGGAGGTCTAAGAGCTATTGATGGTGATAGATATTTAGAGGATGCTTCTTTCTTGCGTCTAAGAAATATTTCTTTATCATATAATGTAGATAGAAAAGTTTTAGAGCAAACCAAATTCTTTACTGGAGTACGTGTGTTTGTTCAAGGAACAAACTTATTGACTTGGACGAAATTTAGAGGCTTTGATCCAGAAGGAACAAATTCTACAACTTTCTTTGATTATCCTGTGCCAAGAACATTTACATTAGGATTCGATTTAACTTTTTAAAATAAAAATAAAAATGAAAAAATATTTATCAATATTAACTATAACGGTTGCTGCACTATTTGTTGGCTGTAGCGATTCGTTAGATAGATTTCCAATTGATCAGTTGGTCGAGGAAACGGCTTTTGTAACAGTTGCCGATTTGCAACTGGGACTAAATGGCGCCATAGGAAATTATTCTCCTAACCAGATTATCGCACACAATTCTATTTTTACAGATAATTGTGGTCTTGGGGTCGATAATGGTGGTCAAGAATTAAATGCCTTAGCACAAATTTTAAACGCAGACAGTGGTGACCGTGGTTTATGGGGTAGTCGTTACAGCGCAATGAATGATTTTAATAGATTATTTGCTGCAGCATCGACTATAACTCCTTTAGCTGCTGAGCAAGAGCAATACAATAATATATTGGCTCAATCTCACGCATTTAGAGCACTTATGCATTATGACTTGTTGTTATATTACGGTGTGGATATTAGAGATCTTTCTGCAGCTGGTGTACCTTATGTTGACTATGTGTCTGCAGATGCTACTCCTGCTAGAAATACTACTGGGGAGGTTTTAACTGCTATACAAGCAGATTTGGATGCTGCGCTATCTTTATTTCCAGCTGGAACTAATGATATTAATTTCGCATCTCCCGATTTTGTGACCTTTTTAAGAGCTAGAATAGCTTTAGAAACTGGTGATAATATTGGAGCTATTGGTTTTGCAAATTCTATTATTTCAAATTACCCTCTTGCTAACGCGACTCAGTATTTTGATATGTTCAATGAAGATGCAAACTCGGTTGAAGTTATTTGGAGATACGACAGTGTTCAAGGATTTAATTTAGGTTTAAATTTCACATGGAATTTCACAGGTCCTGGACCGTTTGTTGAAATGTCTACTGAATTAGCTAATTTACTTCCTGCTTCTGATATTAGAAGAAGTGTGAACATTGATCCTGCTAGTATTGAAGAAGATGATATTTATATAATTGGAAAGTATCCTATTAATTCAGATACTCAAGCAATTAATGATTTTAAAGCAATGAGAGTTTCTGAGGCTTATCTTATTAGAGCTGAAGCTTATGCTAGAAATACTCAATTTGGTTTAGCTGCTGATGATGTTTTTGCTGTACGTTCTGTTAGAGATACGGCTACTACGTTACCTAGTTATACTAATATTCAAGAGGCTTTAACTGATGTTTTAGCTGAGAGACGTTTAGAATTAGCTTTTGAAGGTCATAGATATACGGATATCAAAAGAATGAGGTCTGTTTTAAATGCTGGTATTGAAAGAGATGATGCAGATTGTGGTGGAGCTATACCTTGCAGTTTAGCATTTAATTCTGAAAAGTGGATTTTTCCAGTACCAACTGCAGAAATTAACGCTAATACAAACATTACTCAAGCACCAGGTTATTAATATTTAAAAAAATAATAAATTATGAAAATTTTTATAAAATTATGTTTGGTGGCGCTTTTGTTCACTGCCTGTGACGAGACAGAGTCGGCTACCTTTGACCCTAATAGTGGTCAAACTGGTATTGGGTTTGCTGATTCTGTGATAGAATTGAGTATACCTGTAGGTGGTATTACATCTGTAGTGCCTGTATTTTCAACGACCGTATCAGCTCAAGATCGTACGTTTAACGTTGCTGTTGATGCTAATAACACTAATGTAACTGCTAGTGATTATTCCTTAGGTTCTGTATTTTTTCCTGCAGATTCGCATGAAGGGACGTTAGAGGTTACTATTAACTATGATGGTTTAACAGATTTCGTTCAAAACTTCTTAGTGTTGAATATTGACGCTCCTGCTGATGTATCAGTGTTTTCTGAAGTAACATTTTCATTCCTTAGAGAATTTGATATCAACGAGTTTGTATGTTCTAGTGATTACCAATTAATTATCAACTTTGATGGTTTTGGTTCTGAAAACACTTGGGAACTAACAGATTCTTCTGGTGCAGTTCTTTATAATGGAGGTCCTTACAGCGATGGTGGTTCAGGTACTCAACTGGTAGTTAATAATATTAGTTTGGCTGCGGGCTGTTACAACTTTACTTTCTTTGATTCTTTTGGAGACGGATTGTTTGATGGAAATACTGAAGGAGATTACGATTTAGTTTGTGCTGCACAAACGGTTGTTTCTTATGCCTCTGGAGTAGGTAACTTCGGAGATTCTAATTCAACAGATTTCTGTGTTAACTAAGAATTTTTAATAAATAAGATATATAATTATGAAAAATATTTTTAAAATAATGTCTATTGTTGTTCTAGTTTTTACATTTAGTTGTGACGACAATGAAGAAAATAGATTTGTAAGTGATCCAAGTACGGGGTGGATGCAATTTGCAACTCCAACAAGCGGAACAACGATCTCTATTATTACAGAGGAGTTGATTTTACCAGTGGTTGCTAATGTTCCAGTATATGAGAATGGTATGACACTTAGCTATCAATTGGTAGCAGTTGAGGGAGATTTTACTAGCATCGTAACGACTGGTAGTAGTATTTATTTTGAACCAGGTCAAGCTAGTGCAGCTGGAAATCCTAGAGTAGTGCCTATTTCTTTGAATTTTACAGGAGTAAGTGATTTACAGGATATTGTTGTTTTTGATGTTGTCTTGACGGCTATTGATAATAACGGTGTTACTATAGGTCTTAATGACGCTAGCATTACTAGTTACAGAATATCAACGCCTTGTCCACTTGACGTTCCAGCTATCGTTGGTACTTACAGTGTCGATGAAGTTTTTACTTCTGGAGTGAATGCAGGTTTGTCATTGGCAGCAGCTTTTGGTGAAAGTTATCAGGTTGAAATTAGTTTGGATCCAACAGATCCAACGCAAACAGTATTTATACTTAACAATTCTATAGGATTTAATCAGTATTTCGTGGATGGCTCAACGGCTTCCTTAGATACTTGTAATGGTACAATTACATTTTCTAATCCATTAAATCTAGGTGATTTTGCTGATATGGTTGTAGAGACTACATCTTATACAGAGTCTCCTGCAGTGATGATTGCTGACGGACCATTAGGAAATTTTGGACCTTACCAGTTTATTTTGACTAAGCAGTAGGACTTGGTATTATAAGTTAAAGTTTTTAAAAAAAGATCGGGAATTTTTCTCGGTCTTTTTTTGTTTTAACAAAACATAATAAGTTTTTTTCTTATTTAATAATTATTTTTGATTTTCAATTTATCATATGATAAGACATACCTCGATCGTTTCTTTTTTCTTGTTGCTATGTTTAATTAGTGGTGCCCAAGAAAAGTTACCACAAAAATTTAAATCCTCTACTAAGAGTGTTGAAAATACCACTACAATTAATGATTCTTTAGTCTTCAGGAAAAGTCAAAAAGATAAAGTCTCGTCGAAAGACGTCACTATTGATCAATATAAAATTATAGATGCTAATAATCAAGTAGAAGTATTAGACACGTCTTTAACAATTCAAAAAGAATATAAATTTAATTATTTAAGAAAGGATAATTTTGGTCTAATCCAATTCGCCAATTTAGGCCAAACATATAACAGTCTAACTAAAGATTTTAGTTCAACCAATCTTTTACCTTTGTTTGGAGCTCGAGGAAGACATTTTAACTATCTGGAAGTTGAGGATGTGAAATACTATGAAGTTCCAACACCTTTAACAGAGTTGTTATTTAAAACAGCATTTCAACAAGGTCAATTATTGGATGCTCTATTTACTGTGAATACATCCAGACAATTTAACTTTTCAATCGCATACAAAGGCATGAGGTCTTTAGGTAATTATCAACAGGCTGTAACTAGTACTGGTAATTTGCGATTTACTTCGAGTTTTAAATCTAAAAACAATCGATATTCAGCGAGAACACATATTGTAACTCAAGATTTGTTAAATCAAGAAAATGGCGGATTAAATAACGAAGATGTTTCAAATTTTATTTCAGGAGATCAAAATTTTATAGATAGATCTGTATTTGATCCTAATTTTGATAATGCTGAAAACATTTTGGTTGGTAAACGATTCTTCTTAAATCAGGAGTATATAATAATACCTCAGAAAGATTCAATCAACAGATCATTATCAATTAAAAATAGTATTGCTTTTGAAGATAAATATTTTCAGTTTGATCAAACGTCAAGCTCCGATTTTTTCGGAGACTCATTTAACCAATCTAATATTCGAGATAGGGTAACTATCGAAAACTTTGAAACTAAGGCTTTAATCAATTATAGAGAACCTATAGTAGGAGATATTAGTTTTGGAGTTGGTTATAATGATATTAATTACGGCTATGATAAAGTCACTATTTTAAATGATCAACAAATAGCTAATAGAATTAAAGATAGAGTTATGAGTTTAGAGGGACATTACTCAAATCAATTCGGAGGCTTTAGACTAAGTACTGATGTGGGTGCTAACATTGTTGGTCAATTTGATAGCAGTTATTTTTTATCTGACATTGTTTATGATGTTAATGATGATACGTATATAAAGGGTGGTATGGGTTATATTTCAAATTCTCCTAATTATAATCTCTTATTATACCAAAGTGACTATATAAATTATAACTGGAATAATGTTGATAGTTTTAAGAACCAAAATAGTACAAATTTAAAGGTAGAATTTAACTCTAAAACTATATTAGATATATCTGCTGAGTATGTTGTTTTAGATAATTTTTCATTTTTTTCACGAGGAGGAGAAGACAATTCGATTAGACCAGAACAGTTAGAACAGTCTATTAGTTTTTTTAAACTAAGATTAGATAAGGAATTAAAGTTTGGAAAGTTTGCTTTAGATAATTCAATCTTATATCAAAAGGTAGACGACGATACTCAATCTCTTAATTTACCGGAGTTCGTAGTTAGAAGTACGTTTTATTATTCAAATCATTTCTTTAAAAAAAAGGCACTGTTTTTACAAACAGGAATCACATTCAATTATTTCACTGATTATTACATGGATGGATATGATCCATTGCTAGCGGAATTTTATTCTCAAGATCAAACTAAATTGGGTGGTTTCCCTAGGCTAGATTTTTTTATTAATGCTAAGATTAGA
>NZ_JBLIET010000073.1:0-9015 GCF_047633235.1 Psychroserpens sp. | reverse complement strand
CCTGTACAATTTGGCGTAAATGTGAATGAGGCATCTTCCGAAGAAAAAACCGTTACTGTCTCACTTGTAGTTTCCGCACAAGGTCCTCCTGTAGTATATTCTACTGTATAGTTTGTTCCTGAAACTCCTGTAACTAATCCTGTAGCAGTATCTATCGTTGCACCATCAGTAGGAACTGGATTAAAAGCAAAAGCACCTCCTACATCTCCCGCAATAACTGTTGTAGCTCCTGCGCAAGTCGCTGTTAGAGTAAAACTAGCGTCTTCAAATGGTAAAGCTGTTACTGACTGATTAGCTATAGCTGGACATGCGCCCCCTACTGAGTAATCTACTGAGTAGGTAGCCCCTTGAATTCCGTTTGTTATCGTTCCTGTAGTGGGATCTATTATAGCCCCATCTGTTGGGATTGGATTAAACGAAAATACGCCTCCATTATCTCCTGTAATTGCAGCGGTTGCTCCATCACATGTTGGTATTAGAGAAAAAGATGCATTATTAGAAGAAAGCACAGTAAACGTTTGTGTCGTTCCTGGACTACAAGCATCAGCAAATTCATAAATTACATTATATGTTGTATTTGAAACTCCATTAGTTACAGTCCCTGTAACCGAATCTATAACTGCACCATCCGTAGGTTGTGGGTCTTCAAAAGTAAATACACCTCCAGTATCTCCGGTGATAGTCGCTATTGCTCCATCACATGTTGGTGTCATCGTAAAAGTAGTATCAAATACAGCTCCAACAGTAATAATTTCAGTATCGTCAACAATAACTGTACAAAGATTTCCAGGAATAGTATATTCAACACCATCAATCCAAAGTTGACCTTCAATTCTCTCAAATGTCAATGAATTAGTCGAAGCGCCAGTAGTGAAAACGATATATTCTAAAACATCTTCTGATCCAGTACTATAATTTAAATTGGCTACACCATCTGAAATGATCATATCTCCAGTAATATTATTTCTGGCTAAGCTTATAATTATATCTGTTCCAATTGGCACATTATTTTCTAATGTTAATGTTAGTAAAGGTTCCGCAGAAGTTATTCTCGCACAATTTGTACCACTAGCAGCAGTACCGGCAGGATCAATTGGACCAAGGGCGTTAGCTGTGTCAAAACCACCGATGGCTGTTAGTGCATTGCCGATGACATCTGGCGTTCCAAGAGAAACATCAATAAGATTTAAGGTTTGATCTGCTGTTGGCGCGGTAATAGTTACTATTGCATTACCTGTTCCATCCAATACCACGGTTTGTACCGCTCCTCCGTTAATGGTATAGGTTACAGAAGCATTCGCTGTTCCAGTAATATTGAAAACCGCATCATCTCCATCGCAAATAGTTGCAACTGTTGCTGACCCATCCGCAGTAATATCTTCTGCCATATCGATACAAACTTCTTGTGTGTACTCACATCCAAAATCGTCAGTAACTCTATACGTATAACAATATGTACCTGCTGTTAAAGGTGCTACAGTAATTGTAGATCCTGTAATGTTCGTAATTGAAGGATCTGTATCCCAACCTTCAGAAGTTATTACAGGAGTAAACGACAGCTCTGGTGGTTGAATATTTGGATCGAAATTTAATCCCCAAGAAAATATATATCCATTATCTATTCCAATATTATCAACAATCTCGATACACCAATCTCCATTTAAAGGGCTACCAATTAAGGCATTAAAAGACTCTACTGGTAAATAGGTTCCTGGTGCCCAAGAGTTATTAGGTGGATTTGAACCTGCAATAACAGTATTTGCATTTTCTAGCAACGTTGTTGCAGACATGGAGAAGCAATAATCTGCACCTACTCCTGGTACATTATTATCCAAATTATCAGCACCTCCAAAATAAATACCGCCTCCTGCTTGTGTAAATAAATCTGCCTCTTGACCGTTTGGAGATATAATTCTAATATCTAAATCTCCAGAATAAGAATGCTCCATATTAACACAGATATCAATAAGTTGATTAACATCTGTTAATACTTGATCTGACTCAAAACAATCTACAGTAATACATGTTGTATAGACTGCGCCAGAACCATCAGGTAAAAATGTAGTTCCACTTACAGGTGGCGTACAATCGTTTGCAAAAAGTGTGGGCGTAACAACACCATCAATCGTTGTTGTTTCTCCAAAGCATAAATCTGTATTTGCAGCACCAGTCCCCGAAAAACTCGGTTCTGTGGCTACTTGAATAACTTGATTTATTAAATTCGTATTAGCACATCCCAAAGGATCTGAATCTGTATTCGCATCTCTTATGTTTAAGTTTACAATGTAAACACCAGGTATTGCATAGGAAAAAGTTGCTGTTTGGCCTGCAGCTGTATTACCATCGCCTAAATCCCATTCGTAATTGGCTCCTGCTCCGTCAAATTCAAAAACACCACTTCCTGTTAACGTAACATCTTCATTAGGGCACACTCTAATATATCCATCTCCATTTGGAGCAGGTACAGCAGAATCTAATTGAGACACTACCGTTTGACATGGTGTAAAACATGATATGTCTGCTGCCCAACCTGTGGTTGTTCCTGCAGCATCCGACACAAATTGGATGGTTAAACAACCAGACCCATTATCATCTGTCGCCGTAACTGTTCCTGGTGAATTTGCGCCATCAGCTACATTAAAAACAGGTGCTGCTACACTATCACCATTATAAATCGTCATCACATCTGATCCCAGTTGTGTACTAAATTCTGTAAATATTAATCGTACTAATTGCCCTGGATTATCAGGACAAATTGTTATTACTAAATCTTCATTGCTTGAGTATGCTCCTCCTACTCCACCAGAATCATAGAATGTTCCCGAACAACCGGTAACTGTACCATTTTGCATGAGAATATCTTGAGCGTAGGTATTAAGAGAAAATAATGTAAAAATTATGAGTAATGCCTTTTTCATAGCTTATAGTATAAATGGATAATTAAATTTTATTTGTATTGAGATTCGATAATGATAAAGTAGTTGGTATTATCCACTCTATACATCTGCGTTCCGCGGGAATAAAAATTAAATAAATACTTTAATGGATTAAAATTTTGAGGATTAAAATTAGCGTCACGTTGCAAATCAGAAACGTAGTAATTCATTAAAGGCACCTCTGATAATAAAGTACACTCTTTTTGATCACTAGGATTAGGAATATTTTTAATCTCAACTCTGTTTCGAAGAATGTTTTTAATATCCTTTAAACGTTGTGGTTTATCTAATATATTTTCATGAGCTGTAGAACTATAAACCTCTGTAATCAATCCTAATTCTGAACTCATTAAAGGCGCACTCACGTTAGCATTATAATGGATTGTTTTTTGTTTTCTTGATTGCGAAAATAGTGAAGTAGACACTAATAATGTAAAGATTAATATTAGAGGGAACAGAAATTTTGGATTCATGGTTGTTTTGTTTTTTTAAGAAGCGGAATTTAAGAAAATTTTAATAAATAAACTGTTAAATCGGATATCATGTAAGCTCATTCCGATTATAGACATATAACATGTTAAATTTAAAAAACCCTACCCTACTCTCTTTTTTTTTATTGTTTATCTTTGCATCCTCCTTTAGAAAAAGGAATGATTATTTTAATTAAAAAGAATTTAAAGATCTACGAAGTATAACAAATGAAAATAGAAAAAGATATTCAAGACTATGACGCTATTGGAGATGACCATGTTGGATCATCATCTGAAACGCCCTTACGACATGACGCTTTTAAACTAACGTCATCTGAAAAAATTAATATTATAAAAGAGGATGTTAAACACATTATGGAAACATTAGGACTTGACTTGGCAGATGATAGCCTTAAAGGGACACCAAACAGAGTTGCAAAAATGTTTGTAAACGAGATATTTGGCGGACTTGATCCTGATAAAAAACCAAAAGCTTCTACATTTGATAATAAATACAAGTATGGAGAAATGCTCGTTGAAAAGAATATTACGGTCTATTCAACTTGCGAGCATCACTTACTGCCAATTGTTGGAAAAGCTCACATTGCTTATATTTCTAACGGTACCGTCGTTGGGCTCTCAAAAATGAATAGAATCGTTGATTATTTTGCAAAGCGTCCACAAGTGCAAGAACGCCTTACAATTCAAGTCGTTAAAGAACTTCAAAAGGTTTTAAATACTGAAGATGTAGCCTGCATAATCGATGCAAAACATTTGTGTGTTAATTCTAGAGGCATAAGAGATGTCGCGAGTAGTACCATAACTTCAGAATTTGGAGGTGTTTTTAAAAGCAAAGAAACCAAACGAGAATTCTTAGATTATGTAAGCCTCGATACTGCGTTTTAAGCTTTCTTTCTTTCGAAGAAAAAAATAAAATGTTAGCTTTGACTACTATAATATAGTTCAACACGAATAGAAATTTAAACACCTAGCACTATGCACTTGTACGAAGAGCAGACCATTCAAATTTATAATACTCTTAGCGGAAATAAAGAGGTCTTCACACCTATTGAAAACGGCTATGTAGGCATGTATGTTTGCGGACCAACGGTGTATAGTAATGTGCACTTAGGAAATGTAAGGACGTTTATGTCTTTTGACATGGTGTTTCGTTATTTAAAGCATTTAGGCTTTAAAGTACGCTATGTTAGAAATATTACAGATGCAGGACATTTAGAAAATGATGCCGATGTTGGTGAAGATAAAATCACTAAGAAAGCACGTTTAGAAAAAATTGAGCCTATGGAAGTTGTTCAACGCTACACTGTTGATTTTCATAATATCTTAAATACTTTTAATTTCTTACCACCAAGCATAGAACCTACTGCTACTGGTCACATTATAGAGCAAATTGAGCTTATTAAAACGATTATAGAAAATGGTTTTGGATACGTTGTTAATGGCTCTGTTTATTTTGATGTGCATAAGTTTAATGAGACTAATAACTACGGAATTTTAAGCAAGCGCAAACTCGAAGACCTTATCCATAATACAAGAGCTCTTGATGGTCAAAGTGATAAGAAGAATCCACAAGATTTTGCATTATGGAAACGTGCCGAACCACAACATATCATGCGTTGGCCTTCGCCTTGGAGTGATGGTTTTCCTGGCTGGCATTTAGAATGTACAGCGATGAGTACAAAATATCTTGGTGATAATTTTGATATTCATGGTGGCGGAATGGATTTAAAATTCCCACATCATGAATGTGAAATCGCACAAAGTGAAGCTGCTAAGGGCAAAGCACCTGTAAACTACTGGATGCATGCTAATATGTTGCAATTAAATGGGCAACGCATGTCAAAATCTACAGGGAATATTATTAATCCTGCGGAATTAATTTCGGGAAACAACGCTATTATGTCTAAAGCATTTGGTCCTAGCGTAATTCGGTTTTTTAACGCGCAGTCGTCTTACCGAAGTGTTTTAGATTTAACTAATGATGGATTATTGGCTAGTGAAAAAGGATTCTATAGATTAATGGATGCTGTTAATCTTCTGGAGGTTTTAAAAGCTGGTGACGCATCAACATTTGATATTAAACAATGGCGTCAAAACTGTTACGATGCGATGAATGACGATTTCAATTCACCAATACTAATTGCACATTTATTTGAAGCTTCTAAACAAATCAATCAAATAAATTCTGGTGTTGCTTCATTGACTTCGGAAGATTTAGAACTACTTAAAAGAACGATGTTAGAATTCACTTATGATGTTTTAGGGTTAGAAAACTCTAGTAAAGTAAATACTGGAACCGACAAATTACAAGGCGCTGTAGAATTATTAATCCAACTAAGACAAGATGCAAGAGCTAATAAAGATTTTGCGATGTCAGATAAGATTCGTGATGAATTAGCGGCAAAAGGCATCCAATTGAATGATGGGAAGGACGGGACAACGTTCTCGACTAATTAAATATAAAGTTGTTGTGTTGTTGTGTTGTGGCTAACTAACTGAAATGGTGCTTTGATTTAAAAATTAGATACATTTAGAATTCACTCTAAATCCACAAGCATGCACGTTTATTCATTTGAAAAAATAGAAATCTGGAAAGAGGCTATTCAATTAATTATATCAAAAGAGCTTAATTTTATTTCAGAAGAAAGCTTAATGAATTCAATAAAAGACATAGGATCAATAACTAATAAAATAAATAGTCTTCGAAACCATTTTCTAAAGTAAGCGTAGAACAACTCTACAAAAAACAACTCAACAATACACTTTTAATTGAAGAAATTTCTAACATATCCTTTTCTCCTATTGATTAAAGTTTACCAAGCGGTAATCTCCCCTCTAACACCTGCGACATGCAGATTTCAACCTACATGTTCTCACTATACAAAAGAAGCATTAGAAAAACACGGACTTTGGAAAGGAGGAAAATTAGCAATCAGAAGAATTTTTAGTTGTCATCCTTGGGGAAGATCAGGCTATGATCCTGTTCCAGAAAAGGATGACAACTAAAAACTTGCCAACGCGCAAGCTCGCCTGTTCGCTAAAAATGTACACCGTACATTTTCGTTTGCGCTCCATCGCCTTGGGGAAGATCAGGCTATGATCCTGTTCCAGAAAAGGATGACAACTAAAAACTTGCCAACGCGCAAGCTCGCCTGTTCGCTAAAAATGTACACCGTACATTTTCGTTTGCGCTCCATCGCCTTGGGGAAGATCAGGCTATGATCCTGTTCCAGAAAAGGATGACAACTAAAAACTTGCCAACGCGCAAACCCGCCTGTTCGCTAAAAATGTACACCGTACATTTTCGTTTGCGCTCCATCACCTTGGGGAAGATCAGGCTACGACCCTGTTCCAGAAAAGGATGACAACCAAAAGCTTGCCAATGCGCAAGCTCGCCTGTTCGCTAAAAATGTACACCATACATTTTCGTTTGCGCTCCATCGCCTTGGGGAAAATCAGGCTATGACACTGTTCCTGAGAAAGCAGACTAAAAATATCTTGACAACAACTATAGTTTTGTAAACTCCTTTTAACATTTTCTTCTACCTCCAAAACATTCATTTTGTACTCTAATTTAATTTAGTTTTATAAACGTAGTGCGCTATATTGAGAAAATATAATTTCATTACAGCACAAAAGCAATATTTTTAGGTTTAAAACAAAAAGTCAAGATGAGTTCATTCAATAATATTATCTTTATCCCATAAAATAAAATTCTATGCTTGCTATTGATATGGTTTGGGATCCTTCAAAAGGATTAGATTTAGGTTTTTTCACCTTACATTATTACAGTGTGATGTGGATCGTCGCGTTTCTCCTTGGGTTACAAATCATGAAACGCATCTACAAGCATGAAGGTCAAAGCAATGAGTCTTTAGATTCTTTATTCATCTATGCTGTTCTTGGAATTATGCTAGGCGCTCGATTGGGTCACGTTATTTTTTACCAACCAGAACTTATAAGCGAAGACTTTTTTAGCATCTTTTTACCTTTTAAATTTAAAGGTGGTTTTGAATTCACAGGTTTTCAAGGACTAGCAAGTCACGGTGCAGCCATCGCCATGATTATCTCGATGTACCTATATAATAAAAAGGTATTACATAAAACGGTGCTTTGGATTCTAGATCGTGTCGTGATACCTGTAGCCTCTGGAGCTGTATTTGTGAGATTAGGAAATTTTATAAATTCTGAAATTATTGGTAAACCAACAGGAAGCGATTTTGGTGTGACCTTTAAACAATTACCAATAGTAGAACAAGTGCCAAGGCATCCTGCTCAATTATATGAAGCGGGTAGTTATATTTTTGTGTTTTTAATCTTGTGGTATTTCTATTGGAAAACTAAAAAGAGTGAGCAACAAGGTTTCTTATTTGGGTTATTTTTAGTTTTACTATGGTCAGTTAGATTTTTCGTTGAATTTGTAAAAGAACCTCAAGGTGACGAATATTTCATCTTATTTGGACTTAACACAGGTCAATTACTAAGTGTTCCGTTTGTTTTAATAGGTCTTTATTTTATGTTTGTTTACAAGGCTAGAACAAAATTGAGCTAATCATGAAACGTTTTGCATTTAAGGTTTTTATTTTTTCATTCTTCGGAAGCGTTGCCTTGCAACTCTGGTCATGTAAAGAGGAACAGAAATATTCAGAAGTAAAACAAGTGGAAGTCACATTTAAAAAAGAAGGTGAACTCCAACTTAAAAAAGCGATTACAGATTCTTTATTAACATCTCTAGATATTGAAATTGCAGATGATGAATACTCAACTCAAACGGGCTTGATGTATCGTTCTAGCATGGATAATAATCAAGGTATGCTATTCATTTTTCCAGATACAAACAATCGTTCATTCTACATGAAAAATACCCAAATACCATTAGACATTATATTTATTTCTGAGAATAAGACTATTGTGAGCATTCAAAAAAATGCAGAACCTATGAATGAAACGTCTTTACCATCTGAAGCTCCTGCAAAATATGTGCTTGAAGTTAATGCTGGATTGAGTGATACATGGAGTTTGGAAAAAGGGGATATTATAGAATTCTCAATAAATTAGTATTAATGCTTCAAACAACACTTCTTCTAACCGTCTGTAGCGATTAAAACTTAGCAAACCTTTTTGACCACTTAAATAGTTAAAGTTGCTATTATTAAATAGGATACCATACCAAGGATTAAATTAACCCATCCGTAGTACTTATCCCTAATTCTGGAAGCCTTCTAATTTCTAAATTTCCGTTTCGGAAATAGTTCACTGCAGACAAGTATATTGAAAAAACTGTTGTAGCCATTTCAAATCCTAGAGAAAAAGTAGAATCACAATATTATCTTTTTATTTTTTGACTAGCTTATTACGATTCTACACCTTATAATATTAGAAGAGGACCTTAAGAAACAAAACAACAAACATTTTGTGCACTACAATACCTTTTGTATCTCTATATAGATACAAAAGAGCTTACTTATTGCAGTGTATTTACTTTTCTTACATATTGAACCAACTTCGCAGTTCGATGATTAAGACCATTCTATTGATTAAATTATTCTAAGGCTCCAAAACAAGCTCATTTCCGAAGAAAAGAAAAC
>NZ_JBLIET010000072.1:0-9216 GCF_047633235.1 Psychroserpens sp. | reverse complement strand
AACTTTAGTATTTGAAAATCAAAACGATTTTCTAATTACCTATTTTGGCAACCGCTTTGCTTCTTCCCAAACTTTAGTATTTGAAAATCAAAACGATTTTCTAATTACCTATTTTGGCAACCGCTTTGCTTCTTCCCAAAAAACGTCCATTTCCCCAAGTGTCATATCTGATAATGGTTTGTTTAAGTCTTTAGATTTTTGCTCTAAATATTGAAAACGTTTAATGAATTTTTTATTTGTTCGCTCCAAAGCACTTTCTGGATCAACTTTTAAAAAGCGTGCATAATTAATCATTGAAAAGAGCACATCGCCAAATTCACTTTCTATTTTATCCTGATTATTTTGATTGACCTCTTCTTGTAGTTCTCCTAATTCTTCTTGTACTTTTTCAAACACTTGATGTGGTTTTTCCCAATCAAATCCAACACCTGCTACTTTATCTTGGATTCTACTGGCTTTTACCATAGCCGGTAAACTTTTGGGAACACCTTCTAAAACGCTCTTTTTTCCTTTGCCTTCTTTCAGTTTTATGAGCTCCCAATTTCTTTTAACATCAGCTTCGTTCTCAACAGTTACATTTCCGTAGATATGAGGATGACGATTAATAAGTTTATCACAAATGCTGTTACAAACATCTCCAATATCAAAGGCTTTTTTCTCACTACCAATTTTAGAATAGAAAACAATGTGAAGTAACACGTCACCCAATTCATTTTTAACCTCTTCTAGGTCATTATCTAAAATAGCATCACCAAGTTCATAAACTTCTTCTATGGTAAGGTGACGTAAGGTTTCAATGGTTTGCTTTTTATCCCAAGGACATTGTTCACGCAACTCATCCATAATGACAAGTAGACGCTGAAAAGCTTTTAGTTGATGAGTTTTATCAGACATAATCTCTATTTAAAACTTAAAAATACAACGGTTTCACTCAGATAGAAATTCTAAGTAATAAATAATATGAACAATCTATTAACGGGCTTATTCTTCCTCGTCTGCAGTCACTTTGTTATCGTCCTCTAAAGCACCAAGCATGTCATGCTTTTCAAGTAAATTGTACCACTGCACAATTTTTTTGATATCACTAGCATACACTCTATCTTCATCATAGTCTGGTAAGACTTCAAAGAAATACGCTTCTAACTTGTCTTTAGAATCTTTATGACTTATCGAGGTTTGCTTTGAATCTTCTTTGTCTCTTATTTTTTTTAAGACGTCTCTAAGTGGTAACTCTTCTGTTAACGTATACACAGCGATTTCACTCAATACACTTATATTACTGTGGATATTCACAGAAACCTTTTTGTGATCAATTAGAGATTCTACAACAAAACCATTTCTAGTTTGTGTAATAATTTTATATAATCCTGGTTTTCCTGAAATGGAAAGTATTTTATCTAAAGTCATAATATATTTTAAGTATTAGCGCTTCTTCTTCATAAGTGGGAAACGCATCCTGTAATCTACTTTTATTTTTCCTTTGGAAATGTTTACTAATTTCCCTTTTATTAAACGTTTTTTTAGTGATGATAGCTTATCGGTGAACAAAATACCCTCAATATGATCGTATTCGTGCTGAACAACTCTCGCAATCAAACCGTCATAAACTTCAGTATGTGTTTTAAAATTTTCATCCTGATACTTGATAGTCACTTTAGGTTGTCTAAATACATCTTCTCTCACATCAGGAATACTCAAACAGCCTTCGTTAAATGCCCATTCATCACCTACTTCTTCTAAGATTTCAGCATTAATAAATGTACGCTGAAAATTTTTAAGTTGCTCCTGCTCTTCCTCAGTAAACTCGTCATCTTCTGAAAAAGGCTCAGTATCTACAAGAAAAATTCGTATCGGCAAGCCTATTTGCGGTGCAGCTAATCCAACACCAAAAGCACCATACATAGTTTCTTTCATGTTCTCGATAAGCGCCTCTAGATTAGGATAATCTTTGGTAATATGCTCTCCTTTTTTTCTTAAAACAGGGTCACCATAAGCAACAATTGGTAATATCATTATATCGTGATTTTCGGGTGCAAAAGTACAATTTTTGTTATTATTTAAGAATTTTTAAGACGGATTCTGTAAATAACTCTGTAAGATAATTGTCGCGCTAATCTCATCAATCAACGCTTTATCTTTTCGTTGCTTTTTTTTGAGTCCGCTATCAATCATTGTTTGAAATGCCATTTTAGACGTAAATCGTTCGTCCACACGTTTTACAGGTATTTGAGGTATCTCTTTTTCTAAACTAACTAAAAACTTAGCGATAGACTCCTCACTTTCAGACGCTTCATAATTCATCTGCTTAGGTTCACCAACGACAAATAATTCTACTTTTTCTTCTGAAATGTACTGTTTTAAGAATACAATCAACTCTTTTGTAGCAACGGTTGTCAAACCAGAAGCAATAATTTGCAACTCATCTGTTACTGCTATTCCTGTTCGTTTTGTCCCAAAATCTAATGCTAATATTCTTGCCATATGACAAAGTTACTTTTATATTGTGATATGTTAAACAAAAAAAACGCTTCTTTACAGATTAAAGAAGCGTTTCAGAATAATCAACGATCCATTAAACGCATGACATTGTTTACCCTCTAACTTAAACAATTCATTACTATTTTAAGACACTGCATTTTTAGGTAAGTCTCATTTAAATAAAATTCTTTTAAGTATGGATCACAAAAAAATCTCTACTTAGCCTAAACCAATTTTAAAAACTTGAATTTATATTAATTGTATACGCAGAACAAAACATAACACTCTATTAAACAATAAATTACACACACAAACAACTATAAAGTCATCTTTATTTTCTATTAAATAAAATCCCCTCCTAGCAGATAAGGATGGTTTTATAAAAATTAGCCATTGATTAAGAGTTCACTTATTTAGTCAGCCACATTAATTTTATTTCACCATAATTTAATGATCTCAATTATACACTTATATTTGTAGAAATAGCTTAAAAAAAGATAATGAAACAACTACAACAAAATATAGAGAACGCGTGGAATGACAGGTCGTTATTAACTAATCAGGTTACTATTGACAGTATTAGAAGCGTTATAGACTTATTAGATGAAGGCACAATAAGGGTTGCAGAGCCTAGTGGTGATGGATGGCAAGTGAACGAATGGATAAAAAAAGCTGTGGTGCTCTATTTTCCTATTCAAAAAATGGAAACTCTAGAAGCTGGGATCTTTGAATATCATGATAAAATTCCTTTAAAACGCAATTATAAAAAGCGTGGAATAAGGGTAGTCCCAAATGCAGTAGCTCGTCATGGTGCTTATATTTCTTCTGGCGTTATTTTAATGCCAAGCTACGTGAATATTGGCGCTTATGTTGATGAAGGTACTATGGTAGATACTTGGGCAACGGTTGGGAGTTGTGCTCAAATCGGTAAAAATGTTCATCTTTCTGGAGGTGTTGGTATTGGTGGTGTTTTAGAACCTTTACAAGCTGCTCCAGTCATTATTGAGGATGGTGCGTTTATAGGCTCAAGATGTATCGTTGTTGAAGGCGTTCATATAGAAAAAGAAGCTGTTTTAGGTGCTAATGTCGTTTTGACGATGAGCACAAAAATCATTGATGTAACTGGTGATAAACCTGTCGAAATGAAAGGTAGAGTTCCTGCTCGCTCAGTAGTGATTCCTGGTAGTTACACTAAGAAATTTCCGGCTGGAGAGTTTAATGTTCCCTGTGCTTTGATTATTGGAAAGCGCAAAGAAAGCACCAATAAAAAGACCTCTTTAAATGATGCCTTACGTGAATATGATGTTGCCGTTTAAACTTGTTGTACTCATCAATTTCAAAACCTAAACACCAAATTCCAATGGTTTATTCTCTTCTTTTGGAATTTTGAATTTATAAATATGAAAATCCTAATTATCCAACAGAAAATGATTGGTGACGTCCTCACCACAAGCATCTTGTTTGAGGCCCTTAAAGCTGAATACCCTGATGCTGAGTTACATTATGTAATTAATTCACATACGTTTCCTGTAGTTGAAAATAATCCGTTTATTGATAAGTTTTTGTTTGTATCTCCCGAAATAGAAGATAACAAATCTAAGTTTCTTTCTTTTTTGAATGATATAAGAAAAGAAAACTACGACGCTGTTATCGATGTGTATTCTAAGTTTTCGAGCAACTTAATGACAAAATTTTCTGGAGCTAAAATTAAAATATCTAAGAAAAAATGGTATACCTCACATTATTACACACATACCTTTAGAGAGACCAAAATACCAAACACAAATGCAGGTTTAGCTGTTGAGAACAGATTACAACTACTGCAACCGCTTTGTGATGATTTTCCTGCGACATTAAAACCCAAGGTCTATTTATCACCTAAGGAGATTGAAGGTTCTAAACAGTTTTTAATCGATTCTAAAATAGATTTAGCTCAACCGTTATTTATGATTAGTGTACTGGGAAGTGGGGATAATAAAACCTACCCTTTACCTCACATGGCCGATTTAATTGATGCTGTTGTTGAACAGACCAACGGACAAATTTTATTCAACTACATTCCAAAACAGAAGCATGAAGCTAAAACCGTTTACAATTTCTGTAAACACAACACTAAAAAACAGATCTTTTTTGATGTCTTCGGGAATAGCTTGCGCGACTTCTTAGCCATAACTCATCATTGTACTGCGTTGATTGGAAATGAAGGTGGTGCTGTAAATATGGCCAAAGCGTTGAATATTTCGACTTTTACAGTATTCTCACCTTGGATCTTAAAAGAAGCTTGGATCATGTTTGATAATGATACAACAAATGTCTCAATTCATTTAAAAGATATAAAACCAGAATTATATCAAGGTAAGTCACTAAAAAAAATGAAAGGTGAAGCCTTTTCTCTATATGACTCTTTTCCTCCTGAGTTGATATTTCCGAAGTTAAAAGTTTATTTGGAGCAGTTCAAAAAGAAATAAGAATACAGATAACAGAATTGCTTGTGATTTCTTTGATATTAAATCTGCGCAACAAGAGCTGTTTTTTAAACTTCTGAAATGATGCTTACTCAATGTCCTTTAATACCTCCTAATCCATCTCTGATGAATTATTCTCTCTTCAAAAAGAAGTGAGAAGCCATATTTTGCTTTTTTATTTTGTTTTAGTTTCGAATTGGACTCCTAACTAAATACTGAAATTAAAATTTTTCAATCCCAAAAGGCGTTTTAATCACTTTCTGCTGTTTTGTAGTGGCTCTAATCTTAAGGTTTATTTCAATCATTTCAGGTTTAACATAACCTCTTTCATGATCTAAATGCAAGCAAATAGCACTATAACGCACTTGTTTCGCCTTGATTCCTGCATTGAATAAACGCTCTCCTAGTTCTCTATCTTCTCCACCATATTGCATTCGCTCATCATAACCATTGGCAGCAATAATATCTTTTTTATAACCCGATGCATTATGACCATTCCAAGTGGCAGTAGTTGGTGTTATTAGGTTTAGGAGTTTTTGCTTAAGCCCTTTCGCTGTGATTTTATTGTTTTTGAATGATGATTTGAGTCCGTGAGATGTTAACCAATCAATATTAAAACAACCTTGTGTCTTTATCTCTTCTTCGGAAATGAGCTCACTAATATCCATTGGTAATTTAAAATAACCTCCAGATAAGAAATAACCTGCTTCTCGTCTATTGATATGGACTTGTAAAAAATCTGCTCTTGCCAAACAATCACCATCTGTATACACTAAATAGTTTCCTTTTGCTGCTACAGTCGCTGTATTAAGAATAATAGTTTTTTGAAACCCGTTGTCTTCATGCCAAATGTGTTGGATAGGATAACTCACCTCTGTTTTCATAGCCTCAATCAAAGTTTTAGTCTCTAGTCCTGAGCCATCATCCGCAATAACAACTTCAAAATTATCATAAGTTTGTTTATCAAAACTCCACAACACTTTCTGTAACCACGTTGGGCTATTATAAGTACTAATAATTACTGAAGTATCTATTGTTTTCATTGGTTCAAAAATAGTTATTTTTACGCACATTCTTAACTTCCAATTTGAAAACCAACAAGAGTAACATATCGGCTTTGATGATTACCTATAATGAAATAAAACACATTGAGGAGGTTATTGATAATCTTGCTTTTGCAGATGAAATTATTGTTGTAGATTCTCATAGTACAGACGGCACATTCGAGAAGTTATCTGAAATGGATCATGTAACCGTAATTTTACGCGAGTTTAAAAACTTTGCAGATCAACGCAACTTTGCTCTTGAACAAGCGAATTGCGAATGGGTTTTCTTTATTGATGCAGATGAGCGTTTAAGTCTAGAATCTCAAAAGGAAATAGCAGAAACGATAAAAACAAATAAGGGTATTGATGCTTTCAAAATCCCAAGACGTTTTATATTTAATAAAAAAGTAATGCGATTTAGCGGACTTCAAACCGATAAAGTGTTCAGGCTATTCAAAAAAGGTGTTACTAGGTATCGTGAAGACAAATTAGTACACGAATTACTTGATTTTAATGGTGACTTCAAGGTTCTAAAGCATGATATGCTGCATTATTCATTTAGCGATTATGAAAGCTACAAACAAAAAACAGAACATTACGGGTTACTAAAAGCTCAAGAATTATTGAAAAAAGGTAAGAAACCAAATTGGTTTCATTTCTATATCAAACCAGCTTATAAATTTATAACTAACTATATTTTTAGATTAGGTTTTTTAGATGGAAAAGAAGGTTATATCATCTGCACACTCAATGCTCATGGTGTGTTTTATAGATACAAAGCGCTTGACCATTTACTTAGAACTTCTCCAGAATAAAATCCTATTTTTGAGTCGTTTTTTTCTGCGATAGCGATTTTGGAATTCTTCAGTATATTTCCACATGAGATGAACTATGTCATCATAATTTTCTCCTGAAGCTTTCGCATATTCATCACTCATAATTTCGACCATAAACTTGTGAGTTGTCAGCTTTGAAAAGTTCTTAATTCTTGTATCAAAGTCTAAATGTTTAAATTCCATACGGTTTAAATCCACCAAATAAAAATTGTAGTCTTCACCTACTTTTTTTATGAGCGTATTCCCTGGAGAATGATCTAGAAAATGAACCTCCTTTTTATGTAATCTATAGGTGAACCGAGTAAAAGCTCTAAGAATTTCTTCGTGATTTGGATATTCAAAATCTGTGGTTAACTCACGATAGGTCAACTCACAGTCCAATTGCTCACTTATATAATAGCTTTTTTTAAAAAGGAATGGTGTTTTAAACTCGTAATATGCCACAGGTTGTGGTGTGCCAATATCTAAACTTTGGAGCCATTTACCATATTCAAAAGAGCGTTGCGCTTTACTCTTTCTAAAAAAGCGATACGCAATTTGATTGATAAGGTTAGGAATTCTGAACGACTTTACGTTAAGTGTTTTGTCTTCAAGATTGAATAACTTAAGTGAGTTTCTATCTTGGTTACCAAAATCCTCTCCTTTAGTGTCATAATTTGTTATGATATCGTCTAAGAAGACCTCATTTGGTTTAAAGTTATCATATATTTGCTTCGCTCTACTCACTTAAATATTTATCAATTCCATGTTCACAGGAAACGGTTTTATTTTGTACTGCATCGACTTCCATTTGATGGTTTTCATCTAATTTATCTTTTGGTTTTTCGAAATGATAAATATGATACACGATAGCGATGTTTTTTAATCGTCGGTTTGATAAACCGTAGTTATGAAAACGTCTTCCTAACTCAGAGTCTTCTCTTCCCCAACCTTCAAAATCTTCATTGTAACCATTAACTGATATAAAATCTTCTCGCGCAAACGACATATTACATCCTCTGTTTTTAAGATTAAAACCATCACTTTCTTTATAAAAAGTGCTTAACAATGGTAAATATAATGCTCTCCCTCTTTTTTTTATACCTTTTGACAACACATTTAAACGCGTCTTTTGTTTTTTAAATAAAGAGTCTAAATGTGATTCTTTAATAGTCACTCGGCTACCAGAAAGATACATACCTTGATTTGCATAGCGCAAATGATCTTTTATAAATGATGGATGCATGATACAATCACCATCAACTTGAATGATATAATCACCCTCAGCTTTTGCCACAGCTTTATTAATAATCATCGCTTTTCTAAACCCTTCATCCTTTTGCCAAACATGGTGCAAAGGAATTTTAAATATCGCTTTGTATTGTGCAATAAGATTTCGTGTATCTTCTTTAGAACCATCATCAGCAATGACGATTTCAAAAGGCATCATTTTTTGTTTGAGGACACTTTTAAGCACCAATTCTAAAGCTTCTTTCCAGTTATAAGTGGAAATAACCAAGGAGGTTTTCATATGTGCTTCAAAATTCATGTACACAAAACTACAACTTTTATAAATTGAACTCAAACACAGATATACTATTAATTCTTTTTTTGGTTTCTTTGTCATAGATTAATACTATTCATGAAATTATTACAAATCACAGCATCTCCAGTTTGGAGAGGTCACGAACAAAAGATCATCTATCTCTATGAAGCCTACAGAGATCATAATACGTTTGAAGACCAATATATAGTTTGCGCAAACAACTCACCCATTTTTGAGGTTGCTACAGAAAAAGGAATGCAAGTGATTGGTTTTGATTTTAAGTCAGAATACGATTTCAAATTTGCTAAACAGCTCGCTAAGATTGTCAAAGAAAAAGATATTGATGTGGTTTTAATGCACAATAGTACTGCGCATACTCTAGCTGTGTTATCTCATAAATTCTTCGGTATGAAAGCACCTTTAGTGTTATGCAGAACATTAATAAGACGTGTTGACACCAATACACTTCGTAAATGGAAATACAATTACAAAGGCATTAAAAAAATTCTTTGTGTATCTAATGCTGTAGTCGATGTCTTGAAATATGCCGTAAAAGACTATAATAAACTAAGGGTTATTGGAAGTGTAACGGATCTTGATAAATTTAAAAAACAAGCACCTAATGGAATGCTCCATAAGGAATTTAACATCTCAAAAGACTATAAACTTATAGGAAACATAGCAGCTTTCACTGGTTTTAAAGATCACTATACTTGGGTTGATACCGTTGAAATATTAGTGAAACGTAAAACGGTAAAAGCGAAATATATTTTAGTTGGTATTGGTGAATTAGAAGATGAGATCAAGCAATACGTATCAAATAAAAATTTAAATGAACACATCATCTTTGCTGGTTTTAGAAAAGA
>NZ_JBLIET010000071.1:0-9385 GCF_047633235.1 Psychroserpens sp. | reverse complement strand
TCATTTTCCTTTATTTTCTAACGTTAAAGAAATCTAAAAACACAGACTCACCTACCATACTTTATTATATTTGATTCTAGCTAACTATCAAACAATGAAGACACGATTACATTTACTGCTTTTATCCCTATTTTCAATAACGCTAATAACAGCACAACAACCAAAAAAACCTACATCATCAGAGATTCATGAGTCTATAAAAAAGTTGAATTTCTTAGGTTCTGTGCTATATGTTGCTGCACATCCTGATGATGAAAATACTCGGTTAATTTCCTATATGTCCAATGAAATAAAAGCAAGAACTGCTTATCTATCGTTAACTCGTGGTGATGGCGGACAAAATCTAGTTGGGCCAGAAATTAGAGAGCTATTAGGTGTTATTAGAACGCAAGAACTTCTTGCTGCTCGGCGTATAGATGGTGGCGAACAATTATTTACAAGAGCTAACGATTTTGGATATTCTAAACATCCTGATGAGACGTTAGCTATTTGGAATAAAGAAGAAGTTTTAAGTGATGTCGTTTTAGCGATTAGACAGTTTCAACCAGACGTCATCATTAATCGTTTTGATCATAGAAGTCCAGGAAGTACACATGGTCATCATACAAGTTCTGCGATGTTAAGCCTGGAAGCTTTTGATCTAGTAGGTGACAAAAATGCGTATCCAAAACAATTATCACGAACCGACATTTGGCAACCACAACGTTTATTTTTTAATACGTCTTGGTGGTTCTATGGAAGTCAAGAAAAATTTGACGACGCAGATAAATCAAACTTATTAGAGGTCGATACTGGTGTATATTTTCCAAGTAGTGGATTAAGTAATCCTGAAATTGCAGCTTTGAGTCGGAGCCAACACAAATCTCAAGGATTTGGTAGTACAGGAAGTCGTGGCGCACAAATAGAATATATTGAACTCATAAAAGGAGATTTACCAACAGACAAGACCAATATATTTGAAGGTATAGACACCTCATGGAATCGTATAGAAGGCGGAAAATCTATTGGAGAGATTCTTTACGATGTTCAAAAAAACTATGATTTCAAAAACCCATCAGGGTCTATTTCAGAACTAGTAAGAGCTTATAAAGCGATTCAGAATTTAAAAAATGAGCACTGGAAAAACATAAAAACAACCGAAATAAAAGACATTATCGCTGCGTGTGCTGGTTTATATCTAGAAGCTACAGTCAATTCGAACCATGCCACTGCAGGTTCTAATATCGATTTAAACTTAGAGATTATTAATCGTAGTGCTTCAAAAATTATTTTGTCAAGTATCATAAATCCTAACGGGATTAAAATAGATAAAAACATCACATTAGATAATAACATCGATTTTGATTTCAAAGAAACGGTAGCTATCAAAACAGACCAGCAAGTTTCTACACCCTATTGGTTGACTAAAAAAGGAACTTTGGGTATGTATGACGTTGAAGACAAAAGCCTAATAGGTAAGCCCGAAACACCTCGACGACTCAATATTACATTTAATTTAAATATTGAAAACGTTGACATCTCTTTTACGAAAGCCATTGTTTATAAAACTAATGATCCCGTGAAAGGGGAAGTATACAAACCTTTTGAAATCATCCCTGAAGTATCTGCAAAAATTTCAGAAAAAGTCATCATTCTTGATACTGATAAACAGCGAGATATTGAAGTTATCATTAAAGCAGGTAGAGCTAATATTGAAGGTTTTGTTCAAATTGCACACCCAAACAACTGGAATGTATTACCTGAAAAGCAAAAAGTAATTATTGTTACTAAAGGTCAAGAGCAGCGTTTAATTTTTACGGTTATTCCTCCAAAAGAGCAAAGTGAAGGTTTACTAACACCTATGGTACATATTGGAGATATGATATATACTAAAGAGCTTATCGAAATAGATTATGATCACATTCCGTTTCAAACGGTTTTATTGCCTAGTGAGACAAAAATCGTACGTCTAGACATCAAAAAAAGAGGTCAAAATATTGGCTATATCGAAGGTGCTGGTGATGTTGTTCCTGAAAGCTTAAGGCAAATTGGTTATAATGTAGCTATTTTAAAACCCGAAGATATTTCTGCAGAAAATTTAAGTCGATTTGATGCCATCGTAGTTGGAATTAGAGCCTACAATACGGTAGAAGAATTAAAATTTAAACAAGAACTACTGTTTGACTATATTGCACAAGGCGGAAATATGATTGTACAATACAACACAAGTCGTGGCATTAAAGTGGATCAAATAGCGCCTTATGACTTAAAACTTTCAAGAGATCGTGTAACTGATGAATTTGCAGATGTTAGATTATTATCGACGAATCATGAAGTTTTAAACTTTCCGAATAAAATAACACCAAGAGACTTTGAAGACTGGACACAAGAACGTGGCTTATATTTTCCTGACGAATGGTCTAGTGAGTTCACACCCATTCTATCTATGAATGATGAAGGCGAAACGCCTAAAACGGGAAGCTTACTAGTCGCAAAATATGGAAAAGGATATTACATCTATACAGGGCTTAGCTTTTTTAGAGAGTTTCCTGCTGGTGTTTCTGGAGCATACCGCTTGTTTGCTAATATACTATCTTTAGGTAAAAATGATTTGAACGACGCAGAGCAAATCAAAAACTAAGCATCAACAGATTATTAAATATTTGGTAACTAATCTTGTCAAAGTCACAAAACCCACCAACCATGGAAAAATACAAATGGAATAAAATGTATACCATAGTACTTGCTGCTAATATTGTATACATCATCGCATTTTACATCATCACAAAAGCCTTTTAAAATGCAAACATTAGATTGGATTGTACTCATTAGTACCTTGTTACTTATTGTTGTCTACGGAACATACCAGTCACGAGGTAGTAAAAATGTTCAAGATTATTTAAAAGGTGGAAACACCTCAAAATGGTACACGATTGGATTATCTGTCATGGCTACTCAAGCCAGTGCTATTACCTTTTTATCAACACCTGGACAGGCTTTTAACGATGGGATGGGATTTGTGCAATTCTACTTTGGCTTACCCATAGCCATGGTGATAATTTGCATGGTATTTATTCCTTTATATCACCGTCTTAAAGTATATACAGCTTATGAGTTTCTAGAAAATAGATTCGATTTAAAAACCAGAACGCTCACTGCTATTTTATTTTTAATTCAACGTGGTTTAGCTGCAGGTATTACCATTTTTGCTCCTGCAATAATTCTGTCTGCTTTGTTAGGTTGGAATTTATTATTACTTAATGTTATCATTGGATTTCTAGTAATTATTTACACGGTTTCTGGAGGAACAAAAGCAGTAAATGTGACCCAAAAACATCAGATGATTGTGATTTTTACAGGAATGATTATTGCATTCTGTTTAATCATTGATAAACTTCCAGAAGGCATCACATTCTCAAAAGCATTAGATATCGCGGGAGCCAGTGGTAAAATGGAAGTTCTTGACTTTTCATTTAGTCTTGATAATCGATATACGGTTTGGAGCGGACTTATTGGTGGTACATTTTTGATGCTCTCCTACTTTGGAACCGACCAAAGTCAAGTACAACGCTATTTATCTGGTAAATCATTGAAAGAGATGCAGATAGGAATGATGTTTAACGGACTCCTAAAAGTACCAATGCAGTTCTTTATTTTATTGGTTGGTGTAATGGTCTTTGTGTTTTATCAGTTTAATCAAGCACCTTTAAATTTTAATCCTAATGCTACTGATATTGTTTTAAACTCCCGATATGCAGCAGAGTACAAAGCTGTTCAGGAAAAACAAAATGACGTTTTCGCAATGAAAAAAGCTTCTATTACTGAATTTTCAAATACAAGCAAAAAAGTCAATCCAGATGTTATAGCAAAATATAATGCGCAGAGTGATGCCTTAAGGGCAGAAGCTAGAATTTTAATAGATAAAGCTGGAGATTCTCAAAATATTAAAGTAGAAAGTAATGATAAGGATTATGTGTTTTTAAATTTCATTTTACACAACCTGCCTAGAGGATTAATTGGTTTATTACTCGCTGTAATTCTAAGTGCTGCTATGTCAAGTACTGCAAGTGAATTAAATGCTTTGGCAAGCACCACAGCTATGGATTTATACAAAAGAAACACTTCTGAAAAGTCTGATAAACAAATGGTTACAGCATCTCGATTTTTCACTTTAGCTTGGGGAGTTATAGCTATTGGTGTCGCCTGCGTAGCCAATCTTGCGGAAAATTTAATCCAACTTGTAAATATCATCGGTTCTATTTTCTACGGAAATGTGCTAGGTATTTTCCTTTTAGGTTTCTTTTTCAAGTTCGTGAAAGGAAATGCCGTATTTGTGGCAGGTTTAATTACTCAGGTATTAGTTATCGGACTATTCTTATTAAATGAATATGAATATATCAATTTACCATTTTTATGGTTGAATTTTGTTGGGTGTGTTATCGTGATTACTATTGCGTGTCTCATACAATCATTAACATCAAAAAATGACTACACAGCAGCATAAAACCATAAATTGGGGCATTATTGGTCTTGGTAAAATCGCCCATAAATTTGCGCAAGATTTATTACACATCGAAGACGCAAAGCTCTATGCCGTAGCTTCTAGACATCAAGATAAAGCGAATGCTTTTGCACAAACATATAGTGCTAAAATAGCTTTTGGTGATTATGAATCTCTAGTAAAAGATCCAAACATTGATGCTATTTATATCGCTACACCTCATGTATTTCATCATGAACATACCATTTTATGTCTAACTCATAAAAAAGCAGTGTTGTGTGAGAAACCTTTTGCTATGAATTTGAGCGAAGTTGATGACATGATTGCAACTGCGAAAGCAAACCATACGTTAGTGATGGAAGCAATGTGGACTTATTTTTTACCACATTATCAATTTGTATTACAACATATTAAAGATGAAACTTTCGGAAAGATTCGTACTATTGAGGCCGATTTCGGTTTTAAACCTGAGATAGACATGACTTCTAGAGTATTTAATAAATCACTTGGAGGCGGAAGTTTATTGGACATTGGTATCTACCCTATTTTTGCCGCATTATCTACTCTAGGAGCACCCATTCATATTGAATCTAAAGCAACATTTTTTGATAATGACGTAGATTCATCATGCTTGATGTTGTTTAGTTATGATAATGGTGTAGAAGCACGCTTAAAAAGCACATTATTACAAAATACGCCTACAGAAGCTATTTTTTATTGTGAATACGGTACTATTAAAATTAATTCAAGATTTCAAGAACCTTCTAATGTGACACTTATTTCCGAGGGAAAAGAAAGCACGACTACCTTTGATTATAGCACTAATGGATATTATTACGAAACTGTTCATTTTAACCAGCTTCTAAGAGACCACAAAACAGAAAGTGATATAATGACGTTTAACTTCAGCAGGACACTCCTTGGGCTACTTGATACTGTTAGATTACAAATAGGTCTTAACTACAAATAAAAAAAAGACCTTTTGAGATTTCAAAAGGTCTTTTAAATATTATTTTATTAAAAATTACATTGCTCCCCATTCTTTAAGAGAGTCCATGTTTTGCTTCACATAATTTTGATTTCCAGCTTCTTTAGCAGCAGCCATAGACTTCTTAGCTAAATCGATGGCACCTTTTTTATCTCCAGCAGCAGCATAAATTAACGATTGCTGTCTTACTTGCCAAAATCCTGGATTTTCAGTCATGAACATCGCTTTATCCATCCACATTTTTGCTTTTTTAATATCTTTCCCAGATTCTAAGTAATACACAGCAGAAGCGTAGTAATCCCCTGCACTTGGTCCTGCCATTATTTTATCAATTGCAGTTGAAACTGTTTGATCTGTTGGTACAGTAAAAGGAATACCTGCATAAGAGGTTTCCCAGATAATATCGATGTTACCACCATTAGAAGTGATATCACCAACACCAATAGATAAAGTTTCAACATTAAAAGGAAGTTGCATAACATCAACCTTAGCAGTTGCAGCGACCTTGCTATCATCCCACGCTTCTGGTGTTCCCCAATTTTCTGTATCGCTATAAAACATAACATCCCATTGCGTAGCAGAATTTAATTTCGTGAACATGGCATAAGATCCAGCCTTAACTGCTTGACCTGCAATAGTAACATCATCACTAAAAGTGATTATTGAATTTTTATTAGCGCCTGTTCTCCACATGCCTCCAAAAGGCTCTAAATCTCCAAATATTGTTCTCCCTTTAACACTAGGGCGAGAATACTCAATAGTAATATCTGTTAATCCAACCTTTTGTTCAAACTTAGCAGAAGGACTTGGCGCTGGTGTTTCAATTTGCGCATAGGTAGCGAAAGACATAGCAAACACGGCAAACATTAATAATAATTTTTTCATTGTATTAGATTTAATGGTTATTTTTTAAATTCACGTAAATTTACAAACTAGCAAACGGGTTGATTGTTAAGAAAACCTTAAATTAAGAGAAGCCTTCTAAAGACGACATAAAATGAAAAAATATTTCGCAGAAACGATTGGAACTTTCGCAATGGTATTTTGTGGTTGTGGAGCAATGACCATTAATGAAATTACTGGAGGAAGTATTACTCATGTGGGAATTGCTATGACTTGGGGATTAATTGTAATGAGTATGATTTATGCTTTTGGCGATATTTCTGGAGCACACTTTAATCCTGCTGTGACGTTCGGATTTGCTTATGCAAATAAATTCCCATGGAAAGAAGTCCCAAAATATTTTATTGCTCAGGCTATTGGTGCTTTTCTAGCCTGCCTGATATTACTTTTCCTATTTCCGCAGAGTGAAACATTAGGTAGCAGCTTACCCGCTCAAGGTTTTGAACCCTATAGAGCCTTTGTATTAGAAATCCTGCTTACATTTTTCTTAATGGTTGTGATCATAAACGTCTCTACAGGAAGCAAAGAAATTGGAACCATGGCAGGCATCGCTATTGGAGCTGTAATTTTATTGGAAGCCATGTTTGCTGGCCCTATGACGAACGCATCGATGAACCCTATTAGATCTCTTGCTCCAGCTCTCATGTCTGGAAACTTACAGCATTTGTGGCTCTATTTAACGGCTCCTTTTATAGGAGCATTTTTAGCAGTTATGAGTTGTTCTTTTGTTAAAGAGGAAAATTGCTGTTAAAACGTGTGCTATTTAAATGTTACCTAAACGTAATGTCTTGTTAATTTTTGTTTAACTTTTATATTTAATGGTTAAACATTTTGTACCTTTACTGAACAATCAATCAGTCATGGCAAAAAAAAAAAACATAACAAAAAATGACATTATTTCATTCTACATGGACTATGTCTTAGAGCACAATCATCAGCCAAAAACGGTGTACGCTTTTGCAAAAGCAAGTAACTTTGAAGAACAAAAATTTTATGATCATTTTGGATCATTTGAAGCTGTTGAAAAGCATGTATTCACCGCCTTTTATCACAATACAATTACGGTACTTGAAAAAAGCGATGACTATACATCTTTTGATGCTCGTAATAAGTTACTAAGTTTTTACTTCACATTCTTTGAAAATCTAACCGCAAACCGCAGTTATGTAAAGTATGCCTTAGAGCATCACAAAAGCGACCTGAAGAGTATGAGTTTACTAAAAGATTTAAAACGTGTTTTCACTGATTACATAGCCAGTTTAGAGATTGATCTTATAGACATTAAACAAGAACAAATTGATAGAATTCAACAACGGGGACTTAAAGAGACAGCTTGGTTTCAACTATTATTGACCCTAAAGTTTTGGATAGATGACACCTCTCCAGGATTTGAAAAGACGGACATTTTTATTGAAAAATCTGTTAATACGAGTTTTGATGTATTAAACGTTGCTCCAATAAGAACATTAATAGACTTTGGGAAATTTATTTTCAAAGAAAAAATTCAAATGAACTAAGCAGTCCTTAATGAAAACTATAGACAAAATACCTACATCCAAAATTCAACGCGCATCGAAACTGGTTTCAACAGGTGCGAAAGTTGGTGTTAATTACCTCAAATATTATGGAGATAAATTAACAAAAACTGAAATTGAAGCTAAGGATCGTTTAAATCAAAATAATGCAGAAGACATTTATGATGGTTTAAAACAGCTCAAAGGAAGTGCACTTAAGGTTGCACAAATGCTGAGTATGGAAAAAAGTATTTTGCCACAGGCTTATGTAGAAAAGTTTTCATTGGCTCAATTTTCTGTTCCGCCTTTATCGCCTCCATTGGTTTTAAAGACGTTTAAAAAATACTTTGGCAAATTGCCAAATGAAATATATGATACCTTCAACGCAACTTCTGTAAATGCTGCAAGTATTGGACAAGTCCATATTGCAGAAAAAAATGGGAAGAAACTTGCTGTGAAAATCCAATATCCAGGAGTTGCGGAGAGTATCGCATCAGATCTTGCAATGATAAAGCCTATCGCTGTGAGTATGTTTAATATTAAAGGAAAAGATTCTGATAAGTACTTCAAAGAAGTTGAAGGTAAATTAATTGAGGAAACGAATTATATTTTAGAAGTTGAGCAAAGTAAAGAAATCGCTCTTAAGTGTGCTCATATTCCTAATTTATCGTTTCCTAGTTATTATGAAGAGTTATCCTCTGAGCGCATCATCACTATGGATTATATGGCTGGTGAGCATCTATCAGAATTTACTGCATATAACACAAATCAAGAATACTCAGACAAATTAGGTCAAGCGCTTTGGGACTTTTACATGTTCCAGATGCATACTTTGAAAAAGGTTCATGCAGACCCACATCCTGGTAATTTCTTAGTATCTAAAGATGCTGGATTAATTGCTTTAGACTTTGGTTGTATGAAAATAATTCCTGACGAATTTTATATACCTTATTTTGAATTGGCTGATGTCACTAAAATAAATGATCGCAAATATTTTGTTGAAACACTGTACCAGCTTGAAATATTAAGAGAAGACGATACGCCTAAAGAAATTGCATTTTTTACCGACATGTTCTATGAAATGTTGAGTTTGTTTACACAACCCTTACAGGCCGACGTATTCGACTTTTCTGATGGTACTTTCTTTGGAAAAATAACAGAATTAGGTGAGCGCTATTCAAAAAGCACAGAACTTAGAAAAATGAATGCAAATAGAGGATCTACGCATTTCATCTATATTAACCGTACCTTCTTTGGATTATATAACTTAATGTTTGATTTAAAAGCAAGGAACATTAAAATAAACAACTATAAAACCTTATAATGGCGTATATTACTAATAAAGATATTGACAACCTTGATTATATATACCGAATTAACTTAATTAATAGTTGCTCTGGTTATAAATCTGCTAATTTATTAGGAACAAAATCTAATGAAGGTATTGAAAATGTTGCTGTATTTAGTTCTGTTACGCATATAGGTTCAAATCCGCCAATG
>NZ_JBLIET010000070.1:0-9605 GCF_047633235.1 Psychroserpens sp. | reverse complement strand
CAAATCAAATTGATGACGAGAACCTAACAACTATAAGCTCTAAACTAGATGCACAGTTTTTACCAGAAGGTGGTCACCTAGTTGCGGATACGGAGAATACCGTTGGTGTCGTTATTAAAGACACACTTGGCTATGGTGTGCCAAATATTACAGGGAGGATTTTGAATGGCAAGAATGTAGTCGTTTCTACTTTTAAAACCAATCAAGTAGGTCTTGGTAAATTTCTTTTCATTCACGAAAGCAAAACCTCTTATACTGTAGAATTAGATTTTAGAAAGAGCATTCAGCCTTTTGATTTAAATACTATAGAAAAAAGAGGTGTTAACATAACACTTAATCAAATAGATTCTAAGATTGCGTTAACTTTTAGAACCAATATGGAGACCTTATCAACGATTAAGGACAAACCATACACACTGTTTATCCATAATGGAAGTCAATCAAAAACGATCCCCATTACATTTAAAAACAGTACAACACTAGTTAAGGCTATTGAACTTAAAAATCTGTTTACTGGAATAAATATATTAACCCTATTCAATGAAAATAATACACCTATTCTCGAGCGACTTTTCTTTAACCATAATGAGGTTCAGTTATTAGAAACTGTAGATGCATTTGTAGAAAAATATCAAGATTCGTTATCAATTCAAGTTCCTCTAAGTGGCATGAAACCGTTTGACATAGCACGATTAAGTGTTTCTGTACTGCCGTACGAGACGAAATCATATAATACAGATCATAATATACTATCGCATACACTTTTACAACCTTATATTAAAGGTAATATTGAAAATGCTAAATATTATTTTACAGATAACAACAGTAAAAAAGAATATGATCTGGATAATCTCTTATTAACCCAAGGATGGAGTAGTTATGACTGGAATACTATATTCAATAGTCCTCCAAAACAAGAGTATACTTTTGAAACTGGCATCTCCTTTATCGGAAATAGCACCTATAAAGGTGAAGGTAGATTTATTTTAAACGCCTCAAAACACCATGATGCTTTAGCTTTTATTACAGATGAAAATGAAAGTTCATTTAGCCATAGTAACTATTTTATAGAAGATAATAATCCATTAGAATTTTCACAAGTTATCCGTCAAACCAAAATGCAAAAACCAAGCTTACACCTGCAATTCTCTCCGTCAAAAGTTCCTAATGTTGAAAAATTTATTAAAGTATTACCGCTTAAAGAGAATACTGTTTTTAAAGCAAATGGTTCGGATACTGCTTTTGATACTAAATGGAATACAGTTGAACAACTCGATGAAGTTCTCATTGAAGCCAACATAGAGAAAAAACGTATTAATAAATTAACAAGGTATTATTCAACAGGTAACTTAGACATGTTTGATGATGAGCAAAGAATTCATGAAATAGACATGATGACCTATTTAAACAAGCAAGGTTATATAGTATTAATGTTGCCAAATGGAAAAATGGAACTCACTATTCTTCGTTTTGGCAAGCGAGAAATTCCTAAAATTTATTTAAACAATCAGGTATTAATGGATATAGACGTTTTATTAAATTTCAATATGGGTGATATAGACTACGTAGCTTTAGATAAAACGATTAAACGATATGATGCAAGTAATGTTGGAAATGGTGGTACTATTCATATCAATACAAATCCAGGACTAAGGTTTAAAAACGACAAGCGCATAGAGTTCAACCAAAAAGTGAGTCTGCCTTTAACCTTTACGTCTCCAAAAACTTTTTATGCCCCAAAATACGTACATTATGAAAGTGATTTCTTTAGAGAATATGGTGTTATTGATTGGATTCCCAATATCACTTTAAATAAAACTAATGCTATTAACCTAAAAATCCTTGACACAAAAACAAAGCAAATTAAATTGTTTATTGAGGGGGTAACTAATGCAGGCCGTTTTATTTCTGAAGAAAAAATTATTACAATTAATTAAGAGAATTTTCGACAGTTTTAAACTAGTAATCAATACGTAAAAAAGGCTTCCACAATGGAAGCCTCCCTTATTTTGAATATTTTCAATTTCCTATTTACCCAACATCAATAATTCGTTACAAATAATTTCTGTGGTGTAACGCTTTGTGCCTTCTTTATCATCCCAAGAGCGGTTTGTTAATTTGCCTTCTATAGCGACTTCTTTACCTTTGGTGATGTATTCTTCTACAACTTTTACAAGACCGCCTCGCACAACAATATTATGCCAATAGGCACGCTCTACTTTGTTACCCTCTTTGTCTTTGTAGCTGTCATCTGTGGCTAAAGAGAATTTTGCCATTTTGTTTCCATCGGAAAAATTAATGATTTCTGGATCTTGTCCTAATCTTCCAATCAACTGTACTTTGTTTCTTAATGTGTTCATGTGTTCTAAATTTTAATGTTAAACAGTTAATGCTTTGTTCTGAATATATTTCAGAATCTTTTTACGTCGTGATGAATCTCAAGTAGTCATTTCTAATCATCTTAAATTTGACTGCAATCATTCAACAGTGCAAATATGCGATGGGTTGCAAGTGTTAGTCGGTAGTTACCTGTTTAAATTCATTTGTAAATGTTTGTTGTCGTTTGTTGTTGTTTATGTTTTGAATTAGTATTTCGTATCTTTGTCAACAAAGACATGACTTATAAGCTATATGTACCCGATCACAAAAACCATAATATCTACATTTAGTGGTAAACTAGAAATCACAATAAAAAACGGTATAAAACACCTCAATACTAAAAATGCGAACTATAGTTACGGTGCTTTACAACTAATTTTAAAATTTGGTTTAAATAAAATCAATCTTAAAAAGGTGAATTCGGTATTACTTTTAGGGCTTGGAGGCGGAAGTGTCATCCAAACACTTCGAGACGATTTTAACTATCAAAAACATATTACTGCAGTAGATATTGATCCTGTAATAATTGATATTGCAAAGACAGAATTTGATATAAAAGACTCCTCTACCTTAAAAATAATTTGCCAAGATGCACTTCAATATGTACATCAAAACACACAACAATTTGATCTAATTATCATTGATTTATTTATTGATATTGATGTCCCAAAACAATTTTTAGAGCTCCCGTTTTGGGAGACAATTATCAAATCAAAATCTAGCAATGGTGTTATCTTATTTAATGGGTCCTTAGAGAAAGAAAAGAGTCAAAACTTAAAAAAAGTGATCGCATTTTTGAAATCAAAAGTTTATAAAGTAGAAGTCTACGATAAAATAAATAGGGTCAATACGGTTGTTATTACCCAGTCGTTATAAATAATTTATATCTTGTAAGAACAAGCAAATCAAATTATGCAAAAAGAATGTCTAGAATGTGGTGATAAAATAGTTGGCAGAATCGACAAAAAATTCTGCAGTGATGGGTGCCGAAACGCTTTCAATAATAACATTAATAAAGACAATAAAAACCTCATTAGAAACACTAATAACCGACTCCGGAAAAACTATCGCATTCTCGAAGAGCTCAATCCAGACCAAAAGAAAAAAATTTCTAGAGCACGATTAGTAGAAAAAGGATTTGACTTTAATTACTTCACTAGTATCTATAGGACCAAAGCTGGTACAGTGTATTATTTTGTTTATGATCAAGGGTATTTACCTCTAGAAGGTGATTACTATGCTCTAGTCAAGAGAGAAAGATAAAACTGTAACATTTTAATCGCTTATAGGACTTATAGTTTATAATCATAATACTATGACAACTCCTATTATTGTAATTCTAATTGTTTGTGCAGTCGCTATTATTGGATTCTTAATCTATTATTATAATGGGAAACAAGTCATCATTCGAACCTTATCAAAAATCCCTCAAAAACCAACCTCCAGCTTAAAAACAAATGAACTATCAAAAGTAAGTGGTAAAGCCCTTCATATTGAAGCCCCTTTGATAGCGCCTTATTCTGGTAGAACGTGTGTGTTTTATCAAATGAAAATTCAGAAAAAAGTAAGTAACGGTAAAAGTTCACATTGGAAAACCATAGTTTCCGAAGAAAAATTTCAAGCCTTCTTTGTAGATACTCATGGTGACTTTGTAATTATACAACCAAAGGGCTATCCTAGAAATTATATCTGTCATTTGGTTACAGATAAAAGCCAATCTTCGGGCACGTTTAATGATCCTACTCCAAGATTTGTTGCGTTATTAAAACGCTATAATATAGAACCTGAAACGTACTTTGGGTTTAATAAAACCTTGCGCTACGAAGAAGGTATCATAGAAATTGGTGAGCGCATCACAGTTGCAGGAATTGCGAAATGGAAATCACTAAGTGAGCCATTTCCAGAATATCCATATTCTAAAATTGCAACATTAGAAAGTGAGGGCAAACAAAAACTAATTATTACAGATTTACCAGCGGTGCTACCTAATAGAAACCGCAGATAAAACCTCTACCTCCAACTCTGCCCTTTCAAATCTAGAGCAGCTATTAAAATATCTTTCTGACTAATTTGCCCAACCAACTTTCCATTTTCAACGATAGGAAAACGTCTAATTTTAGACTCTAGAAACTTATTGGCTGCGTCAAAAACATTCATATTACCATCAATAGTTTCGACATTTTTTGCCATTCTACTTTCAACAGTATGTTGCTCCATTGGCATATTATGATAGCGACTTTCACTAATATCCTTTAGGCAATCACCTTCAGAAATTATACCAACCAATTCATTATTTGAGTTCACAACAGGTCCTCCAGAAATTTTATTTTTTAAAAGAGATTGAATGACCTCCTCAACCGATTGCTCAGGCCTAAACGTAATTAAATCACGAGACATAAAGTCACAGACCCTAAATGCGTTAACCTCTGTCGTATTTTGCTGTTGCCTTCTGGCACCTTGAAAACTTTTAATACCCATAGCCGATGTTTTTTTGCGTGAACTTAAAGTTACTAAAAATTAGCCAATTATACCAGTACAATAATCCGTTCAATAATTCGTAAATTTGAATTCACTAAAAATAACACTATTGAAACCTAAAATTTCTGTCATTGGTTGTGGTTGGTTGGGATTCCCATTAGCAAAAAAATTAATAAAACGCAACTATGAAGTGCATGGATCTACAACTTCAAAGGCCAAATTATCAGCACTGGAAGCAGTACAAATTATTCCATTTTTAATTCAATTTACTTCGGAAGGTATTGTCGGAAACCTCAAATCTTGTCTTAAGGAGTGTCAAACACTTATTGTGAATATCCCACCCGGTTTGAGAAAAAATCCGGAAAGTGATTACGTTAAAAAAATGGAGTCTTTTGTAAATCATATCGAAAATTCTTCCGTAGAAAACGTAGTGTTTATTGGTTCTACTTCCGTATATGAGGATAAAGAGAACTTTCCCGTAATTACCGAAAATTCTCCGACTTCAAAAGCTAGTGCGCCAAAGCAATTAATTGCGGTTGAGACCCTATTTCAGACCAACAAAAATTTCAAAACCACAATTTTACGTTTTAGCGGTTTATATGGCCCCGAACGCCATCCAGCAACATATCTCTCTGGAAAAAGTAATATTAAAAACCCTGAGGCTCCGGTTAATTTAATACATAGAAATGATTGTATTGCAATTATCATTTCAATTATAGAAAACAATATTTGGAACACGGTTTTCAATGCGTCTAACAGCACTAAACTCAACAAAAAGGAATTCTATACAAAGGCATGTCAATTGGCAGGACTAGTAATCCCTGAATTTGATAACGACTCAATTAGTACAGGTAAAATTATAGATTCTCGAAAATTGATACACAATTTAAACTATAACTTTCAAATAAAACTTTAATAATTAGCAGATTTTTAAGAACAAATACCAGATAATTTTTTAGTTTTGGCGCAATTAATTAATAAAAACAATGAAAAAACTTATTTTCCTTTTAGCAGTTGTAATGACATTTAATGTCACTGCACAAACCAAATCTGAACTTTTAAAACACTTTGAATCTTATTACAAAGAGATGAAAGATCAAGGTGATGTTCAAGGTGTTATTAACGCGATGACACACCTCAACGTGATCCAGCCAAGCCAACAAAGATCAGACACACTCGCGTATGTTTATGTCACAGAGGGCAGAAATCTTGAAGCATTAAATACAATTGGTATAGAAAAAAACGTATCAGACTCAGACATGAATACAGAAGTTAAAGCCATCGCATTAAAAGCGATGAATCAACCTGAACTCGCTGTAGAATTTTATGAGGAGTTGTTTAAGAGGCGAGCAAATTCATATGTCGCCTATGAAATTGCAGACTTAAAAACCCAACTACAAGATTTTGGTAGTGCAAAAGCTAAAGTAGATTATGGTTTGACTAATGTAAAACCAGAAATGAAACGTGCGTATTACGAATCTCAACAACCTTATGAAGTCTCTCTTAAAGGTGCATTAACGTATATGAAAGCTTTAATTGTATTTAATATGAACCAAAAAGATAATTTAGATCAAGCCATTGCTTTGCTGAATGACGCAGTGACTATGGATCCTAATTTTAATGTGGCACAATTAAGTATGGAAGCACTAGAAGCTAGAAAAGTAAAAGAAGCAACGAAGGAGTAAATACCTTTTTAAATTAAATAGGTATTGTTTTTTCTTCGGAATAAAAAAAATGCACCCAATCGGGTGCATTTTAATTTATATCAATGCCATATGTTACCAAATTCTAACACGCTCTTCGGGAGCTAACCACATTTTATCACCTTCTTTAATATCAAATGCTTCATAAAATGCATCTATATTTTTAAGTGGTTGTGTTGCTCTTTGAATTCCTGGAGAGTGAGGATCTGTTTTGATTTGTGTTCTCAATGCGTCTTCTCTAGTTAATGTTCTCCAAACCGTAGCCCAAGACATAAAGAAACGTTGCTCTGGTGTAAAACCGTCAATATTTTCTGGTCTTCCGTTTTCTTTGTAGTAAAGTTGTAATCCGTCGTAAGCTCCTAGTACGCCACCAAGATCTCCAATATTTTCACCTAAAGTAAACTTACCGTTGATTGTAACACTATCCATGACTTCAATCGCACTGTATTGTTCTGCTAAAGCATCTCCACGTTTTGTAAACTCTTCAAGATCTAAATCTGTCCACCAGTTTTTTAAATTTCCATCGCCATCAAAACGAGCTCCAGAATCATCAAAAGCATGAGAAATCTCATGACCAATTACAGCACCTATTCCTCCATAATTCACTGCGTCATCAGCAGTATAATTATAAAACGGTGGTTGTAAAATTGCAGCTGGAAAGACAATCTCATTGTTTAATGGATTAAAATAAGCATTTACCATTTGTGGTGGCATTCCCCATTCTGATTTATCGACAGGTTGTCCAATTTCAGACAAATTTTTCTCGCTTGACCATTTTCCAACAGCCATCATATTCTCGGCATATGTATTACCTTCTTTCACCATCATTTTTGAGTAATCTTCCCACTCATCTGGATAGGCTATTTTTACTGTGAACTTATCTAATTTTTCAACAGCTTTTTTCTTTGTATCCTCAGTCATCCACTCTAAATTCTGGATTCTATTTTGAAACGCAGTAATCACGTTAGCAATCATCTTTTCTGCTTTCGCCTTAGCTTCTGGTGGAAACTTAGCATCTACATATAATTTACCAATAGCTTCTCCAACTGCACCATCTACAGTCCCAAGTGCACGTTCATCTGCTGGAAGCATTTTTATAGAACCGTTTAGGGTTTTACCGTAAAATTCCCAGTTTGCTTTTTCAATTTCTGTAGTTAAAAATCCTGACGCACTGTTAATCGTACTCCAATCAATCAAAGTTTTGACATCGTCAATAGCTGTTGACATTAAAAAGTCATTCATTGCTGCCATATACTTTGGCTGCATAACGTTTAGAGTTTCCATTTCTGCTGTTATCCCCAAATCTTTAATCATTTTACTCCAATTAAGAGCAGGAGCCATTTTTTGTACGTCCTCCAATGACGTTGGATTATTATAATTACGTGCGTCTCTCATAGCGACCTTATCTAGTCTAGGCTCAGCTAACTGTGTCTCCATTGCTAAAATCTTTTTAGCCGCGTCATCTGCATCCTCTTTACTATAATTGATAAATTGTAACATTCTAGAAACATGAGCCTTGTACTGCTCTCTTATTTCTTTTGACTTTGTATCTTGATCTAAATAATAATCCCGCTGTAATCCTAATCCGGAAGGATAAACCCACGCCACATTCATGCTGCTGTTATTTAAATCGGCATTAGCGCCAATTCCAACAAAAGGAGCTGAAACACCAATTGTAGTTGCATAAACAGTTTGCATATCATTAAGGTCTGAAATACCATCAATCTTATCTAATAAAGGTTGTAATGGAGTGATACCCGCTTTGTTTCTAGCAACTGTATCTAGCTCAGTTTCAAATATGAGAAGTGCCTTTTTTTGATCTGTACCTTCTTCATACTTTCCAAGCTCTTTTGAAGTATTCATAATCCCTAGAACATCTTGCCTAGTGTCTTTACGTAATACTCCAAATCCTCCCCATCTTGTCTCATCGTCAGGAATGGTTGTTGTTTTTGCCCAATTCCCATTAACGTAATTATAGAAATCATCTTTTGGACTCACCGTTGTGTCCATGTTATCGAGGTTAATTCCAGGAATTTTCTCAACCATCGCAGTATCCGCTTTAGGGTCTTCCTTACATCCTAAAAATGCAAAAAGGCCTAATGCAGAAACCACCAAAATACTTTTAATATTGGTTTTCATAATATGCTTAGTAATTTAAGTTCGAATAAAATTAATTAATAATTAGAAGCATTAACGACTAATTTGTTACATATTAACAAAACATTAAGAATCTAATACGTTAAAATAGCTGTCTATTCAGGTTTAATAACATCGTTCTTCTCAAATTCAAACTTTTTATTTATTTGTAGATTAAGGTTCGAAATTGTAGTCAAAAACTCCTTTATAACATTTATTTTTTCTTCTTTATTAATATTTGCAAGTCTTAGAAGACTATTTAATTTTTGTGTTTTTGTGTCTAACGCCGTAATTCTAGCATAAATCTCATTGGTTTGAAGCGTCTTAGGTATTTCTGTTCTTAGTTCTTGCATTAATGTTTTAATAATTAAAGGGTCACCAGAAAAATAAGCTAAATCTCCTTTTTTCAATACTTCTATTTGAGTATTTAATTCTTGGAATTTTTGCCAATCATTTGCTGCCTTTTGAGAATCTGGGCTTAACCCAAAATCGTCATAGCGTATAGATTCAATATCTTTTTGAGAAATAGTTCTTGCCTCTAGTTGCTCTTGTGTTTCAATTATAACTTCGGAAACTTTATCACTTTTACAACTTGTAACTGAAAAACAAAAACTTAGAAAAGCTAGTAATACTATGCGCATAATTAGTAAAATTCAATTTGAAGTAAAGGTAAGCAAAGCCAATATATGTTAAATGCAATTAACAAAAAATAAAGAGGCCATAATTTTATGTATATAAGTTTTTTACTGCTTTTATTCTCTTTATTTTTGACGGTAAGAATAAATGATATAATATGCCTAGAATTTTAGTTATTGGTGCTGGAGGTCAAATAGGATCTGAGCTCACGTATAAGTTAAGAGAACTGTATGGTCCAGAAAATGTTGTAGCCAGCGATATTGGATATCATAA
>NZ_JBLIET010000069.1:0-9793 GCF_047633235.1 Psychroserpens sp. | reverse complement strand
GCTAAAGAAGTACAAGATGGTTACTATGTTAATCTTGGCATTGGTATACCAACTCTTGTGGCCAATTATGTAAGAGACGATATAGAAGTAGATTTTCAAAGTGAAAACGGTGTGCTCGGTATGGGACCATTTCCTTTTGAAGGCGAAGAGGATGCCGATATTATTAATGCAGGAAAACAAACGATTACCACATTGCCAGGGGCAAGTTTCTTTGACTCAGCTACTAGCTTTGCTATGATAAGAGGTCAACATGTTGACTTAACTATTCTTGGAGCTATGGAAGTTTCAGAGAATGGCGACATTGCCAATTGGAAAATACCAGGTAAAATGGTAAAAGGAATGGGAGGCGCAATGGATCTTGTTGCTAGTGCGGAGAATATTATAGTTGCCATGATGCATACGAATAGAGCAGGAGCTTCAAAACTATTGAAACAGTGTTCTTTACCTTTAACAGGTGTTGCCTGTGTAAAAAAAGTCGTAACTAATCTTGCTGTTATTGAAATCACACCTCAGGGTTTTAAGCTTTTAGAACGAGCTCCTGGAGTTTCGGTAAAGGAAATTCAAGAGGCGACAGAGGGAACCTTAATAATTGAAGGTGATATTCCTGAGATGGATTTGTAGAATTTAAAATAGTCATATTGAGCAACGATATGAATAAAGAATGCCACTTTTTTAGTGGCTTTCTTTATTTTTAAATACAACTATAACAACATTAAATATAAGAAATATCTTCACATAAGACCTAAAATGTTAAAATAATATGTATTTCATCGATTAATTTTGTGTTTTGGCTGATTAATTGAAAATATAGTTGATATTTACAAAACCAAATCGGAATAAGATATTTTTTGAAAAACCTAATTTTATGATTTGCCCCAAATCTATCATAATTTTAACTGAATGACTTTTTTTGCCCCAAATCTATCAAAACCTACAAGTGCCGAAAGCAAGCTTACATCTGGTTTTCAAAACACATTAAGATTGCTCAAAAGTATCTTAAACCTAACGAAAAAAATATTCATGCTATAGTCCTTTTAGGAATAGCATGATTTTTTTTGTTATGAATTATATTACTTCAAAGTAAACTCACTTTTTAGATTCGCATCAGAACTACCTCCTACATAAACTTCAAAATCACCTGGTTCAATTATAAAATCACCATTATTGTTATAGAAGCCAAGCTCTTTTTTTGTTAAGACAAATTCTAAAGTTTTAGTTTCTCCCTTCTTTAGCAAGACCAATTCAAACCCTTTCAATTCTCTTATGGGTCTTATGACACACCCAACTAAATCTCTAATATAAAGTTGAGCAACTTCTTTACCGTCATAATCGCCAATATTTGAAATTTCCACAGAAATGTTTACAGCATCATTTATTGAAAAATTAGAACTTTTGATAATTATATTTTTATAGGCAAATTGAGTATAGCTTAAACCAAATCCAAATGGATAGAGTGGAGCATTTTCCTCATCAATGTAATGTGACCAAAACACATTGTTTTCTACATTTTTAGCTCTTCCAGTGTTTTTATGATTGTAGTAAATAGGAATTTGCCCAATACTTTTAGGGAACGTCATAGGAAGTTTTCCACTGGGATTATAATCCCCATATAAAACTTGTGCGATAGCATTTCCTGTTTGAGATCCTAGTTGCCAACCCACTACAATGGATGGAATATTTTCAGAAGCCCACTCTATAGCAAGCGGACGACCATTATTTAGAACAAGTACAATATTTTTGTTCACCTTATAAACAGCTTCAAGCAATTCTTGTTGTAGTCCTGGTAAATCTAGTTGAGTTCGGCTTCTAGCTTCACCACTTTGAAACCCATGTTCCCCTAAAACCATAACAACAACATCTACATTTTTTGCCACTTCAATGGCCTCTTTAATTCCGTCTCTATTCGTTGTATTGATGTTGACTTCTTTAACAAAAGAGGTTTTACCAATAATTAAGTCTATCCCTTTTGAGTATTCAAGAGCGTTACCTCTATAGGTTTGCATACCTTCTAAAACAGAAATCGCTGTATGGTCCTCTGATGCTGTTCGCCAGCTTCCCAAAGGACTATTTTTATCTGCCGCCAAAGGCCCTATTAGCGCTATTTTTTGCCCTTCTTTTTTTAAGGGAAGTAGTTGCGTTTCATTTTTCAATAACACAATTGATTTTTTTGCCATATCCAAAGCATCCTCTAAATGTGCTTTGCTACCAATACGTTCCATTTCATTTTTAGTATTGCAATATTTATAAGGATCATCAAATAAGCCTAATTCATATTTCACCTTTAAAATCCGTTTAACAGCATCATTTATAATGGCTTCTTCTACAACACCTTCTTTTACCAAATTAACAAGTTCTTGAATATAAACATGACCTTCCATATCCATATCTGAACCTGCTAAAGAGGCTATTTTTGCAGCTTCTTTTTTGTCTTTTGCATATCCCCAAGAAATAATTTCGTTGATTGATGCCCAGTCCGAAACTACAAAGCCTTCAAAGTCCCATTTGGTTTTAAGAATATCTCTTTGTAAATACTTGCTAGCACTTACTGGGATGCCGTTGAGGTCATTAAATGAATTCATAAATGTTTTGACACCACTTTCAGACGCCGCTTTAAATGGAGGTAACACCATATTAAACAACGTTGAAGTTCCAATGTCTACTGTGTTATATTCTTTTCCAGCTTCTGCAAAACCATAAGCTGCAAAATGTTTAGCGCAAGCAGCAATAGTATTATCTTTCTTTAAATCATCACCTTGAAAACCATGCACTCTAGCTTTAGCTATTTTACTACCTAAATAAGGGTCTTCTCCGGCACCTTCCATGACTCTTCCCCAACGTGGATCTCTACTGATATCCACCATTGGCGCAAAAGTCCAATTAATTCCGGATGCAGCAGCTTCTGTTGCGGCATTTCTAGCAGACTTTTCAATAGCTACTAAATCCCAGCTTGCAGCTTCAGCTAAAGGTATCGGACTTAAAGTTTTATAGCCATGTATAACGTCAAAGCCAATAATTAAAGGAATACCAAGCCTGGTTTCTTCAACGGCTATTTTTTGTACTTCTCTAACATTTTTAACACCTTTCACGTTCAACATGCCTCCAACCCAACCTTTTCTGAGATGATCATATTTTGTTTTTTCAGAGCCTTCTTTTGGCACAGGACCGGTAACATCCCAAAACCCATTATAAAGATTCATCTGACCTACTTTTTCGTCAAGAGTCATCAATGCCATTAAGGAATCTACTTTTTGGTCTATAATATCATTACTTTGATTTACCACAGTGGACTGTTTTTTATGATTTGAGTTGCCTGTTAAAGTTAAGATGACACTTAGAAATGCGATAATGTGATTAATTCTTGAAGTCATAATGCTTTTGATGGTTTAAAGTTAGAATATAGAATAACCTATATTTTACTATGGTGTTAAATTCATATAAAATTAAGTAAGAGTTTTCTAAATCATTAATAAAACGGAATAAAGCATCGGACGTTTAATTACTTAGATAATATAGAATCCGTTTTAATTAACCCTTTTGGAATGGCATGAATCAATCTTTTAGTGTATTCTTTTTGGGGATTATTATAAATTTCATCTGCATCGTCCATTTCTTCAATTTCACCGTTATTCATGACTACTAATTGGTCAGACATATATTTTACCACAGCCAAATCATGCGAAATAAATATATAGGTGAAATCAAAATTACTTTTAAGATCATTAAGTAGATTTAAAACTTGTGCCTGTACAGAAATGTCTAATGCAGACACCGACTCATCACAAATAATTAGCTGAGGTTCTAATGCAATAGCTCTAGCAATACCAATACGTTGTCTTTGTCCGCCAGAAAACTCGTGAGGATACCGATTAAAATAAGTTTCATCCAAGCCAACTTTTAATAATAAATCTAAAACTTTTGCTTTTCTATCATCTTCAGATACTCCAATACCATGAACTTTCATAGGTTCCATGATTGCCTTTCCAACGGATAATCTTGGGTTTAAAGACGCGTAAGGATCTTGAAATATAATTTGAATATCTTTTCTAAGTTTGCGCATGGCAGACCTGGATAGCTCGGTAATATCTAAACCTTGATATAAGATGGAACCAGCAGTAGCTTTGTCTAATTGTAAAATGGCATTAGATAGTGTTGATTTGCCACAACCAGACTCACCAACTAGACCCAATGTTTCACCTTTATATAATTTAAAAGATACGTTATTGACTGCTTTAAAGGCTTCTGGTTTTGAAAACCAACCCGATTTTGAAAGGAATTCTTTTTCAAGATTGATAACTTCTAAAAGCGGTTTTTTAGAATATATTTTGTTGTGGATTTCAGCACGTTCTTCGGGCGTTACGACATCAGACTTCATCGTTTTATTTATAAAATCATCAATTGTAGGCAGTTGTTTTAAACGACTATCCATGGATGGTTTTGAGTTGATTAATGCTGTCGTATATAAATGCTTCGGAAATTTGAAAACTTGTTCAACTTCACCTTGTTCAACAATATCTCCTTTATACATGACTAAAATGCGGTCTGCAATTTCTGAAACTAATGATAAATCATGAGAGATAAAAATAATACTCATTTGTTCCTCTTGTTGCAATTGTTTTAATAATACTATTATTTCCTGTTGAACTGTAACATCTAATGCAGTTGTTGGTTCATCAGCTATTAAAATTTTTGGCTTGCATGCAATTGCCATAGCAATCATAACACGCTGTTTTTGTCCGCCAGAAATTTCATGAGGATACGCGTCATAAATGCGTTTTGGTGTGGGTAATTTTACTTTCTCAAAAAGTGATATCGTTTCAATTTTAGCTTCGGCTTTTGATAAGTTAGTATGCTGAAGTAATATTTCTATAACTTGTTTCCCGCAGGTCATTGATGGATTTAAAGAACTCATAGGTTCTTGAAAAATCATCGCGATTTTGTTGCCTCTTATCTTCTGAAATTGTTTAGAACCTAGAGATGTCAAATCTTGTGAATCAAACATAATGGAACCTTGAGTGATTTTAGATATTTTTTTCGGAAGCAAACCTAGAATAGCTAATGAAGATACAGACTTACCCGAACCAGACTCACCAACAACACCTAAAATTTCGTTAGCATATAAATGATAGGATATATTATGAATGATTTCTTTATCAATTCCTTCCGAAGAAAAAGAAATTGAAAGGTTTTCTATATCTAACAATTTTGGTTTCTGCATAGGTAAATGTAGTCAATTTCTGAATTAAATTAGCGGTAGAATAAGTATGTGTATTATTTCAGGTTAATACCTACCACGAAATAATGATCAACTGAATAATCATAAAATTTTAAAAACGGTTGGGCTTATATTTGGATTATTTAAGTATTTGTAAGTTAAATCTGAGAATAATGTACGGTAAAACCGTAAATGTTAATTAAAACCTAAAGTTTTAAGCGCATCGTTAAGTATAGTTTTAAAAATATACTTAAATTTCATTGATAAAATTCTTTATAAATTAATAGCATTAAATCCTTCAACACATGAAATTAAAATTAGGACTACTCATTTTTATTATGAGCTTCAACTTTGCCATGTCACAAAGTAAAACATTTTGGCAAAGACAATCAATTGACAACACGACTAGAATTAAGTCTAGCAAACAGACGCTTCCAAAAACACACACTTTTAGTCTTAATTTAGAAGGTCTTAAACAAGCTTTGGTTAATGCGCCTCAAAGAGGACAATTCACAAAGTCCTCAAATACTATAATGACGTTTCCAAATGAGGATGGAACTTTCGAAAGTTTTAGAATAGTAGAAGCATCTGTTTTAAGCCCTGAGCTTCAAGAGCGTTACCCTAATATTAAATCGTATGCAGGACAAGGTATTGATGATCCTTCTGCAGTAATTCGGTTTAGTATCTCACCTCTTGGGTTTCAAAGTATGAAGTTATCTGCTAATAAGCCTGCCACATTTATAGAAGCACTTACAACAAATGGATCACACTATGCAGCATTTAAAAGAGCTGATAAAATTAATTTTAATGATGATTTTGAGTGTTCTGTTACAGAAAAGGTAAACAAAGAAATGAATAATGGCATGCAGCAACGTAATGCTGATGATGCTATCTTAAGAACATATAGGCTAGCAGTGTCTACTACTGGAGAATACACAGCTTATCATGGTGGTACAAAAGCGCTTGCTCTTGCTGCTATTAACCAAACGATGACTCGTGTCAATGGGATATTTGAAAACGATTTTAATGTCACTATGATGCTGATATCAAATAACGATGATGTTATTTATACCAACTCAGGAAATGACCCGTATACAACTTCAGGAAATTATAATGGACAATTACAATCCACATTAACGAGCGTGATAGGGGAGTCTAATTATGATATTGGACACTTATTTGCAAGAGCATCTAATAATGGTAATGCTGGTTGTATAGGTTGTGTTTGTGTGAATGGTCAAAAAGGTAGTGGTTTTACATCGCGAACTGATCCAGAGGGAGATCCTTTTGATGTTGATTATGTAGCACATGAAATTGGTCATCAATTTGGTGGAAACCACACATGGACATTTAATGGAAATGAGGGTACCAATGCACAAATGGAACCGGGTAGTGGTTCTACTATTATGGGTTACGCAGGAATTACTGGAGCTACAGATGTCCAAGCTAATAGTGACCCTTACTTTCATGCGAGATCAATAGAGCAAATTACAGATTATATAAAAACAACGAGTTGCCAAACTAATACAAATACTGGTAATGCGGTGCCAGCTGTTAATGCGGGTTTAAATTACACGATTCCTAAAGGAACCGCTTTTGTTTTAGATGGCTCAGCAACCGATGCAAATTCTGGAGATGTATTGACGTATTGTTGGGAACAGTATGATGAAAATAATGCAGCGACGACTAATCCTAGTGTAAATTCAACATCAGGCGTAGCATTTAGATCTTATAGTCCTAAGACAAGTACTGATAGATATTTTCCAAGATTATCAACAATAAAAACTGGGGCGACATCTTGGCAATGGGAAGCAATTCCTAATGTTGCGAGGAGTTTGAATTTTAGACTTACAGTAAGAGATAATAGAGTTGGTGGAGCAACTAATAATAGTGATGATATGGTAGTATCCGTAAACGGAACTGCAGGCCCTTTTGTTGTCAACTCACCAAATACTAATGTGAGTTGGAATGCGGGAACATCTCAAACTGTAACATGGAATGTTGCAGGCACAACTGGAAATGGAGTAAATGCTGCAAATGTGGATATTTTCTTATCGACTGATGGAGGAGATACGTACCCAATTGCTTTGGCTTCTGGAGTAACTAACGATGGTTCTCATGATATTGTAGTGCCTAATACCCAAGGAAGTCAAAATAGAGTGATGGTTCGCGGGGCTAATAATATTTTCTTTGATATTTCAAATTCTAATTTTACAATTGCAGGCCAAGTGGTTTGTAATGCAGCTATACCGTCAGGGTTATCTGCTTCAAATGTAGGGTCTTCAACAGCAACAGTAAGTTGGAATGCAGTAGCAGGAGCAACCTATGATCTGCGATACAGAACTGTAGGGTCATCCACATGGACTACCAACGTGGTTACTGGGATTTCTGCTAATCTTTCAGGATTAACAGTATTAACGCAATATGAAGCACAAGTGAGAAGTAAATGTTCTGGAGGAAGTAATTCCTCATATAGTTCATCTGTAAATTTTACAACAACAGATGTTCAATTGGATTACTGTAATTCTGCAAGTACAAATACTAATGATGAATTTATTAGTCGCGTACAGTTAAATACAATAAACAATGCTTCTGGTGCTCAGTTCTATTCAGATTTTACTAACGTTTCAACGACGTTAACCAAAGACACTCAATACACAATAACGGTGACTCCAACATGGACAGGTACTGTGTATAGTGAGGGGTATTCGGTTTGGATTGATTATAATAGAGATGGAGATTTTACAGATGCAGGAGAACAAGTTTGGACTCAAGCAGCCACTCAAAATACACCGGTAACAGGAAACTTTACAATACCTAATGGCGCGTTAGAAAACGCAACAAGAATGAGAGTTTCAATGAAGTATAATGGTATTCCTTCGGAATGCGAAACTTTCCAATATGGTGAAGTTGAGGATTATACAGTTATTATTGAAGGTTCTGGGCCAGATTTAGAAGTTCCAGTAATCTCATTAAACGGCGCTTCGACTGTTAATTTGAATCCTGGTGATACCTATAACGAATTAGGTGCAACAGCAACTGATAATGTTGACGGGAATATTTCAGAAAGTATTATTATTGGAGGAGATACCGTAAACACAAACGTATTGGGATCTTATGTTGTGACTTTTAATGTAAGTGATGCTGCAGGAAATGATGCTGCAGAAGTCATAAGAACAGTAATTGTAAGTGATACGACAGCGCCAGTAATTACATTAATAGGTGCAGCAACTATAAACCTAAATGTTGGCGATACATATAATGAACTAGGTGCAACAGCAACTGATAATTTCGATGGTAATTTGACATCTAGTATCGCTGTAACAGGCGTCGTAAATACAAATTCTGCAGGAACATACGTCGTTAATTATAATGTAAGTGACACTTCAGGAAATTCGGCAACTCAAGTAATAAGAACAGTAATTGTTACTGAGGACACTACACCTCCAGTAATTACATTAATAGGAGCATCAGCTATAAACTTAAATGTTGGTGATACTTATAATGAACAAGGCGCTACAGCAACTGATAATCAAGATGGGAATTTAACATCAAGCATTGTAATTACTGGAACAGTCAATACAAATTCTGCAGGAACCTACTTAGTTAATTATAATGTAAGTGATGCTGCAGGAAATGCAGCAACTCAAGTTACGAGAACAGTTAATGTATCAGATCCATCATCAGGATGTTCAGGCGGAATTACCTCTTTTCCATATGCTGAAGGTTTTGAAAATACGCTAGGAGCTTGGACACAATCATCAGCAGATGATATTGATTGGACAGTGGATGCTAATGGAACACCTTCAAGTGGAACAGGACCATCAAGTGCATCACAAGGATCATTTTATGTATTTGTTGAAGCATCAGGAAATAACACCGGATATCCAACAAAACAAGCGATTTTAAATTCACCATGTTTTGATTTATCAGCGTTGTCTGATGCTACATTTAGCTTTAAGTATCACCAATTTGGTGCAGCAGATATGGGAAGTATCGCTTTAGAAGCGAGTGATGATAATGGAGCTACTTGGACGTCGTTGTGGAGTAGCACAGGGAATCTAGGTAATTCGTGGTTAACTGCAAACGTTGATATCTCATCTTATGTGGGAGCAACTGTACAATTGCGCTTTAATAGAGTTACAGGTGGTACTTGGCAAGCAGATATTGCTATTGACGATATTGGTTTATCTGAGGGAGGAAATACTGGCGGTAACGGATGTTCTGGAGGAATTACTTCGTATCCTTATTCTGAAGGTTTTGAAAATACTTTAGGAGCTTGGACACAATCATCAGCAGATGATTTAAACTGGACCGTTGATGCTAATGGAACACCTTCCAATGGAACTGGTCCATCAAATGCAATTCAAGGATCATTTTATGTATTTGTAGAAGCATCAGGAAATAACACAGGATATCCAACAAAACAAGCGATTTTAAATTCACCATGTTTTGATTTAAGCGCACAATCATCAGCAACATTCACTTTTAATTATCATCAATTTGGTTCTAATAATATGGGGACTATAGCTTTAGAAGCTAGTGATGATAATGGAACTAGTTGGACAAGTGTTTGGAATA
>NZ_JBLIET010000068.1:0-9993 GCF_047633235.1 Psychroserpens sp. | reverse complement strand
ATTTATTTATTTTTAAAGTTTTTGAATATTGATTTATGAATATCTGGGATGTATTTTTCTGGTAAATCATGTCCCATCTTTTTAATGAATAATGTTTTAGCATTTGGTATTAATTGCGCATATTTTTTAGCATGTTCAATCTTTATTAAAGGGTCATTAGTTCCATGAATTATTAAACATGGTACTCTTATTCTTTCCAATTCATTATACCTTGAACCCGAAGCTTTAATGGCAAAAGTGTGCTGATTACTCACTTTTGAGTTAAACCCTTTTCTTACTTTTAATTCAAAATATGCTTTTTGTAATATTTCTTTATCGTTAATAGTATTATCTCCTTTTCCTTGCAGTAAACGCTGTGTGGATAAAAAAAACTTCATTTTTTGAGAATTTGTTTTCAATTTTCTACCGTATAAAAGAGTTATTCCAATAATGTTGCTGTAAAACCTCTTAGAGACTGTGACCAATGCTGGATCGTCATAAAAACCAGTTGACATTACTGATGTTAATGTTGATATTCGGGTTGGGTAAGAAATTGCTATTCTCTGTGAAATCATAGCACCCATGGACATGCCAATAAAATGAGCTTTCTCAATATTCAAGGAATCTAGAATAGCAATTGCATCTGTTGCCATATCTTCTAGCGTATAAGGGCTTTCTTTTGACCAATCTATGATCCAATCTGATTCACCTAAGCCTCTATTGTCATATTTTATAACAGAGTACCCTTGGTCTAAAAAAGGACGATAAAAATAACTTGGCCATATTAATTTAGATTGTCCGTGACCGCTAACTAAGACAATTGTCTCTCCGTTAGGTTTTTTATTTTCAATAATTTCGTAGGCTATTTTTACACCCGTATTATTTACAAATGCTGTTTTTCCTATTACAAATTCAGGAAGTCTTTCGTTTTTAACCTCGTTTATTAATGAATCTATATTTTTAGGGAGTTTCACTTTATTGTAAACTGTAAAATACAGCACAAACGTTAATAAGACGATGATGGTAAATGTGTATAGCATTTTCTATTCCCAGATTATTTGTTTGTTATTTTCATGCCATTGAATTAAATTAGTTTTATATCTCTGATAAATAGCATTTCGCTTAATTTTGAGCGTTGGTGTTAATAGACCATTTCCAACACTCCAATCCTCATGATTAATAATTAGGGTAGATATTTTTTGGTAATTTGATAAGTCAGAATTAACATTTTTTAAAAGATGAATTAATTCATTTTCTAAAATTTTCTTTTCTTTTGATTTCCCTACGTCTGACAAATTCACCAAAAGCATTGGTTGTGGACAACCTAATCCTACAAGACATATTTGTTCAAGAACTTCACTTTTAGTAAAAGGAGCTTCTGTTTTCGCAGGGACTATAAACTTACCTTTTGCTGTTTTAAAGGTGTCTTTTATACGACCTGTAATAAATAAATAACCTTCATCATCAAGTAGCCCTTGATCTCCAGTTCTTAACCACCCCTCTGAAATGGATTCATCTGTTAAATCTTGTCGCTTATAATAGCCTGACATTAGAAATGGTCCTCGCATTAATATTTCCCCGGTCTCACTATCAATTTTAATTTTCACTCTTGGTTGCGCTTTTCCTACTGACCCTGGCTTTTTTTCTTCTGGAAAAAGTATTGTAGTAATAGCACAGTTTTCAGTCATCCCATAGCCATTAGTAATCGGTAAACCAATACTAGTATACCATTCTTTTAAAGATTCTGACAACGGCGCAGCACCTGAGATAAGCGCCCTTGTTTCATCTAATCCTAATGCAGCCCTTAGTTTCTTTTTGATAAATTCTGATTGTTCAGGATTACTTAAGACTGTATCTAAATGAGCTTGTGACATTGTAGTCAAAATGCCTTGCTGAAATTTTGTTAAAATTCGCGGTACTGCAAAAAAGATAGTTGGCTTAGTATCTATAAGATTCTGTGAAAAGGTACCTATTGATTCTGTAAAGTAAATAGCGCCTCCAAATCTAAAGCAATTGTATTCTACAACTAGTCGCTCTGCAATATGGTTTAATGGCAGGTATGAGAAATATCTATTGTCTCCATAAAGGTCTGTTTTTGTTGGATTGAGTTCTAATACCGACCATTTAGACTCTTCAATAGCCTTATAATTAATTACGACTCCTTTAGGTATTCCCGTTGTGCCTGATGTAAAAATGATACTCCAGATGTCATTCATGAATGGCCTATGCACTTTTTGCAAGGGTTCAAAATCATTCATGATATCTTTCCATTTTAAGGCTTTATCTATAATTGAATGTCCTTTATAATTGGGAAATGAAATTACAGGTAAGTTCTCATTTACGCTTTGTTTTGTGTTTTCCCAATCTTCTACTTTTCCGACAAATAATGCCTTCACGTCGCCTAATTCTATTACTTCTTGAAGTTGCTCTCCAGTAAGATTAGCAAAGAAAGGTACTGATACATAGCCTGCCATAACAATGGCGATATCTGCGATAACCCATTCTCTACAATTTTTTGATATCAATCCAATATGAGCGCCTTTGGGTAAATTAAAACTTTTTAGAGCGCTAGCGATTTTTCGAGCCATTTCGCCTGATTCACCCCAAGTATATGTCTCCCATGTATCTCCAAATGGTTGATTTAAAAATGGTTGATTAGGAAAATTCTTTTCCCACTCGTAAAACATAAAATCAAACTGCTCCATTTATATTAGTTCTTTTTTAGTAGTTTCAATTGATACTATATCGTAGTCAGTTTTATTTATTCGCTTCGTTTGTTTGCGATAAGACATTGTAGACCCAGGCCAAATAGAAGTGTTTTTACCATTACTATCTTTTAAATAATAGCTATCACAACCACCATCAGACCAAATCATTGTTTTTAGTTGTTCTTGAATTTTCTTGTTAAATTCTTTTTGAATTGATTCTTTAACATTTAAATAGCTATTTGGGTTTTTATTTAAATACTTTAAGTAACTCATAATGTAATTGAGTTGAGACTCCATCATATGAACAATGGAATTATGTCCTAGACCTGTGTTTGGTCCAACCATTAATACAAAGTTTGGAAACCCGTTAACGGTCATACCATAATAAGCTTCTCCTCCTTCTTTGTTCCATTTATCAAAAAGCGATTGATTATTTATTCCTTTTACTTCATATAAATGTTTATAGGTTGTTGTGTAAAAGCCAGTGCCATATATAATGGCGTCAACTTCGTGTAATTTTCCAGTGTTATCAATAATTCCTTTTTTGGTAACTTCTGAAATGGCATCTGTTACCAGGCTAACATGCTTCTTATTTAAAGCAGGATAATAATTGCTAGATAATAAAATACGCTTGCAGCCAATTTCGTAATTGGGAGTTAATTTTTTACGCAGTTTCAAATCAGGAATTGATTCTTCTATAAATTTTAGAGCATCCGCTTTTCTTTTTGTTCTTATTTTATTTGGCGCATACTGTGCCCTGCCTCGATGCTCCAAGAACCAATAAATAAGTTCTCTCCAAAACTTCTGATACGAAGGAAAGCGTCTAAATCTTTTTTTAGTTTGTTCACTATTCTCTCTGTCAAGCTTTGGCTCAATCCAAGCAGCTGTTCTTTGAAAAACAGTTAGTTTCGCTGCTTCTTTAGCAACTTCCGGAATAAATTGTATAGCACTTGCTCCTGTGCCAATAATAGCTATCTTTTTGCCTGTTAAATCATAACTATGATTCCAATATAAGGAATGAAAGGATTCTCCTTTAAAAGAATTAATGCCTTTTATTTTAGGGTATAGCGGCTGGTTTAAGGGGCCAGAAGCAGATATAATTGTTCTAGCTAAATAAATTTTTTCATTAGTATCTGTAATAACCCAATGTCCATTTGGAACATCAAAAAATATTTTTTGAATCTCTGTACTGAATTGTATATATGCTGTTATGTTATATTTACTTACACAATGCTTCAGGTAATCATGAATCTCGTTGTGGGGCGAAAAAGCTCTTGACCACTCTGGGTTGGGTTCAAAAGAATACGAATATAAATTAGAAGGAATGTCACATGCACAGCCAGGATAGTTGTTATCTCTCCAAGTACCTCCAACATCATTGCTTCGTTCAAAAATCTTAAATGACTCAATGCCCTCTTGTTTCAATTTAATGCCAGCACCTATTCCGGCAAAGCCAGCACCAATAACTGCGACATCTAATTTTTTATTTATGGACATATTTAAAGGCGATGTTTCATTATAACTATAAATTTGGTATTCAAAGTATAATATTTGTTATTTAATTAGTACGCAATATATAATTATTATTTTAATTACTATATAATGTGCATTATATTTTTGATATTCATTTATTTTTACTCAAATTTGTAGATAATGAACAAAACCAAAAAGAAAATATTAAATACGGCTGTAATACTTTACAACGAATCTGGCATTGCTAATGTAAGAAACCAAGACATTGCAGAAAGAGCAGGTATGAGTTTGAGTAATTTTAATTACCATTTTGGGGCAAAAAAAGATCTTATTGTAGCTGTTTTTGACTTAATGTTCGAAACTCTTCAAAAAAACGTTTATGGAAATAGTATCCTTGTTAAGGAAGGGCAAGGGCTGACTATTACGAAGAGTTATTTTGAGTTTCAAGAACGATTTTGTTTTTTTTATCTAGATACTCCAAATATTTTAAAAATGTTTCCTGATTTGAATGAAAAAGTGCAAAAGCAAATAGAAGAGTCTTATCAAATAATTAAGAATTTAAATTACTTAGCTATTGGTATGGGGATGATGAAGCCTGAGCCGGAAGATAATCCGGGATCTTATGATCAATTAATGCGTCATATTTGGATACATAATCATTTTTGGTTTGCTAATTCAAGAATTATTAATAGTGAAGATAATCTGGTAAAAAAAGGGATAGAGTCTTTGTTTAACTTATGTTATCCATACCTAACTAAAAAAGGGGTATTGTCTTATAAACAATTTATAAAATTGCTTTAATTTTTTAATTAAGGATAAGTTAATAATTTAGAGAAAGTTAGTTTTACCTAAAAAGATTTTTTTTGTAAATTGACAATAAACAAACGCTATTTTTTATTTTTAAGAGCGACTCTTATTTCGTTATAACGTTTTTTATTTATTGGATATGCAATAAGAAAGATAATAGCTATTAGGTAGGTAGACATTAAAACCGGCCCGCCAATAAACCCAAGACCTTCTATGGCTTTCATAGGTACATCTTCAACACCCACTTGTTTAGGGAAAGCGATAATCTCTAGAAGTACGCCAGCAATAAAATATCCCAAACCAACAGTGCATTTATAAGCAAAAGACATAGAAGAGAAGAATAAACCTTCATTTCTGTTGTTTGTTTTTAATTCAAACTCATCCACAACATCGGCCATCATGGAGCCTACTATGCTTAAGACAATCCATAAAAACATATATGCAAATAATATGCACACAAAATAAATTAGAATTAATGATGCCTCTCCGTTTTCGGGAAACATTCCTAATAATCGTAAATTATAAGGCAGACTAAACAAAATGCTAAAGGCAATTGTACTATATAAGACAGCTCTTTTTTTATCAAATTTTTCACCTAATATTGATGCTAAAAAGAGTGCTAATATACCGCCTATTCCAGATGCAATAGGAAGTAAGGCCATTTGAGTCTCGGTAAATTGAAAATAATACTCCATAAAATAGGTAGTAAAAACGGTGCCAACACCTATACCTATATACAGCACCATTGTGTAAAGAATAATAGTTCTATAAGATTTCATTCTAAACATCATTGCCACTTCTTTAAAAAAGGTTTTCAGGTTAAATTTTATCTGATTTTCAGCTGCTTTCGGAAGTAAGGGAATCACTTTTCTTGTTCCTAAAGCACTAACAATAATAGATAGTATGATTAAAAACCCACAGAACATTGCAAACTTTGGGTAAGTTTCTGGGTTCATCAAACCTCTTGAGTATTTTTCCGACGGTACAAAAAACACTACAAACCCAATAATAATTATTAAAGTTGACATTAAGGCGACAAACATAACTCGATAGCTTGTTATCGAGGTTCGTTCATTGTAATCTACAGATAATTCTGCACCAAGAGACATGCCTGGTACTTGAAATAATGTGAGTGATACCCTTACTAAGATTGTAAATGTGGTTAACCATAAAAATAAGCCTACTTGATCTAAATCAGAAGGTGGTGAAAATAATAAGTAAATAAAAACACCTAACGGTATTGCTGAAATTACCATAAACCCATGGCGTCTTCCCCATCTTTCTGATTTCCATCGGTCAGATAAAACGCCAACTAAAGGGTCTGAAATTGCATCAAAAAATAAAGCAATGATGGTTGCTAAACCTGTAAGACCTGCGCCTAAACCTAATACTTGACTAAAATAAAAGAATAAAAAAATTTGAAAGAGCCCGTCCTTTATTCCTTGTGCTGAAAAACCAAATCCATAGAGTAATTTAATGCGTTTAGATAGTTTCATTAGTATTGATGTTTTTGTAAAACTAATATTTTAAATTGATTTATTTATATTTTTAGTATTAAATATACAAATAATTGTTTCTTTATTAACATAAGAGTTATTATATTTGTAAATATAACACTATGAATACAACTAAAAAAAAGATTATTCTTGCGACTATAAAGCTTTTTAATAAAAGCGGAATTGCCAACGTCATAAATCAAGATATCGCAAAATCAGCGTCCATTAGTTTAAGTAATTTTAATTACCATTTTGCGACAAAGCAAGATTTAGTTTTTGCAGTTTGTGAGTATATGGTCATTAATCTAGACAAAAGAATGTCTGAAACCAGTGTCTTAATTAATAAAGGAAGAATGGCGCTTGAAATACCCAGAATATATTTAGAATTTGAAAAAGAATTTATGTTCTTTTATTTAGATACCTACAATATTTTACAATCGTATCCAATATTAAAAAATGAAATGCAGAAGCAAATAAACCAGTCCATGCAAATCATTAAAAACTTAAACTACCTCTCTATAGGCATGGGGTACTTTAAGCCTGAGCCAGAAGATTTTCCTGGTCTTTATGATAAATTAGTTGAACAAATATGGGTAAATAGTCATTTTTGGTTTGCACAAAACAAAATTAGAGGCTCCGAAAATTATTCAATAATAGAGGGTTTGGAAATGAGTTATGCATTGATTTTCCCTCATTTAACAGAAAGAGGAAAAATGCGATATAAAGAATATATGATTAATATAAAGGGAGAAATATCAAACTAAAGAATCAGTAAATAGTATTAGCACAAAGGCCACATGGATTGCCTAAATCATTAAGGAAGGCAATAAAGTTTTAGTTTCTGCAGCGGCTGGCACTGGTGAGAGTTTGGTTGGTCAGATTGCTAAACTAAAAGGGTGCAGAGTCGTTAGAATAAAAAGAGGAAAGGACAAATGCGATTACTCGGTGAACAACCTTGGTTTTGAAAGTTTCAGAATAAATAATACTAATTAAAATATAAACTAAATGAAAGATGCAGTAATTGTTTCAACAGCAAGAACACCTATTGGTAAGGCTTACCGAGGGGTCTATAATAACACAACAGCACCAACTTTAGGAGGTTTTGCTATTCGTGAAGCTGTAAAAAGAGCGGGAATTGACCCAGAACAAGTTGATGATGTCATTATGGGCTGTGCTATGCAACAAGGTACTTCTGGACAAAATATCGGAAGATTGGCAGCATTGGCTGGCGGATTACCTGTAACAGTTAGTGGAATGACTATAGATAGACAATGTTCGTCTGGAATGATGGCCATTGCAACAGCTGCAAAACAAATTATTACTGACGGTCATAATATTGTTATTGGTGGTGGATTAGAATCTATTAGTTTGGTGCAAAATGAAAAAGCCAACTTTTACAGAGCTGTGGATAAAGCCTTAGTGGCTCAGCACAAAAATGTTTATATGACAATGCTTCAAACTGCAGAGATCGTTGCTAAGCGTTATGGCATATCAAGAGAACAACAAGATGAATATAGTTACCAAAGCCAAATGCGAACTGCTGCTGCTCAAGAAGCTGGTAAATTCGACCAAGAAATTATTGCAACCACAACCAATATGGGTGTAATGAATAAGGAAACTAAAGAAATTACATACCACGATGTTACTTTATCCAAAGATGAAGGAAACAGGCCTACAACAAACATGGATGGCCTTTCTGGGTTAAGAACGGTTATTGATGGTGGCGTGATTACAGCTGGAAATGCCAGTCAATTATCAGACGGTGCTTCAGCATGCATTTTAATGGAAAGTTCTTTAGCGGCTAAACAAAATATAACACCTTTAGGAATTTATAGAGGGATAGCTGTTGCTGGCTGTGAGCCAGATGAAATGGGTATTGGTCCAATTTTCGCAATCCCAAAGTTATTAAAACAACATGGTTTAACAATTAATGATATCGGGCTTTGGGAACTCAATGAGGCTTTTGCCGTGCAAGTTTTATACTGCAGAGAGAGATTAGGTATAGATGACAATCTATTAAATGTAAATGGAGGAGCTATTTCTATTGGACACCCATACGGAATGAGCGGATCTAGAATGGTTGCGCATGCTTTAATTGAAGGAAAACGCAGGGGTGCTAGATATGTAGTAAGTACAATGTGTGTTGGTGGTGGAATGGGTGCTGCTGGATTATTTGAAGTTATCTAATAAAAATAAATAGTAATTTTGAGGTTTACACAAGGGTAGGGCTTTTCTTGATAATCTTTTTTGAGGAAAACGACTTTAAAAAAGGATTTTTATTACAAATCCTAACGAAGGCAGGCTGCAGTTTAAAGCAGTCAAGCCGCTTTCAATTTGAGTACTTTAAAATAAATATATAGAAAATGAGTAAAGCATCATTTATTAAAGAACTATCGTTGCCAGTAATTGCAGCACCAATGTTTTTAATTTCAGGACCTCAATTGGTAATAGAGTGCTGCAAGAACGGAATTATTGGTACATTTCCCGCTTTAAATCAAAGAACATCAGAAGGCTTTGAGGAATGGCTTATCGAAATAAAAACAGTACTTTTTGCTTTTGAAAAAGAAACAGGGAAAAAAGCAGCACCTTTTGGTGTTAATATAATTGTACATCATTCTAACCCAAGAGTAGAAGCAGATTTAGCACTATGTGTTAAGCACAAAGTTCCTTTAATCATTACCTCTCTTGGCGCTGTCTCAGAATTGGTAGAAACAGTCCATAATTATGGGGGGTTGGTGTTTCATGACGTCATTAAAAAGCGTCATGCAGAAAAAGCAGCAGAAGCCGGAGTAGATGGTTTAATATTAGTAGCAGCTGGGGCAGGTGGCCATGCAGGAACTATCAATCCGATGCCATTGGTGTCAGAAATAAAAAAATTCTTCAAAAAAACCATATTACTAGCTGGATGTATTAGTACCGGAAGAGACATCGCTTCTGCCATGCAAATGGGAGCTGATTTAGCATATATGGGGACCCGTTTTATAAATACTAAAGAAAGCAAAGCACCAAAAGCCTACCGCGATATGATTATTGATTGTGGTGCTAATGATATTGTTTATACAGCAGCAGTTTCTGGAGTTTCTGCAAACTTTTTAGCACCCAGTCTAAATGCTATAGGTATTACGGAAGACATGTTAGCCAGAAAAGAAAAAGTAGATTTTAAAGAAGAGTTAACGGCTAACAAAGACGAGGCTAAAGCTTGGGCAACCATTTGGTCGGCAGGTCAAGGTGTTGCTACTATTTCAAATTCACCAAGTGTAATGGATTTAGTATCTGATTTAAAAATGGAATTCAAAGCTGCAATTATAGAACAGTATAAACTTTTGGAAAATTATAAATAAATAAATTCATAACTAAAACTTTAAATCTTATTTTGAGATGAAAATATTTGTATGCATTAGCAATGTCCCAGGAACTACTTCTAAGATTAACTTTATAGAAAATGACACAAAATTTGACTCTTCAGAAGTGTAATTTGTAATCCATCTAAATGATGAATTTGAACTTACAAAGGCCATTTGGCTTAAAAA
>NZ_JBLIET010000067.1:0-10044 GCF_047633235.1 Psychroserpens sp. | reverse complement strand
GCGGGTGGTATTGGACAAATACATGAAATCCCCTTTGAGTCTTGGGAACGCATGATCTCAATTTGTTTATCAGGGGTTTTTTATTGTATGCAAGAGGAATTAAAATGTATGCTACCTAAAGGCTTTGGACGAATTGTAAATGTTTCTTCCTTAGCAGGATTAAATGGATTAGCAACGGCTGGAGATTATGTTGCAGCTAAGCATGGGGTGATTGGATTAACAAAAACTGCAGCACTAGAATATGGCGCTTTTAATGTTCGAGTAAATGCTGTTTGTCCTGGATTTATACAAACAGCTATTATGGACGATGTATCGCAAGAAGTGCAAGACTACATAACACAAGTACGAGTGCCAATGAAACGCATAGGGACAGCTAAAGAAGTAGCAGAAGCTATTGTATGGCTACTAAGTGATTCTTCCTCTTATGTAAACGGAGAAAATCTGCTATTAGATGGCGGTTTTAAGGCAGGATAAGGATTAAAAGAAATAATATAATTAAAGAAACAAAAATGAAAAGATTAGAAGGACAAATAGTAATTATCACAGGAGGAGCTAGAGGTATTGGAGAAGGAATTTGTGAGGTGTTTTGTAAAGAAGGAGCTACGGTAGCATTATGGGATGTAATGGACGGACAACCAACAGCAGATAAAATTACAGCAAATGGAGGGCGCATCTTTTTCCAAAAAGTAGATGTAACTAATCAGGAATCTGTTGATGAAGCCGTTGCTGAAATTATTGGAAAGTATGGAAAAATAGATGTGCTTATAAATAATGCCGGAGTTATCAGAGATAAATCATTTTTAAAAATGACACGTCAAGAATGGGATACTGTCATGGCCGTTAATGTAGATTCATTATTCGTAACTGCGAAAGCTGTTGTTCCTCATATGAAAGAAGCTAAGTACGGTCGTATCATTTCTGCATCTTCAATCAATGCTTTTATAGGGGCATTCGGACAAACCAATTATTCTGCAAGTAAAGCAGCAATTGTTGGGTTTACGCACTCTTTATGCAGAGAGGTCGGGAAATATAATATTACTGTAAATGCAGTAGCACCGGGGTTTATACAATCTGAAATGACCGATTCAATGCCAGATGAAGTCGTTAAGGCCGGTATTGAAATGATTCCCGTAAAACGCATTGGGACGCCTGAAGACATGGGGTATGCTTATCTGTTTTTAGCTTCTAAAGAAGCAGGTTTTGTTAGTGGCCATACTTTGCATGCAAATGGTGGGTCTTTACCCGTTTAATTAAAAAATAGCCTAAAAAAGAATTATTAAAGTTATGGCAGAAGAGAAATTAACGGATAAAGCATATGCAACTGAAATTCCGCATTTAGAAGATGTAAAAAACTATGTTGGTAAAGAGTTAGGATTGTCCGAATGGCATACTATAACCCAAGAACAAATTAATGATTTTGGAAAAACGACAGATGATAATCAATGGATTCATGTAAATCCAGAATTAGCTGCAAAACATTCGCCCTATAAAAAACCAATTGCTCATGGATTTTTAATCCTCTCTTTGGCGTCAAAATTTTGTTTTGAAACCTTCAAGATACTAGATATTTCAATGGGACTAAATTATGGTTTAGATAAAGTGCGTTTTACTAATGCAGCTCCAGTTGATTCATTAATTAGAGCTAGGGTATCTTTATTAACCGCTGAAGACATACCTGGAGGGTTGCGCTATAAGATGATGCTCGTATTTGAACTAAAAAATCAAGAAAAACCAGCTTGCGTAGCAGAGTTTATCGCTCAAGCCTACGCAGATTCAAATAAATAGAATAATGACAATAAAAAAGCGTGATCATGAAAAACATTTTATAAAGGGTATTTCAAATACAGTATTATTCGAAGTAGAAGATGATATTGCTATTGTAACGTTAAATCGTCCTAATAAATACAATGCGATAAATCAAGATGTAGTAGATGGTTTAAATGAAGCCATTACTAAAGTTAAAAAAAACGAAGACATTCGTGCTATGGTATTAACAGGTGCTGGACGTGGGTTTAGCTCAGGAGCAGATCTAGATACCTTTGGTGTTTTGACGCCAGAAGAAGGAAGCAGACACATTATAGATACCTATCAACCCTTAATGCGCAACTTATGTAATTTAAAAAAACCAATAATAGCTGCTGTTAATGGAACTGCGGCAGGTGTTGGAGCTGTAATAGCTCTCGCTTGTGATTTTAGGGTAATGTCCGAACAAAGCGCTTTATTATATGCGTTTATCAATATAGGTTTAGGACCAGATGGTGGAGCAAGTTGGCTGTTGGCAAGGCAAGTGGGTTATAGTAAAGCATTAGAAATTGCAGTAGAAGGTCAAAAAATTAAAGGTGAAGAGTGCCACAGATTGGGGTTAACAAATAAGTTAGTTTTAGAAGATGAGCTTTTAAACAAAGCTAAAAACTGGGCTCATCGTCTTGCAAAACGACCAACAATCGCCATAGGAATTACTAAAGAAAGTATGTTTCACGCAATGAACCATGACTTATATGAAAACATTACTTATGAGGCTAAGAAGCAAGTTGCTGCTTTTAAAAGTCACGATTTAGTAGAAGGGATCTCAGCATTTAAAGAAAAGCGTTTACCTAAATTCATTGGTAAATAGAATATTAAGGATTCATTAGAATCGGTCCAAGAATAAACATTTAGATAATTTATTTTAATATACAATAAGCAATGGAAACAATGATTGACCATTTAACAGAATTTAGAAAAGAGACTAGTGTTTGGTTGGAAGAAAACTGTCCTGTAAGCATGAGAGGGCAAACTAAAGATATTGCCGAACTTTATTGGGGTGGTCGAAACTCAGACTTTACATCCGAAGATCAAAAAATATGGTTCAAAAGAATGCATAACAAAGGATGGATTGTTCCTTATTGGGATAAAAAATATGGTGGTGGAGGCTTATCACCCCTAGAAAATAAAATTTTAGCTGAAGAAATGACAAGACTAAGGTGCAAGCAACCTTTATTTAGCTTTGGAATTTCCATGTTAGGTCCTGCCCTATTAAAATTTGCCACAGAAGAGCAAAAGGGTCATTATTTAAAAGATATTGTAGATGCCAAAATACGCTGGTGTCAGGGGTATAGTGAGCCTAACGCAGGAAGTGATTTAGCAGGCCTACAGATGAAAGCAGTAGATAAAGGAGACCATTATCTCATTAACGGCTCTAAAATTTGGACCTCTTATGGTGACAATGCTGATTGGATTTTCTGTTTGGTTAGAACAAATACAGAAGTAAAAAAACAAGAAGGCATCAGTTTTTTACTGATTGACATGAATTCTGAAGGTGTAGAAGCAAGACCTATTCAATTAATTAGTGGTAAGTCAGCATTTACAGAAACCTTTTTTGACGACGTGAAAGTACCAAAGGAAAACCTGGTAGGTGAACTTAATAAAGGATGGACCATCGCAAAATATTTGTTAACACATGAACGTCAGATGATCGGTGGTATCGGTGAAGCAGATCAAAAGTTTAGCACAAGAGACGTTGTTGTAGATGCCGTTGGACTTCATAACGGTGTGCTTAATGACTCTATTCTAAGAACAGAATTGGTAACTCATGAAATGAATTTAGCGATTTATGATATGACAATTGAGCGCGCTATTGATGAGGCTAAAGCAGGTAATAACTCTGGCGCAGCATCTTCTTTGTTTAAATATTTTGGGACAGAATTAAATGTAGAAGCAATGGAAATTATTATGACAGCAGGCGGAATGGATGAATTGGCTATAGAGGGCGAAGCTACGAGTAATGGATTTATAGCGAAGCGTTTTTTAAGAAGTAAAGGAAACACTATTGAAGGTGGAACTTCTGAAATACAATTAAATATCATTTCTAAAAATATATTAGGATTACCTTCTAAATAAAAAATTATGGCATTAGTATTAAACGAAGAACAAGCTATGTTAAAAGAATCTGTAAAGGATTTTTTAAACATGAAATCGCCAATATCGGCATTAAGAGAACTAAGAGACACTAATAACCCAGATGGCTTTGACCGCTCTGTTTGGGCCGAAATGGCAGAACTAGGTCTTACAGGACTTAACATCTCTGAAGAATTTGGTGGTCTAGATTTTGGGTATATTGGCCTTGGACAAGCCCTTGAAGAAGCAGGAAGAACGTTAGCAGCATCTCCATTGGTATCTACAGTTTTATTAAGTACAACCGCCATAAATTTATGTGGTAGTGATCCCCAAAAAGCCATGTTATTACCAGAACTGGCAGAGGGAAACTTAATAATGTCATTTGCTCATGAAGAAAAAACACACCACAACCCAACACATGTTGCTACTACAGCAACACTTGACGGGGATTTTTATACAATTAACGGGTCGAAAACTTTTGTTTTGGATGGCCATGTGGCTGATAAATTTGTGGTTGTTGCAAGAGTTTCTGGGGCCGTAAATGATAAAGAAGGAATTCAACTGTTTTTAGTGGATTCCAATAGAGAAGGCATAAAGGTAAATAGAACCATGATGATGGATAATAGAAATGCAGCAAAAGTTAATTTTAGCAATACTTCTATTCCTAAAGAAAACAAAATGAATCTTTCTTGTTTTGAAGATTTAGAAAAAATCTATGCCATTGGCGCTATAGGATTAGCAGCAGAAATGTTAGGAAGTGCTCAAGAATGCTTTGAAAAAACAATAGCTTATTTAAAAGAGAGACAACAATTTGGAGTTGCTATTGGTTCATTTCAGGCATTACAGCACAGAGCGGCTAAAATGTTTATTGATATAGAGCTTTCTAAATCTGTAGTCATAAAAGCATTAAAAGCTATTGATACTAACGAAAATAATCTTACGGAAATAGCTAGTCTGGCAAAAGCAAAACTAGGTCAAACCCTTAAGCTAGTATCTAATGAAGGCATACAAATGCATGGTGGTGTTGGTATGACAGATGACGTTGAGATTGGATTTTTTATTAAAAGAGCACGTGTTGCTCAACAAACTTTAGGGGATTATAATTACCATTTAGATCGTTACGCAAAATTAAGAGGTTATTAAATTATGAAAACCAGCGCGGCAGTTTTACATAAAATGTATTTGGAGCGACCCTATACAACCTCAAGACCTCTCAGAATTGAAGAGGTAGAGTTAGATACACCTGGTTTTAATGAAGTTGTTGTAAAAATAAAAGCAGCCGGCTTATGTCATTCAGATTTGTCCGTAATTAATGGTAATCGCCCAAGACCTCTACCAATGGTATTAGGTCACGAAGCTGCTGGTGTAGTCATAGAATTAGGCGATGGTGTTAAAAAATTAAAGGTTGGCGATCATGTTGTCTTTGCTTTTTTACCATCCTGTGGTGATTGTTCCTATTGTCAAACAGGTCGTGCAGCATTATGTGAACCTGGAGCAGAAGCCAATGGAAAAGGCACACTATTAGGAGGTCATAAACGCATTCATAAAAATAACGAATATATCTATCATCATTTAGGTGTTTCTGGTTTTGCAGCACATGCTGTTGCATCTGTAGATTCTTTAGTAAAAATAGATAAGGAGATTCCTTTTGATATTGCTGCTTTATTTGGGTGTGCGGTTTTAACAGGTGTTGGTGCTGTCGTAAATACAGCGCAATTAAAATTTGGAGATAGTATCTTGATTGTTGGACTTGGAGGTGTAGGATTATCAGCTGTGTTAGGTGCAAAAGCCGCTGGAGCAAGCAAAATAATTGCAGCAGATTTAAATCCTGAAAAAAGAAAAGCAGCATTGGCTTTAGGCGCACACCATACTATAGATTCTTCAAAAGAAGGCGCATTAGAAGTATTGATGAAGCTAACTAATGGTGGTGTGGATATATCTGTTGAATTTGCTGGTGCTATTTCTGCTTTAGACTTCGCCTTTCAGAGTACAAAAAGAGGTGGAACTACAGTTACTGCTGCCTTACCACATCCAGATGCACGATTGCAATTATCACCAGTTATGTTAGTAGGGCAAGAAAAAACTTTAAAAGGTTCTTATTTAGGAAGCTGTGTTCCTTCAAGGGATATTCCGGCCTATATAGAATTATATAAATCGGGTCGTTTGGAGGTTGATAAATTAATTTCTCATACGCTTCATTTAGAAGATATTAATGAAGGTTTTGAAAGATTAGCTTCTGGTGATGCTTTGCGACAAATCATTCTTTTTGACTAATACGATAACAACTTTTAATAATGAATAAAAGCTTATTATTTGACCGTTCTTATGTTAATGGCCAATGGACCAAAGAAGGAACGGCCTCTTTCGAAGTTATGAATCCCGCGAACGGAGAAACTCTAGCAACTGTGGCCGATGGAGATGTTATTATGACCAAAAAAGCGATTGAAGCAGCGGACAGAGCCTTTAAACCCTGGAGTAAAACAACCGCTAAATATCGCGCTTCTATTCTAGAAAAATGGAACGACCTTATTATAGCACACAGTGACGAATTGGCCGATATTATGACTTTAGAGTGCGGTAAACCTCTAGCGGAGAGCAAAGGAGAAGTTGCTTATGGTGCCTCTTTTATAAAGTGGTTTGCAGAAGAAGGTAAACGCATTTATGGAGATGTTATTCCGCCACATACAGAAAACAGAAGAATCGTAGTTATTAAACAACCTATTGGTGTAGTTGCAGCTATGACACCATGGAATTTTCCATTGGCCATGATTACCAGAAAAGTTGGGCCTGCTTTAGCTGCTGGTTGTACAGTAATTATAAGACCAACGTGCGAAGCCCCACTTACAGCATTAGCATTAGTGCATTTAGCAGAACAAGCCGGATTTCCGCCTGGTGTAATTAATATTGTGGTTGGAAGCGACTCTGCAGCGATGGGAAAAGTGTTTTGTGAAAGCGAATTGGTAAAAAAAATATCATTTACAGGCTCTACTAAAATTGGACAAATTTTAATGGCACAAAGTTCAAATAGTTTAAAAAAACTCAGTTTAGAATTGGGAGGTAATGCACCATTTATTGTTTTTGAAGATGCTGATATTGATCAAGCTGTTGCCGGAGCAATGGTTTCAAAATTCAGAAATGCGGGACAAACCTGTGTATGCGTTAATCGCTTTTTAATTCATGAAAAGGTGTATGATGAATTTACTGCTAAACTATGCAAAGCAGTTTCTGAATTAAAAATTGGCAATGGATTAGATGAAGGCGTAAATATTGGGCCTCTGATCAACAAAAATGCGGTTAAAAAAATAACCCAATTTGTAGAAGATGCCAAAGCAAAAGGAGGAACTATTTTAATCGGAGGAAACGCATTAGGTAACTGCTATTTTGAACCAACTGTTATTGGAAATGCATCAAAAGAGATGCTGTTTTCTTCCGAAGAAATTTTTGGACCAATTGCACCTATATATAAATTTTCATCAGATGAACAAGCCATACAAATGGCAAACGATACTATCTATGGGTTAGCATCTTATTTCTATTCTCAAAATGTAGCGCGTTGCTGGAAAGTAGCTGAAGCTTTGGAATATGGAATGGTGGGTATTAATGAAGGTTTAATCTCTACAGAAGTTGCGCCTTTTGGTGGTGTGAAATCTTCAGGGCAAGGAAGAGAAGGTTCTAAATACGGTATTGAAGATTATTTAGAAATAAAATATATGTGTTTTGGAAACATTATTTAATTTAAATTGAAGTAATATGACAGATGGCAAACCAATTCATCGAGACGATTATAAATACTTTCACCCAATAACGACGCGTTGGATGGATAACGACGTTTATGGACATGTAAATAACGTCATCTATTATTCTTATTTTGATACCACTGCCAATCAATATTTGATCGAGCATGGTGGTTTAAATATTCAGAACGCACCAATTGTTGGTTTTGTTGTACATTCTAATTGTAATTACCGATCCCCAATCGCTTATCCAGATAAAATTGAAGCTGGTTTATATGTTAAAAAGTTAGGAAATAGTGCTGTTACTTATGGTGTTGGAATTTTTAAAAAAGGTGAGAATACTGCTTGTGCCTATGGCGAATTTATTCATGTTTTTGTAAATAGAGTAGAAAATAAATCTGTTTCAATACCAGAAAATATCAGGTTGGTTTTAGAAAAATTAGTAAATGAAAATTAATTTGTACTAAAAGAAAAGAGACCTGTTTAAAAAAACAATAACTAGAATTATTTAAATAAAAATTTATGACACCTTTAGAAAAATTTCTTAATCCTCTGCCATTACCTTATGATTTTCAGGAATGGAAAAAATTATCCTATAAGGAACGTGCCAAAAAAGTTTGCCAGACTTGGGCTGTTCAAGGCTATGGTTCGCCACTTTCAGTTGCAATTTTCTATTTAATAAAGATAGTGTTCTATGTTTTAATGTTCTTTTGGTTTTGTTCATTTTCAAATGATTTAGGAAGTATTTCTGAATTTTATCTTTGGTGGACAAATCCAGAAGCCTTGGGTAAATTCATTTTTTGGACCGTTCTGATTGAGGTGTTTGGGTTGGGTGGTGCCAGTGGTCCTTTAACAGGCCGATACGCACCTATCATAGGAGGGATTACTTATTTTTTAAGACCAAAAACGATAAAAATCCCATGCTTTACAAAAATCCCATTAATTAAAAATGACAGTCGAAATTGGTTAGATATTACCTTATATCTAGCGCTATTAGTTTCTTTAATACGCGTCTGCATAGCCCCATCAATTGAACCTAACATAGTTTTACCTGTTATTTTACTACTTATTATTTGTGGTATTTTAGATAGAACTATTTATTTGGCCGCTAGAGCAGACATTTATTTACCAATGGCCATATGCTTTATGTTTCCTCTTGAAACTGGCCATGGTTTAAAAATTATTTGGTTTGGAATTTGGTTTTGGGCGGCTTTTTCTAAACTCACACCTAATTTCACATATGCTGTAAGTGTAATGTTGAGCAATAGTATCCTCTTTACTCCTTCTATCTTTGACAACTTCAAAAAGAGTTTATTTAAATCCTATCCTGAAGACCTTCGCCCTAGCCGAAAAGCAAGTTATATGGCTCATTTAGGGACAATCATTGAGTTTGTAATGCCCATACTTTTATTAGTGTTTATAGGCAATTCTGAAATGACATTTTATGCATTAATAGCGCTTACACTTTTCCATATTTTTATTTTTGCCAACTTCCCAATGGGCGTGCCACTTGAATGGAATGTCATTATGGTCTTTGGAGCATGGATGCTATTTTATGGTAATTTAGAGTTTAATCCCATGGAAATAACCTCCCCAATATTAATTATAATATTATTAATTTCATTATTTGTTTTACCCCTTCTAGGGAATTTATTTCCAAAATATATTTCCTTTTTATTATCTATGAGGTATTATGCTGGAACATGGGCCTATAGTGTTTGGTTATTTAAAGGTGATTCTAAGGACGTTCTTGAAAATAAAATTCCTAAAACCTCTAAGGACGTTTTAGTTCAAATGGGAAAACTTTATGAAAATGATTTTGCTGAGGGAATCGTTTCTATGATTCTTGGATTCCGATTAATGCATTTGCCTGGAAGGTTGCTCAATCAATTAATTCCTAAAGCCGTTGATAGTATAGCCGATTATCGCTGGATAGACGGAGAAATGTTAGCTGGAGAGGTAGTGGGTTGGAATTTTGGAGATGGGCATTTACACCATGAAGTTCTATTAAACTCCATTCAAAAACGATGTAATTATGATTCAGGTCAATTGCGCGTTATCATGGTTGAATCACCACAGTTTCATACACAAAATATGGAATACCGTATTTATGATGCCAAAGATGGTTTATTAGAAAAAGGAATAGGCAATACAAAAAAACTAAAAGAGCAGCAGCCCTGGGAAAGCTCAATTATTTAAGTGATTTAATAGTCTAATTATAATTTTAAAAAATGAAAGATACATTGACGATATATTTTGATGAAGGTTGTGGTATTTGTAAAAGGGTTAGAAGTTTTCTTTCTTTTTTTGATTTTCAAAATAAATGCAATTTTTCCTTCGCAAAGGATATGAATTTAGATGAGGCATCAGAGGCTATGCAAAACCGTTATTATGATATGTATTCTTATGATGGTATTAAAATATATTCTGGTTA
>NZ_JBLIET010000066.1:0-10880 GCF_047633235.1 Psychroserpens sp. | reverse complement strand
AACAATAGTATATACAACATATGTTATATATACACCCAAATATAGGATATATATAACATATGTTGTATATATCTCAATTATATTCCTAAGCATCTAGAGGATGTTTTGTCTTCTTATAAGTAGTCATGGCAACAATGTGAACTTGTCCCAAAATAGGGCTACCTAATTCTAACTATCGTGTATAAAAATGACAAAGTAACCAGGCGTTACAATAAACCTCTCAAATTGAAAATTTAGAAGAACTAATTACAAGTAAGTAAATAGAGTGTCAATTAAGAAAATTTTATAGTATCGGTTTTATAAATATTAATGAATGAATTAGAAAACACCATCATATTGACCCAAATGGCCAAAAGAATGTAATAGTTGTTCCTCTATAACGTCATATGAAATGGTATCTTTTATTAGGGATGCCCTTTGATGTAGGAGAAACCGTATTGAGTATGGCTATGTGTTTTCAATAGCCATAATTATACGAAGTAATAAATCTACAATACAAGAATCGTTCAGTTTTCGAAACAAAAAATCCGTAAAACACTATTCTATAGCTATTTACGGATTCAGTAAGCGGAGAGTAAGGGATTCGAACCCCTGGAGGTGTGACCCTCAACAGTTTTCAAGACTGCCGCATTCGACCACTCTGCCAACTCTCCGAAGTGTGTCATTGAGGTATCCTCAAATGCGAGTGCAAATATAGAACCCTTTTTTAATTCTTTCAAATAAAAGGTAGCTTTTTTTGAAGTATTTTAATAGAACGATAGATTTTTTTTATAGGACATAATGAGCTTTTGAAAGATCAAAGCTTATTTTTGCAGAAATATTAAAAACAGACATGAATACTATAGATCAATTGAAATGGAGGTATGCTACCAAAAAGTTTGATGCCTCAAGAATACTTTCCGAAGAAAAAATAAATATTATAAAACAAGCGTTTAATCTTACAGCAACTTCTTTTGGATTACAGACGATGAGTCTCTTAGTTATAAAAAGTAAAGAAACTAGAGAAGCATTAGTGCCACATGCTTACAACCAGAAGCAAGTCGTTGACGCGTCGCACTTATTAGTTATCTGTGTCCAAGATAATATTACGGATACTGATATTGATATACATTTTGGTAATGTTAAGGATATTAGGGAAACACCAGAAACAATTTTAGAGCCTTTTAAAAAGAATCTTAAGTTAACAATGGAAGGCAAAACCATAGAAGAACGTCAAGACTGGTCAATAAAACAAGCTTATATCGCTTTGGGTAATTTGATGACTGTTTGTGCTATAGAGCAAATAGACTCTTGTCCAATGGAAGGATTTAATCCTCAAGCATTTGATGATGTCTTAAAACTTCAAGATAAAAACCTTAAATCTGTATTACTATTGCCAGTTGGATTTAGAGCAGAAGATGATAAGTTTTCTAGTTTTAAGAAGGTTAGGAAACAACTTAACGACGCTGTTATAGAAATGTAGGTAAAACCTTTTAATGTGCTTTTGATTTAATTATATTTGTTTAAACCGTAATGGCGAAGTATTTCGCACACACATAAATTTCATAATGAAAAAAGTATTATTCATTTTAGCATTAGCCTTTACAATGCAATTGTCGGCTCAAGATAAAAACAATTGGATAACAGATTATAAAGTGGCTTTAGAACTATCGAAAACTCAAGACATGCCTATCTTAGCTTTTGTTACGGACCATCAAAAAACGGAAGCTTCTGAAATTTTAAACGAAGTGTTTTTTTCTTCGGAAGCTTACAAAAACATAGCTTCTCAAGTTGTACTTTTAAAAGTAGATATTTCTGATAGTCAATCTTATAATACACGTTTGGGAATTCATTATCTTAATAAACGTTCTACTCAAGGTTTAGCTTTAGTAAATCAATATAATGATAAGATTGGAGCACCTTTAATCGATTTCAATGCCGAAAACATTAAGTCCTTTATTTTATTAATAAACTCAAAACTCTAAATTACACATGCCTGGATTTGAATTATTTGGTGACCTAGAACGTAAAGAAGTTAATGACGTTCTAGATAACGGTGTGTTAATGCGCTACGGTTTTGATGGCATGAGAAATGGCCATTGGAAAGCAAAAGAATTAGAAGCAGAACTTGTAAATACTTTTAAAACAAATCACGTGCAGCTCGTTTCTAGTGGTACTGCCGCAGTATCTGTAGCATTGGCATCTGCTGGTGTTGGGGCAGGAGACGAAGTCATTATACCAACATTTACCTTTGTAGCTAGTTTTGAGGCCATCATGATGTTAGGCGCTATTCCTGTTTTAGTCGACATAGATGACACTTTAACCTTAGATCCTAAGGCTGTAGAAGCAGCTATAACACCAAAGACCAAAGCAGTTATGGTTGTTCAAATGTGTGGTAGTATGGGTGATTTAGATGCACTTCAAAGTATATGTACTAAACACAACCTTTTATTTGTTGAAGATGCTTGTCAGGCAATTGGTGGCACTTATAAGGGTAAACCGTTGGGCAGTATCGGCGATTTAGGTTGTTTTTCATTCGATTTTGTAAAAACCATTACCTGTGGTGAAGGAGGCGCAGTTATAACGAACAAGAAAGACTATTATCTTCATGCAGATCATTACAGTGATCATGGTCATGACCACGAAGGAAACGATAGAGGAGCAGAAACTCATCCGTTTTTAGGTTATAATTTTAGAATTTCAGAATTAAATGCTGCTGTTGGATTGGCTCAAGTGAAACGTTTGCCAGAGTTTATTGCGCTTCAAAAAAAGAATTATACGATACTTCGTGATGCTATTTCTGTACTACCAGAAGTCACGTTTAGACGGGTTCCTGAAGGTGGAGAGGAAAGCTATGCGTTTTTAAATTTCTTTCTGCCAGATTTAGAAACATCTAGAAAAGTATCTAGTGCTTTTAAAGATAATGGTGTTGATGTATGTTGGAATTATTTTGATAATAATTGGCACTATATTAGAGAGTGGCATCATCTTAAAGATGCAAAATCATTGTTTCCATTATCTTCGGAAGTAAGGCAAGGTCTAGAAAATATTAAGCATGCAAAATTTGAACAGTCTGATCATTTTATAGGTAGAAATATATCATGCCTAATTAAACTGTCATGGACTGAAGTCGAGGTTAAAGAACGCGCTCTTAAAATGGTAAATGCTATAAAAGCTTCACTTTAATAGCTGACATAATCCACAATCTCTAAACCATAACCAATCATTCCAACACGTTTGGTTTGTTGCGTGTTTGAGATAAGTCTGAGTTTATGGATATTTAAATCATGAAGAATTTGAGCACCAATTCCAAAATCTTTAGAATCCATTCCAATACTTGGAGCTTTCACGATTTTGTCTTCAACTTGCGTGTCTTTTAAGATGTTTAAACGTTTTAGAAGATTCATAGATTGTGCTTGTTGATTGATGAAGACTATCGCACCTTTTTCTGCGGTATTGATAACCTTAAACATATCATCAAGTTTTTCATCCACATTATTAGTAAGCGTGCCTAATATATCATTATTTACTAAGGTTGCATTAATACGAGTTAATACGTGCTCGTCTTTAGACCAAACGCCCTTTGTTAGTGCAATATGAATTTGTTTATTAGTGGTTTGTTGATAGGCACGCAATCTGAATTTTCCAAAGCGTGTCTCTATATCAAAATCTTCTTTCTTTTCAATTAGAGAATCGTGTTCCATACGGTAAGCAACCAAATCCTCAATAGACACAATTTTCAAATCAAACTTTTTTGCAACCTTCATAAGTTGAGGAAGTCTAGCCATTGTGCCATCTTCATTCATAATTTCCACAATAACTCCAGCAGGTTCCAAGCCAGCAAGTCGTGCAAAATCTATAGCAGCCTCTGTATGACCGGTTCGTCTTAAAACACCACCATCTTTGGCAACAAGCGGAAAAATATGTCCTGGTCTTGCCAATTCAAATGGCTTCATATTAGGGTCTATAAGCGCTTGAACAGTTCTTGATCTATCAGCAGCAGAGATGCCTGTGGTGACACCATTTCCTTTTAAATCAACAGAAACGGTAAAAGCAGTTTCCATAGGGTCTGTGTTGTTCGTTACCATCATATGTAAATCTAATTCTTTACATCTGCTTTCTGTTAAAGGCGCACAAATTAGACCTCTGCCATGAGTGGCCATAAAATTTATAGTTTCAGGTGTGATTTTACTGGAAGCCGCTAGAAAGTCCCCTTCATTTTCCCTGTTCTCATCGTCGACAACAATAATAACTTTACCTTGTTTAATATCTTGAATAGCGTCTTCAATTGTATTTAACTTAGTTTTTGATGTACTTTGGGTAGTATATGTCGTCATTATTATATGTTTTGAAATGCAAAGATATAGCTTATTTTTTCTCTGTTGAAGCGTCTTCAGTGATTTTCTTCTGTCTTGAAATATAAATAACAGGGTAGATTACAAACCCTAAAATGGTCCAGAGAATAGTGTTCGTGTTTTTTGAGTGGTTTATAAACACGTAGAGTTTATTAAATGTTATAGACGAGATAATTGAATATACTAAAAAAAGAAAACTTGAGACAGCAGATAATTCAATTGAAGCAGATGCAACGGCTGGTAATTTATTGTTTTTAAACACGAAGAATAAAACACCTAGTACCACTGCAAATGAGTACCATATTAAGGCGTATTTAGCATAGGTTTTATACTCTTTATGCTTTGATTTAAATCCTTCTATGTCTAAAATTTCAGGAGCCGTGCTTGCACTTTTAATGGCGCTTATTTTTAAATCTTCATTAATCTTTTTCTTTTGAAAGAAGTAAAAGATAAAATAAAGGGGTAATCCAAGTAATAGAAAAATAATTACGTTTGATACATTATTTGCTCCAAGTTGTTTGTTCAAGTTCGAGTTATCTATAAAGGATTTGATAAGTGCAAATAAATAGATAACACCTATACATAAACCAATTATATATAACGAATCACCAATTGTAGGAAAACCGTTATTTTTTAAAATAGCTCCAGGGAGTGTAAAGATTACTGCAATAAAGTAAAGTATAAACGCCAATTTAGAGTTCTCTTCATATAAATATTTGAGTCTCAAAGATTCTTCGTAGGCATGATCGGTTAGGTTACCTCCAAATTTTAATTCTTGTTTGGTGATACCTCTAGACTCCAATATCTCAATGGATGAATTCTTATAACCAATATCATAATCGTATTGTCTATAATGCTTGACGACATCAATTAGTTTACTATTATCATAGCCCAACAATGTACTGTATTCTTCAGAATTAGTATCAAGTACATTGGTGTCAAAAACGAGTATTTTACTCTTGATACCGAATAGTTTTTTTAGAGGGTTTAAAAGTCCTTCAGATTCAAACAAAGGTCTGTCTTTTGTAGCGCGTCTCGTTAGGTAAACACTTAATGGCAACATAATAGCAGTAGATAGCCATGATGCCACTATAGGGTTTACTGAATCATCTAAGGAACTGTTTTTCGCAAAAATACCAATAAAATGATAGGTTAAAAACAGGAGTATAGCGATTACCAAGGGTAGTCCAATACCGCCTTTTCTAATTAAAGCACCTAGTGGAGCACCAACAAAAAAGAGGATAATACATGCTATACCTAAAACATATTTTTCATGAAGAGAAATTACGTGCTTGTTTCTCCATCTGGTTTGCGCTGTGAAATTTTGCTTATTGGAACTAATAATTTGTTTTGTACTGCTAATGCTGTTTTTAGACAAATTAAGGAGTTGTATTTTCGTTTTATCATTAAATAAGCTCAAAATATTACCTTCAAAAATAGAATCTTTTTGAGGTGATATATTCTTATCTAATGTTCCCATTGATGTTCTATTGTATAGTGTGGTTGAGAAGTTTTTTAACGCTACAATCCTCTTTTCATACAAACTATCAATAGTGTAATTTAAAGCATTAACATCTAGCATGTTATAACGGTTGTCATAACTTTGGTCATCCATGTCAACATCATTAAATCCTTCTAGATCTACATTAATAGTATACTCTTCAAAATAACTCTTGGCATAGGGTTTCTTTCTGTTTTGCTTTGGGTCTCTATTTACAATTTCTTCGTAGTAATTACCATTGTATAAAATTAACTGTATAAGATTGGAATTTTCATTTCCTTCTAGTAGTCCACTTTCAGCAATAATAACCGTTCTGTTCTTTGCATTTGTAGCTGCCTTTTTATGAATGACTACATTTTTAAGGAATTCACCATTTTCACCACTTTTATCCTCAACCTTAATATTATAGCTGCCAATATCATTAAATTGACCTTTTGTGATTGCCATTGCAGGTTTTACTTGAGCAATATTTTTACGTAGGTTATAAACATTTTTATTGGCCCACGGGATTACATTATTAGAGAATATAAAAGTCACGATACCAAGCAATACGACAAAAACGCTAAGACTTTTCATAGCGCGTTGCAAAGAGATACCTGTAGATTTCATAGCGGCAAACTCATAATTCTCGGCAAATTGGCCAAACACCATGATTGAAACTAGTAATATAGTAAGTGGAAGTATTAAAGGAATTAAAGTAGGTGTAATGTAAAGAAGTAATTTTAGAATGATAAACGAGTCTAAATCTTTACCCGCTAAATCTCCAATATATAACCATACAGCCTGCAAAACAAAAATGAACATGAGTATAATAAACACAGTCAAAAATGTCTTTAGGTAGGTCGTAAGTATGTACCTATCTAATATTTTCATGCAAAGGTTGGCTTAGCTTAATCTAGCTTATTGATGTAATAATCTTTATACTTATTCTCGTCAAAAGTAAATAAGGTTTTTGATATTGGCTCATTAGTTTTAAAAGAATTAACAGTCAACGTTGTTTTTGTTCCGTTTTTACCAACCTCAATCAGTTTGTAAATGTGTTTCGTTTTAGCGTCAATACCTAAAAAAATTTCTTTTATTTCAGAATTAGTGTCAATAGGATTCAATTTTACAAATTGAATTTTTCTCCCTTTTATATCCTGAATAATATCCATTTCATACCTGTAGCCATCTTTGTAAAATGACATCATTTTACTAGGCGTTATGCTGTTTTCATCTTCAGAATTGTCAGATGATATAGTTACTTCCTCATCTTCAGGACTAATAGTATATAACTTTTTACCATCAAATATTCTAGTTACTCCAAGAATATGAAGCAAGTATTTATCGTCTTTCATCACAACGTCACCCCGAGTTTCTTGTTTGATATCTTCACTTATATTTTCTAAAACGTATTTAAAATCTACTGAGATATTCTCATAAGCCTTGGCTTTATTATAAACGTCATTTAATAATCTTTCTGCTTTTTTAGAATCTTGAGAAAATCCTATACTGCTAATTAAAAATGCTAATACTACAATTATTTGTTTCATCGTTTTATCTTTTATTCCCTTCGGAAATGTACCGTTTCAATTAATGTTCGTTCGACAACAAAGCATCTAGAGCTACAAAATCGGTAACCAAAACTTGTCGTGCTTTACTACCTTCAAAACCACCAACAATACCCGCGGCTTCCAATTGGTCTATTAAGCGTCCGGCTCTATTATAACCTAATTTTAGTTTACGTTGCAATAAAGAGGCAGAGCCTTGTTGTGCAGTGACAATAATTTCGGCGGCTTCTCTAAATAGCTTATCTCTATCTTCAATGTTATTATCAAGACTTGTGCCACTTTCTTCACCAACATACTCTGGTAACAAATAGGCCTCAGGATAGGCTTTCTGTCCACCAATAAACTCAGTAATTCTTTCAACTTCTGGCGTATCTACAAAAGCACATTGTATACGTGTTATCTCATTTCCGGAGGTATATAACATGTCACCACGACCAATTAATTGATCTGCACCACCGCCATCTAAAATAGTACGAGAATCAATTTTTGAAGTGACTCTAAACGCAATACGTGCAGGGAAATTAGCTTTGATAATACCAGTAATTACATTTACAGATGGACGCTGAGTCGCAACAATGAGATGAATCCCAATAGCACGTGCCAATTGAGCCAAACGTGCAATAGGAGTTTCTACTTCTTTACCAGCAGTCATAATTAAATCTGCGAACTCATCAACAACCAAAACGATATATGGCAAGAAATGATGACCGTCATTTGGATTTAATTTACGTGCTTTAAATTTGGTGTTGTATTCTTTAATATTACGACAAAGAGCGTTTTTAAGCATTTCGTAACGGTTGTCCATTTCAATACATAAGGAATTTAATGTATTAATAACCTTAGTATTGTCTGTAATTATAGCCTCTTCACTATCCGGGAGTTTTGCTAAGTAGTGACGCTCAATTTTATTAAACAATGTTAATTCTACTTTTTTTGGATCTACTAATACAAACTTAACTTCTGCAGGATGTTTTTTATAAAGTAACGAGGTTAAAACTGCATTTAGTCCAACCGATTTACCTTGTCCTGTTGCACCAGCCATTAACATGTGGGGCATTCTAGCTAAATCGACAACAAAAGTCTCGTTGCTAATTGTTTTACCAAAAGCGATTGGTAATTCCATTTCAGATTTTTGAAATTTCTGAGATGCAATAACAGATCGCATAGACACAATGGTTGCGTTTTTATTTGGTACCTCAATACCAATGGTCCCTTTTCCAGGAATTGGAGCAATGATACGAATCCCTAAAGCAGATAAAGATAAGGCGATATCATCTTCAAGATTTTTAATTTTTGAGATGCGAATACCTGCATCTGGCACGATTTCATATAAGGTAACTGTGGGGCCAATCGTTGCTTTGATACTTGCGATACCAATTTTGTAGTTATTTAAAGTTTCTACAATTCGGTTTTTATTGTCTTCAAGTTCCTCTTGATTGATCGTAATACCCTCAGTGTCGTATTTTTTTAAGAGATTCAAAGGTGGAAACTGAAATTTACTCAAATCTAGAGTAGGATCAAATTGACCATAATCTTCAACAAGCTTATTAGATAAATTATCAGTTTCTGAAATCTCTTCTTCTACAGTTTCAATTTCCATACTTAAGTCACTGTCTTTTTTTTGGTCTTCATTCGTAAGACTAACTTTTAATTCTGGTTCTAATATTTGACGTATAGGTTCTGATTTTTTGACAGATTCTTTAGGTTTAGGATCTTCAACTTTTAGGTCAAATGCAGATTTAATATCTTCAGCTTCCACAGATAAATCATTATCAACAACAAAAGTATCGTCTATATTATTTGAGTTCACTTCGTTCTTAATCTCACTCGTAGCACGTTTAAATAATTTTACAAACGAATCTCCATTAATACCAAATCTAATGGCTAAATAAGTGATTAAAACAAAAATGAGGAGTAAAACAGTGCCTATTTTACCTATATAATCTTGAAAAAGTGAATTTATCTCAAAACCTATTGTGCCGCCAAGAGTGTCATATTTATGAGAGAAGAAACCAAAAAATACTGAAATCCAAATGGTGATTAGGGTTCCCCAAATCCAATGGCGACGAAGTCTTGATTTATTGATGTCTAACGTGATATAAATACCAGATAAGAATAGTAAACCAGAAAATATGAAAGACGCCAAACCAAAACCTTTATTGATAAAAAAGTCACTCGTCCAAGCACCTAATTTATTTAGCCAATTTTGAGCTTTTATATCTCTAGAACTAATTTCACTAAGTGTGCTTTGATCTGCCTGTCCAGTAAAGAAAAAAGACAAGAAAGCGACAAACATTAAAATACCTAATATAATTAGTAAGCTACCAAAAATCAGTTTTTGCTGACTAGATAGCTTAAGACTCGGTTTTTTGAATTTCGGAGTAGTTTTAGGTTTACCTTTAGTTTTGGTTTTTTTCTTTGCCATGTTCACTTTCCGTGACAACGGAAATAGTTTAAGTTTCAAATTTTAGATACGTGCGCATCTCAACAAAAATACAAATAACTAACGTTATTCCTAGAGAGATGTTTTAAATTTGATATAACCATTAGAGGATTTTCGTATCTTAGTCATAAACGTCATAAATTATGAGACCAATTATCAATTTTATTGTTGTTATTTCGTTAATATTAATAACACAATCGTGCTCTAATGACGATGATTGTACATCTTTAACTATTGATATTACAAGTCTCGAAGTTGCGTATGGATGTATTAATACGCCTTATCAAATGGATATAAATATATCAGAAGATTTTATCATTATTAGATCCCAAACTATTTTTGATGATCTAGTTACAGGAACGTGCACCCCTCAAATAGATTTTGAAGCTTTTGATTTGCTCATTGGTAAAAAAGCACTTACTAATGGGTTTGATACTATTGATTACGACGGTTTGGTGAAAAATTGCGATAACAATCAATTATCCTTATCCATATCGTTCGTTCTTAATGAAACAGCAGAAGCTCCAAACGTAACTTATCATGTGCTAGTGCCAAAGTTGGCAGAGAATGAGTTGATTACTGTAAGTCTAGTTACTATTAATTAATTCAGAAAATCTTTGGTACATAAATAACTAAAGCAGTAATTACAGTACAAATTGCAGCAATAAAAACAGCTCCTGCAGCAATATCCTTTATTTTACCTATAGCCTCGTGTCTTTCTGGATGAATAAAGTCTGCGACACTTTCTATAGCAGTATTCATGCCTTCTAAACTCATGACTAGGCCAATACATACAATTTGAAATAACCACTCCGTATTAGAAATATTAAAATAAAATCCGGCAATGGTTACAAGGATAGCGCAAAAAACTTGTGTTTTTATACTAGCTTCTGTTTTAATTAAATATACAGCACCCTTAAAAGCATAACCCACACTTTTAACTCGGTTTATTAGAAACGATTCTTTTTTTGACATTGATCCTTAATTAACTTAAGCTGAATTTAGTTAAGCATTTTAGAATCTCTAAAAATTATTAATAAGATTTAATATAT
>NZ_JBLIET010000065.1:0-11037 GCF_047633235.1 Psychroserpens sp. | reverse complement strand
GGTGTGAACTGAAAAAGTACTGTTCCGTTCTTATCTTGAATGCGTGTGACCATTACGGGTTTGTTATACACGCCTTTATTAGCAAATGTTGAATAGGCTGCAACCATTTCATACACACTAATATCTGGTGTCCCTAAAGCAATTGCTGGTACCGCAGGAATATAAGACTCTATTCCTAAATTTTTTGCCATATCTACCACAGGCTCTGGCCCCACCTTATCCATCAAACGTGCGGTTGCTGTATTTACCGAACTTCCTAAAGCTGCTTTAAGCGTTAAGAAACCGTCATAACGAGCATCATCATTCGTTACTGTCCAAGACTCTGGGTTTCCATACTTACCAGCTTCAATTGTTATTTGTTGTCTTGGTATCGTATCACAGGGTGATAAATGGAGTTGATCTATAGCTGTAGCGTATACAAATGGTTTAAATGTTGACCCAACTTGACGTTTTCCTGTTTTTACGTGGTCGTATTGAAAATGTCTAAAATTCATACCACCAACCCAAGCTTTTACATGACCTGTTTGAGGATCCATAGACATCATTCCTGGTTGTAAAAATGATTTATAATAACGCATTGAATCCATAGGCTTCATCACCGTATCAATTTCGGTAGGCTTTCCATTTTTCCATGCAAAAATGCTCATTTGCGTAGGTATTTGAAACGAAGCTTTGATTTCCTTATCAGATTTCCCAGCTAATTTTAAAACTCTCCAACGTTCCGATCGTCTCATACCAGAGTTCATTAATTTTTCTATTTCCTTGGTATCAAGTTCTAAAAATGGTGCTGTTTTATTTCGGTCTGGTGTATTTTGATTATCAAATTCTGCTTGCAATCTTGGCATGTGACGTCCTACTGCATCTTCTGCATACTGCTGCATTCTAGAATCTATAGTGGTGTATATTTTGAGTCCGTCGTTATAAAGGTTATATTTAGATCCATCTGGTTTTGGATTCTCTTTGATCCAATCTTTCATAAACTTATCAAGATACGCTCTAAAATAAGTAGCCGTTCCTTCACGATGTGATTCTGGAGAGTAATTCAAGTCTAGCTGTGTATCTTGTAGACTATCTTTTATGGCTTCGGAAATGTACTCATATTTGTACATTTGAGCTAAAACAACATTTCGTCTGTTTCTTACACCTACAGGATTACGATCTGATCTAGGGTTATACAGCGATGAGTTCTTAAACATCCCCACTAACATTGCAGATTCTTTCAGTTTTAAGTCTTTAGGCTCTTTCCCGAAGTAAATACGGGTCGCACTTCTTATTCCGTCGGCATTATTTCCGAAGTCATAAATATTAAAGTACATCGCAATGATTTCCTCCTTCGTATATTGACGCTCTAAACGGGTTGCAATCACCCACTCTCTAACTTTTTGAATAATACGTTGAAACTTGTTTGAAGACACTTGTTTTGTAAACAATAGCTTAGCCAATTGTTGAGAAATAGTACTTGCACCACCACCTCGTCCCATTTTATAAATGGCTCTCATTGTGCCTCTAAAATCGATACCTGAATGGTCGTAATAGCGTATATCTTCTGTAGCGACTAATGCATCGACCAACTCTTTTGGTAACTCCTCATAATCTATAGGTGTTCTATTATCATCTAAATAGAACTTCCCTAAAGTTTGATTATCTGAAGATATGATCTCTGTAGCTAAAAATGTTTTTGGGTTTTCTAAAATAGTATGATCTGGCATTTCTCCTAAAAGCCCCCAAGATGCTAATAGAAACATAAAGAAAAAGGTAAAAACACCTCCTGTAAAAAGGATCCAGAAGCGTCTTATATATTTTGAAAAGTTTTGAGCATTATCTTTAGTAGGTTTTTTCTTTTCTGTCCTTTTTTTTGCCATAATCAATACGTTTGCGAATGCTCTATTCTAAAACCAACATCTGTGATGCCTTCTAATTTGTCTATGCCATTGATGCTTCCATTTTCTCTCATCGCATGTTGTATACTGATACTATATTCTCCTATTTCATCAAATAGAAATGGCTGCTCATGCCCTTTATACCACAATTTATTTTCTTTAACATCTGAAAACCCAGTGCCTAAAAATGTACCATCTGGATTTGCCATTATATATTCTAATGTGTCTTTCTGAGTTTTTCCATTTGGGTAATTTAGCTCAACGATTAAACGCAAATTACTAAATTTATAAGCTTCTGTATGTCTTAAATTAACATACAAATTATAGGCCTCTGTAGAGTCTGGAGGCGTGACCTTAAACTCAACTGCGTTATCCTTATCCCATTCTCCAGAAACCGACTGATATTCATCAAAAACACGATTAGAATCACAAGACATAATGCTTAGAACGAGTATTACAAATGGTATCCAGTACTTACTTTTTTGCATTACTATTATTTGTGTTTTTAGGACGTTGTGTTTGATTACCTTTATTAGTTCTACGTTTCTTTTTGCGTTTTGGACCATCAAATCGTGTTAAACTATCTTGTCCAACAACGTTTTCAAACTCTGCTTTAGTATCTTCGATTAATACTGAGGCATACTCTTCTAAGCTTGCTACTTTTTCTCTTTTCTTATTTTTCTCTATAATTTCATTGGCTTGATCTGTGGTTAACACGTGCCAATTCATCCATTCTCCTTCATAAGCATACCAAAGGTGGCCTTTAAAAATATCTGTTTTTTGACATACTGCTTTTCCTTTTTCGGTAAACAGCTTGATATCAGATTTTGGAAATGCTTTTAAGGCATCTAGATACGCATCCAATTCATAGTTTAAACAACATTTTAATTTACCACATTGTCCTGCTAACTTCAAAGGGTTAAGCGATAGTTGTTGATAGCGCGCTGCAGAGGTGCTTACCGATCTAAAATCTGTTAACCAAGTGGAGCAACATAACTCCCTTCCACATGAACCAATACCTCCAAGACGAGCTGCTTCTTGTCGAAACCCAACTTGTTTCATTTCTATACGCGTTCTAAACTCACGTGCAAAAAGTTTGATAAGTTCTCTAAAATCTACACGCTCTTCTGCAGTATAATAGAACGTCGCTTTACTTGCATCTCCTTGATATTCTATATCTGAGATTTTCATATGAAGTTTTAAATCAATCGCAAACTGTCTTGCTTTGACTTTCATTGGCTCTTCTTTATCTCTAGCTGCTGACCAAATATCAATATCTTTTTGACTTGCCTTGCGGTAAATCTTCATAACGGTTTCTTCGTCATCAATATTTACTTTTTTACGCTTCATTTGAACTCTTACCAATTCTCCAGTAAGTGTTACCATACCAATATCATGACCAGAACTAGCTTGTGTGGCAACAATATCTCCAATGCTAAGGGTTAAATTTTCGGTATTTTTGTAGTATAATTTTCGCCCGTTTTTAAAACGAACTTCAACACCAATAAAAGGTTCTTGACCTTGCGGTAACGTCATGTTAGCTAACCAATCGAAAACAGTAAGTTTGTTGCAGCTATCTGTACCGCAAGTCCCATTATTTTTGCATCCTTTTGGTTGTCCATCCGTACCCGTTGAGCAACTTTTACAACTCATGAAATTTTATATATAATTTGATACTATGATTACAATATCAAATGAAGATTAATGTTTCTTTTGAACTGTAAATATAGGATTATTTATTCACAAAAAAGACGCGTGATAGTCGTGTGTTATTAAAATTGAAAATTGAGTTGTAACTTACTTATCAATGGATGAATTTTTTACTCTTAAAATTAATTCCCTAGAAAAAACCTTAAAAAAACCCCTAAACAGAACTTTTTATTCCTTTAAAAATGTATCAAAAATATTTCTCAAATCCTTTTTATAAGATAAATGATCTGCGCGTCCTTTCTTAAATATATCATTGCTATTCCCTTGGCCTTTACGAAACGCTTTCTGTTCTTCAAAAGGTAATCTATTAATTTCCATACAATTTGTTGAACAACAATTTTCCGTTTTTTCTTTACAAGTATCACATTGTATAAATAACAAATGACATGCTCCATTCGCACAATTGGTATGGAGATCTGCCGGTTTACCACATTGATGACAATTAGCTATTACATCATCGCTAATGCGCTCTGATCGACGTTCGTCAAACACAAAATTCTTACCAATAAATTTATTTTCTAACTCGCTAGATTCAACTTCTCTTACATAATTAATGATACCTCCATCCAATTGAAATACATTCTTGAATCCTTTATGCTTGTAATACGCACTTGCTTTTTCACATCTAATTCCGCCTGTACAATACATCACAAGATTTTTATCTTCCTTATGGTCTTTTAAATCTTCTTCAATAATATCTAAAGATTCTCTAAAAGTGTCTACGTCTGGAGTTACAGCATTTTTAAAATGGCCTATTTCACTTTCATAATGATTTCTCATATCTACCAAAACTGTATTTGGATCTTCAATAAGTTCATTAAATTTTAATGCATTCACATGAACACCTTTGTTTCTAACATCAAAAGTCTCGTCATTTAAACCATCTGCAACAATTTTTTGTCGCACCTTGACTTTAAGTTTTAAAAAGGCAAAATTATCATGCTCAATAGCAATATTTAATCTTACATCTTCTAAAAAAGTAATGGTGTCTAGATGATTTTTAAAGGCTTCAAAAATTTCTGCAGGAACAGAAAGTTGAGCATTTATACCTTCATGAGCGACATAAATTCGCCCTAAGACGTCAAATTCATCCCATGCTAAAAAGAGGTGATTTCTAAAAATTTGAGTGTTGCCAATTTTGGCGTACTTGTAGAAAGAGATTGTTAAGCGTTCTTTTCCCGCTTTCTCAATAAGCTCTGCTCTCTCTTTAGCACTCAAGTTATTGTACAGTTGCATGCTATACTAATTTTTAAGGTTAAAAAATGAAGGGCAAAGATAGGAAAAGTATCGAGTGTTAAGTATAAAGCATAAAAAAGCCCCGAGGATTCGACATAAACGGGGCTTTTTTAGAGGACTAACTCGTGATTAATATTTTTAAATTTACCTTAAAAACAGATTACGAGTTAGCCTCCGTCGCTTTTACAGTTGCTGTTCACATGAACTACAACTGCAGCACTAGAAGCCTTGTTAAAAATAATTTTTCTAAAAAATCTCATTTTTTAATAAGAATTTAAATTTGTTGAATATGCCCTATCCTATAGGATTTATTAAAATTATCGTGCCGTGAGAAACTTCAAACTAAGTCGCACACTTTTTAAATTAATAAAAAGTACAAAGCTCTTCGTTTCAATTTGTCAATAACCTTTAAACCCATTTACAGAATTAGAGCTTCTTTTTCATAGCAAGATTTCCCAATCTCAATTAGTAGATGCAAAAAGTTTAAAAAGGTTGCGTCATAAGTCAAAAAAAATTAAAAGATGTTGTATTTTAGCTAACCCTTTTTAAAGGAGATTAATTATAAAAATAACAAGGAAATGAGCAGTGAAAAAGAAGCAAAATTAAAAGCATTAAAATTAACATTAGATAAACTTGATAAGGCCTACGGAAAAGGAACAGTAATGAAAATGAGCGATCAAGCGGTAGTAGATGTTGAGGCTATTTCTTCTGGATCTTTAGGTTTAGATATTGCTTTAGGAGTTGGCGGATATCCTAGAGGAAGAGTTGTTGAAATATATGGACCAGAATCTTCTGGTAAAACCACATTAACTTTACACGCCATTGCTGAAGCTCAAAAAGCTGGAGGTATTGCCGCTTTTATTGATGCAGAGCACGCTTTTGATAGAACTTATGCCGAAAAATTAGGAGTAGATATCGATAATTTAATAATTTCACAGCCAGACAATGGAGAGCAGGCCTTAGAAATTACAGATAATTTAATACGATCTGGCGCTATTGATATTGTTGTTATTGACTCAGTTGCAGCATTAACCCCAAAAAGTGAAATTGAAGGCGAAATGGGTGATTCTAAAATGGGATTACATGCACGTTTAATGTCTCAAGCACTTAGAAAATTAACAGGATCAATTAGCAAAACAAATTGTACGGTCATCTTCATTAATCAATTACGTGAAAAAATTGGTGTTATGTTTGGTAATCCAGAAACCACTACTGGTGGTAATGCCTTGAAATTTTATGCTTCTGTGCGTTTAGACATTCGTCGTTCTACGCAAATTAAAAACACAGATGGAGGCGTAATGGGTAACAAAACTAGAGTAAAAGTTGTTAAAAACAAAGTAGCTCCCCCTTTTAGAATGTGTGAATTTGATATCATGTATGGTGAGGGTATTTCTAAAGTTGGAGAAATATTAGATGTTGCTGTAGAACAAGAAATCATTAAAAAAAGCGGGTCTTGGTTTAGCTATGGTGATACCAAATTAGGTCAAGGTAGAGATGCAGTAAAAGCATTGATAAAAGACAACCCTGAATTGATGGATGAACTTGAAGAAAAAGTTCGAGCAACTATCAAATCTGCGGAATAAAAAATATTTCAAAATAAAAAAATCCCTCTTCTAGGGATTTTTTTGTTTTTAGACGCAACCTTTTTATACTTTCTGCATCTACATGGTGAAATTATATATGTTTTAAAATTAATTTATATCAATGAAAAAGATTTTTTTATTAAGTTTCTTAATGTTTTCTCTGTTTTCATGCAGTGATGATAGTGACGTCTTAAATTATTATAACGAACCATTGCCCATTGAAAGTGTCAATGTTCCTGAGGCATTTCAGTTTGGACAAGTCTACTCTATAGAGGTTAATTACTTTAGACCCTCTAGTTGTCACATATTTAACACCTTTTTGGTTGAAAATAACGAAAACGAAACCACTATAATTCTAGTCAATACAGTTTATGAAGATTCAAATTGCGAAACTTTAGAAGCTAATTCAAACGAAGCTCAGGCAACCTTCAATTATCAGGTTAATGATATTGGTCCGCATGTCTTTAAATTTTGGCAAGGAAAAGACAATAATGGAAGTGACCTCTACTTAATTGTAGAAGTTCCAGTAGAAGAATAATATAAATTAATTAAAACAAATTATGTGAGTTTAGACCAGCTCATAGAGCGCTGTAAACATAATGATGCTCAAGCTCAAAGCCAATTATACAAGCGATATGCAAGTAAGTTGTTTTCGGTTTGTTTGAAGTATTCGCGCAATTACGTCGAAGCCCAAGATAATTTACAAGACGCCTATTTAACGATTTTTAAAAAGATTGGTCAGTTTAAAAGTCAAGGCTCATTAGAGGGTTGGATGAAACGTATTACCATCAACACTGCTTTACAGCGGTATAGAAGTGCTGGTGTTTTTGACATTATAAATGAAGACCAAATTGAAGATGTATACGTAGATGTTGAAGACGATGACATGAGCATTGACTATCTACTAAATATCATTCAAGAGTTACCAGACCGTTATAGGTTAGTATTTAATTTATACGCATTAGATGATTACTCGCACAAAGAAATAGCTGAGATGTTGACTATCTCTACTGGTACATCAAAATCAAACTTAGCAAGAGCACGTACGATTTTAAAAGAAAAAATAAAACACTATAAAGCGAGTCACAATTCGCAAAGTATATAATGAGTGAAAAGAAACACATAGACAAACTCTTTAAGGAGCAACTCAAAAATTTTGAAGCCACTCCTAGTGATGCTGTCTGGCAAAATATTGAGGCAGCACTCAAGAAGGAGAAACGTAAACGAAGAGTGATTCCTATTTGGTGGAAAGTCGCAGGTGTTGCCGCAGCTCTAGTATTGATGTTTACTGTTGCTAATACGTTACTAAACAACTCTGGCGGGCCAGTTGAACAAAAAGTTGTTGATACCAAAAAGTCTAATAGCGAATCAATAAACGAAGATAGGATACCTAATGGTTCCGAATTAAATACTTCAGAAGGTGCAGAAAACAACACCATTGTGGGAAGCGAAAAAAATTCCTTAGAAAACAATGAAGATAATAACAGTAATACTCTTGAAAATAATCTTACATCACCTAATACGTCAGACCACAAAACGAGTATAACCCTTTCCGAAGAGAAAGAAAAGCAAGAGATCGAAAACAGTAAAAACGAGACCCATAAAAACAAATCGGTTATAAAGAACAAATCATTACAACGTGATGCGATTGTTTCTACTGAAAATAAAAAAATCAAAAGCAACAAAGAAAACAGCAACCTCAAAAACAAAAACACTGTTGTAAAAAACGCTAATGGTCCTGTATTTCAAGATGAGGACCTTAAAAACGATATTAGAAAAGAACAATCTGAAATTGATAAACTTATAAAGCAAACTAAGAAAAACAACACCTCTCAGGTGACATCTTCTAATGCTTTAGAGAAAAAGAATAGTGACATAAGAATAGATTCTTCAAAAACGAAAGACTTAGAAACGACAGAAAATGCCATAGCCAAAGCCATTGCTTTAACTGAAAACGAAGACAGTCAAAAAGTTAACGATTCTATTAATCCCTTAACAAAACGCTGGAGTGTTGCACCAAATATGGCTCCTGTCTATTTTAACACCTTAGGCAGTGGGTCTCCAATTGATGAGCAATTTGTAGATAACACTAAAGAAGGAGACGTTAACGTAAGTTATGGTGTAAAAGGTGCTTATGCTATCAATAAAAAGCTTACAATTAGAGCAGGAGTTAGCAAAGTTAATCTAGGCTATTCTACAAATAATGTAGTTGCTTTTAACAGTTCTAGTGCATCTGCCTCGTCTGATAGGGAATTACAACATATTAATATAAGTGATTCTACCATGACTTATTTAAGCGCCAATAATTTAAGGTTTGCTAATGGTCCAGAAGTCCTGTTTCTAAAAGAGCAAGGGTCTATTAGCCAGCAATTAGGATTTATAGAAGTCCCTATTGAATTAGAATACAATGTGCTTGACACTAAAATTGGAGTCCATCTTATTGGTGGATTTAGCACCTTGTTTTTAAGTGATAATGATGTGTACTCTGTAGAAAATAACGGAGACAAAACACGTTTAGGAGAAGCTACAAACATTAATAATATGAGTTATAGTGCCAATTTTGGAATTGGTATCAATTATAACATTTCAAAACAATTACGATTTAATCTTGAACCCACGTTCAAGTATCAAATAAACACTTTTAATGATACGTCTGGTAATTTCCAACCGTTTTTCATTGGTGTTTATACAGGACTTAGTTTTAAGTTTTAGGTTTTTTAGTTGGTTAGATAATTATTGCAAAATGATGAGCAATGATGACGAAAAGCTACTCCGTGCCAGGAGTGGCTTTTTTGTATGTAATCGTTTGTTCGTTGAACGTTTTCAATTGGGATAATAGTAATTGATGTGTTTGGGCATTGATTGTTTTAGTGTCCTTAACTTCCAATCCTTCCGTAGCGATAAAACGATGCACCTTCGCTCTCATTTTCCCTGGACTTCCACTAAAAAACGTATAGGAAAATCGCTTTTTATTATCGCCAAATGTAATGGGTACAATTTGAATTTGATGATTGATTGCCATTCTAAACGCACCATCTTTAAAGTCGTCTAATACAATGCTTTCATCTGGCACACCACCTTCTGGGAAAATGCAAATACTCATGCCTTGTTTTAAACGTCGTTGCGCTCTTAAAAAAACCGTTTGCCTACTTTTAGCATCGTTTCTATCTACTAAAATACTGGTGCGCTTGTAGAAAAATCCAAATAATGGAATTTTTGCTAACTCCGCTTTACCAACAAATACAAATGGATTTTTAACAGATACCAACATCAACATAATATCTGCCATGGAGGTATGATTAGCCACAAACATGTAGCTTTCATTTTTCTTCGGAATCTCCTCACGCTCAATCTTAACCCTAAAACCCATCCCAATTAAAATAAACCACGACCATAAACGAGCAATCTTAAAAAATAAAGGATACCAGGACTCTTTTAAAATCGAGACAATCAATATTGGAAATAACACAATAATTGGTATGGCCACCAAAATGTAGAACCAAATGCGATATAACGTATAAAATATGTTCTTAAAAATCTTCATTGGGCTCAAAACTAGTTAAATTAATTCAACATTTCTACTAAAAAAATTACCTTTGCTGACGATATACAACGAAGTTGAAGTTGAAGACTATATCAAATAGAAAAACTAGTTAAAAAGAGATACCTGCTTTCGCAGGCAATACTATGGCAAGAATACTCACAGGAATACAAAGTACGGGAACACCTCATTTAGGAAATATATTGGGTGCTATTTCACCTGCAATCAACATGGCAAACGACGCAAACAATGATTCGTTTCTTTTTATAGCAGATATGCACTCATTGACACAGATAAAAGACGCAGAAACATTGCGTCAAAACACGTATTCTACGGCTGCTACATGGTTAGCATTTGGTCTAAATGTTGATAAAACTGTATTTTACAGACAAAGTGATATTCCACAAGTTACCGAGTTATCATGGTATTTAAGCTGCTTCTTTCCCTATCAACGATTAACATTAGCACATAGTTTTAAAGATAAAGCTGACCGTTTAGAAGATGTTAACGCTGGTTTATTTAGCTATCCAATGCTCATGGCAGCAGATATCTTATTGTATGATTCTGAAATCATACCAGTAGGCAAGGATCAACTCCAACATATTGAAATGACGCGTGATGTAGCATCACGTTTTCATGCTAAAATGGGAGAGACCTTTATACTTCCAGAAGGAAAAGTTTATGAAAATACCATGCTTATTCCTGGTACTGATGGTGCAAAAATGAGTAAGAGTAAAGGTAATATCATTGATATTTTTTTACCTGAAAAGAAACTACGCAAACAAATCATGTCTATCGCAACAGATAGCACACCTCTTGAAGACTCAAAAGATTGGGCAACTTGTAACTGCTTTGCTCTGTATAGTTTATTAGCATCAAAAAATGAAATTACAACCATGAAAGCCAATTACGAAAAAGGCGGTTATGGTTATGGTCATGCAAAGCAGGCGTTATATGAACTCATACTTTCTAAGTTTTCTACGGAAAGAGAACGTTTTAACCACTATATGTCTAACCTGAAAGAGATAGATACTGCATTAGCAATTGGAGCTGAAAAGGCTAAGATTGTTGCTAATAAGGTGTTGAA
>NZ_JBLIET010000064.1:0-11380 GCF_047633235.1 Psychroserpens sp. | reverse complement strand
CTAATGTGGTAACTTACTGAGTAATTTGGATCGTTACCAGTGACTTCTATATTTTTTAATGTTAAATCGATACTCGTTATTCCGTCTGGTGTGCCATCGTCACAAACTTCTAAAGCCGTTGGAGCGACTAATGCTGGCAAAGAGTTTACAATCAAATCAAAACTTCCAACATTCACACAACCACTGGTTGTATTGGTTATATTAACAAAAACAGTTTGCGGATTACTAGTATTACTATAAAGATTAGCAAGTGGGCTTATTCCGTCAACAGCATCAGAAAGTGTTTCATGGTATGAGACTGCAACTCCTGTTTGGCTATCAATTGCTTCTGTGTCTTTAGTTGAAAAATCAAATATTTCGGTTTCATCTCCTGGCAGATTATCATCACAAAGTTGATAATCTGAAATTACACCGACAGATGGAATTGGATTCACAAATAATTGAAGCTCCACTGTATCAAAACAACCCGTTAAATCATCAGTGATTCTAACCACCAAAGTTTGAGAACCTCCGGAGATATTACTATATGGGCTAGATTGGTCATTAACACCGTCAATAGCTTCGATAAGCGTTTCGTGATACGTGACTGTCATCCCTATTTGAGCACCCAATATTTCGATATCTTTTGATGTCAAATCAAACATGGAGAATCCATCGTTATCATCATCACAAACTTCAAAAGGTGTTGGAGCCAATAGAACAGGTAAAGCATTCACTATAAGATCTAATGTCGTTATATTATAGCAATCAACACTGCTGTTAGCTTGGACTCTTACAAAGACAGTTTGATTATCTATCACAACATTTGTGTAAGGCACTGGTAATGGATTGATGCCACTTTCAGCTTCTGCTAAAGAAAAATGATAGGATACGGAAACTGTTACAGGATCTAACACATCTATAACTTCTAAATTAGAATCTGTTAGCATAAACATTGCAAAACCATCATTATTATCATCGCACTCTTGCAGAGGCGTTAGCATTGTATTAATATTCAAATTTGTGAATTCTAAATCAAAAGATGTTGTATCAAAACACTCTTGAGTTAATTCTGCCATACGTGCAAAAATTGTTTGAGGGTTAGCAGTGTTGGTATATGGACTTGTTTGAGGGTTGACATTATCAATCGCATCTTGTTCTATGAGGTGATAACTAATTACAAAATCTGCTGGATCTTGAGTCCCTAAAATTTCAGCATTATTATCAGTAAGCGTAAATTCACCAGTACCAGAAATACTACATATGGTTAGATTTGGAGGTGTGTTTGCAACAGGATTTGGTTTAAATTCTACAACTACCGAATCACTTGCTTGGCAAATCCCTGAAAACACGATATCTACTGAGTACACTCCAGATTCGCTAACGTTAAGTATAGAACCGGTTTCACCTGTTATTTCAACACCATCTTTATACCACACGTGAGCTGCAGTTGGTGTTTGAGTATCTAATACTGTTAAGGCTCCATCACACTCTGCAGTACCCGCAGCAATAGTAATATCATCACCTAAATCACCACCTAAATCAAAACTTCCTGCTTTTAAAAACACACCGGAATCTAAAGACGCATCACCAGCATCTGCAATCACTAATTTAATACGGTAAGTGTCTCCGGGAATTACTGCAGACTGAGCAGTAAATACCGTAGTTCTCCCGTCAAAACTCATTGGAGGCGCATCTTGATTAGTATAGCCCCCAAAAAACTGTTCATTAATGGCAGCGCAACCAGGATTTAGAGGATGTATATTCGTTACCAAAATTGGAGTTGTTGTTCCAGGCAATACTGCTAAATTTGTAATATTACCCGAAGCATCCGTTAACAAAAATGCAAAGGCATCTGAAAATGTACATTCAAAAGTTCCACCTGTTGAACCATTATATTCTTCCGAAGCCATTAAAAAATCAAAACTAATGCTGTCTGCCAAAGGCACAAAATCAAACTCTATTATTGACGCATTGTTTGAATTGATTCCTACAGCTGTATCTAACTCTGCATCACCAGGCCAATTAAAACTACCGTCACTCATGGCATTATCATTAGGCCCTCTAACTTTACTTGCATCTCCAGAAGTTAATAATATTCCGTCTGTAAAAGGGAATAGTGAACCATCATTAATAAAGTATCCGATACCATTATCCTCACCAAAATTTGTTCCTGTTGAGAATGTGATATTACTAATTTGAGCACAATCACTATTTATGAGTATATCCTCTACTAATTCTTCTACAGTATATGTCGTTTGATCTACGACGACATTCTCACCTACAATAAACACAGAAATAGTTATAGTCTCAGCGCATCCCACGGGATTAGCATCTGTGACTATTAAAGTAACCGTATAATTTCCTGAAGCAGTATAGGTATTTGAGACTGTATTGCCTGTATCTGTATTTGTATCTCCAAAATTCCACTGATAAATTGCACCTGTCCCATCTGTAGAAAACATGGCACTTCCATTAAAAGTAATAGACTCACCAATATTTGCTTGTACTGAACCCGAGGAATTAATTGCTGGAACTGCACTATCTATTGAAGGTGTTATCGTTTGACAAGGTACTGCACAAATAATATCTGCTTCCCAACCTGTAGTCGTTCCTGATCCATTTGAAACAAATTCTATAGTTATACAACCACTTGCATTAGTACCAGATGCCGTTACTGTCCCAGGAGTATTAGCACCATTATAAGTTCCAATAATTGGTGCGGTATTATCATCACCATCATAAATAGTTAATATGTCGACATTGAGCTGTGTACTAAAAGCTAAAAAATCAAGGATAATAAACTCTCCTGCATTTAAAGAACAGATTGTAGTAGTCAAGTTCTCATCACTACCATAAGCGCCTCCAGATCCTCCAGAATCATAAAACTTATCTGGTGCACATCTATCAAAACTGCCACTTTGCATGTTTAAATCCTGAGCGAAAGAGACATAAGAAAGTAAGAAAAATAGTAAGCAGAGCTTTTTCATAGCTTTTAAAATGGTTTTAAACTTATTATTTAACATTCAATCACCTCTTTTTATTCAAATAGGTTTAATACACGACTTTGAATAAAATCACTGTAATAAGCAATAAGATTTCCAGTTATGGTAAGAAGGCTTCATAATAAGAGCGAAATTTAATAAAAATTTAAGGAATCGCGATTGTTAAATCGTTATAATAGTAACAGTTTAACACTTTAATTCCCCAGCACTCGCAGTAAAACATCTCATGATCTCGATTTTTATTTTAACACAATAGCGGATTTAAAAAAGTTATGTTATTCTTAAAATAGTATTATTTGAAATTCAAGTTGCCTATTTTTGCACAAACAAAAGCTATGAACACGTATTCCATCTCCATAAAAGAGACTACCAATCCTTCAATTATTAAATTTGAAACTAATCAGTTTATTACACAGCATGAGAGTTTTGAATTCAACAATATAGATGAGGCAAAATCTTCTCCAATCGCTCAACAATTATTTTATTTACCATTTGTTAAAAAAGTTTATATCTCTAGTAACTTTATTGCTATTGAAAAATTTAGTATCGTTGAATGGGCAGATGTACAAAATGAAGTTGCTGAACAAATTGTAACCTATTTAAATTCGGGTGCCGTAATTGTTGAAGCTTCCGAAGAAAAAAAGAAAACACCAGTAACTATTTATGCTGAGAGCACACCAAATCCATCCGTATTAAAATTTGTTGCTAATAAAAAACTGGCTACAACCACGCATGAGTTCACGTCTATCGATGATACCAAATTTGCGCCAATGGCTGCTGAGCTTTTTCATTTCCCGTTTGTAAAAAGTGTCTTTATTGATGAAAACTTTATTTCAATTACAAAATTTGATATTGCGGAGTGGAGTGAGATTACAATGGAACTCAGAGAATTTATAAGAAGTTATGTTGAAAATGGAAAAACCATTATAGACCCTAATGCTCCTGAAACCAAATCAAAGCAAATTGATCAATTAGATAATGACTATGAATCTAAGGATGATATTTCAAAAGAAATAATAAATATTTTAGAAGAGTACGTTAAACCAGCAGTTGCTAGTGATGGCGGAAATATTGAATTTCAATCTTATGATCCTATAGAAAAAAAAGTAAAGGTCCTTTTGCAAGGCGCATGCAGTGGTTGCCCGTCGTCTACATATACGCTAAAGAGTGGTATTGAAAATATGCTTAAAGAAATGATGAAAGGTAAGGTTGACACGGTTGAAGCGATTAACGGGTAGTTTTATAAGAATAAAATTTAAAATATATTATCGAATTAAACGTAATAAGCGTTAGGAAAACGAAACTGCAAGAGCAATAAAGCAAGCATGAAAAATAGCCAATATATAAGCAGAAAAGCAAATTGAAATTGTTAAAGGTAATAAGTTAACAGGTCTTAAAATTTAAAAAACTATAACTAACGCCTTATTTTATATAATAATCACCAAACAAAAGAGGGCATAGTTTTTGATGTCTATTTAAAAAAATATTATGAAAAAACCAACATTACTATTTGCAACTCTAGGACTTCTAATAACTTCAAGTTTCAACCATACACATGCACAAGATAACGGATCCAACCAATCTTTAATGGAAGGCGGAGGAGCTTTTATAGTTACTATGAATGATAAAGATAAAACAGCAATTGGCTCACCCTATCTTTATGAAAATTTTACGAAAGGAAAAATATCTGCTCGCCCAACTGAAATATACGATATTAGATATAATGCTTTTACCGACGAAATTGAAATCAAAGTAAGTGAAGGTGAGATTCAAAATTTTAATAAAAGCATTAGTAATGTTACAATAACATTTCTAATTGATGACTTAAACTTTACAACATTAAACTATATCAACTCAGATGATGGTCTACAAAGAGGCTATTTTGTTTCCTTTACAGATACTAATCAAAACGTTAAGCTATTCTCTAAAAAAGAAGTAAAATATTACGAAGCTAAACCAGCGGTAAGCAGTTATGACAAGGATAAGCCTGCAGAGTTCAAAAACATTGATGACACCTATTATGTTTCCATAAGTGGTGCTTATGCTCGTGAACTACCAACTAAGAAAAAAGACTTAGCTCAACTGTTTCCAGAAAACTCAAAAGAGGTTTTAAATTTTATTAAAAAGAATAAAATAAAGACATCTCGTGAAGCAGACTTGATAAATTTAATCAATTACATCAATACGCTTTAGTTAAAAAAAACTAAATTCAAACCCGAACGATTTCATTTATCGTTCGGGTTTTTTTATTAATATTATATCCTCATTAAAAACTGGATTATGGATTTACAAAATTGGATCGATAAAGCTTATGAACTCATAGTTAATTTTGGCCCAAAAGTATTAGCTGCTATTGCCATTTGGATTATTGGCTCATGGATTATTAAAACGTTAATCAAAGGCATTAGAAAAACAATGGATATAAGAGAATTTGATCCAAGTCTTCAAAAATTCCTTTTAAATCTAATTGGTTGGTTATTAAAAATCATTTTAATTGTAGTTGTTTTAGGCACTGTTGGTATTGAAACAACGTCATTTGCTGCCATCTTAGCTGCTGCGGGTTTAGCAATAGGACTAGCATTACAAGGTTCACTTGCTAATTTTGCAGGAGGAGTATTACTTATGATTTTCAAACCTATTAAAATTGGCGATTTCATTGAAGCACAAGGACAATCTGGAACTGTAAAAGAAATTGAAATATTTACAACAAAATTGACCACTCCAGATAACAAAGAGGTTATTATACCAAACGGAAGCCTCTCAAACGGTAATATTGTCAATTACACTACGGAAGATTTGCGTCGTGTAGATATCACCTTTGGCGTTGGTTATGATTCTAATATTAAACAGACCAAAGATGTCATTTTAGATGTTATTAATACCAACGAATTTGCTTTGAAAGATCCTGCACCAGCCACAAATGTGTCTGAATTAGCAGACAGCTCAATCAATTTTTTCACAAGAGTTTGGGTTAAAAAAGAAAATTATTGGGCAGTCAAATTTGATTTAATTGAGAGAACCAAAGAGGCATTTGATGCTGCAGGCATAGAAATACCTTATCCTCATACCGTTGAAATACAGAAAAAAAATTAAGCTTTTTTAGGTTTTAATGCTATAAAATCTTTTAAATAAAAAGGTTCAAAATAGGCGACATCTTCGATCTCGCCTATTTTATATTTGTTATAAGCCAAAGCACTCATCTCCTTAGACGATGGCAATCTGTTATCTATATAGACGGCATTATCGTGAGATAGTAGAGCTTTTGTTTTTCCTGTTCCATTTCCGATAAAAAACACTTTACCGTTATTTAATTCTTCTTTAAAAGATAATTCATCAAGTATTTGCGCCTCAATTTTTCTAATTAAATTAAACTCATAATCGTAAATCGCTGAATACACCTCCATACGTCGTGCATCTAACATAGGCACAATAACGCCTTCTTGTGTATCAAGCTGTCTCGCCAAAGCGTGAAGCGTCGATACAGAAATTAATGGCTTATCCAACGCGTAACACAGACCCTTAGCTGCAGACACACCAATACGCAAACCAGTATATGAACCAGGTCCTTTGCTCACCGCTATAGCATCAATCTCTGTTTTCTTTATATTGGCGGTTTTTAAAACATCATCAATAAACACATGCAATAATTCTGCATGTGAATAATTGATATTATAGTCTTCCTTTAAAACTAAAGTCTCTCCTTGTTTTGAAAGAGAGACTGAACAATTAGTCGTGGATGTTTCAATACTTAATATTATAGACATTAAGATAATTTAATTACTATTACTAATCTTACTCTTTTGGCGATTCTTCTTTTTTTATTTGACTTCCTTTTTTCTCTATTTTATCACCAGGTTTAAGGGTTTTAGACACTATATTATATGGTCCTGTAATAATTTCGGCACCTTCACTTAAACCAGATACAATTTCAATATTCGTATCGTCTTGAATACCTGTTTTAACTTTTTCTAATTTAGCTACACCATTATCATTAACGAAAACACATTCATATTTCTCTTCATCTTCAGTTTGCATTACTTCGGAACCTAAGACTCTCCTATCTTTTTCACTTTTAGTCATTTGGGACTCTGTTTTGATCACAATAGAACTAATAGGTACAGCAATTGAATTGTTGCTTTTGTTAGTAATAATATCTACTGTAGCAGTCATTCCTGGCCTAAAGGGTGAATAAGTCTCGGGCTTACCTTCAACTAAATCAGCATAAGACTCTTCTAGAATTCTTACTTTAACTCTAAAGTTTGTGACTTGATCTGCTGCTAAAGCACCAGCTGCAGAATTTGCGATTTCTGTCACAACACCCTTAAATTCCTTTTTTAAATAGGCGTCAACTTCTACTATGGTGGAATCGCCAATTTGAACTTTCACAATGTCATTCTCGTTAACATCCACCTCAACTTCCATGTTATTAAGATTAGCTACTCTTAAAATTTCGGTTCCTGCCATTTGCTGTGTACCAACGACGCGTTCTCCTAATTCTACATTGAGTAATGAGATTGTTCCGCTCATAGGAGCATAAATTGTAGTTCTCCCTAAATTATCTTTAGCTTCATTAACCGTTGCGGCTGCACTCTGTACACTATAGTAAGCTGAGCTTCTTGACGCTGTTGCAGTTTCAAAAGCGGCAATTGCTCTATCCCAATCTGCTTTTGAAATCACACCTCTTTCAAAAAGTGATTTACTCCTATCATAATTTGCCTTTGCTTCTTTTAACGAGGCATCCGCCTGTTCTAATCCAGCTCTCACATTTTGATATGATGCTTGAGATCTATTCACAGCAGACTGAATTAAATCTGGATTAACACGAACTAAAAGATCTCCTTTTTTAACTTGCTGACCTTCTTTATATGGAAGATCCAAAATCTCACCAGAAACTTCACTCGATATTTTAACCTCAACTTCAGGCTGTATTTTTCCAGTTGCAGAAACTGTCTCAGTTATATCTAGAAGAGCAACTTTTTTAACTTCTACTTCTTTGAAATCTCCTTTTTTACCAAACAGTCCCATAGATTTTCCTGCAATTAATGCTAACAGGATTACCGAGATAACTGTAATAATAATTTTAGTTTGTTTAGTCATGGTTTAAAACTTTAATTCTGTTGCAGGTATGCCGAAAAATAATTCGAGAACCTTCAATTTAAATATATAATCGTATTTAGAACGGTTGACTTCGATTTTAGCATTATCAAACCTTAATTTGGACTGGCTAAAATCAAAAGCATTTGTTAATCCTACATCATACCGTTCTTTAGCATATTCATAGGCTAATTCTTGAGATTCCAAAGCAGACTTTGCTGCTTCATAAGACTTAAAAGACCCCTTAGCATCAACATAAGCCTGATACACAGTAGACTCTAGATCTAACTCTGTTTGCTCTAGTTGAAATTTACTACGCTCTAAATTTATTTTACTTCGTTTAATATTCCCTTTTGTTGCGAATCCATTGAAAATAGGAATATTTAAACTAAGACCATAGCCTATACCATCATTTTGATACAATTGGTTAATGAACGGATCTGCAGCGACCTCCTGTATTATCGTATTAGGAAATTGACCTACCACAGATTGACCAGTACCTTCAACTACGCCAATTTGTTGTGTTAAAAATGGATTATCAGGATCTACTTGCTGATTAAAAGATGTTGTATTTACATACCTAGTATTGTAGCCAAAAAATGCGGAGAGCGTTGGTAAATTAGCACCTTTTGCTATTTGTACATCTTTTTTAGCCAATTCGACATTTTGCTCTGCTATTTTGATTTCAGATCTGGTTTCTTTTGATTTCGCTAAAATTTCTGTGATATCTTTATTGACTATACCGCTATCAACAATGTCATAGCCTTCATCCTCAATGTCAAATGTCTCGTAATCTTTAATTAATAATAATTGAGCTAGTCCTATTAAAGATATTTGAATACTATTTTCTGCATTTATAATAGATTGCTGTTCACTTGCGTTAACCGCTTTAATTTCAAGTAAATCACCTCTTGGCAACTGACCAACTTCTACTAATTGCTCTGTTCTTTCTATTTGTTCTTGTGTCACTTCATTTTGAGATTGCAAAACATTCAAATTAGCTTTATTCAAAATAACTTGAAGATACCCATTGGCTACAAAAAGAGAAATATCATCTTTCATCTTATCCAAACGGTATTGACTTGCCAATTTAGAAATTTTAGCACGTTGGAGCGTTCTAATATTTCTAAGACCATCAAACAACGTATAGCCGATATTTACATTTCCATTAACAGAAAGAAATGTAGTAGTTTGCGCATTATTGGTCAAGGGGTTAAAACTAAGCCCTGTGTTTTCAGAAACACTACTACCAGCATTTAAACTTGGAAGAAAATTGCCTATTGCTGTAAGCCTATCTATATCTGCAGTTGCTATATCTAATTCACTTTGCTTTACTGAAATATTGTTTTCTAAAGCATACTGAACACACTCAATAAGTGTCCATTTTTTATTTTGAGCTTGCGAGCTTATTGTTATTAAAACAATTAATATACTGATTATTTTTTTCATAAGTATTCTATAAGTATCTATAATTCTTAAAGTGTTACACTAAATGATGACTTTTTATTGAGCGTATTTAGAAATCCCTTGAATTTGGTTCCAAACTTTAATTTTATCGTCTTTAGTAATACCGTTTTTTATCTCTACAAAAATGCCATCACTAATTCCTAATTCTACATCCTTTCTTTCATATTCTTGATCACCAATTTCAATTTCTACGAAAGGCTTCTTTGTCTCTCTATCATATTGAACGAGCGCTTCCTCAATTGCTAAAACATTCTCTGCTTTTTCTAATATAATAGATGCATTCGCGCTCAACCCAGCTCTGATAAAAGTAGAATCTATTTTTTTAAGAGATCCTTTGATTTCAAATTGAATTGCGCCATTCTCTGCTACACCCTTTGGCGCTATATAATCTAATACAGCATCAAACTTTAGATTCTCAATAGCTCCAACAGTAATTTCCAACGGTAAGCCTTCTTTAATCTTTCCAACTTCACTCTCATCAACCTTACCTTCAAAAATCATTTGCCTAACATCAGCAAGAGACGCTATAGAGGTGCCTTCATTAAAATTATTTGCCTCAATAACTTGATTACCTGCTCTTACGGGGACGTCTAGAACCATCCCAGAAACTGTTGCCCTCACCTGTGTTTGTGCTACACTACCTAAACCAGATGTTGTACCCGTTTTTATAATATCATAATTTTGACGCGATTGCGTCACATCAATTCTAGATTGTTCTACACGTTGTTTTGCCTGTAAATATGTATTGTTTACTTGATCAAAATCATTTGTAGAAATAACACCGTTATCAAATAGTTCTTTTTGTCTATCATAGATAGATTTCTGGGTTTTAAAATTGATTTCAGCAGTTTGTAAAGCGTTCCTATTAGATGCAATATTATTTTTTGCACTCGTTAAATTTGATACGTTAGGTATTACTCTAATTTGAGCTATCAAATCGCCTTGCTTTACATATTCTCCAGCCTCAATAAAAATCTCCTCAATAACTCCAGAGATATTTGATTTTATGAGTACTTCCTCTTTCGGGACGATACTGCCAGTAGCCATAGTTTTTACAACTATTGTTTGATTTGAGGCCATCTGTGTGGCATAAGTAATAGGATCTTCTTGATTTTTCTGCCAAAGATAAATCAAAGCACTTGCAAAGGCTACGACTATAACCAAAAGTATGATAACTGTAGTTGTGCGTTTCATTGGGTGTTATTTATTTATTATTTTTATTCTACTTTTATTCTATTTTTATTCTATTCTTAAGGCGTCAACAGGCTTCATCTTTGTAGCACTATTTGCTGGGATAAGACCTGCTAATAAGCCCGATACGACTAATATGGAAAACGCAATAAACACGACTTGTAAACCCACACTAGGATTTGCAAAATTCTGTACTGGCCCGTTCTCACTTAAAACATAATTCATTAACCAAATAATACCTGCCGAAAATGCAACTCCAGTCATTCCAGAAATAATAGTGAGAATTAAACTCTCTTGTAATATTTGAGATTTGATTTCCCAAGGCGTGGCACCTAATGCTCGTCTTACTCCTATTTCTTTGGTGCGTTCTTTTACAGAAATTAGCATAATATTACTAATTCCGATGATACCTGATAATAAAATAAGTGCTCCCACAAAATATCCAACGACTGACAGGATCTGAAAAAGACCTGACATCTTTTTAAAATCTAAAGACTGATCGCGGTGTCCTAAAGCACTCATATCATTAGGGTGGACGGTATGTCTCACTTTAAGAAAACTAAATATGGATTCTTTAAGCTCTGTAATATCATAGGCATCATACGCAGTTATAACCATATAATAGATGCGATCTCCTTGATTAA
>NZ_JBLIET010000063.1:0-11417 GCF_047633235.1 Psychroserpens sp. | reverse complement strand
TCCGTGGTCTAAAGTAGCACCATTATTAATGGCCATATGAATGTTGTGAAATCAGCATAAAATAGAAGGCCACCATGTCCTTTAATTTAAACTCCTACTTTAGAAAGTCAATTAGTATCGTGTTTCTACTAACACCTGTTTTCAGTGTATTTTTTATATAAGTCGTTGTAGCAAATATGTCATTTACACCATAGATTATTTACGTCAAATTACTTTGAATTTATAAGACTATATTTTTGTAATAGCTTTTGTGCTAAAAAAAGTGAGTTATTTAGACAATAATAGACGTACCGTTTGCTGCTATATTTTTATCGCTATCAAAATAGAAATCTATTTTTCCTAGGTTGATACCGTAACAACCTACTTGATTAACGAGCATGTTTTTTCCTTCCAAATTTCTCACAACCGTTGGTTTTTTTAAAAATGTGTGCGTGTGACCACCAATAATAAGGTCAATGTCTTTAGTAGTTTTTGCAAGTTTCAAATCAGATATTTTTTGAGAAGGTTCTCTGTAGTTATATCCTAAGTGGGATAAACAGATAATCAGATCACACTTTTCATCCTCTTTTAGAATCCTTGTCATTTCTTGAGTAGCTTCTGTAGGATCTAAATAGACTGTTTCTTTATACATGCGTTTTTCTACCAAACCGTTGAGTTCAATACCTAATCCAAAAATCCCAACTTTTATGCCATCTTTTATGATAGTACGATAAGGTTTTACGTGCGTATCCATGACTGTATTTGAAAAATCGTAATTAGCAGATACAAAATCAAATTTAGCATGTGGTAATTGAGCGTAAAGCCCTTCTATACTATTATCAAAATCATGATTTCCAATGGTTGCAACATCATATTTAAGCATACTCATGAGCTTAAACTCTAATTCTCCACCATAATAATTGAAGTAAGGTGTGCCTTGAAAAATATCACCAGCGTCTAATAATAAAGTATTTGGGTTTTCTTTTCTAATCGATTCAACCAAACTTGCACGCCTAGCTACACCTCCTTGATTAGGGTTTCTTCCGTCATCAGGTCCAAAAGCATCAATGTGACTATGCACATCATTGGTATGTAATATGGTTATTTTTTTAGATGTTGCAGGAGTGAAGGATGTTAACCCAAATCCGCTAAGTCCTACTAATGCTGAAGCAGCTGCTGTTTGTTGTAAAAATTGTCTTCTTTGCATAATTATTTTTTAAGCTTAATAAATCGGTTGTCAATAACCGGATTAAGGGTGTCAATTTTGGAGAAATAATCAATAAGTACATTCCTAACTTTATAATCTAGCACATATAAACTATCATTAGTCTTAAAAAAGTCCATACGATCACCTCCATTATATAGGTAATCATTGGTAGCTACGTTGTATGTTTTGCTAAAATCTAATGGTGTGCCATCTAGTGTTGCAGATTTAAGATTTCCGTCGGCATCTAAAACAATATTAAGTCGTGAAATAGGGTGGGCACGTTTGCCTTTAGCTAAGTATTTAACAAGCTCTCTAACTTGAGTTCCTTTTAATTTTACTACCACAGCAGAATTATCAAAAGGCATTACTTCATAAGCAGTCCTCGTAGTAATGTCGCCTTTAGAGATTATGGATCTAATACCTCCATGGTTAAGTAATACAAAATCAATAGCCTCTCCAGTTCTACTTTTAAAGATAGGGTTAGATTGTTCATAAACGGCATCTGCCAACATGTTTCCAATTGCGGTATTGTAATCGCCATCACTTTTTGAATACGTATCAACAGCGTAAGCAAGCACACTATCCAAGTCCGCGTTAACACGCTCGCGGTATGGTTTAACGAAGTCCTCTATATTCTGGTTAATTTCAAGGCTATCAGAAATGTTGATTTGTGTGCCTTCAATTTTATTTAGATAAACCTCTTGTTTTTTACAAGCACTTAAAATTAAAATTGAAAATAAGAGTATTACATATTTATAATTCATAAATTTTATTATAGGATGTTTAGAATGTCTTACTAGGTGTTTTTATTACATTTGTATAAAGCATAAATATAAATGATTTTAAAGGTATTTAAAGAAAAATCAAATCAAAAATACATCAATAAATTGTTAAGTGCGCGACAAGTTGCAGTTAGCAATAATAAAATGAATACAGTTGGTGTTATCTTGAGTGTAAGCGAGTTTTCTGATTTTGAATCTTTTAGGTTGTTTTTTAAGTCTTTAGGAATTCAGGCAGCGAAAACAAAAATTATAGCTTTTGTAGAAGACACAAAAGATACAAATGAGCTTTGGGATACGTATTTTAATCCAAAAGATTTCGGTTGGAAAGGAAAGATCAATAATATTGACTTACAAATTTTTGTAGATACAAAATTTGATGTTTTAATTAGTTATTACAAAGAGAATCATCTTGAGCTTAATCTGATTACGGCATCTTCAAAAGCTAATTTCAAAGTGGGATTAACAAATGAAGATGAGCGTTTATTTGATTTAATGATAGATGTAAAACCCAAAGAATTTTCAGTTTTTAAAGATGAACTAAAAAAATATTTAACAGTTTTAAATAAATTATAAATGACAAAATTTCATGGCACAGGGATAGCTATTATTACTCCATTTAATGAAGATCTAACCGTAGATCATATTGCCTTGGCAAACTTGGTAAATTTTAATATTGACAACGGTACAAACTATATTGTTATTAGCGGTACAACTGGAGAGAGTGTAACGATTACTCAGGCTGAAAAGACAGCTATTATAAAAACAATTACTAAAGTAAATAAGGGTAGAGTGCCGTTGGTTTTGGGTATTGGAGGTAATAGTACCGTAAATGTAATAGATGAAATTAAAGCAACAGATTTATCCCAGATAGATGCGCTTTTATCAGTTTCACCATATTACAGTAAACCACAACAAGAGGGGATTTATCAACACTTCAAAGCAGTTTCTGAGGTGTCACCCATAGATATTATTTTGTACAATGTACCTGGACGTACCTCTTCTAACATGTCTACAGAAACTACATTGCGGTTGGCAAAGGATTTTAAAAATATAATAGCAGTAAAAGAAGCAGGTAATAATGTGCACCAATATTTAAAATTACTTCGTGATAAACCAGAAGATTTCTTGATTATTTCTGGGGATGATGATCTCGTTTTAGGTATTATTTTAGCGGGTGGAGCTGGAGTTATCTCTGTTTTAGGACAAGCAATTCCTAAAGAATTTACTAAGATGATTAATTTAGGATTAGAAGGAAATGCAAAAGAAGCTTATAAGATTCATTTTAAATTAATGGACATAACGGCTCTTATATTTTCTGAAAATAATCCTGCTGGTATTAAAGCTGTTTTAGAAGCTTTGAAACTATCAAAAGCAATCGTGAGATTGCCTTTGGTTCAAGCTTCAAATCAACTTAAACAAAATATAAAATTGGCACTTCAAGAAATTGAATCTTAATTTAAAAGTTAAAAATTACTTAATCATAATGAGAGCCTAAATTCATGGGCTATTTTTGGTTATTACTGAGTACAGCATATTTGTTTTTATTATACGTTATAAATACGTACTTTTGCAACCTGTTTTTTATTTATGAAGAAATTATTTTATTTACTAGCTATATCTATAGTCTTGAGTTCCTGTAGTGAATTTCAAAAAGCGCTTAAATCTGAGGATACTGCGACCAAGTTTAATTTGGGGACAGAACTGTTTGATGCAGGAAAATGGTCTAAAGCTAATAGGCTTTTCACACAAATAGTTCCAAAATATAGAGGTAAACCTCAAGCTGAAAAATTAATGTACATGTATGCCAGGTCATTTTATGAAATGGGAGATTACGTTACTGCAGGGTATCAGTTAAATCGTTTTGAAAGTAGTTATCCAGCAAGTGAAAAAGTACAAGAAGCGTCGTTTCTAGCAGCAAAAAGCTTTTACCAAGTGTCACCTGTGTATAGCAAAGATCAACAAGAAACTGTTCATGCACTAGAAAGATTTCAACTGTTTGTAAATAAATATCCAGACTCAGAATTGTTACCTCAAGCGAATGTATTAATCAGAGAATTAGATTACAAATTAGAGCGTAAGGCATTTGAAATTGCTAAACAATATAATAATATTGCTTATTTCGAATCTTCAGATTATTTAGCTGCGATAAAAGCATTTGATAATTTTCTAGCAGATTTTCCAGGAACAAGCTTTAGAGAGCAAGCCATGTTTTACAGATTAGATTCTGCGTATAAATTAGGAATCAATAGTATCAATACAAAACAAGAAGAACGATTAAACACTGCAATAAATTATTACACGACATTTAAAAAGTTTTATCCAAATTCTGAATTAATTTTAGAAGCAGATAAAATGAATGAAGAAATGACCACTGCATTTGAACAATATAATACAAAAAGTTAATTTACACATACAATGGATTTAAAGAAGACACATGCTCCTGTATCAACAGAAACGTACGATAGAAATATTATCGATGCTACCACAGATAATATCTATGAAGCAATTTCTGTAATCGCTAAAAGGGCAGAACAGATTAACACAGACATTAGACGTGAGTTAGTTGACAAATTAGAGGAATTTGCAACTTACAATGACAGTCTTGAGGAAATCTTTGAAAACAAAGAGCAAATTGAAGTGTCTAAATTCTACGAGAAATTGCCAAAGCCACATGCTTTAGCAGTTCAAGAATGGTTAGATGATAAAATCTATTACAGAAATACTGACGACGACGTTCAGGAATAATATAAGTATGTCTTCAATATTAAGCGGCAAAAACATATTACTCGGCATTACTGCTGGTATTGCTGCTTACAAGACAGCTGGCCTAGTTAGGCTTTTTATAAAAGCAGGCGCAAACGTAAAGGTCGTTATGACGCCTGCTTCTAAAGACTTCATTACCCCTTTAACCTTATCCACATTATCCAAAAACCCAGTATATTCTTCGTTTACTAATGAGGATGACGAAAATGCTATGTGGAATAATCACGTAGAATTAGGTATTTGGGCAGATGTCTTTGTTATCGCTCCAGCTACAGCAAATACCTTGTCAAAAATGGCAAATGGTACTTCTGATAATTTGTTGATGGCGACTTATCTCTCGGCGAAATGTCCAGTATATTTTGCTCCAGCAATGGATTTGGATATGTACAAACACCAATCTACTAAAAATTCTTTTGAAAAATTAAATACCTTCGGAAATGTCATGATTCCAGCAACATCTGGAGAATTAGCAAGTGGTCTTGTTGGAGAAGGTCGTATGGCCGAACCTGAAGATATTGTTACCTTTATTGAAAATGATATTCTAGGGAAATTACCACTGCGCCATAAAAAAGTATTAATTACAGCGGGTCCAACTTACGAATCTATAGATCCTGTGCGATTTGTTGGAAATCATTCTAGTGGTAAAATGGGTTTTGAAATCGCCAAAGCAGCTGCGAATTTAGGCGCTGAGGTGATATTGGTTTCTGGACCATCTCATCAAACTGTATCTCATAGTCTTATCAATGTAATTCGTGTAACAAGTGCTCAAGAGATGTATGAGGCATGTCATAATTATTTTAAAAATGTAGATATCGCTGTGCTGTCTGCGGCAGTTGCAGACTACAGACCAAAAAATATTGCAGCGCAAAAAATAAAAAAGACGGAATCAACGTTTACTATTGAGTTAGAAAAAACTAAAGATATTCTAAAGTCCTTGGGAGCGATTAAAAAACAGCAGTTCTTAGTCGGTTTTGCATTAGAAACTAATAACGAATTGGAACATGCTAAAGGGAAATTAGAATCTAAAAATTTAGACTTAATTGTGTTGAATTCATTAAATGATATAGGAGCAGGTTTTGGAGGTTCAACAAATAAAGTTACTTTTATAACTGCGTCTCATGAAATTATTGCTCATGAGTTAAAATCTAAGACAGAAGTAGCACAGGATTTATTGCAACAAATTTTAAAACAAACACATGCATAAGTATTTATATATTTTTTTAATATTAGTAGTTACGATGTCTTGGTCTCAAGAGTTAAATTGCAATGTGGTTGTAAATGCACAACAAACAGGTAACGAAAATGTTCAAGTTTTCAAAACCTTAGAGCGTCAACTTAGAGAATTTGTGAATAATACACAATGGACTAATAAATCATACAAAAATCAAGAGCGTATAGATTGTACTATGGTCGTTACAATAGTCGATTATGATACAGACAGATTTCAAGCCACTCTTCAAGTGCAATCGTCGAGACCAGTTTTTGGATCAACCTATGGATCGCCTACCTATAATTTTAATGATCAAGATTTTGACTTTCAATATTTAGAATTTCAGAATTTTGTATACAATCCAACACAATTTGAATCTAATCTAATATCGGTTCTTTCATTTCATGTATATATGATTTTAGGTTTGGATGCAGATACGTTTAGCCCAAATGGAGGTGATGAGCATTTTCAACAAGCACAAACTATTTTAAATTACTCGCAACAAAACAATGCTAAAGGTTGGAAGCTTGAAGATGGAAGACAAACACGTTTTATCTTAATTGATAATATATTATCTCCAACATTTAAAGAGTATAGAGAAGTATTGTATTCGTATCACAGAGATGGCTTGGATCAAATGAATGCCAATCCTAAAGAAGCTAAAGAGACAATAGCTAAGACGATAAGAAGTTTGCAAAGCATGAACAATAAGAGGCCTAATTCTTTTTTGATGCGTGTGTTTTTTGATACAAAATCTGATGAAATACAACAAGTATTTAGTGGAGGACCAACTGTTAATGTATCTGATTTGATATCTACATTAACCAAAATAGCACCAATGCATGCCTCAAAGTGGCGCGATATAAATTTCTAAGCTTTTAGTTATTACCATAAGTATTTTGGTTAATTTTACTTTACATTAAAGAACTTTATGCTTACACAACTTACCATAAAAAATTACGCACTTATTGATGAACTTCAAGTAAGCTTTAATAATGGACTTACTATTATCACAGGAGAAACAGGAGCAGGGAAATCTATTCTTTTAGGTGGGTTGTCGCTTATATTAGGTAAAAGGGCAGATTTAGCTAGTGTTAAAGATTCATCAAAAAAATGTGTTATTGAAGGTGTTTTTGATATTGCTAAATACAAACTAAAGCCATTATTTCAAAATCGAGATTTGGATTACGAATCGGTTACTATCTTAAGGAGAGAGATACTCCCGTCAGGAAAGTCGAGAGCGTTTATAAACGATACTCCCGTTAAATTAGATGATCTACAAGTATTAGGCGAGCACTTATTAGACATCCATTCACAACACCAGACATTACAACTAACTAATGATGATTTTCAGTTTCAAATTATTGATGCACTAGCCAATAATGACGAGAATTTGAGTCGGTACATTTCAGAATTAAAAGGGTTTAAAAGTATCACTTCGGAAATTAAAATACTCCAAAATCAAAAGGCAGAAGCGCTTAAAGAGCTTGATTACAATTTGTTCTTATTAAAAGAATTAGAAGAAGCGAAGTTAGTGGATGGCGAATTGGAAACGCTTGAAACCGAATATGAAACACTTAATAACGTAGAAGAGATAAAAGATAAACTAGGTCAATCTCATCAATTGTTAAGCGACGAAGACGTGGGTATTGCATCAAACTTAAGAGACATAAAACAACATCTGTCTAAGTTGGTAGGTTTTGGTGCGCAATATCAATCTATTTATGATCGTATAGATAGTAGTTTAATTGAATTGGATGATGTTTTTTCTGAAATTGAAAACTTAGAAGATCAGCTTGAGGCAAATCCTAATCGCTTAGACGTGGTGAACACAAAACTACAGGTGCTTCATAATTTAATGCAAAAGCATTCAGCGTCTCGCGTCAAAGAGCTTATTAATATAAGAGAAGACTTATCAAATAAAGTTTTGGAAACAGAAAATTTAGATGCTCACATTTCAGAAAAAGAGAATCAAAAAGAGCTGTTTAAAAATAAATTAGTGTTGGTAGCACAAACCATTCACTCTAATAGGAATAAAGTTATTCCGAAGTTAATAAAACAATTGGAGTCCATTTTAGGAACACTAGGAATGCCAAATGCCAAGTTTAGTATGGCGTTAAAAACATCTGATTTGTTTTTAGCTAACGGAATAGATGAGTTGGAATTTTTGTTTTCGGCCAATAAAGGTGGACAGTTTAATGATCTAAAAAAGGCGGCTTCTGGAGGAGAATTATCTCGTATTATGCTTGCAATAAAACATGTTTTATCAAATTACACACAGTTGCCAACCATTATGTTTGATGAGATAGATACTGGGGTTTCTGGTGAGATTTCTAATAAGATGGCAATTATAATGCAAGATATGAGTAAAGCAATGCAAGTCTTTACGATAACGCATCTTCCTCAGATTGCTGCCAAAGGAGATCATCACTTTAAAGTGTTTAAAGAAGATGTTAATGATTTAACTCAAACACAACTTAAAAAATTGACACCAGAAGAGCGTATCGTAGAAATTGCTCAAATGCTTGGAGGTACTAATGTTTCTAGCTCTGCTATGGAACATGCCAAGCAATTACTCAATTAATACTATATTTGAACATATAAAAAACAACAACTAATAACTTAATATAAAAACATGTCTTACAATTTACTAAAAGGAAAACGAGGAATCATTTTTGGAGCATTAGATGCAAATTCTATAGCTTGGAAAACAGCAGAACGCGTTCATGAAGAAGGCGGTACATTTGTTTTAACAAACGCACCAGTGGCAATGAGAATGGGACAAATAAATGAATTGGCTGAAAAAACAGGTTCTCAAGTTATTCCTGCTGACGCAACCTCTGAAGAAGATCTTCAAAATTTAGTAGCGCAATCTATGGAGATTTTAGGTGGTAAAATAGATTTCGTTTTACATTCTATAGGGATGTCCATTAATGTAAGAAAAGGAAAAGCCTATACAGATCAAAATTACGCTTGGACTCAAAAAGGGACAGATGTATCTGCTATGTCTTTTCATAAAGTAATGCAAACCTTATATAAGCAAGATGCAATGAATGAATGGGGAAGTATCGTTGCTTTAACCTATATGGCTGCACAACGTGTATTCCCAGATTATAATGATATGGCAGATAATAAGGCTTATTTAGAAAGTATAGCACGTAGTTTTGGTTATTTCTTTGGTAGAGATAAAAAAGTAAGAGTAAACACGATTTCGCAATCACCAACACCAACTACAGCTGGTTCTGGAGTTAAAGGCTTTGATGGGTTTATAGCTTATGCCGAAAAAATGTCTCCTTTAGGAAATGCTACTGCTTTGGATTGTGCAAATTATACAGTTACCTTATTTAGTGATTTAACCAAACGTGTGACATTACAAAACCTTTATAACGACGGTGGTTTTAGTAATATGGGTGTAAGTGATGCGGTTATGGACACGTTTGTTGATCATCAATAAAATTAATAAATTTCAAACTTTTATTAAAAAGAAGGACTGAAAAGTCCTTTTTTTTTTCATAATTTTAAACGAGTATTTTACACGTAAAAAGAAGAACTTTTGAAATATAAACACTTCATAATCATTTATTTATCGTTATGTATTGGTGATTTGGATGCTCAAATTGTATTTGAAAATGAGGCCACTAGTATGGGAATGGATGTGTCTTCTGGGGTTACTTTTTTGGGAAATGGACTGTCGTTAGCAGATTTTGATAATGACGGGTGGGATGATATTACTTTAACAACAGGTGTGGGTCAAGCGGTTCGTTTTTTTAAAAATGTTAATGGTAATTTTGTAGAGCAAATTTTTAATTTGCCTAATTTAGATATTCAAACAAAAGCAGTTAATTGGGTAGATATTGATAATGACGGCGATAAAGATCTATTTGTAACAAGTGATACTAGTGGGAATAAGTTGTTTGAAAATACAGGAAGTCTTGTTTTTCAAGAGATTTCTGAAATATCTGGTATGAACACAAATAATATGTTTTCGTATGGTGCGTCTTGGGGAGATTATAATAATGACAGTTTTTTGGATGTTTTCATAAGCAATAGAAGTGAAGCTGTTCCAAATATACTGTACAAAAATAATGGTGATAACACGTTTACAGATGAAAGTGGTTTTGCAGGGATTTCAAATGATGGACATATGTCCTTTTGTTCCGTTTTTTTTGATTTAAATAACGACGGCTTTCAAGATATTTATATTTCAAATGATAAATACAATCATGCCAACATTATGTATTTGAATAATGGAAATGGCACCTTTACCGATGTAAGCGAATCCTCTCTTACTAATATTTCCATAGATGCGATGACCACAACTATTGGTGATTACAATAATGATGGATGGTTTGATATTTATGTGACGAATACGTCAAATGGTAATGTGCTTTTTAAAAATCAAACTAATGGAACCTTTTTAAATACAACAGCAGAGTCTGGAACCAGTTTTAATAGTATAGGATGGGGAGCTGTATTTCTTGATGCAGACAATGACAAAGATGTTGATTTGTATGTCAGTGGCTATTTTGATGGCAGTACTGAAGGGCTTCTTTCTGCTGCTTTTTATGAAAACATTGGTAATGAGACATTTAGTATTCCGTCTAATGCTGGTTTTTCTGGAGATGATAGAGAAAGTTATTCAAATGCTACAGCCGATTTAAATCATGATGGTCTTGTAGATATTGTCGTAAATAATGGTGATAATATGGATGTGTTTGTTTGGAATAACCAAAGTGTTACTGCAAATAGTTGGTTGAAAGTAAGTCTAGAAGGGGTTCAAAGTAATAGAGATGGTATTGGGGCTGTTATTGAAATTTCTATAAACAACAATAAACAATATAGGTATACGCATTTAGGTGAAGGTTACTTGTCACAAAATTCATCTACCAAGTCTTTTGGTTTGGGTGACGCTACAAATATTGATTACGTTAAAGTGACATGGTTGAGTGGAATTGAAGATGTTTTGTATAACGTGAATCCAAATCAAAGCTTGCATATTACTGAAGGAAATACACTGTCACTTAACAGCGCTCAAATCAATACAACGAGGTTAACAACTAATCCTGTTGATAATTTGCTAATTGTTAAATCTGATGTGCCTATTATTAAATTAGAACTGTATTCTATCATTGGCCAAGAAATAATGTCTTCCTATAATAAATCGAAAATCAATGTGTCGCATCTAAAATCGGGATACTATTTTTTGCAAGTAACTACAAATAAAGGGCTTAGTGTACTAAGATTTGTTAAAAATTAGTTAGTAAATGTCATACATAGAAAAATGGTGTCTTACGGTTTAGCAGGTATTTTTGATCTTAATCGATTGCATGTCTATAGATATCATACTTGATTGAATTAGAGCTAGCTTCACAGTATAATTTAACTAAATATTAATATAGAATATGAAAAAAATTACTTTATTATTTATGTCATTGCTTATGACAGGCTTTATGTGGGCTCAGTGTACGACTGGAGG
>NZ_JBLIET010000062.1:0-12016 GCF_047633235.1 Psychroserpens sp. | reverse complement strand
AAATGCAATTAATTTATACAACGAAGTAAGATTACATTTATCTTTAAACTTCAAAACACCAAATATGGTCTATAAATTAACCGCATAAAATCAATTTTAACCTGTAGCCATATATCAGGGCAAGACAGTTTTTCTGATTAATAACTCCTAACTTATAAGAGCTAAACGATAATAATTGATTGAAATTCTGAATTGATTATTTCTCCGCTACTTAAGCCAAAACCAAGCCCACCCCTATTTTCTCCAGTAAATATGGATTGTGCTCAATCACTAAAATATCATTGTCGATACTAAGTTTTTCTAAGATATCATAAAGCAAATCAATATCTGCATAGTGCATGCCTGTACTAGGCTCATCTATAACAAAAAGTTCGTTTTTCGGCTTATATTGCAACCAATTCAAGAGCAATAAGCGTTGCTTTTCGCCAGAAGAAAGAGATTGCACCGTTTGATCTAAGCTTAAATGAGCCAAGCCAATGTCTTCTAAGTTTTTGATCAATTCGAGGCTGCTCACAGATACTTTAAAACCTGTAAACCAAACTTTCAATTCCGTGATATTCATATCTAAAACCTCAGCAATATTTTTCGCTTTTATATCATGGGTTAAAATATATTTTTGATAGCGTTGCCCACTACAGTCTTCACAAATTTCAATGGTATTGGCAGTAATGTCCAAGCTGGTTTCAACAAACCCATTGCCTTTACAGTTCGGACATTGGCTTAATTTGTTTTTATATGAAAAGTCTTTCGGCTTTAAGTCCGTTTCGTTGGCAAATATTTTACTGATATCACTCAGTAAATCCAAATAAGACACCAATAAAGTATTAGAATACGTCCTTAGCTTTTTGGGTTCAAAATAATGTGCTCCTGCGTACGTTTTAGGCAAGTCTAGCCCACCACAATTTACAGGATGACCAGTTTTAATACTCGGGATTAGGATATCTTTTACCAAGGTGGTTTTCCCGATACCTGATTTTCCTGTTAGTGCTGTAATGCCTCCAATAGGCAAGGCTAATTCGTCTTTCTCCAGTGTATGTTTGGCAAGCTTTCGAATATTAATTTGGGCATTTCCTTCATTAAGTTGCATAGCTTTGCTAGGAGCTTTCAAAAAAGGATGACAATCGGGTTGTTTAAGAAAACCTGCTGTACTACCTTGATATGTAATATAGCCACCCAATTTCCCGGCTTTGGGACCGATCTGCACAATATGATCCGCCGCATGAATAATCGATTTATCGTGTTCAATTACAATCACAGTATTTCCTTTACATATAAGTTCTTTCAGGATGTGAATCAGGTCAGGAATATTCTCCTGCGATAAACCTGCTGAAGGTTCATCTAACAAATAAGTAATACCTTTTAGTGGACTGTTCAACTGCTTGATCAAAGCAATGCGTTGGTTTTCCCCTCCAGAAAGTGTGGGTGATTTTCGGTTCAGTTGCAAATGATCAATATGCAATTCCTTTGCCCTAGCAATTGTGTTATGAAGGAGTGGCTCTATTTTAGAAAGGAGTTTTCCATCGATATTTTTGGTGAAGCTGTTATTACTGTCAGTAAGCCACTCACCTAGCGCTTTAAAATCCATTGATTTGATGGCATGGATAGATTTGCCTGCAATGAGGAATACTAATCGTTCAAGCTTCAATCCACTGCCTTCACAATGGCTGCATTCTTTAGGAGAAAAGAGCGCCGTGAGGTTACTGATATTTTTATTTTTTCGGGTCTTAAAATATTCCTCTTGAAGGTATTTAAAGAGGCCTGCCCACGGCATGTTTAAAGCTTGTATTCCCTCGCGAGTTTTCGTTTGGTACAACCAATCAGCTAGCCAAAATTTATCTCCTGTACCCTGTAATAGAATTTCTTTTTGTTTGGATGTAAATTCCTTAAATGGTGTTTCCAAGGTAAATCCATTCTCAACTCCTACTCTATTTAAAATAGCCATATGCTTCCCTGCAGGATCACCATAATAGCCAATAGCTTTGTTATGGGCGAATAAACCACTGGAAATACTTTTATCGGGATTCAATACTAGCTTGTTCAGATCAGGAAGTAATTCTTGGCCCAAGCCTTCACATACTGTACATTTTCCTAATTCGTGGTTATTTGAAAAATGACTGGCTGATAATTCTTCACCTTCATATTGCGCCTTTCTGGAAAAGGCAAAACGCAAGATCTTGTCAATCCCCGTTTGTTTTGCAATATCTGAAAGCGAGGAATCGTTTTTTTGTTTGCGTGTTATGCAAATGCTAGGCGTGAGTCCTTCAATATAATCGACTTCAAACTGAAAATTCACACCGACTCTCGATTGCTGATACGTCGAAAACTGCTTGGTCATTTCTTGTAGTCCATAGCCATGCAAAGTATCAATTACCAAAGAAGATTTACCCGAACCTGATAAGCCTGTAACAACCGATAATTGATGCTTAGGGAAGTCCAAATCTAAGTCTTTGAGCGTGTGTGTTCGTGCACCCCGAATGGAAATTAGCTGGCGTTGCTGTGGCGCTTCTTCTTTTGTATCAATCGACTGTCCTTCCAGTGCGTTATCCACCCAAATATCACATGACGATTGAAAAAGCGGATGGTTTTCAAAGCAAAGTATCCCTGCAGTTTGTAGCTTTAGTTTGTTTAGAGCATTTAACAACTGCCCTATATTTTGTTGATGTAACCCGATACTAGGCTCTTCCAATACCAAAAGTGTCTGTTTAGATTTCTTGGCGAAGTGTTTGGTCAGTTTAATTCGTTGCGCTTCTCCACCCGATAAGGTGTTAGAAGGCTGCCCAAGTTTGACATATCCCAAGCCTAATTGAATCATTAAACACAGAATTTCTGTGATCTTTTTTTTCTCAGAAAAGAAGTCATAAGCCTCTTCAATACTGAGGTTATAAATAGCAGCAATATTTTTATCTTTAAAATGCACGCGCAGTACATCAGCCTTAAAACGCTTCCCATTACAAGTCGGGCAAACCTGGTTGATGTTACCCATCACACTCATGGAGAGGGAGATTACGCCAGCTCCTTCGCAAGCCTCACATCGGCCTTTTTTATTATTAAATGAAAAAGCACTTTTACTAAGGTTTAAGGATTTCGCTTCAGTTGTTTTCGCTAGTAAATCACGGATTTTGTCTGCTAAGCCTGTATATGTTGCTGGGTTGCTGCGCGGTGTTTTTCCAATCGCTTGATCGGTGACAGTGATAAGGATCAAATGTTCCTGTTTACAATAATTTATAATACGTTCTAGCAACTGTGGCGTTTTCCGGCTAACTACTGAAAGCTGATTAGCCTGCGGCAGAAAGCTATTAACCGACCCTTTTTTAATCTTCTTTTTAGATTGAGAAATCGCTTGAGTATTAGCCGTTTTGATAGCTGATAAGGTAGGACTATTTAAATGTTTAGCCTTTAAAAAGTCCTGAGTGGAACCGTTAAAAACCACATCACCACCATGAATTCCTGCTCCTGGACCTAATTCGACAATCCAATCTGATGCTTGTATAAAATCCAAATCGTGTTCCACCACTATCACAGTGTTACCTCGCTTGATCAATCGATCCAAAATATGGAGCAAATAGCTTTGGTAATTAGACGACAAACCAATGGAAGGCTCATCAAATACATATAAAATACCTTGTAGATTACTGTTGACTTGCCTGATGAGCTTAATGCGTTGTCCATCACCAGAAGAAATAGCCGTGCTTGGAGTGCTCAGCTGGTAATGGCCCATACCCAAACGGATCAAGTCCAATAATTGAATGGAAATTTTATTGACCAATAGCGTTTCTCCAGCATTCAAATCTAGGGGATTTAGCTGATCATATAAATCGTTTAAAGACAGCTCCATCCATGCTTGGTAATTCAAACCATTCCATTGATAAATCAGCTGTTCCTTTTTGATACGGCCTCCTTTACAACTTGGGCAAACTTTAGAACTAGAAAATTTAAGGATGTTTGGATTTCTATCCCGTCTTAAAATGTCTTGCATAATGGGAAGCATACCTTTATAAGTGCCTTCTTCACGAGGTTTGGCTTTAATCCCTTGCCACCTCAATCGAGATTCCAAACCGTGTTTCCCATAAAACACTTTGAGGCGGTCACTACCATTTAAAATGACTTCTTTTTGTTCGGCTGACAGTTCTTTCCATGGAATATCTACATTGAAACCATGGGCTTTACAGACTTTATTTAATTCCTCAACAGTTATCTGTGAATATACGATATAGCCGTTAGGCAAAGTGGTGGTAATAGCACCTTCTCGCAGGGTCTTATTTTTATCGCCGACCAGTTTATTAAGATCTATATATTCTGCTTCGCCAATTCCACGACATACCTCACAGGCTCCTTTCGGATGATTAAAAGAAAATAGCGACTTGCTCATGGTTTCATCTCCAGAATAGCGAGCAAATATAATCCTGAACACTCCCGCTAACTCAGAGAGCGTGCCAAAAGTAGTATTGATGGATTGGAAGCGTTTCGTCTGCTCGACCTTGATGACAGGTGGTAAATCTTGGATGTCATCGACGTCAGCCGTCGGGATCATTTGTCCGTTTTGTTGGTTGTAGGCTGGTAAACTTTCTAAAAAATAGCGATAGCCTTCATTAGCGATTACGCCCATGGCCAAGGAGGATTTTCCTGAACCTGAAAGCCCAGTGACCACAATCAAACAATCTTCAGGAATATTTAAATCAATGTTCTTGAGGTTATTTTGATGGGCATTAGTTATTTTCATACTTTAAAATACTTTTTAACTTTAAAGACTCAAAGGTATAAAGAATATAAAAGTTCACCAGAAGCATCATATTCCTTTTTGTCTTTAGATATAAGACACAATTTTAAAATTTAAATTATTAGATTCTCCTTCTCGCATTTGCACACTCTCTCATCTCTGAGATATAACAACGTAACAATTAACATCAAAAAAAAGTAAAGGACTTGGACTTGAAATTTAAGTTATAGATACAGGTTGGCAATAATTATGAAAAAACCAGATGCTCAAAAACATATTACGGCTGGCAATGCCCTGCACCAATATAGATTATTTAATAAAATGCAAAAAAAATTAAATACGCTAAAACTGAGAATATAAATAATAAAGATGTAAGTTTTCTATTAATTAGTATCCTTTAACTTGGGTTGATTTGATAATTTTCCTTTCTGTAAATTCAAAACTTGTGGATAGAACTCCTTAATAATTACTTCTCTAATTAAGGAAAGACTGTTGCTTTTATTTCCGCCTTAAAAGGAATTAGTATACTATTTATCATTTTCTATCTTTTTAAATAGTCATACTAATGCGCATTTGCGTGAAGGATTGTAGTGAAAATCCCGCAGCTCGACGCAGGAGATGCGAGGAATTGCAGCGAAAAGCCTGACCCCTGTGGTCACGCCCAAATTTTGTGTATAAAAAATTAATTAACCTCTACTCACAAGAATAGATATAATACGCAATAAAATGACACTTCCAAAAGCATAGCTAACAAATTTCCCTGTAGGTTTTGAAGCTTTAAATAATGTAATCCCAAGTTTTACTAACACATTACTAGTGGCTTCGATGATGACCGATGACGCTAGTTTTAGTTGTTCTCCATCTAAAGAAAACTTTGCCATACTTATGGTAATAGCATCGGTATCTTTCAAATCAGCAATTAAAGCAGAACAGCATAAACCGCTCTCTCCAAGAATTTTTTCACTATAAAAAACCGCATATAATAGTAAGATATAAACAACCCCAAAACCGATGGCATTGAAGATATTTACTGGATTTCCTAATTTAATATTGGTATCAGGTTTAGGGTCATCCTTTCTCATCAATATCAGAGTTGCGATAACACACACCAACGCTAATAACCCGAAGGGCAACGCTAAATATTTCAAAAGGGCATTATTAAAAATAAAGGATAATAAGGCCAGTCTTGGAAACATAATGTCTGAAGCTACAATAATCCCTGCACTATATTTTTTTGGAAAGCTCTGGAGACGCTGTACGTCTTGATGCGTAATTCTGAGCGCCTGCTGTAATGGATATTAATTCGTCAAGTATAGCCGTAAGAATTATACCTTTTTTGGAGCCTACAAACTTCACAAAAAAGTATCCAATGAAATTTAAAAAGGAGACAATGACTATAATAGAATCAATCTCAAAAAGATTTAGTAAAGGATCTGGACCAGATTCCTTATTAGGTAAAAAAGGTAAGATCAATAAAGTGATTATTAAGAATTTTATCACGACAAAAAGTTCTTCGGAAGTAGTAGAACAAATTTATTCTGATAGCGCTCTAATTGAGTAAGTACGTCTTTGTCTGTCGAACGTGTTACTAGTTAACTCAAACGATTATTAAAAAATTTTAACTCGTCTTTCCAAAAGGCAAGTTCTCCTTTCCATCGTTGGTATTCAAAGTGCAAATTGGAGTTGTATATAATTCCTTTTTCCATAGTATTTGGCATTTGAATTTATACTTTTTCAAAGTTGAAGTTTTATTTACAAGTTTAAAATGCTTTAAATCATACTTGATTTAAAATAACCTCAACCATATTAAATATCTTGGTCATCCTTTTAAAGCAGAAGGGTAAAGCACCGACCTGCACTTATAAATACTTAAAGAAGTCTTACGATTAGGGATTATCCTATTGAAAATAATACATCAGCAGAAGATTGAAATCATATACTGTAATTGATGCAAGAACCAGAAGAAATTAGGTCAGTAAGCCAAAAGCCTGCTTCGCTATTTCTAATTCTTCATTGGTAGAAATGACTAGTATTTTTACTTCGGAAGCAGATGTATTAATTTCCTTTATAGCATTTAATGGCTGTTCGTTTTTTGTATCATCTAAAACAATTCCGAAGACATCCATATCAGTACATACAAGCTTTCGAATCACACTCGAATTCTCTCCAATTCCTGCAGTAAATATAATGGCATCTAATCCGTTCATCGCTGCACTGTATGCGCCAATGAATTTTTTTATGCGATAGGCATTCATCTCTAAGGCTAGAGTGCAATCTAAATTACCATTGTCAGCTTCCCTTTGAATGTCTCTTAAATCGCTATATCCTGTAAGTCCTAACATGCCACTTTCTTTAGTAAGTAGCGCATTCACTTTATCCAAGTTATATCCTAAATTATTAACTAAATAAAATACAATTGAGTGATCTATATCACCACTCCTGGAACCCATTATAAGTCCGTTAGAAGGCGCAAAACCTAAACTATGATCAATACTTTTACCGTCCAAAACTGCTGTTATACTACAACCGTTGCCTAAATGAATGGAAATAATCTTAGATTTTTCTAATTGTAGATATGCAATAGCCTTTTCAGAAACATACTTATGACTCGTGCCGTGGAAACCATATACCTGAATATTTTGTTCCTTATAAAGACTGTTGGGAATAGCGTATTTTTTAGCTTTTTCAGGCATAGTTTGGTGAAAGGCGGTATCAAAAACAGCGATTTGCTTCGCTAAGGGAAAAAGTTGCTCTGCAATAAGAATTCCTTCAAGATTATTAGGATTGTGCAAAGGTGCCAAGGCAGTATATGCTCGAATCTCTTGCTTCACTTCAGAATTAATTAGAGTGGTATTTGAAAATGAATTCCCACCGTGTACTACGCGATGTCCTACAACTTCAATATCATTTGTATCCTGAATAACTCCTTTATCTGGGTGGAGTAACAATTCTACAATTTTTTTTAACCCTTCCTTATGTGTGCTTATGCTTTCAGTCTTCTTAATATTAACGGTATTCGCTTTATATTGTAGAATGGCATCGTCGTGACCAATACGTTCCAAAAGACCGTGACATATTAATTCTTCGGAAGGCATTTTTATAAACTGAAATTTTATTGAAGAGCTTCCAGAGTTGATTACCAATATATTCATAGACATTCTTTAATTTTAAAATCCTTGCGCCTGAATTGCCGTAACAATAACCGTATTAAAAACATCATCTACAGTACAACCTCGACTTAAATCATTTACAGGTTTATTTAATCCTTGAATTATTGGCCCGATCGCCAATGCTTTTGTTTCTCGTTGCACCGCTTTATACGTATTATTTCCAGTATTTAGATCAGGAAAAATAAAAACAGTAGCTTGTCCTGCTACTTCAGAGTTCGGCATTTTGGTCTTACCAACCGCCGCATCAACCGCAGCGTCATATTGAATAGGACCTTCAATTTTTAAATCAGGTCTTATTTTCTTGACAATTTCTGTTGCCTTTCGAACACGTTCCACATCTTCTCCAACACCCGAAGTCCCTGAAGAATACGATAACATTGCGATCTTAGGCTCAATGCCAAAGGATAAACTAGTAGTGGCAGACGACATTGCAATTTCAGCCAACTGTTCTGATGTAGGGTTGGGATTAATAGCGCAGTCTCCATACACAGACACGCGATCTTCCAAACACATAAAAAAGACGGAAGAGACTAAAGATGTTTCTGGTTTAGTTTTAATAAATTGTAATGCTGGTAGAATGGTATGCTGTGTGGTATGCACTGCTCCTGAAACCATACCATCTGCATCGCCCATATGCACCATCATTGTGCCAAAATAAGACACGTCTTCCATCAAATCTTTAGCCATTGCAAGATTGACATTCTTATGTTTTCGCAGCTCGTACAACGCGTTTGCATAAGCTTCAAAACACTTAGATTCAATAGGATTGATAATCGTTATTTTATCTAAATCTAGCATAATGTCTAAAGTTGCGATTTTATCTTCTATTAGTTTTTCCTCTCCAAGAAGGGTGATATCAACCACGTCTAAATCAATCAATTGTTTTGTAGCCCTAAGAATACGCTCGTCTAATCCCTCTGGTAATACGATATGTTTTTTATTCGATTTTGCTTTTTGTAATAAGTTATACTGAAACATTCTAGGTGTAATTCCGTTCGTTTCAAAAGTAATCAAGCGCTCTACTAGAGCTTCAACCTGTACATGTTTTTCAAAATCCTTTATCGAAGTTAGTATCTTTTGTGTATTCTGGGCATATATCTGCGATTTTATAGCACCTATCCTATTTGCAACTGAGAATGTACCTTCTTTTACCGAAATAATTGGAACAACATCTGAAAGCCCTTCAATCAGTTTGATGATTGAATCTTCAGGTATTAAACCACCCGTAAGTACAATGCCAGATATAGATGGATAATTAGCCGAAATATTTGCCTGTAGCGCTCCCAAAATGATATCGGCTCTATCGCCTGGTGTTATTACCAAACCATTCTCTTTTAAATGGGTGAGATAGTTCCGTAATTGCATGGCTCCAACACTAAAATATCCAGCCTGGTTGTTAATATAAGATTCTCCAAAAAGTACGGTTGCCTCTAGTTCTTCGACAATCTCCTTTATGGAGGCATTTGCCAAAATGGGATTTAACGGAATCGCGTTTACGATGACTTCGGAAGGCAGATGCTTCTCCAACTCAGTAACTACTAAAGATTGATTTTTTAGTTCTACCTTGTTGGCTATAATAGATAAAACTTCAACACCTTTATCTCTAAATGAATCATAAGCTATTTGTAAACTTCCCACAAGTTCTTCAATCGTTTTCCCCACACCACTAGCCAGAATAATTGCTGGAATACCTAAATTTTTAGCAATCAATACATTAATATCAAATTCTATAATAGAGCCTCCTCCAGTAAAACTAGTGCCTTCTATTAAGACAAAATCAAACCGCTCTTCAAGCGCTTTATACTTTTCAATAATCTTGCTGATAATCTCATCATCTTTATTTTCGTTTTTCATTCTTATGACCTCACTTCGACTAAAGGCATAGGCCTCTTCAAATTTAAAATCCAAGTTAAAATAAGTCTTAACTGTATTGATATGATTATCGATTTCACCTTTCTTGAAGTCATCAATGATGGGTCTAAAATAGCCTACTTTAGCTGCCTTGCCCAATAAGAGTTGCATCAATCCCAGTGATACAATAGACTTCCCGCTATTAGGTTCGATTGTAGTAATATAAATAGCTTTATTAGTTGGTTTCTTTGTCATGAGCTCAAACTATATTTTAATGATATCTGTGGGAGTTACGCCTAAAATGGTAGTATCTCCTCGCAGAGTGATAGGTTGTTTCATAATCTGCGGATTATGCTGTATCATTTTTGTCCAATCATTTGTCGAAAAATTATGATGTTCAAAACTTGATGTATATGAAGGGTGTACTTGGTTTACAAGATTAACTACATCCCTATGCAATCTTTCTGCTAGTTCGACTATTTGAGTTCCTGTTAATTTTATTTTTAAGATATCTATGTCCTCGATAGCTAATCCTTCAGCTTTAGCAAGAGCCAAGGTTTGTTTTGCTCTTGCAGACTTTGAACTGTAAAACATTGTTATTTGTCTATTTGACGTGGCTATTTCTCCCATAATATTGACTCTAAAGTTTACTTATTTGTTTTTATATGTCGCCAGATGATGTTCTAGTAGTTGCTTTAAACTCTCTAAATACTCTTGCATTGCCATCTTATCAACTTGTGGATGATTAGAAGTTGCTATGGTCATTGGATTTTCATCTAATGTACGATAGAGCTCTGGGTAATTGGTTTCAATATTAGTTGTGATTTCAGAAATCTCTCTAAGCTGGTTATGTAAATGCTTCATAATATATGTTTTAATAAATATTATTTATTTTATGTCTTACTCATATCTTAGAGTATCAATAGAATTCAATTTTGCTGCTTTTCGTGCGGAAAAACACACTAAAGAAACACCTAAAACCCAAAACATATTCCTATTCCTATTGACTAAAAAGCTGCTCTTATAAAAAATGTGGTTATTTGAAAATAATCTAATTTCAAACAACACCAAATACAATTCTTATAAGACCACCAACCAAACTTAAAACCATTACTTCCATTAAAAATGGTTTGAGAATATCACTTTCTCCAGCATCGATTGCTAGTCACATAGGAATTTCACGGCTTCTTTCAGTCACGAGAACTAAGATACTATTCATAAGTCTAATACGAACAACAATTAACAAAATACTGACAATTACTCCCCCTTGGGATGATTAAAACACCAATGTTATTTCCTAGAGCTCAATTAATATTGTAATTTCAAAATCATCTCGGGCTCCATTCTTAATCTTATGTGATTATAGCAAAAGCTGGGTAGCTTTTATTTCGAGGTGAAGCGTATTAGCGAATAATACTAATATTCAAATCACAAGACTAATAGAGAACATGCTATGTTATTGTTAAAGAATCACTTTAATTCTCCATAACTAATAAAGGCACTTTTAAATCAAAGGTGAAATGCTCTACAGGATGCGTAATAAACAGACGTTCTAAAAAAGAATGTCTGCGACTCATCATAGCGAGTAAATCTATACTATTCTCTACAATATGTTTTGTGATTACAGTGTATAAATTTCCTTGATCTAGTTCAAGAAAAGAATGATCAATATTTGTAAAACAAGCATCTAAAAATGCTCTATTATTTTTTTGATTCTCTGTAAGATGTTCAGAAACTTTAACATGAAGAACATGAACAGCGTAATCATATTTATCAGCAAGGTCTACTAATATTGACAAATCGTTAGGTTTATACTCAGAATAATAATTAGTTGGAAAAACGATATCTTTAATTTCTAAATATTTATAATCATTAGGGATTACTAATACCGGACAACTACAACGCTGAATCACTCTAATGGTATTAGACCCAAAAACACGTTTATCTAATTTAGAATTCCCTCTAGTTCCCATAACAATCAAGTCTATGTTCTCAATATCTACAAGTTGATTAATCGCATCAATAAAATTATCGTAATCAATATTAGATTTAAAAACATGCAAGGCATTTCCAAAAGTACTCTCTAAATTATTAATCAAACGTTTAATTTGTTCTATAGAAGAATTAATGAATTAAAAACAGTGTCTGAAGGCTTCATTTTTAAAAAATTCTAGTGCATAGTGAATAGCGTTAATAGAATTCTCAGAGAAATCAGTTGGCAATAAAATTTTTTTCATAACATAATGAGATTTATTTCGATACGAAATTACTTAGTATT
>NZ_JBLIET010000061.1:0-12287 GCF_047633235.1 Psychroserpens sp. | reverse complement strand
CCATTTTGGCGGATCTTTCAATAGAAAAAAACCAGACCTTAGAGGCGGATATTACGTTCATATTCAGCCAAATAATCAATCATTTATAGCTACAGGTTTTTGGCAACCTAACAAGGAAGATTTACTTAGAATTCGCCGCGAGTTTGAACAAGATGATGAAGAGATTAGAACAATAATTAAAGACAATAAATTCACCTCTGTTTGGGGGGATTTTGTAGGTGACGAATTAAAGACAGCGCCTCGCGATTTTGACAAAGAACATCCTGCAATTGATTTAATTAAAAAGAAGCAATTCATTTTTACAAAGTACTATACAGATAAAGAAGTCGTAAGTGATGGCTTTATTGAGGACGTCAATGCATCATTCGATGTCATAAGACCATTTTTTAATTATATGAGTGATGTATTGAACACAAATTTGAACGGTGAGTCTATTATCTAATTTCTTTTATATTGTAAGTTGTGTTATTAAAGGTAATGCTTTCACCAACTGTTTTATTTAATAGTAATTCACCAATAGGAGACGACTTAGATATTATAAAGTAATTCTCGTTATCGATTTCAATTTTACCGATGCTCACGGCTAAATAAAATTTTGAAATATCTGTAGTGATCAAACTACCTAAAACAGCATTTTGATGAATAGCTTTAGAGTTAATTGTTTTAAGTGTATCCAGCATTTTAGACGCATCACTAAGATACTGTGCATTTTTCTCTAAGTCATTAAAAAGTTTTCCATTCCCAGAATCATTCTCTTCATCACCTTTATCATTATTCTCAATAGAATCTTTAATGGTTTCTAATTCGTTCTTGTAATTAGCAATGCGTTTATTTACATGTGTAAAACAAACTTCTAAAAGTTGCGATTTTATTGAACTCATATAGCTGTAGAAAGCGGTTGTTGAAATAATTGTATGTTGTTTACTAAGCGTTCTTTTACGATATTCATCATGCGTTTATTTAGTGCTGAAGAATTTTCGATATAAAGGGCATATTCTTCAATTGTAAATTGACCTATAATCATACCTTTTATAGAATTTCTAAACTTTATATCTTTTTGTATGGTGTTGTTTATATAAGCTAATTGCTTCGGAAGTGGGAGATCATAAAACACATTTTTACGTTTAGAAATATAGTTTCGAAACACTACAATTAGTAAGTGATTTTGCAGTTTGATGATTGGTCGTAATGTCCCATTTTGAAAGCATTCATCAGTACTCATATTATCATTAACCTGAGCTGTTTCAATTACAGGTCGAATAGATTTTAAATTTGTCGATCGATCATTCATAGCCTTAATTTTTATTAAAAATAATCATAAATTTATAATGATTTATTTTGTCATTTATATCTTGTCAACGGTCTTATTAACAAATGATATATCTTAATAGGATTTACCAATTGGTATCGCGTTAATTTGAAAAGAGAAAGCAGTATTTTTAAGTAGGTTATATCTAAATTAATGCGTTGTAATGATCATTCAATTTAAAATAAATTGCAAACGAATTAATTTATAGCATGTTAATCAATATGTTTTATTCTAAGAATATGAGGACCTACAGTTAGACACTTTAAAAACTATTAATAATGATGAGATTTCATACAAGAAAATGGGTAAAGCCCGAAGATTTAAATCCCAACCAGACACTATTTGGAGGGCAGCTTTTAGCATGGATCGATGAAGAAGCTGCGTTGTATACTATTATTCAGTTAGAGAATTCTAAGGTTGTAACGAAGTATATATCCGAAATTAATTTTATGGCCTCAGCGACGCAAGGGGATATTATTGAAATAGGTATTGAGGTGCTAAAATTTGGAAAATCTTCATTAACACTCAAATGCGAAGTACGTAACAAAATGACTCGTGAAACGATTCTTACTGTAGACAATATAATTATGGTTAACCTAGGTGTAGAAGGTAAACCTGTACCTCATGGTAAAACTGAAGTTGAATTTGTGAAAGATAGGTTATAGGAGTAACAACTACTCTACAATCCCAGCATTCAATTCATAGATCTCCAAATCAAAATAAGTGACAGCAGCTAGAGCGTGATCAAAAATATCACTCATGATATATTCATAATTTTCCCAACGCTTATCACTACTAAAACAATAGATTTCTAGAGGTAAACCTTGAGAAGTTGGAGCTAATTGTCTAACCATAATAAACATCTCTTTATTTACCGCGGAATTTTGCTCAATATAAGTCTGTAAATACTTTCTAAATACTCCTAAGTTTGTCAAGTTTAGTCCATTAATCATAACGGACTTATCTATGTTTTTTTTCTCGTTAAATTTACGGATATCTGCCTGTTGCCGAGTTAGATAATTTGTTATCAGTTGAATTTTTTTTAGTTTTTCAATATGTTCATCATTTAGATATTTAACGCTTCTTGCCTTTAGTAATATTGATCGCTTTATACGTCTTCCGCCAGAGGAAGACATTCCACGCCAATTTTTAAACGAATCTGAAATAAGTGCATACGTAGGAATATTGGTAATCGTCATATCAAAATTCTGCACTTGTACAGTAGACAGGTTAATTTCAATGACATCGCCATCTGCTCCATATTTCTCCATAGTAATCCAATCTCCAATACGAACACTATCATTAATAGCAACTTGAATACTGGCAACAAACCCGAGAATGGTGTCTTTAAAAATTAATAATAAGATTGCAGAAGCAGCACCAAGTGTAGTAAAGAATTTTAGGAAGGATAAGTCGAATAAAATAGCTAGAATAGAAGCCGCCCCAATAACCCAAAGAAATAACATTACAACTTGTATATAACTATCGATAGGTTTGTCTTTTAGTTTGGGTAGGGTCTTAAAATAAGCTTCGAATGTTTTTAAAACACTACGCACAATCCAAAGCGTAATCACTATTGCTAATACTTTTAAAAGTATTAATATGGACGTTTCAAACTGCGGAAAATCATGAAATACAATTGGAAATAATTTTATGGTTAAAAATAAAGGCACTAAATGTGCAATGTTTCTAGGGGCGCGATTATTAACTAATAAATCATCGAAGTTTGTTTTAGTTTGCTCAGAAAGTTTTCCGAAGAACGTAATTAGAAGTTTCCGTGAAAAACGGTCTGCTATATAAACAATAATGAGTAAAATCAATAGTAAAGTCAACATATTGAAATATTTTGCTGAGAGTTCAGAAACTCCTATAGACACAAAATAATCGTAAAAAAAGCAGTGTAACTTATCCATTATTTAATAGGTTTTAAATATTTTTTTTCAATATAAAATGTGCCGAATGGAATTATAGAAGCCACTAGCACAATTAAAAGTGTTTTGGTTTTCCATTTTAATTCCTTTCCTACCATAATTGCTAAAACGATGTAAACTAAGAATAAAAACCCGTGAGGCATACCTAGTAATTTGACGTAGGTGTCGTCTTGGGTAAAAAATTTATAGGGAGATGCTATAAAAAGCAATAATATATAGGAGACACCTTCTAAAAGCGCAACAATTCTGAAGCTATTGAGTAATGAAAGCATAAATTAAATTTTATACAAAATTACCTTATGTATGCTGAAAAACGTTAGTATTTTATTATTTTTTTAACAAAGGATGATTGATTGTTTGTACTCTTAAATTTTATAAAATAAAGTCCTGAATCTAAAGTATTGGTATTTATAATGTTTTTACCTGTTACGAGGGGTAAAGACATGATTACTTTTCCATCCAAGGAGTATACATCAACATTATAGCTTTCGGTTGTCACAATATTAAAATCGTCTTTAAAAGGTAGTGGATAAATACTAACAGGACTTTCAGTATTAAGAACAGAATTACTCAAAGTGCCTTCAAAATATTCTAGTGCTAAATTAAAAGCATCAGTTCCAATTTTATCTCCAATAATACGGCCTTTAATGTCATCTATCGGAGGATGTATTCCTCCCCAAATTCTTGACAAACTTGTTTGGTCAGATGCATCACGATAAGTGGCCCATTGCAACGTAAAACTTTCTGTTGGCCCAACTTCAAAAAAGAGAAAATCATTTTGAACGATATCAAATGTCCCCATTCCGTCAGGAAAAAAGGGGTCACCAGTGAATTGTGTTAAAATCTCTGCTGCTGCGCGAGAAAAAGTAGAATGACCAGATAAATAACCAGCAAAAGGAGGTGTTACAAAAGTACCTCGTTGATAAGGCCACCAATGCGTACCAATAATCCAGTCTACGCCAGCTGTATCTGTTGTAGGATCAGCAATAAAATCAGGACCTTTCCAAGATTTAATTTTTATACGGTTTATATTTTCACTGTTCTCACCACGTAACGGATCGTTAGAATCAATTAATTCTGTGAGTCCGTCAATTAAGGGTATGCCGTGGGGATCATAACTTGGTAAACTAGAATCTGTACTTTGTCCTTTTCCTGCCATATATCTAATTGCAGAAATTGGTCGCAAATAGTCATAATAACCTTTAATTCCCCAAATATTAATTGCAGAGTCATGCATAGCGCCTCCAAGTGCTAAATAAGCTTTTACATCCCATTCCAAGTCAGAAACAATAGCACCAACACCCGCTATTTTTTTTTCTAAGGAAGGATGGTCACTCACATAATTTAAAACTGTAAACCAATGTCCAGGAGGTGTTTCAGAGTCTGGACCGTCTGCCCAAAATTCAGCAAGAACTCTGGCGTAGTCAGAGCGTTTAACCATTTGTGGTACATAAGGCATTCCTGTTTTAGGGTTTACTAAATGTCCCGTACTTGCATCACCACCATTAGTGAAATCGTAAAAGTCTTGATACTCTTCAAAAGTTTCTGGTAAATTATTTATATTGAAATTCCCAATTGCTCCTGGTGAGATGTCAACCATTGTAGGATCATTAGGGTCTAAGTGAGATGACCACGAGGCGACTAATGCAAAATGCCATTTGTAAGGATCACCTATTCCATCTTCATTAGAATTTTGAATGTAGATTGGCGCTCCAGGATCATTGTACACATAACTATCAAATCCATTATTTAAAATTTGTAAATCTTCATTAGATAATGAAAAGGGAGTTACACGTCCCCACTCGGGACTTAAAAAAGAGGGAGTATCTAGGGGGTATTCTATACCACTTTGATCTATAAAAACATCAAAAGCTAAAGGCTGCCAGCGTCCAGGATCAATGTCATTTGTTTCGTAGTAGTTTTCCAAAATTAATGGGGGATTTACAGGAGCATAAAATTCATTAGCATAATCAAACTGTTCGTTAGCGTGATCCTGTAAACCAAAAGAAATTATTTCACTTGCCATATAATTTCCTAAAGCGGCATAAGAGTTTGTGCCGTAATCTAGAGATATAAAACTTGGGTCATAGCCATATGAAGTAAATAGAGCATCAAACTCATTCAATAATTCAATGCCTCCAGGTGAATTTTCAAAGCGATGGTTAAGTAATCTATACATAGCGAAACTAATAATTTCATGTCTTGCTGTGTCTATATCTGCGGGTGTAGCTATACCATCAAAAGAGCAGTTGTAGCCTCCAAAATTTTTTCCAAGAAATACAGTTTTTGCTTGAGAATCAAAAATCGCCCAAGCATCATACATTAATACAGATGTATGAAATAAATTTCTAGCATGTACTGTTGGTCTTGCAAAATCAGCTCTAATAGCTGTCAGTACCATTTCATTCCAATCTCTAGCTACACTCTGTTGAGCTTGAGATAAAGATATAAAGAACAAAAAAATAAAGACTGTAATTTTTCTCATAAGTTGGTAGTAATAAATAAATGTCTAAATTAAAACAAAGTTTTAACTAATTAAGGTTTTAAACGCAGAAAAGACTGTTGGAAACAACAGTCTTTTCTTGAATTAATTAACCACAATATGACTTATAGGTTAAGCAATTATTTGTTTGAAGCCATCATGGCAAAGAATTTATTGATATTTGGTAAAATTACTATTCGTGTTCGACGATTTGTAGCCCTATTATCTTTAGTGTCATTTTCAACTAAAGGCTGGTAAAAACTTCGTCCTGCGGCAATTAATTGCTCTGGTGCAACCTGATAGTCGTTCTGTAATTTTTTTACAACTGCGGTAGCGCGTAACACACTTAAATCCCAATTATCCCTAACAGCAGCACTATTCTTCATGAGTTTGTTATCTGTATGTCCTTCTACCATGACATCGAGACTTTCTTCAGAGTTGATCACATTCGCAATCTTCTGTAAGATATCATTGGCCTTATCACTAATCTTGTAGCTTCCAGAATTAAATAACATTTTATCTGAAATAGAGATCATGACAACCGTTTCTTCAATATTGATTGCGATATCTTCATCTTCATCAATATTTTCTAACGATGATTTTAAGTTGAATTGCAAAGCCAAATTCATTGAATCTTTCAATGTCTTTGCAGTATTCATGTAAGCAGGCGGAACATTTTTTAAAGATTCACGCATTGCTACTTTTTGGTTTTCTGAAATTACCAAACCCTCTACAGATACTAATTTGGTATTATTATCTTCAGTTAGTTCATTGATTTTAGAATTATAGCTATCTACGCGTTGCTGTATTTTCGAAAACTTAGATTCTAATTCTTCTTTTTCGACTTTAGTTTTAGTCAGTTCACTCTTCAATTCTCCATGGTCCTGTTCTAATGCTAAATACTTCTTTTTGGAAACACAAGCTGTGAAAAACAAAGCTGATAATACTATTACTGAAATTCGTTTCATATTGTTTAATTCGTTTAAATTGGTTTACGTTTATATGTACGAGAGTAAAAGTCATACGGACCATCACTGTCTTAATTTGTGATTATTTCAGGACCTAAATCATGTCAATAATCATGCTTAAATAGCACATTTACAAAACACTATACCTTTAAAAAGTTTTCATTTGTTCTTTACGTTTTTTTAACTGTTTTGTTATCTCATTAACTGTTTCTGAGACAGCATCACGAAAATTATCGTGAGAGGACTCTGCAAATAATCGAGGACCAGGAATACTCAATCGTATGCCACAGATCATTCCTGTTTGATCGCTGGAGGTATTCTCTGTTTTAAAAAAGACGTCTGCTCTGATAACAAAATCAAAACGGTTAAATACTGCTTGTAGTTTTTCTTCGGTAAATGCTTCTAAACTTTCGCTTGCAGAAACATCATCATATTCATAATTAATTTTCATATCGTTATTATTAGTTTCCTTCAACATACAACCTCTCGTGAAACCATAATAACAGTATCCCTAGCATTCTTGTCTCATTTGCTAAAATAGGATGAACAGACATTAAAGTTTTGTGAAAGTTATAAATACCTTAGTCTGTTTTCTTAGATTTATAGAATCTTACAATAAAACCAATCACATATGAAAAAAACGTTTCTTTACGCCTTGGTACTATTATTTTCTATACTGCCAATAACCCATCAAGGTCAATCCACAAAAAACAAGCGCAAAAAAAAGAGTAAAACTGAAGCTGTTCAACAAATAACTCCTAAAAAGGATTTAGGTAAAATTAAAGATTACGATAAGGTCATTACTAAGGATGCAGTTACAGATGACGGTTTATTTAAAGTACATAAAGTAGGAGAGACGTACTATTTTGAAATCCCTAATACGTATTTAGGAAAAGATATGCTTTTAGTGAGTAGGATTGCAAAACTCCCAGCTAATTTAGGAGGTGGATATATTAATGCAGGAACAAAAACGGGAGAGCGACTTATTGCTTGGGAACGTTTTGATAAAAAAATAGTAATAAAAGAACGCTCATATAATGCCGTAGCAGACGAAGAGTTACCCATTAGTATATCAGTGAAATCAAATAATTATGAACCTACATTATTTGCATTTGATATCGCAGCATTCAGCAAAGATTCTACAGCGGTTGTTATTGATGTGACTAAGTTTTATAATACAGATGTAAAGTCTATTAGCGGCTTATCAGGTCGGTTACGAACCTCATATAAAGTTCGTAACCTGGACGCCTCTAGAAGTTTTATTAATGGGATGAAAAGTTTTCCGCAGAACATAGAAGTCGTGCAAGACATGACCTATAATGCATCAGAGCCACCCTCTGCACAGTCTGCAGAGACTATTAGTTTGCAAATGAATCAATCTATGATTTTATTGCCAGAAGAACCAATGCAATCCCGTTTTGCAGATGACCGTGTCGGTTGGTTTACTTACAGTCAAGTGGACTACGGAAGTAAGCAACTAAAAGCAGATCGTAAAACTTATATTCGCAGATGGCGATTAGAACCCAAAGATCCAGAAGCTTATGCAAGAGGTGAGTTGGTAGAACCAGTAAAACCAATTATTTATTATTTAGATCCTGCAACACCAGAAAGTTTACGTAAATACATAAAGGAGGGTATTGAGCTTTGGCAAGGCCCTTTTGAAAGTGCAGGTTTTAAAAATGCAATAATTGCTAAATATCCACCTACTAAGGAAGAAGATCCAGATTTTAGCCCAGAAGATGTTCGCTATTCTGTGGTGCGTTACGTGGCTAGTGAGACTAGAAATGCGATAGGTCCAAGTGTGTCAGATCCTCGCAGTGGAGAAATTATTGAGAGTGATATTATTTGGTATCATAACCATTTACGCTCCTATAGAAATCGTTATTTATTAGAAACTGGAGCCGCGAATCCTAGTGCGAGAACTTTAGACACACCTGCAGAAGAAATTGGCGAAATGATGAAAATGGTAATTGCTCATGAGGTTGGTCATGCTCTTGGATTACCTCACAATATGAGTGCAAGTAAAGCCTATGATGTTGAGAACTATAGAGATGGAGCCTTTACTCAAGAGTATGGGATCGCATCCACAATTATGGATTATGCTCGTTATAACTATATAGCACAACCAGGAGACCAAAATATAAGGTTTATTCGTCAAATTGGACCTTATGATCATTATGCCATAAATTGGGGTTATCGGTCTATTCCTGGGGCATTTTCTGCTGAGGCAGAACGCACAACGCTTGACAATTGGATTATGCAAAAAGCGGGTGATGTTAAATATGTCTTCGGAAAGCAGAGCTCTAGATTTGACCCTACGTCGCAAACAGAAGATATAGGAAACGATGCCATTAAAGCGTCTAATTATGCACTTAAAAACCTGAAGTATGTCGCTCAAAATCTTCCAATGTGGACAAGCAGTCAGACTAACGATTATGATGATTTAGAAGAATTATATGGTGAGTTATTAGGATGTTATAATAGATATATTGGTCACGTTGCGGGAAATGTTGCGGGAGTAAAAGAAAATCTGATTACGCCAAGTCAAGGAGGGATTGCCTATCAAGCTGTTCCAAAATTGCTACAACAACAATCCATGCAGTGGTTGCATGAAAATGCGTTCGAAACGCCAAATTGGTTAGTAGATAAAAACATGCTTCAAAATATTGATCATAATGGATATACTGAGCGTTTAAGACGCTTACAGAGTAGATACCTTAATGACTTATTAAGTTTTGATAAATTGGGGCGTTTAATAGATCACGAAAGCATTGACGCCACAAATTACAGTGCATTAACAATGATGCAAGATTTGAGGAAAGGTGTGTTTTCTGAAGCTAATAATACTAAAAATGTAGATGTGTATCGTAGAAATTTACAACGTGCTTATGTAGATCGTATGGCTTTTTTGATGACCGAAGATTTAGAATCGCAACGAAATGGTGATTACTATAATGTCTCACAGTCAGATGTTAGAGCTTTAGTTCGGGGTGAGCTAAATACCTTGAAACGTCAAGTGGCTACTGCAGGAAACAGGCAAGTAAATACCGTAACTAAGTATCATTATAGAGATTTAGTGAAGCGTATTGACGATATTTTAGATCCTAAATAATTTAAATTTTCCGAAGAAAAACAAATAAAAACACCGTCTTATTAATCTTAAGAAGGTGTTTTTTTTATGAACTTTATTTTAATATTCAACTAAAGTGACCTTTATATTGATAAATCAAATGTATAAAGATTTTTTTTTTAAACGACTAGCCACAAGACTTATGTAAGAACAAAGATTTTAATGATAAAATAGCCTCTTAAAAACTCCTTTGCGTTACTCTTTACGCAGATATTATAGATGGATTTGAATAGGATTTAAACTGACTTAAATTAAAATTAGAATACAAAAATAGAGAAGAACAAATAAACTAATGTATTTGATTCACTAACTTTACAAAAAAAATAAAAATTCTCATATGCGAAAGCCAAGATTTTTTATATATTCTATTTAATAATTTTAAACTCACTGCCATGTATTATTTTATAATCGCTTTAAAACTTATAGTAGCCATTAGTTTATTGAACGTTTGGCTTATTCAAAAAGATAAACCAACAAAATGGCGAGGTGGTAATGCTAAAAATATTAAAGAAGAGTTTAAAGTGTATGGACTGCCAGAATGGTTGTGTTATGTGGTAGGTACTCTAAAAGTTGCTGGGGCAATAGGGTTAATTGTTTCCATCTGGTTGTTTTCGTTAGAAAAACCGTCGGCTTTAGTTTTGGCAGCGTTATTGACCGGTTCTATATTAATGCATTTTAAAATCCAAGACCCTTTGTATAAATCTTTTCCCGCATTTTTGTTTTTATTAATGTGCCTAGCGATTGCATTCTCTAGTCTTATTATTCTCTAATTAAAAAACCGAAGTGCTAAATATATATTGAGAAGAGCATACATAAGAGCAGGAGCAGAGAGTACTAAAGAATCTTTTATTTTTAAGCGTACAAAAAAACCTAATAACATTAAAATAGCTAGTCCAGCGGCACTTATTGCAGCCAACATTTGTGATTGGTAATAACCAATAGCAAGACCAATACCTCCAACTAGTTGTAAAATACCAGTAAGCAGTTGTTGTTGTTTTGACAACCCAAAACGCTTAAACTCTAAGGTCATTCGCTTTGAAGTTAGACAACTTAATCCATAGAATAGAAATGATAAGGCCGAAAATAAAGTGACAATAGTAATTGCATTGAGCATAACATAGGTTTGTGCAAAGATAAGTCTTTAGGTTCGGGATTATGTATTTCACCTATTTAGTAATAATACCTTGTTCAATGATTATGATCTAAAAAAAAATCAGTGAGAACAAATTGTTGACATTGATTGATTATTACAATTAAGAAACGGTTATTTGGAAAATTCCTGACATATAGCGAAAATTACAGCTTACATAATGTGTTTCCACAATTTGTTCAAGATCTTTTTTGCCTTATGTGCCTTCCCCGAAAATTTGATGCTTCAAAAAAAGTGTCAAATGAGGATTTAGAAACAATTAAAGAAGCCATTCGCTTGGTCTCATCTTCTTATGGATTACAACCTTACACGCTTTTTATTATTGAAAATCCAGAGTTAAGAGCGAAGTTACAGCCAGCAGCTTGGAACCAAGCACAAATTGTGGGTGCATCACAAGTTAGCGTTTTTGCAAATAATATTAATTTTGGAGACACAGATATCGATACTTATATTCAAAATCTCCTTAGAACTAGAGGAATGGAATTGGAAGCCGTAAAAGGGTATGCTGATTTTATGAAAATCAAAATCAACGTATTAACTGAAGAACAACGAAATATTTGGACCTCAAAACAAAGCTATTTAGCATTAGGGAATTTATTAAATGTTGCAGCAGAATTAAAAATAGATCTTACACCCATGAAAGGTTTTGAATCAGAAAAAGTAAACGAAATTCTAGGTTTAACTCAAAAAGGATGGAATGCTAGTTTAATTGCCGCTATCGGTTACCGGCATGAAGAAGGTATAACACAACATTTTGCGAAAGTGCGCAAATTAAACGAAGAACTATTTATCAATTTATAATCACTAATTTAAAATTTAAAAACAATTTCACTAGCATTAACACTAGCATTAACACTAGCTTTAGCACTAGTAATAGCAATAGGTTCGACAGTTTCTTTTGCTCAAAACAAAAAAATAAACACCGAGAAAAGGTCAATAAACTGGGTTGGTAAAAAAGTAACAGACGAACATTCAGGAACGATGAAATACCAAAGAGGGACTTTAGTATTTGACAAAAATGAATTAAAAGGTGGACGTTTTGTCGTGGACATGACATCCATTAAGGTAACTGACTTAGCTGGAATAGGAAAATTAGAAGGTCATTTAAAAGCCGATGATTTTTTCGGAACAGATAAGTTTACTACTACGTGTTTATATTTCAATAAAATAGGCGCAAGAGGAAACAGAGTGTATATCGTTACTGCTGTCATGACCATCAAAGGAATTACAAATCCTGCAACTTTTTAAATCACAGTAAAAGGAAATACCGCTACTACAATTACGGTATTCTAAAAAAAAACCTATAAGAAATAACAC
>NZ_JBLIET010000060.1:0-12351 GCF_047633235.1 Psychroserpens sp. | reverse complement strand
GGGATACACAAAAGTGTAGACCAGTGGTGAAATCAGTCCAGCTCTTGACGCATTTTTTTAGTCATTCCCTTAACCACAAGGTCATAAGAATGGTCAATAAACTCACAAACTAGTTTTGGTTGTAATTCGCCTTTATGAATGTAAATGGTGTTCCAATGTTTTTTATTAGAATGAAACCCACCAACGATGCTATGATAGGTTTCACGAAGTTCTAGAGCATATTCTGGATCACACTTTAAGTTCACTGAGCCCTCTCCTTTTTCCCATTTTACCAACGGAAAAAGCGCAAACATCTTTCCTAATACTTTAAAAACAAGTGTGTCTTGGTCAAACGGAAATTCTTCGGTTACCTTGTTTTTTTGAAGACAATATCTTCTTAGTTGCTCAATATCCATATCTCTAATATTTCAGAAGAAAAAAGATTTTTATTTCAGTTTTTTAGGCATCTTATTTTCCATATCTAAAGCAGTATAATCCAACTTCCAACCAATAGTTTGTGCAATACTTTGTATGAGTAAAATAGAATCTAAGGCTTCCTTTTTTGCGATGTCATACAGGCCACTTTTTGGAACTTTATTCATAATATGACGTTTGGCTTCATTATGTAGCTCTGTTAGACCTGAGGCTTCAAATTTATTGAACATACCATCTGTTTTATCGTAATAATTTAAATCTGTTTCTATACTCAACACTTCGGGTTCTGGAAAATGAAACAAGGTTACCGTATTTGTTTTAACATTAGAATCCATTTTTATTTTAGACAAATCAAACCCTACATGAGCTTTAGCATTGATGACTACCAATGCTTTTTTTCTACTCACTACCAACTTTAAAAAACGCTCTTTTACATCTTCATAATGATAGATTTCTGCAAAGTCTCCTTCTACAGTAATGAATTTACACACTCTTTTTATTTTGTCTAATAAGATGACAGATTGAGAATTGGTTTGTTTTTTAAGATTAAACTTTTTAACAATAGTCACCATGCCTAAGGTGCCTAATATACTTAAGATGATTATAAATAATGTTTCCATAATTCGTTATTGCTATACAGTTTTATTGTACTCTGGAATTTATATTCAAATGTTAAGCCAGCGGTCGAATTGAAGATGTTTCCGACGAAAAACACAATCTATTATTGCTCTATTATTTTATATAAAATAGGTTTACTAGGTGTCGCATCATTTTCAAAAGGAGCGATTTGAAGGTTTAAAAAATACTCCCCATCATCAACGTTATTTGGCACATAAATAAATTCTGTTATCGTGGCATCTTTACGCAATTTCCCATCAAAATCCCAAAAGGCTTTATGTGCTCTTAATTCACCTCCATCTTCTTCTTTATCGACACTTGGCAAATCTATAAGTAAATGTTTAATCCCTTTCTTTACCAAAAACGCCACGGCATCCTCTTTTAAATAGGTCCAATTGGTATTTGAGTATTGCCTCGAATGTTTGTCTGTTGTATTTGGTATCGTTCTAATAACGATAGCATCCCGTTTTTTATTTCCTAAGGCAAATTGTAATTGTGCTTTTGAGATCACAGTATCCCCGTCTAATGCCTCGGGCGCTACAGTTACAACCTCTGCTAAAAAGAAAAACTGTTTTAAATTTTGATTGATTGAGTGGAATTCTTTGGTGATATGACCAACACATTCTGTATGTGTGCCATGTGCATGCGGATTAAAATTTATCGTATTAAAATTCACCGCTGCACCTTCTGCGACGCTTATCACATCGTCATCAAATTTAACCGATTCTATGGTTGGCTCATTAATATACCAAGCATTCACATTAGATTTTGAAGCACGCATTGGTATAGAAATATCTAAAGGTTGTGCTAAATCGACTTGTAATTTTCTAGAATTGTATTGTATTGTTGCTAGCATTTATGGTGAGTTATATTGCAGTATTAGTTGAGTTTAAAAAGACTTGAAGCTATACCATCACTTAAAAATTTTCCTTTTTTAGTAACCAATAGCTTTTCATCTTCAATATACAATAATTGTTGATTTATAAAAGTCTGTGATTGTTCCAAAAGGTACTTTTTATATTCCGATCCATAATTAGAGGCGACTTTTTGCAGAGAAACCCCCCAAACTGTTCGCAATCCTGTCATCACATATTCATTATAGCTATCGGCAGTGCTCAGTGTTTCTGTTTCCTTCGGAAAGGCACCAGCTTCAATAGCCTTTATATATTTTGAATTATTTCTAATGTTCCAGCTACGCTCATTTCCGGAGAAAGAATGTGCAGAAGGTCCAATTCCCAAATACGGTTTCCCTTGCCAATAAGCCGAGTTATTTCTACTAAAAAAGCGGTCCTTACCAAAATTAGATAATTCATAATGCACAAAGTCATGAGCTTCTAAAGTTTCCACCAACATGTGAAATTGATCATGTGCTAAATCATCATCTACATTCTCAATAATTCCTTTTTTTATAAAACTCTCTAAGGCTGTTTTGGGCTCTACAGTAAGTGCATAGCTAGAAATATGTGGAATCCCATAACTCAAGGCCATATCAATATTTTGTTGCCATTGTGCATTACTTAATCCTGGAATACCGTAAATAAGATCAATAGAAATATTATCAAAATAACGTGTTGCTTCTTCTAAACAGGATTTAGCTTCTTGAGAATTATGCGCACGATTCATAAGCTTTAAATCGTCTTCAAAAAACGATTGAATACCAATGGAGAGTCGGTTGATGCCTATTTTCTTGTAGTCGGAAAAAATTGAGTTGCTTATGAGACCTCTCGACTCTTCTCGAGGTGACTGTTCGGCTAAAATTAAATCATCGGGATTAGCTTCTATTGTGATTTCTGGCGCTTCGGAAACTTTATAATTTGCATACACTTGCTGTATCAAAAACTGTAACTCTTCAATGCTTAAAAGTGACGGTGTGCCACCTCCAAAATAAATGGTTTCTACGGTTGTATTTTTAAACTCATCTTTGCGCATTTCTAGCTCTTTAGCTAATGCGATTACGAGTTCATCTCTCTTTTTTAGTGAGGTAGAAAAATGAAAGTCGCAGTAGTGGCAAGCTTGTTTGCAGAATGGGATGTGGATATATATTCCTGACATAATTAATTTTCAGTCGCAGTCACAGTGTACACTAATAATTTGAATCTTCAAAAGTAAGGCTTAAAAAATCAAAAGCTATAATACCGAGCTGCATAAAGTTACAAAAAGCTTACTGGCATGTTGAAAAAATGACTGTTGTTACTGAGGTTTCTAATTAAGAATTGAGGGGCTTTTTAAAAATTTTAAAGACACCAATAGGAAACATAACAAGCCATACAATTAGACTATATAAATTATGTTCTACTTTTTCATCTGTGTACAAAAACACTGTTTTCTCCAAATTAGTTTTTAGTGTCATACGAATACCAATTATTACTTTTGTGCAATAATCACCTTCCAGCCTTCTAATAATTTTTGGTAACACTCAACAATTGCAAATTACACGAATTTCCCAATAAAAACCGAGACTGCGACTGGCTATTTTTTAACTCTATCCTCATTCTGTTTTACGAAAGCTCCCCAACCTGAATAACTTTTACCAATCTCTATACGACCTTGATTATAAAAATGACAAACTGCAGCAGCTAGTCCATCCATAGAATCTAGATTTTTAGGTAACGTTTTTAGGCCTAATAGACTTTGTAACATTTTAGCGACTTGTTCTTTACTGGCATTACCACTTCCTGTGATTGCCATTTTTATTTTTTTAGGCGCATATTCTGTAATTGGAATTTCGCGAGATAATCCTGCAGCCATAGCGACACCTTGAGCTCGTCCCAATTTGAGCATACTTTGCACATTTTTACCAAAGAAAGGAGCTTCAATAGCTATTTCATCTGGATGATGCGTATCTATTAATTCTATAGTACGTTCAAAAATGAGTTTTAGTTTAAGGTAATGATCGCTGTATTTTTTGAGATTTAACTCATTGAGTTGTAAAAACTCCATCTTTTTACCTGTGACTTTTATAAGTCCGAAACCCATAATAGTCGTTCCTGGATCAATCCCTAATATTATTTTTTCGTTGCTCATTGATTAACAGTATTGGCAACCACTTAGTGAAAATGTGATTCCGAAGGTGATGGTTAAAAGATTTCCATTGAATGAACCAAAGCCTTCTGTGATGGAATCAAAATCACCACCAAAACCAGCGATATATGAAACATCTGTATACAAAGACATATATTCACTCATAGCATAATGTATTTCTAATCCTCCCATTAGATTTAAAAAGGACCTCTTGTTGTCACCAAAATCACCTAAAGGCTTCACCAATGAATAGCCTGGTCCAGCATGAGCTACAAGCCCAAGTCTTAATGGTAAAAAACCGATGGCTTCTGTTGGGTCATATACAAATTGTGCATTGATTCTTGTATAGTTTGATTTAAACTCGATAGAACTATCATCACTAGAGACACGATTGAATCCAAAATCGAGCTTTGCTCCCAATTGACGTTTAAACATATATTGAACCCCTAAATTAACTGTTGGAAAATTAACAGATTTACCTTGAAATTGTTCAACAAATCCAGATTGCGAGGGACTATTAATACCAACTGCGAGTTGCGCTTTTATTTCATTAGTCGCTTTTTGCGCATAAGTATATGAAAAGCACACCAACGCCAGTAGTAAAATACTTAATTTTGGAAGTCTATTATTTAAGGTCATATCAATATAATGGTTTAATTTGGCTGATAACTTTAATGTATTCTATGAATTTTGGAGGTCTTCCTTACAAAACTAAACAATTCTTTTTTGTACTTATTAAATTAAGCATTGTTGTTGGTGCTTTTTATTTTATCTACAATAAATTAGCCAACAATGAAGATTTAAACGTTCATGAGTTTATCCAGTATTTAAGCCAAAATGGTCTATTTTCAATTAAAAACGCTGGAATTCTACTCGTTTTAACCATTTTTAATTGGTTTTTTGAAATCCTCAAATGGAAAACTTTGGTACGCTATATTAAAATAATTTCTTTTAAAAATGCATTAGAACAAAGTTTAGGTGCTTTGACTGCTTCGCTTTTTACACCAAACCGAATTGGAGAATATGGAGCAAAAGCCATTTATTTCAATACAGCAATGCGCAAAAAAGTGATGCTTCTTAATCTTACTGGAAATATGATGCAAATGACAGTAACCATTCTTTTTGGCAGCATCGGTTTATATCTCATGCACACGATGTATGATTTGCATATTGACTATTTTACAATCTCGAAATTCTTACTCATCATCATTGTCATAATTGGCTTAATATGCTTTGCCTTACAACAAAACAGGTTTAGAATAAAAGGATTTTCTAGTGATAAGCTAAAGTCGTTTTTTAGAGATGTATCGCTTAGTATTCAAATGACTGCGTTTGGAATTTCAGTGTTGCGCTATTTAATTTTCTCATTTCAATTTTATTTTTTATTAGATATTTTCGGAGTTAATTTCACTTATCTACATGCCATGATGGTCATTACTAGTATGTATTTGCTCGCTTCCATTATTCCGTCAATCTTTATTTTTGATGTCGTTATAAAAGGTAGCGTAGCCGTGTATTTATTTTCTATTGTAGGTATTGATGAATTTACCATCCTAAGCATTATTATGATTATGTGGTTACTTAATTTTGTTCTCCCAAGCTTCTTTGGTAGTTATTATGTGCTTAATTTTAACCTTCCAAAAACAGACGACGACTTATGATCACCATCATATTCATTATTACTCTTTTATATCTGTTGTTAATTGGGAGCTTTATCTACGGTTTTGATAAGGTGCCCAGTTTTCAATTAGAAGATATTACTGCTAAAACAAAATTCTCAATCATTATTCCTTTTAGAAATGAAGCAGATCACCTCCCTCTATTATTAGCATCAATTTCAAAATTGAACTACCCTAAAGCACTATATGAAATCATTCTTGTAGATGATGATTCTGAGGATAATTCCCTAGAAATAATAAAAAGCAGCAAACTTCAAAAATTTGATATTTCTGTAGTAAAAAACAATAGACTTACCCATTCTCCAAAAAAAGATGCCATTACTACAGCTATTAGCCACTCTAAATATGATTGGATTGTTACCACAGATGCCGATTGTAGTCTGCCTAAATATTGGTTAGATACGTATGATCATTATATACAAAATCATAAACCTAAACTTTTAATTGCTCCAGTAACCTTTACAACTATAGCGTCCTTTTTTGACCGGTTTCAACTTCTTGATATTTTAAGTTTACAAGGTGTAACCATTGGTGGTTTTGGTGTCAACTTACCTTTTATGTGTAATGGTGCAAACATGGCTTACCAGAAAGCCGTTTTCAGTGATGTTAAAGGGTTTGAAGGTAATTCACATATTGCTAGCGGAGATGATATTTTTCTACTTGAAAAAATACTCAAAGCAAATAAAAATGCTGTTCATTATATAAAAAGCAAAGACATCGTTGTATCCACTAATCCCGAATCAAATTTCAAAAGTTTAAAATCACAACGGGTTCGTTGGGCTTCAAAAACATCAAACTATAATAATGGTTTCAGTAAATTAACTGCACTAGTCGTTTTATTTATGAATGCGCTATTAGTGTGTCTACCGCTCTTGTGTTTCTCAGGTATTATATCTGTAAAAGTATTTCTCTACACATGCGTTATAAAGTTTTTAATTGACTTTTTATTAATTTTTAAAACCGCTCGTTTTTTCGATCAAGGACAATTTCTATCGTCCTACTTTTTATCTTGTTTACTCTATCCTTTTTTTAGTGTGTATGTAGCATTTATATCTATATTTAAAGGATACAAATGGAAAGGTAGAGGGTATGGCAAATAAGACCTGTTATGACTATCAATTATTTTTGTTAGATTTACCATAATCCAAATCCGGAATTGTAATGAAAAAAATTATTTGTTTATTTTATTTGGTCTTGAGTTTCTCATTTGCAGAAGCACAAGAAACCTTTACTATTGATGGAGAAATTCTAGAATTAAAAACGGAAGTTAATGGTAAGTTAGATTTATTATGGAATATTATCGATAGTAAATATCGCTATTTTATAAGAACAGAAAACGAAACCATTATGGAGTTAAAAAACACCAAATTAGAAGGTAAGTTTCAGCGAGAATACAAAACGCTTTTAAATGAGTTGACTAACGACTCCATGTCAACCAGACGATTAAACCTTACGCTCTTTAGCCTTAAAGAGTTTATAGACACCCATAACAGTAATGCAGATTCTTCATATCAATCTACAGCAGTTCGTAACAAATTACACTTTAGAATTGGTGTTTTTGGCGGATTTACAAATAGCCCATTTATAACAAATCCAAATAATCTTACGACACCCCTTTTTGGAGGTGAACTAGAAGTTTTAGATATTGGTCAGATCTCCAGGCATGCTGTTTTTCTTCAAGCAAAGCATGTGCTTGAACAAGACGAATTGGAATATTCTACAACAGAATTATCATTAGGATATCGTTTTAGAGTCATAAACAAAGCCTCTTTTAGTCTCTACGCAAACATGAAATTTGCAACCTTAAATTTCTCTAACGCCACTATTCTTGTGAACAACAATGATGTTATTACTGCAGAGGAGTTTAATCAAACCGCTTTTGATGTTCCTTTTATATTTGGTATAGGAGCAGATATTAGAATTACAGAGAACAGTTTCATCACCTTGGCATATAATGAATTATTTGCCTTGTTTCTAGACAATCAAGGTAACTTTTCTCAAGATTTCGCTGTCGGTTATAAGTTTAATTTATAGTAAGATTTTTGCGATTTAATTTTTTGAATACTACTTAAAATTCTTATTCGAATGCTTACTGTTGAAAGAAAAACCCTCCTGATTCAGCAGTGCTGAATCTGTCCTCCCTTTATAAAAAGCAAGGAGCTAACTTTGGCTACTTAACGCTTATTTTTAGCTGATTGGTGTTCGTTAATTGTAATAATTACAGGTAAACTAAACTGGGTTTTCACCTGTTGGCTTCTCTTAATTGCTGGATAAATTTTTGGGAGTGCATCTAAACTCTTCCGCAGTAAACTGTCTAATTGTGGGATTTCTTCTTGCGTTACTTCATGACTTACAATATCATTAATCACAAACACACCTTTACTATCAATAGTGATTTTAAGTTGAATTGTATCGTGAATTTCTTGGGAAACAATAATCTTATATTTCGTTAGATTTTCATTAAGAATTTGATGTAGTGTATTTTCAAAACACAGTTTTTTATTGGCATTATCTAAACTTATATCGCAAGATTCAAAAGTGGGATATTCATCAACATCATTCCAATTAAATGCTTGCAATTCTTCTTTTAGAATATCGTTAGAATACACTTTCTTCTTCTCGATGAATTCGCAAGAGCAAAACGTAATAAAGAATACAAAAGCGATTATGCGATTCATAGTAATTCAACTGAAACCGAAAAGTACAATTTTTTATACAAATATAACCTACTCGCGAAGCTTCGGGATTTAAAACCTTTAAGGATAAGATTACATACTAGACGCTATTAGTCTTCTGTCTTTATAAATTGCTCTTCTTTAAGTTCTGTTATTCGTCTTGATGCAAACTTCGCATATAAGGTCTCTGGATATTTATCTCTAAAATCCTCATACAATTTGATCTTTGAATCTACATCTGCATAATACTTATCTTTTGTAGATAAAATATAAAACTCTGAACTTATGTTATCTGGGTTTTCCTTGAGTGATATTTGAAATGCCTCAATCGCTTCTTTGTGTTTGTCTTGTCTATTTAAAACTGTGCCTAATAATTGATATTCATAATCTAAAGGCACATCTTTTAGGTCTAATGACTGCCTAATGTATTTTTCGGCACTTTCATAATCCTTAAGTCGGTTGTAATAAGATCCAATCAACAACATGGATTCAGAACTATATGCATTATACTTTAATACCAATTTTCGTTGCTCAATAGCCAACTCATAATCTGAAAACTCAGCATGAAGCATACTCAGTTTTGTATGGATAAACTCAGAGGATTCTCCCATGGCTATCAGTTTTTCAAACCATGCTCTTGCATTATGGTTATCATCTTGATAATAATAGTTCTGAGCTTTTAGGCTAATAAGTTCTACATTACTTTCATAGCTCTCTAATCCTTTATCTATATACCGATGTGAGGTTTCGTGTTTGCGTTTAATTAAAAAATGCTTTGCTATTTTATAGATTGCTTTTTGATGAGTTTGATCTAAATCATAAGCCGATCGAAACCGATTTAATGCAGTAGAATCTTTCATACGCTCTAATGCTAATCCCATTTCGTAATGGTAATTAGGATTGCGGTAGTCAATATTCATCAAATTATCAAACACTTCTATTGAGGCTTCAAAGTTTTTAGTTTTTGAGAGTAATCTGGCATATTCGTATAACACCAAACCGTTTTTAGGTTCTGTTTCTGCTGCTAATTTATAATAAACTAACGCACTATCATAAGTACCTATAGCGACGTAAGCCTTCGCTATTTTAGCGGAGACCTCATCTTGATTGCTATAGGTTTTGTAAGTGTCAATAGCTTTACTATAATTACCATTGCTATACAAACTATCTGCAGTATTTAAAACTGCGGGTTGTGCATCAGCATTGAAACCTACCAAAACACTTATAAGTATAAAAAGTAATCGCATTAATTATTCTTATTTTCTTTAGCGCTTCCTTGTACTTGAAATAGAATAGGTAACGAATAATTAACAATGACTGCTTTACCATTCATTTCTCCGGGTTTAAACTGAGGTAAGCTACTAATCACACGTTTTGCTTCGACTTCTAAATCGGGATGTGGAGCTCTTGCTTTGACCTTTTTAATAAAACCATCCTTATCTATTTGAAAAATTACATTGATCCGTTGCCTTCCTATTAAACCAAGTTGAGTAGCTAAGTCTGTATTAAAATTTTTATTAACATATTGAGATATAAAATCACTAAAGCAAGCTTTTATTGCTGCCTCATCGGCTAAGTTTTTACAGCTTTCGGTAAGCGGAACTTTATCTAAAGCTAAAAAAGGGACTTCATCTGAATTTTTCAATTCTTCTTTCAATTTTGTGATACGTTCCAATTCTAAAACTTCTTTAACCTCATCGGTTTTAGTATCTCCTTTTACCTGAAAAACAATTGGTAAACTATAGGGTACAGTCACTGCTACACCTTTTTGCTTACCGGGAATAAACTGGGGTAAGGTTTTAATGACTCTTATTGCTTCTTTTTCTAATGCAGGGTGTGGTGCTCTTGATTGCACGCCAATAACATTCCCCTTTGTATTAATTTTAAAAATCACGTTGATACGTTGCCTGCCTGATAAGCCTAAACTATCTGCTAAACTAGTATTGAAGTTTTTAGCAACGTGCTTTGACATGTTTTCGCTCATGCATTTTCTGCGTTCCTCATTTGTATTTAACGTCTGGCAGAATGTGAACGTCGGGGTTTCTTCTACGATTGAGAAAGGTATTTCTGCCCAAGAATCAACTATTATTGTTTCGTCAAGCGCGTTATGTTTGACCACATGGTTTTGTTTTTCGAAATCATAGACTTTAGCATTATAAAAATCTGAAACTATGAGTTTATAATATTTATCATCAGTTTTTAATTGCATTAAATGGATATCTTGTTTTTTCTTTTCTTCTGAAGTTAGATTCTCAATATTTTCTACGAACAATTTAAGTTCTCCAGCTCTATCAGTAGCTTCCCACAATTGCTTAGCTTCGTGTGTTTTTTTCCACTCTAGATATTCTTTATAGGTCTTTCTAGTTTTTGATTGAAGCTTTTCTTCCATTTTTAAGAAATCCTTAGTCAATGTCCCATCCTCAGATTTACGTTTCACAGAGTTATCTGACATATATTTCATATAAACACCAAATCTATAATATTGAACTTTAGAGCTAACGTATTTATCTCCTCCAACCATCACAAAATCTCCAATTTGCATAAAGGTCTTTCCGTTTTTATCCATTTCAACTAATTCATCATACAGCTTTTCTTTTAACTCCTGATCTGTCAACTCCTGACTGTCTTGATTTTCAATTTCCGAAGAAGAAGTAACAACTTTTTCCTGTGCATAAGACGAGGTGTACATGAGCATGATAAATACCAATGGTATTAATAAGGCGTACTTCATCAAATTGATTTGATTTGATTTTGATTTACTTAACATAACGATTCGTTTTTTGATTAATGAATGTTTAAAAAATGGATTTACAAATGAGAATTGCTGGGTATCAAAAACTTGGGTCAACAAATTATCATAGTAATCTGCTTTATTTTGACCTTTTACCGCTTTGGCATCTGCAATATATTCGTGAAGTGTAGCCATTCTATTTTGAAAGATATAGACTAGCGGGTTAAACCAAAATACGATACGCAACAACTCAAAAAACAACAAGTCTAACGAGTGTCTTTGCTTAATGTGTACCATTTCATGCTCTAAAATTGAAGCACTATCTTTCTCACTCAATTGATTACCTAAAAAGATGTAATTAAAAAACGAGAATGCATTTGTACTATCTAATAGACAAACGATTAAGACATTACCACTCCAATGTTTAGGATTATTTGAAGCTAATACTACTAATTTTATGATTTTATAAACTAAAATTAATGTGGCGATACACATACCAAAAATGAGTATCATATTCCAAAGTGATGTAGGCACCGGCTCTAAATTAATACCTGCTTCCATAGCTATTTGAGGATCAATGGCACTCAAAGCTTTTGTTGATTCTCCAATGAGTACTTCAGGTAAGCTAATCACGAAATCTTTGGAGACAACATCTTTTATGCGGTCTATTTTAATAAAAGGGATGGCTAATGATAAGACTGATGTACCCAGTAAATAGAAGCGATTGAGATTGAAGAACGTCTCCTTCCTAAGAAAAACATCATAAATAATTAAAAACAGTAATTGAAACGCAACGACTTGTATAATATAGTGTAACATGTTATTGGTTAGTTTTATTAATGTCTTTTAAAATGGCTTCCATATCTTTTAAATCGACATCATTTTTCTTTACAAAAAACGATACCATACTTTTAAAAGAGCCTTGAAAGTAATTATCCACTAAATTGTTTATAGACTGATTACTGTACTCTTGCTTTTTAAGCAACGGAAAATAAATATGTCCTTTACCTTGCTTCTCATAATCTACAAACCCTTTGTTTTCCAAAATTCTAATAATTGTAGACACCGTATTGTAAGCAGGTTTTGGTTCTGGAAGTTCACTGATAACGTCCTTTACGTTGGCTTTTTCTAAGTGCCATAAGACCTGCATGATTTCTTCTTCGGCTTTTGTGAGTTGTTTCATGGTTGAGTATTCAGTATTCAGTATTCAGTA
>NZ_JBLIET010000059.1:0-13284 GCF_047633235.1 Psychroserpens sp. | reverse complement strand
TTAAGAATCATTTCAATTATTGGGATCACACGTTGCAACTCTTCGTCTACCGAAACATCGTCTGCATCAGGTCTAGAACTATAACCACCAACATCTATAAATGTTGCACCTTGCGATGTCATCGTTTTTACTTGACTCATAATGGCCATTGCATTTTTATAGTTGCCACCATCATAGAAAGAATCTGGAGTCACATTGAGAATTCCCATGATTTTAGGAGTTGATAAATCTATAAGTTTGCCTTTACAATTTATGGTCATAGCCGTCTTTCGAATTTTATTTTAGAGGCTCAAAATACATCCGATATTCATAAAAAATTTGAATTTGGAACATTGCACTTTGAACTCTGAACTATTTAAGCGAAATTTACGGAAAATTAAATGTTTTAAATGCAAGATACTTCAAAACAATATGATGCTGTGATTTCAACATGCAGAAGTCTTTTTATCAGTAAAATGAAAGACTACGGAAGTGCTTGGCGAATTTTAAGGTTACCATCGCTAACCGATCAAATTTATATCAAAGCCCAGCGCATTAGAGGTTTACAACAAAATAACGAGCGTAAGGTTGATGAAGGTGAAGTGAGCGAGTTTGTTGGTATTATCAATTATTGCACAATGGCTTTGATTCAATTAGAAAAAGGTGTGGTGCAACAACCAGATTTATCTTTGGATGCTGCTGTTGAGTTGTATGATGGTAAAATTGCGATTACAAAACAACTCATGATGGATAAAAACCATGATTATGGTGAAGCTTGGAGAGATATGCGTGTGAGTAGTTTAACCGATTTGATTTTACAAAAGTTATTACGTGTAAAACAAATTGAAGATAATGCAGGAAAAACATTAGTAAGTGAGGGGATTGATGCCAACTATCAGGATATGATTAATTATTCGGTATTTGCACTCATTCATTTAAACGAAGCATAAAAAATAGAACATGAAAGCACTAGTAAACATATGTCGAGTATTTGTAGGAGGATTATTTATTTTTTCAGGATTTATAAAACTCAATGACCCCTTAGGGTTTTCATATAAACTAGAAGAATATTTTAGTTATGATGTGCTCAATATACCATCGTTAACACCTTATGCTTTAGGGCTTGCAATATTTGTAGTCGTTTTTGAAGTAGTATTAGGCGTATTCTTGCTCATTGGTTATAAACCTAAATTTACGGTTTGGAGTTTATTAGCGATGATTGTCTTCTTTACATTTTTGACGTTCTACGCAGCCTTTTTTGAAAAAGTAAAAGATTGTGGATGTTTTGGAGATTTCTTAAAATTGTCCCCTTGGCAATCGTTTTGGAAAGATGTGATTTTGCTGGTAATGATTATTATTTTGTTTATAGGTCAGCGTCATATTAAACCAATATTTAGCAAATTTGGATTAACCGTTACTGCATTATTGAGTTTTATCGTGTGTCTATGGTTTGGTTATCATGTGTTGATGCACTTACCAACATTTGATTTTAGAGCTTATAAAATAGGAGATAACCTACAGGAGAACATGCAATTACCAGCAGACGCTCAAAAATCGGTAACAGATTATGTTTGGACCTACAAAATCAATGGTGAAGAAAAAACACTAACAGATCGAGGTCGTGGGCCAAAAGAATATGACGAAATTATAGGTGTAGATACCAAACTAGTTGAAGAAGGCGATGTACCTAAAATTCAAGATTTTTCTATAGAGTCTCAAGATGAAGATTTAACACAGCAGTTTTTAGAGTTGGATAAATTGGTCATAATTGTCGCTTACAGCTTAGAGAAAACAGAAGTGGATGGTATGAGAAAATTTAAGGCGATGGCAGACGAAGCTCAGAAAAAAGGCTATACTGTAATTGGTGTAACGGCTTCTGGTGAAGCAAAGAAAAAAGAAATAAGAAACACTTATAATCTAGATTTTGATTTTTATTTGTGTGATGAAAAAGTATTAAAAACAATAGTAAGGGCAAATCCAGGTGTTGTTGTTTTAGAAAAAGGAACCGTAACTCAAAAAGTACACTGGAATGATATTGATGACCTTAAATTATAGTTTTTAGAAGTTACAGATTTGGAGCTGAATGATAAAATATCAGTACTATAATCATACTAAAGCATTTACAAAAGGCTTAGTGGGTTTACGTCTTAGTTAAAATTTAATAGGATAGAACTCTGGAGTAACAGCAAAAGAGTAATCAAACAAGGCTATGCGACTTTACGTCTCTCTGAGAAATAATAATTGAGTATACTTAAAGACGTGTAAGCACAACTCAACATCAAATAATAAACGCCTGATAAGATATATCCTAAATAAAATCCTTTATGCATTACTCACTCTTCTAGGTGTAGTAACAGTCATATTTTATTTATTTAATGTGTTACCTGGAGATCCTGCACAAATGATGCTTGGACAAAATGAAGATAGCGAGCAAATAGCTGCTGTGAAAGCTAAATACGGATTTGATAAACCTATTTCAACTCAGTATTTATATTATTTAAATGATTTAACTCCTATTTCATTTCACTCATTAAACCAAGACGACTACACCTATTTAAAAGCTGGTAAATATTCAGCATCAAAATTGTTTACTGTTGGGAATACAACAGTAGTTATCAAGTTTCCATACTTAAGAGAATCGTTTGCCAAACAAGGTAAAAAAGTATCGCAAGTTATTGGAGAGACACTTCCAAATACTGCGGTTTTGGCGGTTTCAGCAATTGTTATTGCTATTGTATTAGGTGTCTTATTTGGTATAATATCTGCACTTTATAAAGACCAATGGATAGATAAAACGATTCAAATATTTAGCACCTTAGGCATGAGTGTGCCTTCGTTTTTTAGTGCTATTCTATTTGCATGGTTCTTCGGTTTTGTGCTTCATAAGTACACTAATTTAGAAATGACAGGAAGTTTATATGAGCTTGATGATTTTGGAGAAAAAGTAACTATAAAATGGAAGAACCTTATACTTCCAGCCGTTGTTTTAGGGATTCGTCCTTTAGCAGTTGTTATTCAGTTAATGCGGAATTCACTTTTAGAGGTATTTAATCAAGATTATATTAGAACAGCAAGAGCCAAAGGGCTTAGTGAATTTCAGATCATTAGAAAACATGCTATAAAAAACGCTTTAAACCCTGTAGTAACAGCGATTTCAGGTTGGTTTGCTTCGATGTTAGCAGGAGCCGTATTTGTAGAATATATTTTTGGCTGGAATGGTCTGGGCAAAGAAATAGTCAATGCGCTCAATACATTAGATTTACCAGTAATAATGGGAGCAGTTTTAGTTATAGCACTATTGTTTATAATCATTAATATATTTGTCGATATTATTTATGGATGGCTAGACCCAAAAGTGAAACTAGAATAGTATGAGACATATAATGTACACAGTATTCATCTGTCTTTGTATCACAAATTGTGAAGCACAACCCGAGCCAGTTCAATTTTCAGAAGCTGCTTTGAGTGCTATTTTTATAAATTATGAAGGAGAAAAAGAAAATCTAAAATCAATTTTAGAGACCTATAAAGGAAAAACAGTTTTAATTGATATTTGGGCAAGTTGGTGTAGAGATTGTATTGTAGGGTTACCAGATTTGAAAGTATTGCAGGGCCAATATACAGACGTAACCTATTTGTTTTTATCCATGGATAAAACACAAGAGAGTTGGAAAAACAGTATTAAAAAGTATGGCATAAATGGAGAGCATTATTTTATGCCTTCTGGTTGGGATGGTCCTTTTAGCGAATTTGTAGATCTAGATTGGGTTCCGCGATATATGGTTATTGATGGTGAAAGTACTATCAAATTATTTAGAGCTATAAAAGCTAACGATTCAAAAATTAAAGCACATTTAAAATAAAATTTAAGTTTCTTCGGAAACATAAAAAACGAAACACATGAGAAAAAATATTGTAGCAGGTAACTGGAAACTAAATAATGATTTATCGCAAACTGCAGCGTTAATTTCAGACTTAAAAGAGCAAACAAAAACGTCAAATGCAGAAGTGATGATTGCACCATCATTTACAAACTTATGGCACGCTTTTGAAGCAACTAGGCAAGATGAAATAGAGGTTGTCGCACAAAATATGCACTTTGCAGAAAATGGAGCTTATACAGGAGAGGTAAACGCTAGTATGTTAAAAAGTATTGGGATACAAACGGTTATTTTAGGTCATAGTGAGCGTCGTGCATATTATAATGAAACAGACGCATCATTAGCAAAAAAAGTAGATGCAGCTTTAGCAAACGACATGAGAATTATTTTCTGTTTTGGAGAAGAATTGGCAGACCGTAAAGCAGGAAAAGAAGAAGATGTAGTAGAGTCTCAAATCAAGAATGCCTTGTTTCATTTAGAAGGTTCAGCATTTAAGAATATCGTTTTAGCATACGAGCCAGTTTGGGCAATAGGTACAGGTGAAACTGCAAGTCCAGAGCAAGCTCAAGATATGCATAAATTTATAAGACAAACATTAAATAACACATATGGTAGTCAAGTTGCCGAAGACATGTCCATTCTTTATGGTGGTAGTGTAAAACCTGCAAATGCAAAAGAAATTTTTGGAAAGCCTGATGTTGATGGCGGACTTATTGGAGGTGCAGCTTTAAAGGCAGACGATTTTTATGCCATTGTAAACGCATTTTAAAAATTTAATTTGGGCGTTACCAAGACATGCAAAAGAGCATTGTCTTGGTCGCGCTATCCATTATATCTTTTTTGAGAACTACAAAAAAGGATGCCATTTCTATCGCTAACGCACTTAGGTGCTAAAACCACGACCATACCGATGTCAAACATTATTTATTTAGGGTACTATTTTAAAGTGCAACCAGTGCAACCAGGAGTCGAAATTTTAATTGCGGAATTAGGCTATGCAGGCTTTGAAAGCTTCGTGGAGACAGAAGAGGGTGTGACAGCATACATTCAAAAAGAAGACTGTCATGATAAAATTCTTAATGACATTCAAATTTTAGATTCAGAGGAGTTTGACATATCTTTTACTTCCGAAGAAATCGAGCAAGTCAATTGGAATCAAGAGTGGGAAAAGAACTTTAATCCTATTATTGTGGATGATAAATGTTCGGTTCGTGCACCTTTTCACGAAAAACCAGATACCGAATTTGACATCATTATAGAACCAAAAATGAGTTTTGGCACAGGGCACCATGAAACGACACATATGATGATTCAACATATTCTAAAGAATGATTTTGAGGGTAAAACGGTTTTAGATATGGGTTGTGGGACGGGTGTTTTAGCCATCCTAGCAGAAATGAAAGGCGCAAAACCTTTGGATGCTATAGATTTTGATAATTGGTGCTATCTCAATAGTTTAGAAAATGTAGAAAGAAATAGCTGTAAACATATCACAGTAGTAGAAGGAGATGCAAGTATATTGTCAGGGAGGCATTATGATATCGTTATTGCTAATATTAATAGAAACATTTTATTAAATGATATAGAAACCTATGTCAAGACTTTAAATGAAGAGGGACTATTATTTTTAAGTGGGTTTTACAGTGAAGATATCCCAATAATTAAAGCCGAATGTAATAAACAGGATCTAGTTCATGTTGAAACATTAAAAAGAAATAACTGGGTAGCTTTAAAGTTTAAAAAATAAGAATAATTCAGTATTATTTAATATATCCGACGTATTACTTAAAAGTTTAACATAAAATAATTAAAATGTATTAAAATTACGGAAAAACCGTAATTTTTTTATTTTTAAAATAGTTAACTTTGATTTGATAATTATCACAGCCTAGATAATGATATAATTTCAATGAAATAATCGTTGTTGTCCAGCTCGCCCCAATTTACGTAAATATCATTTATTAACTTAATTTACCCAAAAATGAAAAAAATCAAATTTGTGGCATTAGCTTGTCTATGCCTTATGTTTAGTATTCAGTCTTGTCAAAAAGATGATGGCCCAATCGAAGAAGTCTCTCTTGAAAGAGGGGTTTCTTCCGGAATATTGGCAAAATTAGCCGACTTACAGATGAACATCAATGGTGTTAAAATTGTTGATTTCTATTTGCCTGACGGCACTACAAAAGAAATGATAGAACTAGAAGGTGATATCTACATGAGTGAAAAGGAAATCATCGCTTTAAGTCCTGTAGTAGAAGACGAATTATCTAGAAATTATCGAACTAATAATTTAGTGTCTCAAGGTAGGACCATAACTATAATTGGTTACACTGGAGGTGGAGGCTCTGGCCTTTCTACAAAAGAGAGAACAGCGTTACAATGGGCTGTCAATAATTACAATGCTTTGAGTGGTGTCTCTATTTCTTTTCAATTATCTTTTGGTACAGATTACCAATCTAAAGATATGGTGGTTTATCATAATCCAAATCAATCCGGTTCAGGAGGTTCTGCTGGATTCCCTAGTAATGGTAATCCAAATAAATTTGTTCAAATTTATGGTTTAGATATTTATGACACCAATGTAGTAGAACATGTTATAACACATGAGATTGGTCACTCTGTAGGTTTTAGACATACAGATTGGTTTAATAGAGCAAGTTGTGGTCAAAACGTCAATGAAGGCGCTGGTCAAGCCGGAGCAATAGATTTAGGAGGTAATAATCCAGAGACTTCTGTTATGTTGGCTTGTTTTAGTACAAGTGAAGACGGGGAATTTGGAATTGACGATGTCAATGCACTAAATATTATGTATTAATAGGTGTTGCAATAATTGTAAAAGACTTCTGTTCTATGAATAGAAGTCTTTTTTTATTGAGGAGTTTTTTCTAATTTTGCAAAACCGAAATCACCAACCTCATTAAATAAATTGCTATGCACCAAATAATGAGTACAAAAGAAAAAGTAAAAGAAGAACACCTCGTTGATACTCTCGAGTTACCTCTCAATGAGATTGTATTGTATAATGACGATGTCAATACATTTGATCACGTTATAGATACCTTAATCTATGCCTGTGATCATACACCAGAGCAGGCAGAACAATGCGCGATATTGGTGCATTATAAGGGCCAATGTACGGTAAAAACAGGGGAATATAAAGAGTTAGAGCCTCGTTGCACAATGCTTTTAGAGGCCGGTTTAAGTGCCGAGATAATTTAGCTTCGTATGTTTAAATTTACAATGTCGATGGACAAACGAAATCTGTCATTGGTAAATCTGTGGTTTTAATTGCGTCAAAACCTCCAGCTACATCCACTAGTTTATAAAATCCTCGTGTTTGTAAAATAGAAGCAGCGATGACACTTCTATAGCCACCAGCGCAATGGATATAATAGGTTTTGTCTTTAGAAACATCATTCATTTGCTCATTAATCAAATCTAGAGCAAAATGTTTAGCATTTTCAAGATGCATGCTTTGAAACTCACCGTCTCTTCTAACGTCTAGAATATTAATATTACCTGTTTTAACTCGGTTTGAAAACTCTATGGCAGATATAGATTCTAATATGTCAATGTCTTTTCCTGAGGAAATCCAAGCCTCAATACCGCCCTTTAAATATCCTAAAGTATTGTCATAACCTACACGAGATAAACGTGTCACAGCTTCTTGGCTTTTACCCTCAGGAACTACTAAAATTATAGGTTGTTTGATGTCTTTAATTAGAGCACCAACCCAAGGTGCAAATGTACCATTTAGACCAATAAAAATTGAATTAGGGATATGACTTTTTATATAGTCACTTTGAGGTCTCACATCAAGTACTAAAGCCTCTTCATGATTAGCCATAGCTTCAAAATCTTCAGGAGATAAAGCGATGTTTCCTGTTTTTAATACAGTTTCAAAAGTATCATAGCCTGTTTTGTTTAACATGGCATTTTTTGCAAAATATTGTGGAGGAGGAGCAATGCCGTTTAATACTTCTTTTACAAATTCGGCTTTAGTCATGTCTGCTCTTAAGGCATAATTGGTTTTTTTTTGATCTCCAATAGTTCCCACAGTTTCTTTGCTCAAATTTTTTCCGCAGGCAGAACCTGCGCCATGAGCAGGATAAACAATGACATCATCTGCGAGAGACATTATTTTATTCCGGAGAGAATCAAATAACATAGCTGCTAAATCTTCTTTTGTTAAATCAGATTTTATCGCTAAGTCAGGTCTCCCGACATCACCCAAAAATAAAGTATCACCAGAAAAAATGGCATGATTATTTCCATTCTTGTCAATTAACAAATAAGTTGTTGATTCTAAAGTATGACCAGGAGTATGTAAGGCTTTAATAGTAATGTTTCCCAGTTTAAATTCTTCGTTATCTTTTGCTGAATGAATCTCATAGGAAGTTTCTGCTCCTGGCCCATAAATAATTGTCGCGCCAGTTTTTTTTGCTAGATCGATATGTCCTGAAACAAAATCGGCATGAAAATGTGTTTCAAAAATATATTTAATCTTGGCCTTGTTTTTATCAGCCTTATCTATGTAAGCTTGTGTTTCACGAAGTGGATCTATAATGGCAACCTCTCCATTAGATTCAATATAGTAAGCACCTTGAGCTAAACAGTTTGTATATATTTGTTCGATTATCATAAGAATATCAATTTCAATTATCTAAAAAAGAGTTATGTTTTTAAATTTTCGCCACCTCAAAGATACAAAGTATTCTTTTTTTAGAACCGACAAATACTAACTTTTACTAGTGTGGTAATTTGTCTTTCATCAAACCGTAAACATACGTTCCTAAAAGGGCAGCGAGAATTAGGATAATTACAGAAAATGCTCCGGTGCCAATCAGAATGTACATTGGTCCAGGACAAGCACCAGACAAAGCCCAGCCTAAACCAAAAATGGTTCCGCCAATAATGTAGCGTATAAAACCTTTTTCTTTTTTTGGTACAGTCATTAAACCACCATTTATATTTTTTAGTTTCTTACTAATAAGGAGTAAGATAATTCCCGTAATAACAGCTGTTCCAATAATACCAAACATGTGAAATGATTCAAATTTGAACATTTCGTAAATACGGTACCATGAGACTGCTTCAGACTTTACGAGTACGATTCCGAAGAGAATTCCGACGAATAAAAATTTTAAATATTGTATCATACTAACTAAAAATTAAAGGAAATAATAAATGAATCATAATAAGGCCTCCTATAAAGAAGCCTATAACAGCAATTAATGATGGCAATTGTAAACTACTTAGGCCAGTAATGGCATGTCCAGATGTGCAACCTCCAGCGTAGCGAGTGCCAAAGCCAACTAGAAATCCACCAATAATTAAAATAGCCAGTCCTTTGATGCTAAGCGCAGCATCCCAGCTATATAATTCTGGAGGTAGCAACGATTGGCCAGCGTTTTCAAAACCTAGGGTATTAAGCGTTTTAACAGTTTCTGGGTTTAAATCGATGTTAATTGGTGACGATAGGTAGAAATGTGCTAAAAAGCCACCAATAATAGCTCCCAAAACTACTGTAAGATTCCAACGTTGTGTTTTCCAATCAAAATCAAAGAATTTTACATTTTTACCAGCACCAGCCCAGGTGCAGAGTGTTCTAAGATTGGATGACATACCAAATGTTTTTCCGAAATAAATAAGGATAAACATAATAATAGCGATGAGAGGACCACAAACATACCAAGGCCAAGGATCTAGAATGAATTGCATAATTTGGATTTGAAATTGAGTACAAAAATAAGTATTTAGAATTTTTGAAATAATAGTTTGGGAATAATTTAATAAATGTAGTATATTTGCACCCACTTAAAAAGGCCTCGTGGCGCAACTGAATAGCGCACTTGATTACGGCTCAAGAGGTTACTGGTTTGAATCCAGTCGAGGTCACTAATGATAATAAAGGTTTACAGAGATGTAGGCCTTTTTTGTTTTTGTATTTGCACAAAATTTGCACAAAAACCATTAATTAACCTCGTTATTATAAGAAGGATAACCCTATTGTTTTAAATGTAAAATAAATAAAGTTTAACAGCAAAAACCGTTCATTAAAATATATGAAATTTTGCTTGAAATAGGTCTTTAACTAAAACTCGAAAGACAGCAAAAATAAATAGGCTAATCAAATTTATACAAGTAATTAACTTATTCGGGTATTGAATTAATTATAATTGTTTTCAAAAAAACCTTAGTTCTAAATTTACCTAAGTAAATCTATTAAGACACATCAAAAAGCCCTTAAACACTTACTATTCAACCATAAAAAGTGAAAAAATATTTTTGAAAATTTTAATTTTAGGAGGGCGTGGGGGTAAATAATACCGTTTTCCTTTTAGCAATTGAGCCCTAATATTTAGGTAGGTCTTTAATAAAAAAGTTACACTCCAATTTTATTTTGGTGTAAAATATGGAATTTCAAGTACAATTTTTGATGACAGGTTCTTTACAGTTTTTTAATATACCCAATTAATTAAAAACCAAATTAACCACACTAGCAAAACATAAACGCAATATAGAAAAGTTCGATTTCTATAAGTATTATTGATTACATTTTTTACTATGTAATGCCTATGTATTACAATTCCAATAATCACAATTATAGCTAATGTTTCTAGTTTTTGCATATCCGATGGTAATATGAACTGAATCAATGAATACACTTTCATTTTGTGATATTTTTTAATTGCCCAATAAGGTCTTTACCAAAACCCATAAAATCAAAAATATTGGAATGCCAATACTAATTTTAAAGAGTAATGATGATTTCTGCTTTTCGTTTTTATTAGCCATGTTTAATCGTTTTTATTATTAATATCATTATTATTATTATTATTTAAGAGGAAATATATCTTCAAGAATAGACTTTCAAAATATTCTGGTTTCTCTTCATAAAACATTGTTGGCACATCTAAACTAAATGTATATGAAAGATTATTAATTAAAGTTTGATAGACTATAGAGGTATTGCTATATTCCGTATCTAATTCCCTAACTAGATAACTAAACTTTCTTTTTAATGTAGTTCTGTTTTTTAGATAGGTCTTACTAGCTTCAAAATCATTTACTGTAGTGTTAAATTGCTCGGGGATTAATACTTTAATTGAGTAATCCATTTTATCTTTTTGATTTTGATACATTTCCCAAATATCAGGTGCCTTTTCGTTTTTTGGCACTTTTAACTCTACAACATTAATTACAAATGTTATAGCTGAATCTGGCTGAAAAGTTCTAAAAATTGTATGCTCAGAAACCCCAGTATCAGTCGACCAATTATTAGGTGCATCAAATGCAACTTTATATTTATAGTTTGAATACAAATTATTTATAGAATCAAAATGCTCTGTATGTTCTGTCGATAACTTCAAATCTTTTTGCTCTTTGAATGACTTTTCAAAATAGTCAGTAACGTCCTTTTCATTTTTAGTCGTTTTACAAGAAGCTAATGTGATAAAAGTCAATAGAAATAAAATGTTCTTCATAGGACTGTTTTTAATTATTGCAAACATTTTCAATTAGTTCTTGAGCATCATAACTAAGTTGTTCTGATTTTTTTGCATCTAAACAAGCTGAATCAAAATCTTTTAATAATTGTTTGCAATATCCTCTATTATGATAAGTTAATCCGTCAGTTGGGTCTAGCTCTATAGACTTAGTATAATCTTGAATTGCGCCATTAATATCCTCAAGAGATTGCTTAACAACCCCTCTATTGTTATAATATCCTGCATCATTAGGGCTTAGCTCAATGGCTTTATTTAGGTCTTGTAAAGCTCCCTCATCGGCTTCAAAATAGGATTTCAACAAAGCTCTATTGTTGTAGTTGATAGCATCATTGGGGCTAAGCATAATAGCTAAGGTATAATCTTCTATTGCTCCGATAAAGTCTTCTAAAAGGTCTTTAACATAAGCTTTGTTATGATAGCAATCGGCACATTTAGGGTTAAGCTTAATGGCTTCATCAAAGTCTTGTAATGCTCCTTTATAATCCTCAGATTCAATTTTGTCGACACCTGTTTTGTAATAAGATTCAGCTGCTGTGGAATCAGTCTCAATATCCCCTTTTAATGTTTGACTAGATTGAGCATAAGTGAAATGTATGCTGGTAATAAACAGTATTAATATTGGTAGGTTTTTCATAAGATGAATTTTCGTAAGGTATGCTTTTATATTTTGACGAGTTTATATTTATTTTAATCCCACATCCCGAATGGCTCAAAAGTTAATTCCACTTCAAGACATACTGGACATTTGTTCTTTTCATCTAAAACATATTCCATTCCATATTCTGTTTCAACAAACTTTCCATAGGGTTCAACTTTTCTTCTACATTTATTATTGGGACACTTATGTTTTTCATTATTGATATTTCTAACAAAAACCTTTTTACAATTAAAACAAGGAGTTGGTTGGTTTGCAATATTGTTCTCTAAATAATTAAAACCGAATCCAACCAATAACTCTTTTAAAGTACCATTCTCACTTTTGAGTTCGTGAACCTCCGATGTGTTAGCTTCTCGCATCGTATCTCCATTTAGCCTGCGCTTTCCTGCTTCCATGAAATCTTTGGACCATTTGTAGTAATTAGCTTGATGGATGCTTTCTTTTCGACACAATTCTGCAATGGTCGTTTCACCACGCATTCCTTCAATAATAATCCTGATTTTGTCTTCTGAATTGTAAGCTTTTCTTGTCTTACGTTTTAAGTCGCTAATTAAAGCACTGGCACTTTTCTTGTTTTTCATCATTTAAGATTTAAAGGTTTGTAAAAATAATAAAACCTATCTCTTATATTAAAGTGATAATTAGTTCACTTTTTGCTGACGTTATACAACGCAGTCAAGAAAAAAGGCTTCGTTCTATAATTTATTATATTAAAACAGAACTTTAAGTATTTATGTTTCGTAACCAAGCATTTTTGAGAACGGCTTGCCAATTAAAATAAATAGAATACCAAGAAAAACTTATTTCTAAATGTATTCAATGTCGAATCGGAATCCAGAAGAACAGAAAAAACCACAAAAAAGACTAGAATATATCGGAAAGAATGTTCGGATTTCGAGAACCGGTGGCTTTGCTGTAAGGAAAACATTTAAGAAAGATGGGGTTGGAGCAACCCTAAATACAAAACATGGTATCCGTTTGCATAAACGTCTATTTAAGGGTGCCCGAATGGGGTTTCAAAACGGAAATTTTCAATTTATTGGAAGATATTATAGTGGTCCTTTTAATTTTAATGTTTCAAAAACTGGTGTTTCTTCATCCATAAAAAACAAGAGAGGGCTTACAACTTTTTTAAGCCAAATGGCCTTTGTAAGTTCAAATTCATCATTTAGATGGATTACAAATTACACTTCTGAAGAGTCAAATTTTGTGTCATTTTCTATAAAGTTAATCTTAGAAGTAGTTCCTGGGACAT
>NZ_JBLIET010000058.1:0-13655 GCF_047633235.1 Psychroserpens sp. | reverse complement strand
ACGCGATAGACTTCGCTGCCATCAATATCATCTTTTGGTGATGGGATGCCTAAAACATTAGTCAATAGTTTTAAAGAGGTGTATGTTTTATAGTCCCCAAATTTCCAAAGCTCTAAGGTATCTAGATGAGGTACTTCCCAAGGTTTTTTTCCGAAGAGATTTAATTTATAAGGCAACTCGATGTTGTGAATGATCATGCGACGAGCAATGTATGGGAAATCAAATTCTTTGCCATTGTGAGCGCAAAGTAAATGTTTATTTGAGCTAAAATGAGTAATTAACATATTTTTGAAATCTTTCAAAATCTTTACTTCATCGCCATAATAAGAAGTGACTCTAAAGGTTCTTACATTGCCTTCCATTTTAAAATACCCTACCGATATACAGACAATTTTACCAAACTCAGCCCAAATGCCTGCACGATCATAAAACTCTTCTGCAGTAAACTCATCGCGTCTTTGATATTTAGATTTATGATCCCAAAGTTCTTGCTTAACATCATCTAATTCAGAAAAATGCTCAGTCTCAGGAACCGTTTCGATGTCTAAGAATAAGATATGTTCTAAATTAAGTTTATCGATCATAATTTCATGTTTAACATTTTATACCCTTCTTCAATATACAAACTAATGTCGTCTGTAAAGGTTTTTTTGCTAATATCTGGAGATTTTTTATGACCTAATCGCACAATAATTATATTATCTTCTGGTTGTACAATAACATATTGTCCCAAATGACCACGCATCATAAAAAAGTCTTTTCCATTGTGTTGTTTAAGCCACCAACCGTAACCATATTCTGGACTTTCTGGAAAACGAGGTTTGATGGACTTCGCTACAAATGAAGAATCAAGAACTTGTTGACCATTCCATTTTCCGAAGTCTTTATACAATTTCCCGAAGCGAGCAAAATCTTTAGCAGTACTTCCAATACAGCAAAAAGCCTTTGCTAGCCTATGATCTTTGTCATCCAATTGCCACAAAGCATTATCAGACGATCCTAAAGGTTTCCAGAAACTTTTAGACAAATAATTTGATAATGTTTTTCCAGTAGCCTTTTCTATAATCATACCTAGTAATTGAGTGCTACCACTCAGGTATTCAAATTCTACTCCAGGTGTTTTAACCACTTTCTGATTCAAAATAGTTTCAGCAAGATCATCATCATAATTTGCTCTGGCAGTTACCGAAAACGGACTGGTATAACTTTCAACCCAATCCAAACCAGAAGCCATGGACGCTAAATCTCCAACCGTTGTTTTTGCATAGCTATATTCCGGATAAAAATCACTTACAGGTTGGTCCAAATTTTTTATATAACCATCCATAATTGCCTTCCCTAGTAAGCCAGATACATAACTTTTTGCCATTGAAAAGGAGTTGGTTTTAGAACTCTCATTGAAATCTCCGTAATATTTTTCAAACCAAATACTATCATTTTTAATAATAACATAGGCAACAGTACCCCATTTTTTATTAGATTCCTCTAAAGTTGAGGTTGCAGAAACTGTATTATAGGCTGTATTATTTATCCAGACGTCGGTTTGATTTCCTTTCTTGATAGTATCATTTTCAAAATATGTAAAATCGTCAATAAAAGCCGTACTGTGGCCGGTTAAATAGACAACGCGAACACCTTTTAAGATATAGTCGTAATCAAAAACATATAGTAGTAAAACTAAAGTTAGAAGGGTTATTGAGGCCCATTTAATAAATTTTTTAAGGAATTTCATTCGTTTTCTATTAAGAGTTAGCGAGACGCTTTTTTAGTTTTTTTTGTAAAACTGTTTGTCTGCGATATATAATGTTTTATGAAAGCTAGCGATACTGTTTTGTTTTTCGTCAACAAGAGACATCATTTTGATAATGTCTCTTTCACTGTTTTTGGCGACATCAATTTTTATTTGTTTAATTTCTTCTTCAGAAAAGACAAACGCACCAAAAATCCTGCTTTTTGCAGGCTTTCTATACCAAGCCTCAACTGCTTTATCCCAAACCACATAGTTAGCGCCTAAAATTTGAATCAACTGAATCATGAAAATAGGATCTGCTCTAGCCAGCATACTACTAGCAAAAATAGAGCCTGCATAATTTTTATTTTTCCAATTGTGGTTCAGGCTAATAACGGCTTTATGCAAATCATCACTTACCTCAATTAATCTCGCTGTTGTGCGCCTGTACATTAAAAAAGAGATTGTTGTTTGTAAGGGCTTTCATGCTCAATTAACCATTTTTTCCTATGCAAACCTCCGGCATAACCCGTTAGTCTTCCATCACTCCCAATAACGCGGTGACATGGCACGATAATCCATAATGGGTTTTTGCCGTTCGCATTAGCAACAGCTCTAATGGCTTTAACATCTCCTAATCGTTTTGATAATTGTAAATATGACATTGTTTTTCCAAAAGGAATTTCTTGAAGGAGTTCCCAAATGACATTTTGGAAATCTGTGCCTTCTGGATTCAATTTTAAGTCGAAAGTAGTGCGAGTACCTTCAAAATATTCTCTAAGTTGGATAGCGCAATCTTCTAATTCCGTAGGAATAATATCTGTTTCTTTTTCTTCGGAATTTAAAATAGTAACCTGAGAAATACCACAATCATCACCAATTATTTTGGTATAACCTAAGGGTGATTTAATAATACAAGTTTCCATTATTTATTCGTTTTCTTCGGAAGTCTTTTCATCAAAAATCCCTAATTTTTTTGCTCTAGATTCCCAGTTTTTTCTTGCCATAAGTTGAAGATCAGATACATTATCACTTTCGTCCATAATTTCGAGCCCTAGAAGCGTTTCAATAACATCTTCCATGGTTACTATACCACTTACAGAACCATATTCGTCAACAACCAAAGCCATATGGTTTCTGCTATCTACTAATTGTTCAAACAATTTTGGGATAGGTAAATCACGCTCAATAACGATGATATGTCTCCTAAGTTCAGAAAGTTTTTTAGAACCATTATCTAATGCCATCTCCTTGAAAATGTCATCTTTTAAAACAAGCCCTTTGATGTTATCCGGATTATCAACGTAAATAGGAATCCTTGAAAATCTTAGATTCATATTTTTATTGAAGAAATCTTCAACAGTGGTGTTTTCGTCTTCAGATTTCATAACCGTTCTTGGTGTCATGATATCTTTAGCAAAAATCTCTTTAAAGTTTAATAAGTTTTTTATGATTTTACTTTCATTCTCTTGAAATACGCCTTCTTCATGAGCCATATCTGCCATAACTAAAAAGCCTTCTCGACTTAATACACTGCCATGACCTTTACCGCCAATTAATTTTGTGGTAAGTTGCATGAGCCACAATAATCCAGTCCATCTTAAAGGAAATATTAAAACTTTCAATGCCGTTGTTGTGAAGTTAGCTAAGCTTTTCCAGTAGGTAGCACCAATTGTTTTTGGAATAATTTCTGAAGCAACTAAAATTAAGATAGTCATTATGGCTGAAATGATAAACACGCCATAACCATCACCACTACCATAGAGTTGCTCTGCCTGTTTACCTACTAAAATTGCACCAACTGTATGTGCAATTGTATTTAATGTGAGGATGGCAATTAAGGGTCTATCAACGTCTTTCTTTAATATTTCTAAGGATGCTGCGTAATGTTTGCCTTCTTTCTTTCTAAGATTAATAAATGTTGGTGTAACACTTAAAAGGACAGCTTCTAAAATTGAGCATAAGAAAGAAAAAAATATGGAGATAATTCCGTAAAATATAAGTAATCCCATGGATTGTTTTAGTTTGACGCTAATTTATTGAAATAATACGAATTAGTGTAGGATAATAGATTAGAAATATCCTCATCTGATAATTATGAAAAAATTCATGACCCTAAAAGATAGTGACCTCAGCTCTCCAAGATGATACTTGTATTTGGCACTCCGTATTGAGAAATACGCTCTAGTAAATTCACTAAGTCTTTATTATCTCTAAAATATCCTAAAATGCATAAACTATCTTCACCTGTAATCCTATCGCACCTTTGCACCTCTGGTAAAGACCTAATTTGATTGTAAGCGGTCCTTAAAGTACTCGATTGATGAATTTTTAAAATGATATAGGCTTTTGTGGTAATGCCTAATTTTTCATGATTGAGTAGTAAAGTATATCCTCGTATAACCCCTTTTTCTTCTAATTGTTTAACGCGATTTCCAACAGCTGGAGCCGACAATTCTACAGCTTTTCCAATATTTGCAAAGGATTCACGTGCGTTTTTTTTAAGCATTTCAATAATTCGTGTATCTATAGCATTCATTTTGATTCGAAAGTATAATTCGGTTTTACAATGTAATCGAAATTAAAAATAGCGAAATACTTTTATATAGTAAGCTATTTTCCTTTATAATTTAGTGGTTTAGGATGCAATTGATGTCATTTGACCATTTGTGCTCAGTGTTTTGAAACATATTATAGTTTTATTTTAGAAATCGTCAATTGGATAATTCTATATCTTACGAATTAATCAATTTCACAATATCTTTAGCGAAATAAGATGCAATAACATCTGCTCCAGCACGTTTGATAGCCGTAATTTGTTCCATCATAACTGCATCGTGATCTAACCAACCTTTTTCGGCAGCAGCTTTGAGCATTGCATATTCTCCAGAAACTTGATATACAGCAACAGGAACATCGACTTCATTCTTAATCTCACGAACAATATCCAGATAGCATAATCCCGGTTTTACCATCACAATATCTGCACCTTCCTCAATATCCATTTCGGTTTCTCTAATGGCTTCAAAACGATTGGCATAATCCATTTGGTATGATTTTTTATCTTTAGGAATATTTTTGATAGCTACTGGAGCAGAGTCTAAAGCATCACGAAATGGTCCATAAAAGGCAGAAGCATATTTGGCAGAGTAACTCATGATACCAGTATCTGTAAATCCATCCTCCTCCAAAGCTTCTCTAATGGCTAAAATGCGACCATCCATCATATCGCTAGGTGCAACAAAATCTGCACCAGCTAGAGCGTGAGAGAGACTCATTTGGGCTAAAACATCAACAGTATCATCGTTAATTATTTTTCCGTCTTGGATGATACCGTCGTGACCAAAAGAAGAGTAAGGGTCTAGTGCAACATCTGTCATCACTAACATATCTGGGCAAACATTTTTTACCGTTTTAATAGCGCGTTGCATGAGTCCGTTTGGATTGAGAGCTTCAGTTCCTTTATTATCTTTTAGGGCTTCGGGTACTTTTATAAATAGTAAAACCGATTTTAAACCTAATTTCCATAGTTCTTTAACCTCATGTTCCAATAAATCTAAACTAAAACGATAATAATTGGGCATAGAGGGGATTTCTTGTTTTATCCCTTTTCCTTCCACTATAAATAATGGAACTAAAAAATCGTTTGGAGAAATTATAGTTTCACGAACTAAGCTTCTTATAGATTCGTTGGTTCTTAATCTTCGGTTTCTTCTTAGTGGATACATAGTTTTATTACTTTTATGGAATACAAAGTTAAGAATTAAAAGCCGTTTTTGAAGTGATTCAATCCTGTGATGCTTTAGAATTTGTTTTTCTGCGGAGAAGCTATCAAGCAGAACTTATAAAACATTTTAATAGTCCTAGTTGTGACCATCATTTTCCTGTTATTGCACCTTCAGGTTGTGGGAAAACGATTCTAGGGATAGAAATCTTGAGGCAATTGGGTAATAAGACTTTAGTTCTTGCTCTAACACTTACGATTAGAAACCAATGGGATGATCTTTATACTCTTTATTACTAAAAACGGCTCTTAAAAGTAAAATTGTATCATTTTTATAATGCTTTTAGAGAAGAGACAAAGGGCGTTTTGGTTTGAAAGTGATGCGTCTTAAATGCCCATTATGTCTAATGTATTTTTTATTTACTTAACCCTAAGTAAAACCATTGGTTGTTTTCTTTTACAAAAGCAGATTTTTCATGAATAACCTCAATGTTTCCATTTTCATAAAAATAAGCGTTAAAGGTTACTGTTCCTTCTTTGTCATTTTCCAAGCCGTTAATCGTTTCGAGTACTTCTAGTTTTATCCATTCTACAGACTCTGCCCATTTTACAGTTGCTTTTTTATCTTTTATTGGTCTAGTAACACAGTGATGTGTTTGCATTAAATAATCACCATTTGCTAAAACAAAAGCACTATATCTAGAGCGCATTAGCTGCTGTGCTGTCTCCGTATTTCCTTTATTTAAATGAAATACTTCGCAACACTCTGTATAGGTTTTCTTATTTCCGCAGTAGCATTTCATATTACGCCCAATCTACTGGATTTCGTAATATATTAATTAATTTCTCTTCTTCGCTGTCAGCTGCTGGATGATGATCATAAACCCACTGTACTCGAGGTGGTAAACTCATCAATATACTTTCAATGCGGCCATTTGTTTTTAAACCGAATAAAGTACCTTTATCATGAACCAAGTTAAACTCAACATAACGACCGCGTCTAATTTCCTGCCAGTCACGTTGGTTTTTTGTAAATGGCAAATCCTTTCTTTTTTTCACAATAGGTGTATAAGCCTCTAGAAAACTATCTCCAACTTCGGTAACAAAATCATACCAGTTTTGCATATTCATGTCCTCGGAAGTTTTGCAGTAATCAAAAAATAAACCTCCAATACCACGACCTTCATTTCGGTGAGTATTATAAAAATACGCATCACAACGCGCTTTATATTTTTTATAGAAACCGGTATTATGATAGTCACATGCGTTTTTGCAGGTTTGATGAAAGTGTTTCGCATCGTCTTCAAATAAGTAGTAAGGCGTTAAATCTTGACCTCCTCCAAACCATTGATCCACAATGTTCCCCTGTTTATCATACATTTCAAAATAACGCCAATTCGCATGCACGGTTGGCACCATCGGGTTTGTAGGATGGAGCACTAGGCTTAATCCACAGGCAAAAAAATCGGCGTCTTCAACACCAAAATAGTTTTGCATGGAATCTGGTAACTTGCCATGTACTCCAGAAACATTAACACCGCCTTTTTCGAAAACGCCACCATTTTCAATGACACGCGTGCGGCCGCCTCCACCTTCAGGACGATCCCAAACATCTTCTTGAAACTTCGCTTTACCGTCAATGGCTTCTAGTTTTGAAGCGATAGTGTCTTGTAATTCGTGTATGTATTTAAAGAATTTATCCTTGATGTTGGTATCGAATGTTTTTTCTTCCATAATTTTCATTTCTCCTACAAGCTTTTCAAAACCTTGTAGGCTGTTTATTTATACAATTCATACAACTCCATATCTAAAGGTGTTTCACCAGCAGGGGTAAATTCATTTTCTAGCGTTTTTTGCCATTCAAAGTTATTATTTAAAGCTACTTTGATACTTGACATATTGCCTTTATGTGTAATGATTTGTAAAGTTTCAAGACCTAAAGTTTCAAAAGCATAATTAGACAACCTTTTAACAGCCATTGATGTTAATCCTCGACCTTCAACTGTATAGTCAATGCCATAAGCAAATTCTCCTTTTTTCTTATCTAAATCCACTTCTTTAATATAGATGAGACCTACAGTTTTTCGTGTTTCAGAATGCTTTAAGGTAAATAAAAATTCTTCTTTTTTATGAAACTGTTTTATCTTGTTATCTACGAAAATCTGTGCTAATGTGGGGTTTAAATTTTGAGCTAAGGTTCCAGGGAAATAGCGTTTAAAACGCTCTGTATTAGCAACCATTAAATCACAGATTTTCCATGCATCACCGTCGTGAATAGCGTTGATTTCAAAACCATTAAATTGAGCAATCATTAGACGAGAGGTTTAGTAGTATTTAAAAGTGCATCCTTTTTTAATAATTCTACCGTTGTAATGGATGCAGCTGTAACGCTCATGGGTAACACTAAAATGACACCTACAATAGGAATAATAAGAAAAAGAATAAAAACAAGACCGTTACCAATAGCAATTCCACGGTGTCGCCTAATAAATTGAATGCTTTCGCGATACTTAAAATGGCGTTCTAAAGTATAATCCATATTACCAAAACCTGCGTAGTAGGCTTGAACCATAATTAATAGAATTATTGAAAAAATATTAACAACAGGTATAAATTTCAAGAGTAACAGAGGTACTGTTATTAATAACTCTTTACCTAAGTTTCTAAAGTTTATCCTAATTCCTCTCCACAATTGTTGTCTAAAAGAGGTTTGTCTGTGATTGTGTAGTTCAATACCACAGAGATGTGCTTCAATTTTTTCTGAAACAGGACTCATAAATGGCGCAGATAATGCCATTATGATATGTTTATAAAGGACTAATCCAATAACTACAACAACAATGACTCCAATAAAGGTTGAGATCCAAGTAAAGGTGTCTTTTCCAAAATCCCAAGGCCAAATCTTGGCGATAAAGTTTCCAATATTATCTGATAATCCGTATGCTGAAAGGGCAATTAATGAGGCCGTAATGATACTAATGATTATTGGTATAAAAAAGTACTTCCAAAGTTTCAACTTTGATATTAAAGCTAAAGCGCCTGTATAGCCTTGAATTCCTTTTAAAATATTGTTAATCATAATGATTCTTATGCTTTGTATTCCTTTACAGCATCAATAAATGCTTTGGCATTCTCCAAAGGAATGTTGGGTAAAATACCGTGGCCTAAATTTACAATATACTTATCTTTTCCGAAGTCATTAATCATTTGAGTCACCATTTTCTTGATCTCACTTGGAGGAGAAAATAATCGTGTTGGGTCAAAATTACCTTGTAAAGTAATATTTCCACCAGTTAAATAACGCGCGTTTCTTGCGGAGCATGTCCAGTCAATACCTAAAGCAGAAGCTCCAGATTTTGCCATCTCATCCAATGCAAACCAACAACCTTTTCCGAATGCAATTACAGGAGCATCATCTTTCAAGGCGTCAATAATTTGTTGGATATACTGCCATGAAAACTCTTGATAATCCACAGGAGAGAGCATTCCACCCCAAGAATCAAAGATTTGAACTGCGTCACAACCAGCCTTTACTTTTTCTTTTAAATAGGCAATTGTTGTATCTGTTATTTTTTGTAATAGTTGATGTGCAGCAATAGGATTGGTAAAACAAAATTCTTTGGCTTTATCAAAGTTTTTAGAACCTTGACCTTGCACACAATAACATAAAATTGTCCATGGCGAACCTGCAAAACCAATTAATGGGATATCATTATCTAGTTTTTCTTTGGTCATTTTTATGGCGTCATAAACATAATTCAAAGCCTCTTTAACGTCAGGAACAATAACATTGTCCACATCTTTTTGAGAGCGAATAGGGTTTGGTAAATATGGACCAAAATTAGGTTTCATCTGTACCTCAATATTCATTGCTTGAGGAATGACTAATATATCGCAAAATAGAATAGCAGCATCCATGCCATAACGACGAATGGGTTGTATTGTAATTTCACTGGCTAACTCTGGTGTTTGGCAACGTGTAAAGAAATCATACTTAGCTTTGATTTCCATAAATTCAGGAAGATAACGACCTGCTTGACGCATCATCCAAACTGGTGGGCGTTCAACTGTTTCTCCTTTTAATGCTCTTAAAAATAAATCGTTTTTTATCATAATTGGCTATTAGTTGTTTGCCTTTGGCCTTTAGCAAAAAGACAGCTAGCTATTTTTAATTTTATTTATTAAACTATTTATCATTTTTGCTTCTTTATTAAGAAGCTCAAAAATAGTTTTTAATTCATTTTCTGGAATAAATCCTAATTCTTGTGCTATTATCAATTGGGTTTCAACTTCAAAAAGAGAACCCATCGCAATTTCAAGAAAGCGCTTAAATTCAATATCACTATTTCTACTGCAACCTTCTGCAATATTAGACGCAATAGAGATTGAAGCTCTAGTAACTTGGCTTCTCAATCCGAATTTTTCTTCGGAAGGCAACAAATCTGCTAACGGATACAATTGTTTTACTATTTCAATTCCGTTCTTCCAAATTTCAAGGTTTCTAAAATTTCTCATTTATGAATAGCCTTAAGTCCCTAAATTTGATTTTCAGTCAATAATAAACTAGTAAGACAGTTTAGCTAACAGCTAAAGGCCAATAGCTACAGGCTATTATAATAGTCATTTACCAACTTCACAACACTCTCAACAGTAGGCATCTTAGCAATTCGTATATCTTTGAAGTGCTTTTTAGCTTCTGTCGCTGTGGTGTCTCCTATGCAAAATGCAATAATATCATTATCATTTTCTTGCTTGTAACTTTGTACTGTTGACGGACTATAAAACATAACACCCTCTACAGTGTCATCTATTTTTTGTGAATTATATTTTGTCTCGTAAGCAATTACTTCGTTGACGTCAATCTTGTGCTCTGTTAGAATTGTTGGTAAATCATCCAATCGTAAATCGCTACAAAAATAGGTAACGTGCGTACCATCAATATAATCAACCAGATATTCAGCAAGGGCTTTAGCACTGTTTTCAGTGTGTTTGACCTTACCGATTTTACGTTCTACAAATCGTTTTGTTTTTCTGCCAACACAATAGATGTTTTCGAATTTCAATTCTTCCGAAGAAAAATTTGTAAGTAACGCTTCAACTGCATTTTTACTGGTAATGATTACATTTTTTGGCATTGGTCGTAAAACAGTTTGTGTCATACGGTTCAAACTAATTTTAATAAAATCTGAGCTATCACTAACTACATCATCACAAAACAGATGTTTTTGATCATCGGTTAAGGTTTTAGTTGAATAAATATTAGCTTTTTTAGACGTTTTTTCAAGTGTGTCCATAAGGCGATTTCCGCCGCGCTCAATAATATAATCTGCACAAAACTGTGCTAAATCATGATGCGCACCTAAAGCGACTGTGCGTTGGACTTCTATTTTCTTAGTTCCGTCGAGACTTAATAACACACCCTGAAAGTGAACCTCTTCTTCTTTTATAAACGCTAGCGCACCAATAGGAGCTGAGCATCCACCTTCTAAAAGGTTTAAGAATTTACGTTCTATGGATGTTGATATTTCTGTTTCCTCGTGATTTATTTCTACACAAATAGTGCGTGTTTCTTGATCCTCTTCTAAAGTAGTAATCATAATAGCGCCTTGAGCAGGTGCAGGAACCATCCACTCTAGGTTAAAGCTTTCTTCTGGCTTAATATCTAGGCGACCTAAACCGGCAGCAGCGAAAATGGCACCATTCCAATCGCTATTTTCTAATTTTTCTAAGCGTGAATTCACATTGCCTCTTAAGCCAACCATAGTATGTGTTGGATAGCGATTTAACCATTGGGCTCTTCGTCGTAAACTACCAGTAGCGATTACTGCTTCGCGTTGTGAGAGAAACTCTTCGTTATCATTAAAAACCAGACAATCTCTTACATTACCGCGTTTAATAACTGCAGCTTGTACAATACCTTTTGGTAATATTGTGGGCACATCTTTTAATGAATGTACTGCTATGTCAATGTGTCCATTAAGCATGGCGACATCCAACGTTTTTGTGAAAACGCCTGTAATTCCTAATTCGTAAATGGGTTTATCTAATACAAGATCTCCTGTAGATTTCACAGGCACTAAGACTGTTTTGTGTCCTAAATGTTCGAGTTGACTTTGTACAATTTTGGCTTGCCATAGCGCTAATTTGCTATCACGAGTTCCTATTCTTATGAGTTTAGACATTGTCTGTTGTTGCTTCTAGTTGAAACACTTTTTTTATGAGTTCTAGGCTATCGTCTGTAGAAACATCATCGCCTCTTAAATGATGTGCAAAATGATTGGTAATTTTTTGTATGATTTTACTACTTATCAACTCAGCTTGTGCTTCATTGAAATTAGTCATTTTTTTGCGTTGCGTGTCTAATTCTGCAGTTGCAAAATCAGTTAATTTATGCTTTAATGCTTTTATGGTTGGAGCAAACTTTCGTGTTTCTAACCAAGCATTGAATTCGTTTTTCACATCTTCTATAATCAATTCGGCAACTGGGATGTGTGTTTTTCTGCGTTCTAAAGTGTCATCTGTGATTTGTGCTAAATCATCGAGATGTACTAAGGTGACATTACTTAACTCTGAAACGTTTTCATTTACGTTCTTCGGAATTGAAAGATCTAGAATTAGTAATGGTTTAGACGTTTGAATACAATGTTTGTCTACCGTTGGGTTTTGAGCTCCAGTAGCAACAACAAGTATGTCTGATATATTAATTTCTTCTTGGAGGTTTGCATAATCCTTAACGAGTAAATTAAATTTACCAGCAATGGCTTCTGCTTTATTTTTTGTTCTATTAATTAAGGTAATATTTGGGTTTTTAGTGTGTTTTACTAAATTCTCACAAGTATTCCTTCCAATTTTTCCTGTTCCGAAGAGCAAAATGTTTTTTTCTGAAACGTTTTCAATAGTCTTCATGATGTATTGAACAGAAGCGAAAGATACAGAGGTTGCACCTGAAGAAATTTCGGTTTCGTTTTTAATACGTTTGGACGCTTGAATCACAGAATTTACTAAACGCTCCAAAAACGGATTAAATAATTGATACTTTCTAGATAATCTTGCGCTGACTTTTAACTGACTAATAATTTCAAAATCTCCAAGAATTTGGCTATCTAAACCAGAGCCAACTCGAAATATATGAGAAATAGCATCTTTATTTTTGAAGACGTAAGCCACTTTTTGAAATTCCTCAACAGTCCCTTTTGTATTCTCACAAAGTAATTGAATGAGTTGGAAAGGGTGTTCTGCAAAACCGTAGATTTCGGTTCTATTGCAGGTTGAAGTGACAATTAAGCTTTCAATACCGTTTTGTTTAGCTTGTTCTAATAAAGCGCGTTTGGCGTTATCATCCAAACTAAAGTGACCACGCACCTCAGCGTCAGCTTTTTTATAGCTGAGACCAATAGCGTAAAATGTTGTGCCTCTCGACATGTTGTAGTGCTCCATAATTGATTTGGAAAATTATCCAGGAAAACTTGCGGAAACAAAAGTATAACGCATAATCTGTAAAAAACAACGCTAGAAGAACTTTAAGTATCGTTTGTGGTTTTTTACAGTTTTTTTTTCTTTAAACATGATAAATGTCATATTTTTGCAGTCATATCAGCACTTTAAACTGCATTAGTTTAGAACGAATCTAAATAAGCACAAAAACATTATGGATTTTTTCGAATCAAAAAATATCGCCAGAGGTTCATTCAATGAAACAAAATTAGATGATGGGTTTTTTGTACTCACCTATCAAAACAATGGAAACGAAACTCAAACACTTCAACGTGAGATTGATAGCAGTTTTATTCAGTTTCACTACTGTATTAAGGGATCCAGTGAGTTTATTTTCAATAATGGTAATTATAGATTAAAAATTGAGGAGGAGAATTCGCTGTTGCTGTATAACCCGCAACGTGATTTACCTATTTATTTAGAGGTGCATTCTAAATCTTGGTTGGTGACTGTTTTGGTGTCTATTAAAAAATTTCACGGTCTCTTTTCTCAAGAAGCCGATTACATCACATTTTTAAGTGTCGATAATAAAGACAAGAAATATTATAAGGATGGCAAAATTTCGCCTTCTATGGCCATTGCCCTTAATCAAATTATAAATTTTAACTTAAACTCGTCTATTAAAACGCTCTACTTTAAAGGTAAAGCTTTAGAGTTGTTGAGCTTATACTTTAATAGAAGTGAAGATGCAGATATTGAACAATGTCC
>NZ_JBLIET010000057.1:0-13766 GCF_047633235.1 Psychroserpens sp. | reverse complement strand
AAAAGGTGATGTTTATCTATTTGTTTATGAATTTGGGTTTTTAAAAAGAGAAGAGCATAATATCGGTAAATATATTCTCGTAAAATGGCAGGATTATATGCAAAAGAATATACCAACATAATATCTTCCTTAATCACGTAAACAGAATTATGAATACGGTTTCTAAAAAGTAGCAGCTTGAATACTCAGTGTTTCACTTATACAAGCGGTAAGGGTCGTTGTCATAACCCGAAAGTCATTGGTTCGATTCTAGTTTCTGCTACTAAGAAGCTCTTTGATAAGTCAAGTAGCTTTTCTTTTAGAATCAATTGATGATTACGTCATAATCAAATACAAAAGGAAGCCAGTTAATCCAGTTCCCGCTTCCAGTCAAATTTTCAACTTCTTTTGTTTTAAAGGCTTTTTAGAAATAAATGGTCCCTTTTTTATTTAGGAAATGTTAAATAGAACAATAAAATCACAAAGGTTCCATAAATGTAGTAATAAAGTAAGACGAGCATTTTGAAATTACTAACTTGTTCCAAATTTAACTAGCTTCATTTGAAAAAAAACATTAAAAAAATATTCCCAGTTCTCTTAGTTATCTCATGCGCACTTTTATTGATTACGAACTCTTCATCATACAAGAATGTAAATGAAGGAACTACTACACCCATTAAGGCTGAGTCAAAAGAGGAATCTCCTGTTTTAATTGAGAGATACTCTGAAAAGGAAACAAAAGATGTGCAGCATAAATTAGATCTATTATTAAAACGTATTAATAAAAGACATGATTTTCATGGAGCCATATTAGTAGCGAAAGGCGGGAAAATAGTGTATCAGAATGAGATAGGATATGCAGATTTTAAAAATAAAATTCTGCTAAACAAAAAATCTGTATTTCAATTAGCGTCTGTAAGTAAACAGTTTACGGCAGCCGCTATTATGTTATTGAGTGAAAGGAATAAAATTAAGCTCACAGATACAGTAAACGCATATTTTCCAGGTTTTCCTTATGAAGGTGTGACTATTGAAAACCTTTTAAATCATACCGCTGGATTACCGAAATATTTTTGGGTAGCAGAGCATAAATGGCAACAAAATAAGGCGCCTACAAATAGTGAAATGATGGCTTTACTTGAATCGAGTAATGTGCAGCGGTTCTACAAACCAGGGCGTAAATTTGATTATTCTAATACGAATTACGTTGTTCTAGCTTCTATTGTCGAAAAAGTTTCTGGGACTTCTTTTAGCTCCTTTTTAAAAAGCAATATTTTTGAACCGCTACAAATGAAACAGTCGTATGTATACAGTTTTGAGAATGATAGTATTAAAGAAAATCAATTAGTTGGGTATAGATTGTATAGAGGATGGCGTCATTTAAAAATTCGTAGTACCGTAAATGACGCCATTGTTGGTGATAAAAATGTATATACGACTACTGAGGATTTGTTTAAGTGGACACTCGGGTTAAATACTGAAAAACTACTCACAAAAAAGTCATTAGACCTAATGTATGCAAAAGGAGAAACTGTTTACGGACGAGAAGTGCCATATGGCTTTGGGTTTAGAATTAATTCTAATGGACAAAAAAGCATCTATCATCATGGTAAATGGAATGGGTTTAGTACAGGACTCACAAGATATTTAGAAGATGATTTGGTAGTCATTGTTTTAGAGCACACGAGTTATAATGCAATAAAATCCCTTAATAAAGAAATAAAGAAAATCGTTACAGAAAATTTTGGTGTTTAATTGTGCAAGAACTTTAAGATATACACCATTTTTTGCTTAAAACTAGTAGAGAGGAAGGTGTGCTTAAATTTGAAAACTCAATGATTTTAAAACAAACGTTTATCAACTTATTTAGGCTCGATAATTAAAAGTACGCCACTACTAAAAAAACGTAATCTGTTTAAAATTAGTTGTTTTTGTTTAAATGTTTAGCTAAATACACACCAGTACTCGCACTTGCTTGCAGCAGGTATCCACCCGTTGGAGCGTCCCAATCTAACATTTCTCCGATACAAAATTGATTGGACATGTTTTTAAGCTCAAAATTTTCAGAAATGGCATCTAAATCAACTCCTCCAACTGTAGAAATTGATTCGTCAATGGATGCTGTATTTATTATTTCTAAAGGAAATTTTTTGATCTTGTTTGTTAATAATTCGCTGTTTAAATAGGACTCTTTAGAAAGATATGTTTTTAATAAATCAATTTGAGGTGTGCTTAGCTTGAGTTCTTTTTTTAAGATCTCAGTAGTGGTCCTATATTTAGATGATTTTATTTTATACTTGATGTTTTCTAATGTTAACGAAGGCTTGAAATCTACAAGAATAGTTGCTTTTGAATTTGCATTTAACTGTTCTCTAATTTGTGGACTTAGTCCGTAAATAGAGTTTCCTTCTAATCCAAATTTAGTAATGACCGCTTCTCCTTTTTGAATACTATTATCGCAAGAAATAGAAATATTTTTTAAAGGAAAGCCTTCGTGTTTTTCAATAAAATGATGTTTCCAGTCAATTTGATAACCGCAGTTTGATGCTTGAAATATTTTTGTTTTAATTCCTTTTTTAGAAAAAGTATCGAGCCAGTTTCCGTCAGACCCAGTAACTTTCCAACTTGCTCCGCCTAAAGAAAAAATAGTATAATCTGTTGGTATCGTTTCATTATTAATAACAGGATTGCTATTATCATCCCAATTAGAAAAAGTATGTTCATACTTAATAATAACCCCTTTTTCTTTGAGAGATTTCAGAATTGTATTTAGTACTTCAATAGGCTTAATTCCGTCTTTTGGATATACTCTTTTACTGCTTCCTATGCGTGTTGGGATTCCAATCTGATCGAGCCAATTTCGAAAATCAATATTGGTGAAATCGAGTAGGGCCTTGTCTAAAAATTCATTTGGAGTGTAACGCTTAATAAGCTGTTCAATCGGTTCTGAATGAGTTAAGTTGAAACCACCTTTACCGGCAACTAAAAACTTACGTCCAGATGTTTTGTTTTTTTCATAGATGGTAATATTGAATTTTTTAGCATCTAAAAAAGCAGCTAATAAAAAGGCTGATGGTCCGCCGCCTATAATAACAATCTGTTTTTTCATGAAACAAAAATAGTGGTTATTAGTATGTTTAAAGCCTTTTTGTTAATAGCATGTAATGGTTTTGTGTATGATTAGGCGCGCCTTTTAAGTTCCTAATTTAGCAATTACAACCTGAATATGAAATTCTCAAGGACTTTTATAAACAAGCAACTAGCAATATGTTATGTACGTCTTAAGTTTGATTTATAATTAAATCCATAGATTTAATTATAAATCAGAAAGAAAATATGAGAGAAGTAAGGTTACTATATACGGTGAAGCTTTAGACTGCGACAACATTGATAACGCTCTCTCTCTCTCTCTCTCTCTCTCTCTCTCTCTCTCTCTCTCTCTCTTACTACTTAAATCACGTTCAGTTCTGTGAGACTTTTGAATCTCGTTTTTAAGTTGTTGTGAGTATAGTAGCCTGTTATTTTATGAAGTATTTTTTTTGTTTTGTAGTTAACCTGTTCCTCTATTAAATCTAGCATTTTTAACATTAGTTTTTTTCTATTGGATTTAAAGTTAATTGAAATTAAGAAAATTAAATTTTGTTAATCACCCTAGTTATACTTTATACGTTTGCTATTAGTTTAATTTAAATCAATTGATATTTTCCTTACATTCGCTTTAATAATATCCAATAAAAGTTCTATTTGAACAAGATGGGTTCTAAATGATACTACCGCAATCCGTATCCAAAATGTTCCATTTATGGTCGTTGATGATAGGAATATGCGTCCATCGTTTTGAATAGCCTTAATTAATTTTTTGTTAAAAGAGTCTGCGTTTTTATCGGTGGGAATATACCTGAAAATTGCAATTGAAAGCTCGGGTTCAGGTCCAACTTCGAATCCTTTTATTTTTTTTATTTCGTCATAGAAATACTGAGTTAAGTATAACTTTTCCTCCAAGGCCGCCCTGAAAGGTTGTAATCCAAATAGTTTTAGTGGCAACCACATTCTCATTCCTCTAAAATGTTTTGTTTGTTCGGGAGATATATCTGCTGGTGAAATTTCTTCATCAGCATCAATTGTATCCTGCATGTAGTCTGCGAGATACTGATAAGCTTTTAATAATTCACCTTTATTCTTTACAAGAATAGTGCCTGTACCAAAAGGTAAAAAAAGTGTTTTATGAGGATCCAGAGTAATGGAGTCGGCTTTCTGTAGTCCGTTAAATTTGGAATCTAATTTGTGAACTAATTTAAAGAAGCCTCCATATGCTGCATCAACATGAAACCATAGTTTATGTTTTTTTGCAATTTTTGCAATCGATTCAATAGGATCAATTGCTCCTGTATTCGTAGTTCCGAAGGATGCACTAATAAAGAAGGGAGTTAAACCGTCTTCCTTATCCTTAATAATTGCTTTTTCTAACTCATTTGCCGAAAGTCTAAGTTTTTTATCTAAAGGAATAAACCTAACAGGTGCTTCTGATAACCCCGAAATTCGAATAGCTTTTAATATGGAATGATGAGCTTGCTCTGAAAGGTAAATTACTGATTTATCAAAATTTCGTGCTTTTAGATTATGAGCTTCCCTGGCTGTTACAAGGGCTACTAGATTGGCAATAGATCCTCCAGAAGTTAAATTGCCAGCAGCATTATTAGGATACCCCATTAAGCGGCACATCCATCTAATGAGCATGTTTTCCAAACGAACTGCTCCTGGAGCAGCAAAAAACACACCTGCATAACGATTGTGAACTGCGGCAATATAATCTCCAAGGGCCGAAGGGTAAAGTCCGCCTCCAGGAATATACCCCATATGTCCACCAGAAGCAGGATTTATGCCCACTTCATCTATATTTGTTTTAGTACTATCTAGCAATGTGGTTAATGGAGTTGCTTGCTCTTCAATATCAAAATTATATATATTCTTTCCATTTTCTTCTGAGCTAAAAAAAGCTTTAGAAGTATCCAGTTTATTGATAAATGTATTGCTGTAATCTAAAACCTCTGCATTCCATTCATTTCTTTTTTTTACTCCTGGGTCCAAAAGTTTCGATAGTTTTTCTAATTCTTTAATCTTATTTATCATATTTATATCAAACTTTTAAAATGGGTACAGTTGCTATCCTTGGATTTGTTAAATCCTTTTTTGCATGTTGATTAAGTATGTATTTATGACTTAAATTCATTTCTTACTTGTTGTTAGATCATTGAATATCGAAAGTTACATGTTTATGTGCTAGGAATTTCAAATAGAAGTTCAGAAATAGCAAACGTAAAACGGTCATCAATTAAAGTATGAATAGTAATTTTCATATTAATTATTACCAATGCGAGTAATCTGTTTATGTATTAAAGTTAGTAAATAAATTATAGATAGAAAATCTGTTAGGATTATTATAAGTAAACTTTTAACAAGCAATTATTTATACATGGTGTAATATCAGTTTACCATTTTATAAAAAAGTGGTATTAAGTCTTTGAACTATATTCCTAGCCAAGCGTTGAATTCACCTGTGTTATTTTGGCTTGTCCTTAATAGTTTACTTTCAGAGTTTAATTATATGGATATCGTGTTTTTATTATACCTTCCTAGTTTATCAATAAACTTAGGGTGCATACTGTCGCTACGATTAATTCTAAAAACCTTTTTAAGGTCTAAAAAGGTTTCTGTTTCTTTAAAGACTGTTTGAAGCATTATATGTTTTTTGTTTATTTCGTGAAAATCAAAAACAATCCCGATGTCAGCTTGAAAACAAACAATATCTTCCACTTTTTAAAAGGAGATTTCCATGTATGTTTTTATTGCGAACTGGTCTTTGTATGCGATACTGTTTTCTTGGTTGTGTTTAGTTTTTTACTTTATCACTATAAAAACCTATTTCAATACTATGTAACTTATAACAGCTCAACAGCTTACTAATGATAAGCTGTGTTATGAGCTAAGGCACCACCACAAGTGCTACAAGCACCAGACCCACCAGACCCTCCAACACATCCTTTTTCACAAGTATAATGCCATACTCCAGCTTTATTTTGGCTAGGTTCGGGAGTAGCTGTTGGAGTAGAAGCAGGAGGATTAGCATAAGGAGCAGAAGAAGTTGGAGTACTATTAGCTTTGGCATGATAAGTAGTGTTATGTGCTAAAACACCTCCGCAATTGTCACAATTAACAGCTGACCCAGCACCTCTAGGGCAACCTTTGTTGCAGGTATAGTGCCAAACTCCTCCTGAATTTTGAGCGGGCTCAAGACCAGCTAGGTTTGGGTTTATTTTATTTAGTGGAGTAGTCGCATCTAAAACTTCCAATGGTTTTGAAGTTTCTTGTTTTGATGCTTTAGTATTATCATTACAGCCGAATGAAAAAATGGCTAAACTAAATAATAAGGTAATAATTTTAACGTATTTCATAATGGTGTTCTTTAAATTTATAATGTAATATAATTTAAATCTTTATGCCCTTTGATTTACGAGCCTATTCAAAATTATAGTTTATCATGTAAACTTACATTATATTTTTCATCACTTGGCTTTATTTGGCTGTCATCCATGAATTATAAAATTACGGACTACTTTGTTATGAATTGTTTTATTCTTTTTCATTCAACGTGATACTCGAATCTACCCAATAGATTTCTACTTTAGTAGCGCCGCGCCGCTCACTAACAATAGGGTCGCTATATCTTCTAGAAAAGAAGAAATATTTATTGTTTGGAGTCATATAAGGGCAGAAGTCCTTCCATTTTGTATTAACAAGTTCACTGAGGTAAATAGGAGCTTGCTATTCGTCTTTATTTTTGAAAGACACAAACGTTCCATCTGCTCTGGACTTTTTGTATGAAGAGATTAAATAACTTTCATCAGCTGACACAAAAGTATCTCCTGTACCCAATTCTGAATTCAAAAAAGGACCAATACTAACTGGAGTCTCAAGTCTTACATCTCCTAAATGTTAAGCTCTATAGATGTCATTTTCACTTACTCCTCTAGGCCAATTAGATGTGAAATACAAACGACCATCAGCTACTACAGCGATTTTTAATCAAAAATAAACGAGAGATTTTTTCTTGACCTTCCCAAAAATGGGAACTTTTTTTTACTTTTGAACTTATGATAAATAACTTCGAAAATGAGTTCTTCGGAATTGGGATCCAAAACGGTAAAACACCAGAAAATTTAGGAGTACTCTGGCGTTCTGCACAAAACTTAGGTGCTAGTTTTATTTTTACCATCGGAAATCGATATGCTAAACAAGCGAGTGATACACACAATGCAGTAAAGTCAATGCCTTATTTTCACTACGAAACTTTTGAAGCATTTTTTAAGAACTTGCCAAAAGGAGCCAGAATTGTCGGTGTAGAATTAACAGAGAAAGCCCAAGATTTAGAAGCCTTTCATCATCCGCGACGTTGCGTTTATTTATTAGGAGCAGAGGATCATGGATTATCATCTAAAGCTATTGAAAAAAGCCATTTTTTGATTAAATTTAAATCAGAGCTGAGTCTTAATGTTTCCGTAGCAGGAAGTATTGTGATGTATGATAGAGGGATAAACAAACCAAGGTCGTAACTTTGTCGCCTATATAATAAAGAAATAATGAGTCATAAAGCAGGTTTTGTAAATATTATTGGGAATCCTAATGTGGGGAAATCCACGTTAATGAATGCGTTTATTGGAGAGAAGTTATCTATAATCACTTCAAAGGCGCAAACCACAAGGCACCGTATTTTAGGAATTGTAAATGGAGAGGATTTTCAGGTCATATTAAGTGATACGCCAGGAATTATTAAGCCAGCCTATGAGCTTCAGGAATCTATGATGGATTTCGTGAAATCAGCTTTTGATGATGCCGATGTATTAATTTACATGGTAGAAATTGGAGAACAAGAATTGAAAGATGAAGCTTTTTTTAATAGAATTACAAGCTCTAAGATTCCGGTATTACTGCTTTTAAATAAAATTGATAAATCAGATCAAGAGGAATTAGAATCTCAAGTAGCACTGTGGTCTGATAAAGTGCCAAATGCTGAAATATTTCCAATTTCCGCATTAGAAGGATTCAATGTTAAAGAGGTATTTGGTAGAATTATTGAATTACTCCCAGAATCTCCAGCATTTTATCCTAAAGATCAACTAACCGATAAGCCTGAACGATTTTTCGTCAACGAAATAATTAGAGAGAAAATCTTAATGTTTTACAAAAAGGAAATTCCTTATGCTGTAGAAATCGATACCGAAGAGTTTTTTGAGGAGGATACCATTATTAGAATGCGCTCCATAATTATGGTAGAGCGTGAGACTCAAAAAGGAATTATTATTGGTCACAAAGGAAGCGCACTAAAACGTGTAGGTGTCGAAGCTAGAAAGGATTTAGAGAAATTCTTTGGGAAGCAAGTCCATTTAGAACTGTATGTAAAGGTGAACAAGAATTGGAGGAGTAACCAACGACAACTAAAACGTTTTGGTTATAACCAGTAAGCGTGCGTTAATCTTAAGTATGAATCCCATTAGTGCGCAAAGTATTTCGCATAAAATGATGTAATTCGTGCATTTGTGTCATTCCGGTTTTTTTACCTAAGCGACCACCAAAATAGAGTGCGAGCCATATTACAATCATGAAAAGCGTGAAAAACAATGGTAAGGTATAACTGTCGCCTAAAGATCAGTTGACATAGGTCAAAATTCCACATCCTATAAATAATCCAGCCACAACAAAATGAAAAAACATAGATAGTGTCCAGATTGTTGGATTGGGGCTAAAAAGGCCAAGAATTAGGCTTCAATTACTGTGAGCGGTTTTACTTTTGCTTTTATTTATTTTGGTTTCCACTCTTTTAGTAGTTATAAGTCATATGCTGCTTTTTGTAAAGTAGCGTTTTCAATAGATTTTAAATCAATATTAATAGCATTTCTATTCCAGTAGCGGCAGCGCTTTTGGTTTATAGATATACATATCTAAACCTCTATTGGAAATGTTTTTAGAATAATTTATGGCTAAAAGGGATGGCTTAGTTTTGTTTGCTTAAATAGAAAAATATCTTGTTTATCTTAAATAAAGTCCATATAATCTTAAGCCATTATAGAAAGTAGTAAAAAAGCAAAAATGAATAGTTTTTTCTATTTGGTTAAAATATTTCTAAAGCTTTTAAGGGTGTTTTATAATAAATCATAGAAAACCCTATGTGGATCACTCTTTTTTTTAGTCAGTTTAAAATAAAAACCACTTTTTAAGATTATTAAATTAATTGACAGTAGTATATAAGTTAATAGATCTCTAATTATATATTTGAGCTAAATGGTAAATAACTCATGGACGACTTCAAGAATCCCCCGTTATTTGTTTTGCCATGTTGCCAGGTTTTATACCAAATCGTTTTAAGAATACTTTTCTAAAATAAGGAGCACTGCTTATACCTATTTCGGTCATTACTTCATTAAGAGTTTCAAATCTATGAGTTTTAATTAGTTCATAGGCTTTTAATAATCGTAATTCAAGAATTATTTTTATTGGGGAGAGTCCTGTTTTTGAATGAACCTCCTTGTAGAGCTTACTTTTACTGAGATTACAAAGTTGTGAAAGTTGTTCCACATTAAATTCAAAGTTTTGTAGATTGTCTAGAATTACCGTATTAATATGATTCATTAATTTATAACAATCTCCTTCAAAATCTAAAGCGTTACTTTCGAGGTTAAATAGGTTTTCTTTATTGACCTTTATTTTTAGTAAAAGTTGAACTCTTGCTATGATTTCTATATCATGAAATGGTTTTATAATATATTCCGTGATGCCTAGACTACTGCGTTCTTTACTTTTATAGTCTACGGGTGAAGACGTCAACATGAGATATGGGATATCTTTAAAATCATCTAATTTGTTGAGTTCTGCTTTAAATTCAAATCCATCCAAGACTGGCATCCTAAGGTCTGATATGATAATATCGAACTTTTCTTCTTTTAATTTATAAAGCCCATCTTGTCCATTATAGACTATAGTAGACGATACTATAGAGGAAAGTACCTCTGCAGTAAATAGTGCCATATCTTTATTGTCTTCCAGAATTAGAGCTTTTGGAAGATTACTCGTTTTCTTTTCTTTAGTAATTTCTTTGGATTTAATATTAATAGCCGTAAAATCACCCTTTTCTTTATGGGTGTAAAGGTCAATGCCTTCAGTTTTCAAAGGAATGCGCACTTCAAATATAGTTCCTACATCTTCCTTACTTTGTAAAGTGATTTCTCCATTCCACTCGCTGATTAAATTTTTTACTAGTGACAACCCAATACCAAAACCACCTTGATTGGTATGTTTACCCGATTGATAAAAGCGATTAAAAACTTTTTGTTGTTCCTTCTTGGGAATACCTACACCCTCGTCTTCAACTCTTAAATAAAAAAAATCTTTTTCTAAATTGACCGTTATATATACGGTTCCTCCCATTTTGGAAAATTTTATAGCATTGGTTATAAGATTGTTTGATACTTTTTCAAGTTTATTATAATCAAAAGAAATGTTAGTATTATTATCCCGAATATTAGATTTAAAGCATAGCTTGACTTTGTGTAATTCTGCAATTCCTAAAAAGGACTCAATATTTGTAAAAATAAATTTCAGCATGTTTTTACTACTGAGATTTTGTGCCTTTTGGAGGTGGTTTATGTTTTGGTTTCTTAATATTGATAGAAAATCGTTAAGAGTACTGATGAGTTCATTACCATTTTTTATACCAATATCTGCATAGGCGGCAACTTGATTTGGTTCCAATTTTCTTGATTTAATTAAGTCTAAGTATCCAATAATGACGGCAATAGGTGTTCTGAATTCATGAGATAGATTTTCAATAAAATTATTTTTTAATGCGGACACCTTTTTATTATAGCGTAATTCAATTTTGGTTTTTAAGTTTTTCTGTTCTAGGTAGAAGTATAGAAATATACCTAGTATAATAAGTAAGATAAATAGAATTACCGCACCAAATATTAATTTCTGATTTTTTTGTCGTGAATCATACAGCTGTTGAATATGTAATGTTTTTATCCTACTAATGTCTTCATCTTTTTTAAGATTGTAATTTAATATGGAGGTTTGTTTCTTTTCTTCTAATTGTATGATAGAATCATTTAATTCTAAATAGTTTTCAATTTCTACTGTAGCTTTAATTAAATCTCCAAATTTTTTATAAATAAAGTATTTAGTTTTTGAATTTTTTAATTTAGTAGGTATTCGTATATGCTCTAATCCTTCTATTTCTTTAAAGTAAAATAAAGCTTTTTTATAGTCCTTCTTTTGGTAGTAGTTTTCTGCGAGTATCGAGTTTTTTGCTGCAGCGTCACGTGCATTTAATTTGTTAGTAGGGTACGCCTTGTGTATATTACTAATTGCTAAATCATAATTACCCATTAGATTATAGTTGTCACTAAGTCTTGAGAAATATACTCTTCTAAAATTGGTTTGTTTTTTAAAAATAGTGGTGTCTAATTTTATTAAATAATCTAATGAAGCTTGTTCTTCATTCTCCAGCATAAGAAGCCGCGATTTAATGATGCCAAATAGGAATTTGTGACGTGGTGAAAAGTCACTTTCATTTTTACTATTTAAAATAGTCATAATATCTTTAGCATATTCTACAGATTCCGATTCCAAATAAAAATTAACTACTTGTAATAATATTAATATTTGTCTATCATTATCTCCTATTTCTTTATAGTACTCTAACGCTTTATCTATCAATTCTAAGCCTTTACCATAGTTTAGATTATTGAGTTCTAGGTTCCCTGTCACATAGTTATTTTTGGCAAGTATTTCTGGGTTTTTTGCGAATTTTGTTATAAGGTTGCTGTAGTATTTACTAGAATCAATAGCTGCTTTTGTGCCATGAATATTCAATAAAATAAGCCAAGAATTATCTCTGATACTAGTTAAGGACTTGTGATTTGTTTCATTGTTTTTTAGATTAATAGTCCTTAATATAATATGCGCTCTTTTATAGGTGGTATCTCTAGATGTCCGTTCAGCTTGATCCATCATTATTTTGTACATTTTTTTTACCTCAAGAGTGTCTATGCTCGTTTGGTCTTCTTGCCCAAATGTGAAAAGATATCCAAATAAAATAAAAATATAATGTAATCGCATATCAGTTTTTATTGATGTCAAAGCAATTTACAAAAAAAAAAATGGATAATACCGTTTAATAAAGTTTAGTGAATAAGAGCCCTTTATTGATCTATTAGAGACTCTTAAAAGTATTGCGAGCCCTTAAGATATCATTTACAGACTATAGTGATTTCTCTTTCTTAGTAAATTTGACCTTAGCTGTTTTAGGCTTTTTGTTAATTCGAAAGTGCTAAAATGTAGGACTTCTCCTTTTTGTTAAATTCAAGTAAATAAAGCATAGTTCTTTTTGCTAAAGTCATTAAATAAAACATTGTGATGACATATTTTACTTTGATTGAATATGTAGTGTCACTTCTTATTAAGATTCCAGATTTTCAACGAATCCTAAATTAAAATTTTATTAAAATTTAAATAGATTTTATAATAAACAAACCATCAAATATAACTAAAAAATGAAAAAATTATTACTTTTTGTATCCTTGCTTGTTTTGGCTAGTAGTGTTCACTCTCAGGTGGGTATCGGTACGCCTTTACCTAATAATTCGTCACAGTTGGATGTTGTAGCGAATGGTAAGGGAATATTAATACCACGTATTTCGCTTACGAGTGAGATAGATGTCACGACCATTACATCGGGCAATGTCTTAAGCTTATTGGTATTTAATACCTCATTTAATGATCAGTTAACTCCGGGTTACTACTATTGGGATGGAGTTAAATGGCAACGTATGGTTAATTCAGATGACATAGGAGTTTTTGAAACTTTAACTACCTTGGTTTATAACGGCGATGGTTCGTTGTCTTATGCAGATGAGGATAGCGTAATACATGTTATAGATTTGGCAGCAATTATCGGTGATTTTGAAACCCTAACATCTATTACAGATACTGGAGATGGGTCAATTACTTATCTAGATGAAGATGGAAATCCAACAATCATAAACATTGCCATGATTATTGATCAATTTGAGACCGTAACAAGTTTAGTTGATAATAATGACGGTACTGTTGCCTATACAGATGAAAATGGCGATATCACAATCATTGAGTTATCGACAATCATTGATAATTTTGAGACCCTTACTATAATAGGAATGAATGTCGATGGTGTCAATTTAGATTACGAAGACGAGGACGGGAATATTACTCAAGTAAATTTAGCAGCAGTTGTTAGCGCTAATGAGACTGTTACGACTTTGGTGGAATCGAACGGTAGCTATACGTATACAAGTGAAGATGGTACAATGGTCATTTTTGATGTTACCCAATCAGGCACAGGCGATCCAATAACAAATATAACAGTAGGTGTTGCAGGAGATGTTTATGTTGATGAAAGTACAGGTGATGTTTGGACTTATAATTCAACAACTAATACTTGGGAACAACAAACAGGAGTTAGCGATTCATTAGTAGGATTAGATGGAACCTATACACATATTGCAGTAGATGGAACTGTAGAAACTTTTGATGTTACCCAATCAGGCACGGGCGATCCAATAACAAATACAACAGTAGGTGTTGCAGGAGATGTTTATGTTGATGAAAGTACAGGTGATGTTTGGACTTATAATTCAACAACTAATACTTGGGAACAACAAACAGGAGTTAGCGATTCATTAGTAGGATTAGATGGA
>NZ_JBLIET010000056.1:0-14208 GCF_047633235.1 Psychroserpens sp. | reverse complement strand
GGAGTTTTCAAATCGGTTTTCAGTTTTTTATACACTGAAAAAAACCTTGGCTTGGTCTTGAATTTTTGGTTCGTTTATTCGTTCATTTTTATTTTTGTGGCCCTCATGATGTGCTTCGCAGTTTGCATCAAGACAAAATGAACAAAGAGAAAAAATAGTGTGCATCTAATTGTGTGAAATCTACAAAAATAAAATATCAGAAATTACAAATCCAACCCTTTCAAACTCTCAACACGATTTCTAATTAAAAAATCATCAATCGTTTCAAAATGTTCAATCACACGTTGCTCCTTAAACTCAAATACTTTTTTAGAGAGCCCTTGTAGAAAATCACGATCGTGAGAGACTAGAACAAGCGTCCCATCAAAATTTTGAAGCGCTTCTTTTAGGACATCTTTAGATTTTAAATCTAAGTGATTTGTGGGCTCATCGAGAATCAGCAAGTTTACCGGCTCCAATAATAACTTCACCATCGCTAACCTGGTTTTTTCACCTCCAGAGAGCAACCCTACTTTTTTATCAATCTCATCGCCTTTAAACATAAAGCGCCCCAATATGTTTTTAATTTGTGTTCTGACATCGCCTTTAGCGACGGCATCAACCGTTTGAAAAATCGTTACATCCTCATCTAACAAAGCGGCTTGGTTTTGAGCAAAATAACCCACCTTAACATTGTGGCCTAAGTCACAGGTGCCTTCGACATCAATTTGACCTAAAATGGCTTTAATCATGGTCGACTTCCCTTCCCCGTTTCGTCCTACAAAACAAACTTTCTCACCTCTGGCAATAGACATGTTTGCATTTTTAAAAACGGTATGCTCGCCATAAGATTTAGACACGTCTTTTACGGTTACAGGATAATCACCAGAACGCTGTGTTGGCGGAAAACGCAATTTGAGTGCAGACGTGTCCACATCATCAATTTCAATAATCTGTAATTTTTCAAGCATGCGCTCACGAGACGTCACTTGATTTGTTTTTGAATAGGTCCCTTTAAATCGGTCAATAAACGTTTGATTATCAGCGATAAATTTTTGTTGCTCTTGGTAAGCTTTGATTTGGTGTACGCGTCTATCTTCACGTAATTGCAAGTAATGCGTATACTTCGCTTTATAATCATAAATACGTCCCATTGTCACTTCAATAGTACGATTAGTAATATGATCAATGAACGCGCGATCGTGAGAAATCACAACGACTGCATTGGCTTTATTCACTAAAAAATCTTCTAACCAAATCACCGATTCTATATCAATATGATTGGTAGGTTCATCTAATAAAATTAAATCTGGCTTTTGAAGTAAAATTTTAGCGAGTTCAATTCGCATGCGATAACCTCCTGAAAACTCATTCGTTTGTCTTGTAAAATCGTTTTGTTTAAACCCTAAACCTTTGAGTGCCTTTTCAACTTCGGCATCATAGTTAACGTCCTCTAAAGCATAATAACTTTCTCCCAAATCTGATACACGCTCAATAATCTTCATGTACTCGTCAGACTCATAATCGGTTCTGGTTTCGAGCTGTTTATTGAGAAGGTCCATTTCATCGCGCATTTCAAACACATGACGAAACGCTTTAGACGCTTCTTCAAAAACGGTTGTATCATCTTCAGTTAATAGATGCTGTGGCAAATAGGCTATGATCGCATCTTTTGGCGTTCTCACGTTTCCACGAGTGGCATTTTGAACACCTGCAATAATTTTCATCATTGTAGATTTCCCTGCACCATTTTTCCCCATTAATGCAATTTTATCATCTGCATTAATCGTAAATGACACCTCACTAAAAAGCGTTTGACCACTAAACTCTACTGCTAAATTATCTACTGAAATCATCTAAACGTATTTAAAGCGGTAAAACTAATAAAAGTGCTTAGCAGAATTGCGCAAATCGCAAAATATCTAAATCAATTTTAAAAAATAACTTAAGAGTTGATATTTCCGAAGTAAAAACAAAACAAATACATAGCGCTCTTTGATTATGCGAACTCCATAGCTATAGACGTGCTTGGAAGACCAACACCTCTATATTTCGAAATAAAAAATCAAATCCTAATGCCAATCAAAAGACAGACACACCAGACAGCAAAAAAAAACAGAACGTTACACTTTAACTCACATTCATATTTTACCATAAAATATGTGTTCACACTATTTGGTAATCAAATATATAATCGTAAATTTGCAAACTCTTTTCGAGAGAGAAAGTTTAACCGCCTGTCGTGCACAGGCAACTAATATCAATAAGTGTGGACACAATAAGCTACAAAACGATTTCAGCAAACAAGGCTACTGTTAATAAAGAGTGGGTTTTAGTTGACGCTGCAGATCAAACGCTAGGTCGTTTATGTTCTAAAGTAGCAATACTTTTAAGAGGTAAACACAAAACAAACTTCACACCACATGTTGATTGTGGCGATAACGTAATTGTTATCAATGCAGAAAAAATCAACTTATCAGGAAACAAGTGGAATGACAAAACGTACATTCGTCACACAGGTTACCCAGGTGGTCAGAGAAGTTTAACTGCGACTGAATTGTTTGGAAAAGATCCAGCAAGAATCGTGGAAAAATCAGTAAAAGGAATGCTCCCTAAAAACAAATTAGGTGCAGCTTTATTCCGTAATTTAAATGTTGTTGTTGGTTCGGCTCATACCCATGAAGCTCAAAAGCCAAAAGCAATAGACTTAAACAAAGTTAACTAATGGAAGTAATTCACAAAATCGGTCGTAGAAAGACGGCTGTTGCTCGTGTGTACCTTGCTGAAGGAAAAGGCAAGATCACGGTAAACAAAAAAGACATGGCGGATTATTTTACGACTGCAACATTGCAGTATAAAGTAAACCAACCTTTAGTCATGACTAACAACGATGGCAACTTTGATATTACAGTAAACGTTTTTGGTGGAGGCATTACAGGCCAAGCTGAAGCGATCCGTTTAGCATTATCTCGTGCAATGTGTGAGATTGATGCAGAACACAGACTAATATTAAAGCCAGAAGGATTATTAACTAGAGACCCACGTATGGTTGAACGTAAGAAGTTCGGTCAGAAGAAAGCAAGGAAGAAATTCCAATTCTCGAAACGTTAATCCTATTCCTTTTTATTATTCTGGAGTTTATTCGGAATATAAAAAATTTAAAAAGCTGTTCTGGTCGACGATCAGAACAGTTTTACATTACCATACTGCTGCACTAATTTTCAGCATACAGTAAAAAATCCTGAAACGAGTTCAGGTACAGTTTAGCATCTAAATGATTAAGGCGAGCGCAAGCAACCACTTAGTCATTGCTAATTTAACAGAACGTAAACGATTACAAGATGGAACAAGTACAAGTTAAAGACTTATTAGAAGCAGGTGTGCACTTTGGTCACCTAACAAGAAAGTGGGACCCAAACATGGCGCCTTACATTTATATGGAGCGTAATGGTATCCATATTATCAACCTCTACAAAACACAAGCAAAAATTCAAGAAACTGGAGAAGCACTTCGCAAGATTGCAGCTTCTGGAAAGAAAATCTTATTTGTTGCTACAAAAAAACAAGCGAAAGATATCGTTGCTGAAAAAGCAGAAAACGTAAACATGCCTTACATTACAGAAAGATGGCCTGGTGGAATGTTAACGAACTTCATCACCATTAGAAAAGCTGTTAAGAAAATGGCTATGATTGATCGTATGAAGAAAGATGGTACTTTCAACTCTCTGTCTAAAAAAGAACGTTTACAAGTAGATCGTCAAAGAGCAAAATTAGAGAAGAATTTAGGTTCTATCTCTGACATGACACGTTTACCTGGAGCTATATTTGTTGTTGATATTAAGCGTGAGCATATCGCAATTAAAGAAGCACAAAAATTAAAAATTCCAATCTTCGCAATGGTCGATACAAATTCTGATCCTCGTGAAGTCGATTACTTAATTCCATCTAATGATGATGCTTCTAAGTCCATTGAATGCATTATGGCTGCGGTAGAATCTGCGGTTGCAAGTGGTTTAGCTGAAAGAAAATCTGATAAAGCTGATAAAGACGCTAAAAGTGAGAAATCAACAGCAGCTAAAAAAGAAGTAAAAGCTGAATCTAAAGATGACGCAGAGGTTGAAGCGAAAGCTGAACCAAAGGTTGAGGCTAAAGTTGAAGCGAAAGCAGAACCTAAAGTTGAGGAAAAAGCTGAAGCGAAAGCAGAACCTAAAGTTGAGGAAAAAGCTGAACCAAAAGCTAAAAAAGAAGCACCAGCTGCATCTAACGAAGAAGAATAAATTAATAATTATACAATATAGATAAGTCGTTTAGTTGTTTTCTTCGGAAATTTTAAATTAAACGACTTTTTTAAATTTTAAAACATTTTGAAGTTATGGTAAAAGTAACAGCGGCAGAAGTAAATAAACTAAGACAAGCTACAGGTGCAGGAATGATGGACTGCAAAAAAGCCTTAGTTGAAGCAGAAGGAGATTTCGACAAAGCGATCGATGTACTTCGTAAAAAAGGACAAAAAGTTGCAGAAAAAAGAGCCGACAGAGATTCATCTGAAGGTGCTGCAGTAGCAAAAATAAATGCAGATAACACGTCTGGTGTTGCTATCGTATTAGGATGTGAGACCGATTTCGTTGGAAAAAATGAAACCTTCGTAGCATTAGCTAGCGATTTAGCAGATATCGCATTACACCACGATACAAAAGAAGCGTTTTTAGCTGCTGATTTTGGAGGAATGACAGTTGCCGATAAACTCATTGAACAAACTGGTGTTATTGGTGAGAAATTAGACATCACTTCTTTTGAAAAATTAGACGCACCTTACGTTGGACAGTATGTTCATATTAACAAAATTGCTGCTTTAGTAGGGTTATCTTCAAAAGTTAACAATGTTGAAACGTTAGTAAAAGATGTCTCTATGCAAGTTGCTTCTATGGGCGCAAGTTCATTATCTTATAAAGATTTTGATCCTGCATTTATTGCATCAGAAACAGAGGCTAGAATTGCAGTTATTGAAAAAGATAATATCGAATTAGGACGTTTAGGTAAGACTTTAAAAAATGTACCTAGCTTTATCTCTATGGCGCAATTAACTTCAGAAGTTATTACTCAAGCTGAAGACGCTGCAAAAGCAGAATTAAAAGCAGAAGGTAAGCCCGAACAAATTTGGGACAGAATTTTACCAGGTAAAATGGAACGTTTCATTTCTGATAACACAACTTTGGATCAAGAACAATGTTTATTAGACCAACGTTTTATTAAAGATGACAAGCAAACTGTTGCTCAATATGTAGACACTTATGGTGACGTCACTGTTACTGGATTTAAACGTGCTACGGTAGGTTAACAACTTCTTTTTGATCGCTCAGCGTAGTCAAAGCGAAAACAGAAACAATTATATAAAAAACCACTACTCTTAAATTAAGATGTAGTGGTTTTTTTTAATTTATAAATTTCTACTTTCCTAAAAAAAGGAAATGTTTATATTTGTTGCTTCTTAATTCCTGCTCAAATAGGAATCTCTAAAAAAGCTATTGCTTAATTATGAAATACAAAAGAATTCTACTAAAATTATCTGGTGAAGCTTTAATGGGTACTCGCCAATATGGAATTGACCCAGAACGTTTAGCAGAATATGCTCAAGACATTAAAGAAATCACTGCTTTAGGCGTGGAAGTCGCTATCGTAATTGGTGGCGGAAATATTTTTAGAGGTGTTGCTGGTGCCATGGCAGGTATGGATCGTGTTCAAGGAGATCATATGGGAATGTTAGCAACCGTTATAAACGGGTTAGCGTTACAGAATGCATTGGAAGATGCAGATGTAAAAACACGCTTGCAAACTGCTATTAAAATCAATGAAGTTGCTGAGCCTTTTATTAGACGAAAAGCAATGAGTCATCTTAAAAAAGGTCGTGTAGTGATTTTTGGTGGTGGTACTGGAAATCCATATTTTACTACAGACTCTGCAGCAGTATTAAGAGCCATCGAGATTGAAGCTGACGTCATATTAAAAGGGACTCGTGTTGACGGTATTTATAATGCAGATCCAGAGAAAGATGCCAACGCTGTAAAATTTGATCACATCACATTTGAAGAGGTTTTGAAAAAAGGTTTAAAAGTTATGGACACTACGGCTTTTACATTAAGTCAAGAAAATAGGCTCCCTATTATTGTTTTTGATATGAATAAAAAAGGAAATTTAATGAAAGTAGTTTCTGGAGAAAATATAGGAACTAAAGTTAATATATAATAATTGGCTTATTTTTTTGGTAAGTAGTTTACAAATTAAAGTTTAAAAAAATGAACGAAGACATAAAATTTATACTGGATTCAACTAAAGAAGCAATGGATGATGCTCTTAAACATTTGGTAAAACAGTTTTCAAATATTAGAGCCGGTAAAGCAAGTCCTGCCATGTTAGGAAGTGTTATGGTCGACTATTATGGTTCTCAGACGCCACTTGCTCAAGTCGCTAATGTTAATACACCAGATGGGCGAACGATTACAGTACAACCTTGGGAAAAGAACATGATCCAAGAAATTGAACGAGGAATAGCCTATGCGAATTTAGGGTTTAACCCAATGAATAATGGTGAAACCATTATAATAAGTGTACCGCCTTTAACCGAAGAACGCAGACGTGATCTATCAAAGCAAGCCAAAGCGGAAGCGGAAGACGCTAAAATTGGCCTAAGAAATGCTCGTAAAGACGCTAATCATGAAATAAAAAGTCTTGACGATGCTTCTGAAGATCAACAGAAAAATGCAGAAATTGATGTACAACAAATGACCAACACCTACGTTAAGAAAGTAGACGATATTTTTGACGTTAAGGAGAAAGAGATCATGACCGTATAAACTCAAAAAGCGACTAACTCCATGTCGCTTTTTTTATTAATACAATTTATTTACAACTAAATGCACAAGGCTATTTGCTTAATTATATTTACGCTCTGTACTTGTGCACTATATTCTCAAACCCCAAAAACAGAAAATGACTCTGCTAGTATTGAGAATGATTCACTGAGCAAAAAGGAATTCATTAAACAGTTAGGTAATGGTTTTTTTCCTACTAAATTTATAGATATAGACCTTCGATATCTTATAAAATTTAATCAATATGAAGGTTTAAGAACTGGACTTGGTGGCATAACCAATGATAACTTTTCAGAACAATACAGAATAAATAGTTACGTCGTTTATGGGTTTAAGGACCATCGTTTTAAATATAAAATTGGAGGTGGTTTTAGAGTCAGTGAATCTAAAGACACTTGGATCAATTTATCTTATACCGATGATTTACAAGAAACCGGAAGCTCGACGTTTTTAACAGACAAAAGATTCTTTTCTTTTTTTGAACCACGCTTATTAAATATTGATTTATTTCATAAACATATTACGAAAGCAGTATCCGTAGAGCATAAATTTTCAAAAAACTTATTGTCTGAATTAGAATTTGCTACTAGTAAAATAGAGCCTACTTATGACTATACATTCAATATAGATGATAAGTCATTTAGAAGTTTTGATATTACTAGTGCAAAAATAGCCTTACAATGGAATCCTTTTAATAGCAATAATGTAAATGAAAAAGGTGTTTCCGAAGCCAAAGAAGGCTATCCTCAATTCACATTACAAGTATCTCAGAGTTTTAAAAATAAGATCACCGGTGACTTTAATTTCTTTAAAACAGATTTTAGAACCGTACATAGATTCATCCATAATGAGCAATCGTTTACAGAAGCTACTTTGACAACTGGAATTGCAACAGGTAAAACACCGCTAACGCATTTGTATCACGCCTATCCAAATAATATTACTAAAGAAACCATCCTCCAACGATTTTCGGTCGCTGGTATCAATAGTTTTGAGACAATGTACTTTAATGAGTTTTTCTCTGATAGGTTTACAACAATTCAGCTTAAACATTTCGTAAAACCTTTTAAAATTACTGAGCGTTATAGACCACAATTGGTACTGATTTCTAGAATGGCTATAGGTAACATGCAAAATATAGAACGTCATCAAAATATCGAATTTGGAACATTATCAAAAGGCTACTCTGAAGCTGGTTTTGAAATCAATAGATTGCTATTTGGTTTTGGTTTAAGCTTTGCTTATCGCTATGGTGGTTATCACCTACCTTCTCTTGCAGATAATATTGCTGCCAAGTTTACGTTTAATATCAATTTGTAATACGACATCCTCTCATTAACTTAGTGGTCCTTAAATAATCTTTTTTCGATTAGCTAAAAAGGCATTTTTATTCTACTTTTTTATCATTTGTTTCCCTAGTGATGCACGATAAAGCTAAAAAACACATCATCTTTAAATAAAATACCTCTTTTTCACTTTTATCAAAAAAGTTTAAACAAGTTCAATAGCCTTATCTCTTGGTTTTTTCTAACTTTGTTTTTGTTTTAATACACACATGTTTAAACTATTTTCTAAAAATTTCTGGGCCATTATTGCGCGATTAATTCTACGCAACAAGATTGGTATTCTAATTGCCATAATTTTGGCGACTATTTTCTTCAGTTCCCAATGGAATAACATGCGTTTTACCTATACTGAGGCCAACCTACTTCCTGACGACCATGAAGTTAATATCGTGTATAATGAGTTTTTAGATATTTTTGGAGAAGAGGGAAACCTTATTATTTTAGGGGTAAAAGATTCTACATTATTTACTGTTGAAAAGTTAAATGCTTGGAATAAGCTGTCTGAAGATTTTAAAGCTTTTGACGAAGTTGAAACCGTAGTATCTCTTAACGACCTCCAAAAGCTCATTAAAAATAAAGAAGCCGAAAAATTTGATTTAGTCCCTTTTATTAAGGATTCTGTAACCTCAATTGAGCAAATTGACAAACTTCAAGACGAGTTATTTAAGCAGTATCCGTTTTATGATAATTTCTTGTTTAATACTAAAACAAGAACTATTAGAACTGCCATCTACATCAAAAAAGACATTGTAAATACGTCTGCTAGAAAAGACTTTATAATGGCAACCTTTATACCTAAGGTTGAAGATTTTGAAACTGCAAATAATTTAGATGTTAGGGTTTCAGGAATGCCCTACATTAGAACATTAAACGCACAGAATATTGTTGATGAAATCGGGCTCTTTATAGTTTTGGCACTTGGAGTCACCTCATTAATCTTCTTTTTGTTCTTTAGATCATTTAGAGCCACTTTTATTTCGCTTATTGTTGTTTGTATAGGTGTCATGTGGACCTTTGGAATCATAGGGTTACTCAATTATGAAATTACTGTGCTTACCGCTTTAATCCCACCACTGATCATTGTTATTGGTATTCCAAATTGTATCTTCCTTATCAATAAATACCAACACGAAGTAAAGCTTCATGGTAATAAGGTGAAATCATTACAACGCGTTATTACTAAAGTAGGGAATGCTACATTGATGACAAATGTGACAACAGCTTCTGGTTTTGCAACTTTTATTTTAACAGAAAGCACCCTTCTAAAAGAGTTCGGAATCGTTGCATCGCTCAGTATTCTTGCTATTTTTATATTATGTCTCTTAGTAATTCCAATCATATATACGTTTTTACCTTATCCACAGGAAAGGCATTTAGAACATCTAAATAAAAAATGGATTGGTGGTTTTGTCGATTGGACCGTACGCATGGTGCGTGAACAACAAATTGCAATCTACGCGACCTCATTAATTCTTATTATAGGAAGTATAATTGGAATTTATCAAATAAAAATTTCTGGCAGCCTTATTGAAGATATGCCAAAAGAAGAACCCTTTTTTAAAGATATTCGGTTTTTTGAAGAAGAGTTTGATGGGATTATGCCATTAGAAATTATGGTGGATACCAAACGCAAAAAAGGTGTCATGAAATTGAGTACACTCAAAAAGATGGAGGAACTCGAAAATCTTATTGATGACATACCTGAACTGTCTCGTCCCATCTCTGTGGTAAGCTTAGTGAAATACAGCAAACAAGCCTACTATAATGGTAATCCTAAATTTTATCAATTACCAACGAGCCAAGAGAATAGTTTCATTTTATCGTATGCAAAAAATTCGTCGTCAGAGGCTAACTTACTTGAAAATTTCGTAGACAGCACTGGCCAATATGCTCGTATAACAACGTACATGAAGGATATTGGTACCGATAAAATGGAACGTATTGAAGAAGATCTTCAGAATAAAATAAATAAAGTATTCCAGCCAGAAAATCGTTATAATGTAACAATGACTGGTAAAGCTTTAGTCTTTCAGAAGGGCACAAAATACTTGGTAAAAAACCTTGCAATCTCTTTATCATTAGCCATCTTTTTAATCTCGCTATTCATGGCTTATATGTTTAGGTCGTTTAGAATGATAATCGTTTCGTTAATCCCTAACCTATTACCATTAGTAATCACAGCTGGTTTAATGGGATATTTAGGAGTTCCTATAAAACCATCTACTATTTTAGTCTTTAGTATTGCCTTTGGTATTTCTGTGGATGATACTATTCATTTCCTAGCAAAATACCGTCAAGAACTTCAAGCTAACCACTGGAAAATACGAAAATCGGTATATGCTGCATTACGGGAAACAGGCGTAAGTATGTTCTATACATCCATTGTATTGTTTTTTGGTTTTATTGTATTTACAACTTCAAGTTTTGGAGGCACAGTAGCTTTAGGTGCATTAGTTTCTGCAACGTTATTGTTTGCAATGTTGTCTAATTTATTACTGCTTCCTTCGTTATTATTATCCTTAGAGCGCAGTATTGCAAATAAGGAAGTCATGCGTGAACCCTCCATAAATATTATTCCTGTTGAGGATGATGACCCTAAAGACACTAGAAATTCATAAACATTTATATTTGCATAAAATTTCAAAATAATGAGCTATACAGTTTCACAATTATTGACCCAAGATATTACGTTTCAACCTTTAGAAATTAAGGGTTGGGTAAGAGGATTTAGATCTAACCGCTTCATTGCATTAAATGACGGTTCTACCATAAATAATATACAATGTGTAGTAGATTTTGAAAACACAGACGACGCCACTTTAAAGCGTATTACAACTGGTGCTGCAGTTCATATTAAAGGTGAATTGGTAGAAAGCCAAGGAAAAGGTCAAACCGTAGAAATACAAGTCACATCTATTGAAATTCTTGGTGATTCTGATCCTGAAGAGTATCCTATTCAGCCTAAAAAACACACTTTGGAATTCTTACGTGAAAACGCCCATTTACGCACACGTACTAATACGTTTAGTGCTATAATGCGTTTACGTTCGACATTATCATTTGCGGTTCATAAGTATTTTAACGACAATGGCTTTTACTATATGCATACACCAATTATCACAGCAAGTGATGCCGAAGGTGCTGGTGAAACATTTAGAGTGAGCTCATTAGATGCTAAAAACCCGCCTTTAGATGACCACGGAAATATTGACTACAAAAAAGATTTTTTCGGAAAAGAGACAAATCTAACCGTTTCTGGTCAGTTAGAAGCAGAAACATTTGCCATGTCTTTGGGAAAAGTTTATACGTTTGGACCAACTTTTAGAGCCGAAAACTCTAACACCTCGCGTCACTTATCAGAATTCTGGATGATAGAACCAGAAGTTGCTTTTATGGATTTAGCAGGTAATATGGATTTGGCAGAAGCCTTCATGAAATCTGTTTTAAGTTATATTTTAGAACACAATCGCGAAGATTTGGAGTTCTTAGAACAGCGCCTACTTGATGAAGAAAAAACAAAACCTCAAGCAGAACGCTCTGAAATGAGCCTTATTGATAAAATAAAATTCGTTGTAGAGAACAACTTTAAACGTGTTAGTTACACTGAAGCTATTGATATATTAAAGAATTCTAAACCTAATAAGAAAAAGAAATTCAAATATATTATTGAAGAATGGGGAGCAGATTTACAAAGTGAACACGAGCGCTTTTTAGTAGAAAAACACTTTAAATGTCCCGTAATATTATTTGATTACCCAGCAGATATAAAGGCCTTCTATATGCGTTTAAATGAAGATGGAAAGACCGTTCGCGCCATGGATATTTTGTTTCCCGGTATTGGAGAAATGGTTGGAGGTTCACAACGTGAAGAACGTTTGGATGTACTAAAAGAGAAAATGAAAGCTTTAGATATTCCTGAAGACGAATTATGGTGGTACTTAGATTTACGAAAATATGGTACGGCAGTACATTCTGGTTTTGGATTAGGTTTTGAGCGTTTAGTAATGTTTGCTACTGGCATGGGCAATATTAGAGACGTAATACCTTACCCTAGAACACCTCAAAATGCTGATTTTTAATACTGCAATTTAATTTATTAGACCTGTCAAGTTTTAAAAACCTGACAGGTCTTTCTGTTTAAAATAGTGAAGTACTCATTGTTAATTCTCAAAATGTCTAGTCTTTCTATTTCCGAAGAAAAACATCTTATCTTTTTATAATACGCAGTACTCCTACTTAAACAACCTAAACGATACACGCCTCTTTTAAATTATTCTTAAAAGCGACACCTTTTTTAAACATATATCAATAGTTTAGTTAACTTTACTTTAAAGCTCAACAAAGCATGCTCAAACAATACCTCCAGTTTAAATTATCACAAAAGTTGTCACCGCAACAAATTCAACTTATGAAGTTGATACAGTTGCCTACGCAAGCATTTGAGCAACGTATTAAGCAAGAATTAGAAGAAAATCCTGCCTTAGATACTGGAAAGGATGATACTGATGAGGATCAATTTGATGAGTTCGATAATTCTGAAGATGACTATAATGACAATGAAGAGATAAATACTGAGGATATCAATATTGACGAGTATTTAAGTGATGATGACGTTCCAGACTATAGAACGCAAGTAAGTAATTATAGCAGCGATGATGAAGAAAAAGTAATGCCTTATGCCGCTGGAACATCCTTTACACAACATTTAAACAGCCAATTAAACACATTTAGACTAAATGACGAAGAACGTGACATTGCAGAGTTTTTGGTAGGTAGTGTTGATGAAAGTGGTTATATACGTCGCACACTAAGCGATATTATGGACGATTTAGCATTCACCCAAAATATTTTTACTACAGAAGATAAAATAGAAACTGTGCTTCACAAGGTACATCAATTAGATCCTGCAGGAGTTGGTGCTAGAAATCTACAAGAGTGTTTAAGTATCCAATTGCATAGAAAAGAAAAATATCCAGATGTAGAATTAGCTTGTCATATTATTGACAAAGCATTTGATCAATTTACGAAAAAGCATTATAAAAAATTACTTCAAAAGTTTGATATTACTGAAATTCAGCTCAAAGACGCTATTGAAGAGATTGAACGTTTAAACCCAAAACCTGGAGGCTCTTACGCAGGAAATAATAGAATAGTGGAACATGTGGTTCCTGATTTTGCAATCAAAATTGTGGATGGCGAATTAGATCTTACTCTAAATGGAAGAAATGCTCCAGAACTTCACGTGTCTAGGGAATATAGTAACATGATGAAAGGTTATAAAGAGGCAAAAGACAAGAGCAAATCTCAAAAAGATGCGGTCCTGTTCATCAAACAAAAATTAGATGCCGCTAAGTGGTTTATAGAAGCTATCAGACAGCGTCAACAAACACTTTTTGTAACCATGAGTTCTATTATGCACTATCAAAAAGAATATTTCCTATCTGGTGATGAGCGTAAGCTTAAACCAATGATTTTAAAAGATATAGCAGATGAGATTGAAATGGATGTTTCTACCGTGTCTCGTGTTGCGAATAGTAAATATGTTGATACACCATATGGAACGAAACTCATTAAAGAATTCTTTAGTGAATCCATGACTAACGATCAAGGAGAAGAAGTCTCGACACGAGAAATCAAAAAAATACTCGAGACTGTTATAGAAGAAGAAAATAAAAAAAAGCCACTTACCGATGAGAAGTTAGCTCAAATCTTAAAAGAAAAAGGCTATCCTATTGCTAGACGTACCGTTGCAAAATACCGTGAGCAATTGGATATTTCTGTGGCTAGATTGAGGAAGAAAATATGATGAACCAACTTCTTAAAAGCATATCATACATTTTCCATCCCTTATTAATGCCATTACTCGGGGTTGTCTTCTATTTCTCTAAAACACCACGTTTCATTCCAGAATCTGTGATGAAAGCCAAAGTGTTTTCCATTACAATTTTAACCATTGTATTACCTATTCTACTATTCTACTTACTAAGAACAATTAATAAAGTAGATACGTTTCA
>NZ_JBLIET010000055.1:0-15124 GCF_047633235.1 Psychroserpens sp. | reverse complement strand
ATTGATTGATTGATTGATTTAAACGGGTTGTTATTTTATAGACGATGGTTTCCTTGTATTGTTACTGCTTTTAATATTCTTAACTTGATTTTAACATTCTGGAGGCTATATTCTAATTTGTAGTCTTAAGTTTGTTGTAAATACAATGATATGAGTAAGAAAACTTTGGTTATTGGCGCTTCTTTAAAACTTGAGCGCTATTCTAATATTGTAATTAATAAATTGACCAACTACAACCATGATGTTATTGCTTTTGGCTTAAGAGAAGGTCAAGTTGCAGGGATAGACATAGATACTCATTTAATCCCTTATAAGGATATTGATACAGTGACTTTATATCTTAACCCTGAACGTCAAAAGGAGTATTATGAATATATCATTGGACTCCATCCAAAGCGTGTTATTTTTAATCCAGGAACAGAGAATCCTGAGTTTCAAAATATATTGAAACAAGAGGGGATCTATTTTGAAGAGTCTTGTACTTTAGTATTATTGTCTACGAATCAATACTAAACCTGAGAAGGTTAAGAATCCGTTTAAAATCAAAATAAAGAAACCAAACTCAAAACCAAACCATTTTAAGCTATTTACACTTATTAGATACGATAAAATAGGAGATAATATAGCAATTATTGGCACGAGCTTATCTTTAACGTTCCATTTAGTAAAAAGTCCAAAAGCATAGAGGCCTAGTAATGGTCCATAAGTATATCCTGCAAATACAAAGAGTTTTTGAATCACACTTTCATCTTGTACGATATATTTAAATCCTATAATTACTAAAATAAGTACTACAGAAATGGCAATGTGAATTCGTTTTCTAATAGTGACTTGCTTTTCTTCGGAATATTTTTTCTCAATATCCAAGATGTCAATACTAAAAGAAGTTGTTAATGATGTCAAAGCACTATCTGCACTGCTGTATGCAGCAGCGATTAAGCCTAATAAGAAAAACACAAATACCGTGGTGCCTAAATGGTTTTTGGCTAAAATTGGAAATAAATCATCTTTATGGGCATCAATACCGTTTTGTTGCGCATAGACAGTAAGCAAAAGTCCTAAGCTTAAGAACACAAAGTTTACGACAGTGAGAACAATAGTAAACCAAAACATATTTTTTTGCGCATCTTTTAATGAGCGACAAGTAAGATTTTTCTGCATCATATCTTGATCTAATCCTGTCATTACAATAGCTATAAATGCGCCAGAGATAAACTGTTTCCAGAAATAGTTTGCAGATTTATAATCCTCAAAAAAGAAGACTTTAGAGAGGTCACTATCTAGAACATACGTTAAAATATTTCCGCCTTGAATATTTAGAGAATCACTTACAAAATAAATACCTACACCAACTGCTATGAGCATAAATAACGTTTGTAGAGTATCTGTCCAAACGATAGTCTTTATGCCAGATTTAAAAGTGTATAACCATATTAGTAAAACCGTAATAGTAACGGTTTGCCAGAAACGAACCCCTAAATCATCAAATAATATGATTTGTAAAACATTTGCGACGAGATATAATCTAAAACTAGCACCAATAATTCTCGAAATTAAAAAGAAAGAAGCGCCTGTTTTATAAGCGTAATTTCCAAATCTAGTTTCTAAATACGTGTAGATGGAAGTAAGGTTTAATCTGTAATACAAAGGAAGAAGGACTGTTCCAATAACCAAATATCCAATAATGTAGCCAAGTACAACTTGCATATAGCTAAATTGAGATGCTTCAATCCAGCCTGGAACAGAAATAAATGTGACACCAGAGAGTGACGCGCCTATCATTCCAAAAGCGACGACGTACCATGGTGATTGTTTGTCAGCTTTAAAAAAAGCTGTATTTCCAGATGATTTTCCTGTGAGATAAGAAATAAGAATCAGTACACTAAAATAGGCTAGTATGAGTAAAATGATGACATTCGTCGACATATAGGGTGTTTTAACAGGGTTTTATTTGAAATGTCTTACCTTAGTAAAAAAATTGTAAACAATATTAAGTAATTTCTAATGAATTATGCGCTTTTCTCAATTGGAGATTAGTGCTATAAAATATTTATAATTGTTCAACTCAAATTAATTAATATTTAAAATGAAAACTAATTACCTACTACCTGTATTTTTATTGTCTGTTTGTACTGTATTCTCTCAAGATTACAAGCAGATGATTTCTGAAGGAACGCACACAGTTCAAGATGTTCAAATAGTTGCTGAAGCGCATTTTGATCAAGTAGGTACAGCCCGCGGTAGAGGGTTTAAGCCATATAAACGTTGGGAGTATCAAGCGTTACGTCAAATGAACGAAAACGGAATGTTACCATCTCCAGATTTTTATTTCACAGAGTTAGAAAACTACAATAGCTATCTAAATGAGAGCTACTCTTCAGCAAGAACTGCAGTTGGGTCATGGGAGCAATTGGGACCAGAATCTTGGAATGCAACTAGCGGTTGGAATCCTGGAGTTGGACGAATAACTTCGGTAGCAATAGAGCTTACTAATCCTAATCATATCATTGCTGGTGCAAATACAGGAGGCGTTTGGAAATCTACAGATGCCGGTTTAAGCTGGACAGTTTTGACAGATAATTTATCAAACCTTAACGTCTCTTCTTTAACTATACATCCAACAATTAATACAACGTATTATTGGGGTTCTACTAGTGGTACTATTTTTATGTCTACTGATAGCGGAGCAACATGGAACTTATTAGCAGATACAGGAAATGGAGATGTCAATAAAATCCTTATTGATCCTTCAAATACAAATAAAATGTACTGTTCAGTGCAGAGTGGAGGGCTCTATAAATCTACAGATGCAGGAGTAAATTGGACTAAAATATTGCCCGTAATACCAACAGGTTATGATTTAGAGTTTAAACCAGACGGACTTTATAGTACAATTTATGCAACAGGAAATGATTTTTTCGTTTCAACTAATTCTGGTGATACATGGACTGGGCTTACAGGATTTGGTAATGGACCAAAAATGATTGGAGTTTCAGAAAACAATCCAGAAATGGTGTATGTCTTAGAAGCAGATAATGGATCTTTTGGAAATTTATATAAGTCTATAAACTCTTCAGTGTCGTTTACAACGCTGAGTCATACTGGTAAAAATTATTTTGGTTATAGTTCTGATTCACAGGACCCCGGTGATGTTGGTGTTGGGCAAGCGCCAAGGGATATGGATATTGCCGTGAATCCTTTAGATGCATTTGATGTACATATAGCAGGTGTTAATTCTTGGAGGTCAACAGATGGAGGGCTAAATTTTTCTATTACATCACAATGGACACCTGGAAATGCGAATGGTCAAAATATTGGGTACTGTCATGCAGATATTGATATTTTAGAATTTGTTGGAACTCCTATAGACGGTTATAAATTATATGTTGGTAGTGATGGCGGCCTTTTTGTTGCTGAAAACCCTACTGTTGTAAATAGTCAATATTATAAAGATTTAACTACAGGAATGGGTATTCGTCAATTCTATAAAATAGGAATTAGTCAAACAAACCCTGTTGTTGCTACTGGGGGATCACAAGATAATGGTTCATCAGTAATGAATGTTAATGGAGATTGGACAGATTGGTTAGGAGCAGATGGTATGGAAGGTTTTATTGATAAGGATAACTCTGATATTATTTACGGTACCTCTCAATTTGGAACCCTTTATAAATCATTTAATGGTGGTTTGAGTATATCTGGTATAAGTAGTCCAGATGGAAAATCGGGAAACTGGGTAACACCATTTGAACAAGACCCTATTTTACCCAATGTGATTTATGCAGGTTATGATGAGGTTTATAAATCTACAAATGGAGGTAATAGTTGGATAAGCGTATCTCAAGATTTTGGACCAAATATTAACCATTTAAAAATAGCACCTTCTTCTAGTAATTATCAATTTGCTGCAAGAGGTTCAAATTTATATAGAAACTCATTTGTTGGCACAGTGGCAACTTGGAGTTCTATTAGTGGGTTTTCAGGATCTATAAACTCAATTGCAATACATCCTACAAATCCAAACAAGGTGGCCATAGCTACAACGGGAGCTCAGCGAGTTTACGTGTCTTCAAATGGAGGTAACAGCTGGACGTCTTACAAACTTAATTTGCCAAACTTTAGTGCTCAAGCATTGGCTTGGGGTAATAACGAGGAAAATGGTTTATATCTAGGTATGGATTACGGAGTTTATTATATTGATGATACCTTTACAGAGTGGCAACCTTTTAGTAACGGGTTACCAAATGTTAATATTAGTGAATTGGAAGTCAATACAGTTGATGGTAAATTATATGCAGGAACTTATGGTCGGGGGCTTTGGGCTTCAGAGTTGTTCGATGCGACATTAAGTGTAGATGAGTTTGCATTAGACTCTTTTGTAGTCTATCCAAATCCAGCAAAAAACCAAGTCACCTTGCAATGGGATAAGACAGATTTAGTATCAGTAAGAGTATTCGATGCGCTTGGTAAACTTATGTATTTCACCAAAAACATCGATATTTCTCAACCTACAAAATTAGATGTTTCTAATTATGCTTCTGGTATTTATTTCATTAAAATTAATAACCCTACTGGCTTTGTAACTAAGAAATTAATTATAGAATAATTTTAAATTCTCAAAAATAAAAGAGCCGCCATTTGTTTTATAATGGTGGTTTTTTCATGTAAAGCCATTTGAAATTGCTTTACATATTGTAAATTCGCAACTATGGAATTTTCTTCTAAATTACTAGAAAACGCAGTCAATGAAATGTCACAATTACCAGGTATTGGTAAACGTACAGCATTGCGTTTAGTATTACATTTGTTACGACAGCCAAAGGAGCAAACACTTGATTTTACTAAGGCATTAAATACAATGCGGACTGAAATAAAATTATGTAAAAGCTGTCATAATATAAGTGATACAGATATATGTGATATTTGTGCAAATCCAAATCGCACCGAAAATATTGTATGTGTCGTTGAGGATATTAGAGATGTTATGGCTATTGAAAATACAAGCTCATTTAAAGGGTTATACCACGTTTTAGGTGGGAAAATATCACCCATGGATGGTGTAGGTCCTAATGAGTTAAATATTTATTCTTTGGTAGAAAAGGTTAAGCAAGGTGCAATTACAGAACTTATTTTTGCGCTTGGTTCTACAATGGAAGGGGATACCACCAATTTTTATATCTATAAACAAATTCAAGGTTGTGACGTAAAAACATCTACGATTGCTCGAGGGATTTCAGTAGGAAATGAACTTGAATACACAGACGAAGTCACTCTTGGTAGAAGTATTATTAATAGAATCCCATTTGAGGCGTCTTTAAAATCGTAACTAACCTTTGAAACTATCTGTCATCATATTAAATTACAATGTGCGCCATTTCTTGGAGCTTTGTATTAAAAGTGTTGAGGAAGCTTTAATTTATATTGATTCTGAAATCATCGTCATTGATAATTTATCTAAAGATGATAGCTGTGCCATGGTAAAACGCCAATTTCCAAAGATAAAATTAATAGAGAATTCTGAAAACTACGGATTCTCAAAAGGTAATAATATAGCAGTAAAGCAGGCCAAAGGTCAGTATATATGTATTCTTAACCCAGATACTGTCGTCGCTGAAGATACGTTTGTGACCTTACTAAAATTTTCCGAAGAGAAAAAAAATATAGGCATCGTAGGGTGTCGATTAATAGATGGTCAAGGGCGATTTTTACCAGAAAGCAAGCGTCAAGTTCCAACACCAACCGTCGCCATTAAAAAAATGTTAGGATTGACCAGTTCATATTACGCAAAAGAACTCAATGAGAACAGTATTGGTCCAGTAACCGTATTTGTAGGTGCTTTTATGTTTCTTCGTAAGTCGGTTTATGAAGAGGTTAAAGGTTTTGATGAAGATTATTTTATGTATGGTGAAGATATAGATTTGTCTTATAAAATAAATCAAGCAGGTTATGACAATATGTATTATGGTGCAGCGTCTATAATACATTATAAGGGAGAAAGCACTTTAAAAGATCAAGTGTATGCGAAACGCTTTTATGGAGCGATGCAGATTTTTTATTCTAAGCATTTTAAATCTAATACTGCATTTGATGCATTAGTGTGGTTAGGTATAAAATTGGTACCATTGTTTCAGAACTCCTTAAATCATAAAATAAAGAAGAATAAGAATTATGTTTTGTTGTCTTCGGAAATTAATAAACACCTAGCGCAGACTTTGAAACATCAATTAATCTTGCAATCAAGTATGGAGGAATACAAAGATGATACGGAGTATATTTTAGATAATAATCATCTTAGTTTCAGGTCAATTATCGAAATCATTTCGAATACACCTAAAAATTGTAGCGCTACCTTCAAAATTCTACCAAAAAATTCTAACTTTATCCTCGGAAGCAATAGCTCTAAAAGTAGAGGAGCCATTATATCTTTTGATAATAATTAATTGAAATAATCGCAACAAATGTGTTGATTTTTAATTAATTTTGCAACCAACTAACAAAATATAGACGCTAGATTACAGATATGGCAAAATTTGAACTAAAGCTTCCTAAAATGGGAGAGAGTGTTGCAGAGGCAACAATAACATCTTGGTTGAAGAATATTGGTGATACTATTGACGTTGATGAAGCAGTTTTTGAAATTGCTACAGATAAAGTTGATAGCGAAGTGCCAAGTGAAGTAGAGGGTGTTTTGATAGAGCAGCTATTTGAAGTTGATGATGTTGTTCAAGTAGGACAAACTATTGCTATAATTGAAATTAGTGGAGAAAATGGAGGGTCAACAACAGCAACCAAATCTGAACCAATAAAAGAAGTTACGCCAGAGCCTATTGCAGCTGCTGAGGTAGCCAAAACGGTTACAGCAGCTAAAGAATCTACAGCTCCAGTAGCGAGTTCAGGTGATCGTTTTTATTCACCATTAGTTAGAAACATCGCTAAACAAGAAGCAATTTCTCAAGTAGAATTGGATGGTATAACTGGATCAGGAAAAGATGGTCGCGTTACTAAAAACGATATTCTTGTACACCTAGATAATCGAAAATTGCAACCAGCACCTACTAAAGAAGTTATTCAAGATACTCCAAAAGCTACACCAGCTCCAGCAAAAGTAGTAGAGCATAAAAAAGAAGCTGCACCTATTGTTGCTAGTGGAGACGATGAAATTATAGAAATGACTAGAATGGGCAAATTGGTGGCGCATCACATGGTTCAATCTGTACAAACATCAGCTCATGTTCAGAGTTTTATTGAAGCAGATGTAACTAAAATATGGAATTGGAGAAAAAAGGTGAAAGATGACTTCTATAAAAGAGAAGGTGAAAACCTAACCTTTACACCAATCTTCATGGAAGCAGTTGCAAAAGCATTGCGTGACTTTCCAATGATGAATATTTCATTGCAAGGGGATACGATAATTAAGAAAAAACATATCAACTTAGGTATGGCAGCAGCTTTAGGAAACGGTAATTTAATTGTGCCAGTGATAAAAGACGCAGATCAATTAAACTTAGTTGGGATGACTAAAAAAGTGAATGATTTGGCTGGTCGTGCAAGAGATAATAAGTTAAAACCAGACGATATCGCTGGAGGAACATATACCGTTACAAATGTTGGTACCTTCGGCAGTATTATGGGAACACCAATTATTAATCAGCCACAAGTTGGGATTCTAGCTTTAGGTGCGATTAGAAAAGTGCCTGCGGTTGTTGAGACTCCGGAAGGCGATTTTATTGGAATTAGATATAGAATGTTCTTATCACACTCTTATGATCATCGTGTTGTCAATGGTGCGCTTGGTGGCCAGTTTGTGAAAGCTGTTAAAGACTATTTAGAGGCTTGGGATTCTAATAGAGAGATTTAATACTTCTCCTGTAAATACAGGAGATTATGGATACAAAAAAGCACAATCCTTGGATTGTGCTTTTTCTTTTTGCAGTATTGAAATTTATAAATAACTCAACCACCATTTGTCTTTATTATTGGCTTTGTATTTCATGTACATGTTGCATAGTGGGTAGAGCATAATAACTACAGCTATCCAAACAACATAAGTGACCCATAAGTCAAAACCTTTATTAGCTAGAAAGCCACTATTAAATCGCTGAGGTGTAAATATTAATTCCTTCCAGTTTTCGCCTAAAAGGCTAAGCCCTATAAACCCTATTAGATGAATAAGGTATAAATGTATAAGGTAGTAGAAAAACGGAACGCGACCTATCACGACCAAAAAATTAGTGCACCAATTTTTGATAGATTCAATAGCGTATAAAAAAAGCATTGCTGGACCAAGTGTCATCAATGTATATAATAATGATGGTGGATATTTAGTGGTGTTTAAAAATGATATCAATGCATATATGCCGCCTTTTTGATCACTCCAAGGTGTCAGATTTCCGTAGATGTTAATATATCGAAGGCCTATAAATAGGGCAACAGCTCCTAGTCCAAGATAGAGTAGCCATTTTTTACGGACTTTGACATCAAAGTCTCGCTTGTAAAAATGGCCAAAGCAGTAGCCTAGAATCATAATACCTAACCAAGGCAAAAAGGGATAAGCTATTAACAATGTACTTTCTCCATTATTGAACTCTGGAAAACCTTGTTGATGTATGAAATACCATAGTATGGATAGCGGGTTATTACCTTGCATTGTAATACCATCTAAAAGATTATGACCAATGAGAATTATAAAACCAAGTACTAACAGTGTTTTTTTGTGCAGATAAATTAATGCAGCCATAAACATCATACAAATACCAATGGCCCAAATTACTTGAAAAATATGCAGACCTAAACCAATATCAAAAGTCCAGGCAAAATTGACAACAGTTAATTCTATAAAGACCAGCCATAGTCCGCGAGTGAACAAAAACTTCGCTAGATTTTTTTTTGAAGATTGTTTAGAACCATATAAAAAGGCTGAAGTCCCAGCTAAGAACACGAAAACAGGAGCACAAAAATGAGTAATCCATCTCGTGAAAAAAAGTGCTGGAGTTGTGGTATCCATATTTGATGGATCACTGTAAAGATAACCAGTGTTAGTATAATCTCTCACGTGGTCTAATGCCATTACGATCATAACGAGGCCTCTTAAAAGATCAATAGATTCAATACGATTGGATTTGATTTTCATAATGGTATGTGACTTAGTTACTGTTAGCTAGCGAGTTATGATTAATAATGGGCGTAAGGTCGTTTTTTAATTTGAGAATGCGAAACCTAGATTTATATCGACTAAAAACATAATTCTAAAATTATATCTTCCTTTAAGACCTGTTTAATCATCTCATTTTCAATATGATCTTCCAAATTTTGTTAAATAGGTTGTTATTATGATGATTCGTTTTAGTGCTATAGCTGCCACTAACTATGGTTTGGGTAGCTGTGCAGAAGCACCCGTTTTTAACTGGTCTCTAATGAGGTTTCGTTGGCTTTTATCCTCTTTTTTTTTAGTGAAGATCAATTTGAATTTGAATAATAATATATTTATTCAAAGTATACTTTTAAAATCTCAATGAATTTCTTGCGACTATCAACATTGGTATAAATTTGATCTTCAATTTTTAGAATTGGAAATTTAAGATCCTGGAGTGATGAGATATCGAGTTCAGATTTTAAAGACTCAGAAACTTCGATGTTAGTTTCAAGATTGTAGTTCTCAAAATTAAAAGCATTGTCTTCAAGAATCTCGATGGCTTGATTGCATAACTCACAATTTGAGTTTGAATACATCAAAATAGTCTTTTCCAATTTAGCAGCATTAATTTTAAGATTAAATTGATCATGAGTTTTTCTCATTGTTAAACTGGTAGTTACTTCATTAACAATAAATGTCGTATCATAACGACCTTCCTTGCCATCTAATACAATAAGCGTTTTTAATAGCAGTGTTGAGTTGCCTGGAATTTCTTTTAATACAGGACGCTTACTTGTTCTTCTATAGTCTTTTGTGGTCACACGTAAAAAAACAGCATATGGAATTGAATCTGTGTTTTTTGCAAATAACTGTAGACGTTTACCTGATTTTTTTTCCACTAATGTCACGTATGGATTGCTGCTTATTTGTGAAAAACAAGCAAGAGGGAGCATTAAATAAAAAATACTAACTAAAGTAAGGCGCATAATCTCTGATAATAATTGAATAAAATTAATCAAATTTAAAAGTATATTTGTAAAAATATGAATATTAAAAGATGCAACTTAATTTAAATAAACCCATCTGTTTTTTTGATTTAGAAACAACAGGAATTAATATCACGAACGACAGAATCGTTGAAATTTCTATATTGAAAGTTCACCCTAACGGAAAAGAAGAAACGTATACAAAACGTGTAAACCCAACAGTTCCTATACCACCGGAAGTGACATTAGTTCATGGGATCTCTGATGAAGATATTGCAGATGCACCAACCTTCAAAGACATTTCAAAAGAGGTGTATCAAATGATAAAGGATTGTGATTTAGGAGGTTTTAATTCTAACCGCTTTGATATCCCTGTGCTAGCAGAAGAAATGCTGCGTTCAGAAGTGGATTTTGATATGAAAAACATGCAGTCTATTGATGTTCAAACCATTTTTCATAAAATGGAGCAACGTACCTTGAGTGCAGCTTATAAGTTTTATTGTGATAAAAACCTAGAAGATGCCCATAGCGCAGAAGCGGATACTTTGGCAACTTATGAAGTATTGAAAGCGCAGTTGGATAGGTATGCAGAATTGGAAAATGATTCTAATTTTTTAGCAGAATTTAGTTCGCGTAAGAAATTTGCAGATTTTGCGGGATTCATCATCTATAATAAAGAGGGTATTGAGTGTTTTTCCTTCGGAAAGCATAAAGGGAAACTAGTGACAGAGGTTTTAGATAAAGAGCCAGGTTATTTTGGATGGTTACTTAATGCAGATTTTCCTTTGTATACTAAAAAGGTTTTAACTGCGATTAAGTTAAGAGCTTTCAATAATAAGCTAAGTTAAATCCAGAATATACATTTGAGTGAGCTTTGCGCATTTGAGCCTTTGCGATAAAAAACAAGCAATACTAATGAAGTTAATTTGCATAGGTCGTAACTACACAGACCATATAAAAGAATTAGAAAACGAAAAACCAACAGATCCAGTTGTGTTTTTAAAACCTGATACGTCTATTCTACTAAAGAAACAGCCTTTTTTTATCCCAGACTTCTCAGATGATGTGCATCATGAGGTTGAAGTTCTAGTAAAAATCAATAAAGTAGGAAAACATATCGCTAAGAAGTTTGCTCATAAATATTATGACGACATTGGATTAGGAATCGACTTTACGGCACGTGATGTGCAAGCGCAGTTAAAAGCGAAAGGACTGCCATGGGAGAAAGCAAAGGCTTTTGATGGTGCAGCAGTTATAGGCGAGTGGCTTCCGAAGAAAGATTTTAACGACATCAATAACCTTGGTTTTAGTTTGAAAAAGAATGAAGAGATTGTTCAAAAGGGAAATACGAGCTTAATGCTATGGAAAATTGATGAAATTATAGAATATGTCTCAAAATATTTTACTTTAAAGATTGGAGATATTATATTTACCGGAACACCCGCAGGAGTTGGCAAAGTAATTGCCAATGATCGTTTAAAAGGATTTATAGAAGACAAACAATTGTTTTCAATTACAGTTAAATAATGGAACAACATTACAAATTACATAGAGTAAAGGAATTGGCAGATAATGATATGGAATTCATCAAAGCGCTTGCAGAAGCCTTTTTAGGAGAAGTGCCAGAGGATGCAGAACGACTCAAAAAAGCAGTAGCCGAAAGTGATTATTACAATACTTACCAGGCAGCTCACAAAATGAAACCAACCATAGATCTATTTGAACTTGGTGTATTAGAGGACCTTATTGTAGTTCAAGACTGGGGGAAATTGGAGAAAGCAGGAGAGGACTGTTCTCGCGAATTAGAATTGGTTTTAGCTGCAGTAAGTCAAGCAAGTGCAGAAATTAAAGAAGATTTCGATTTATAATGATAGCAGAAATTATTACCATTGGTGATGAAATTCTCATTGGCCAAATTGTTGATTCAAATTCAGCATTTATAGCAAAACAACTTAATAAAATTGGTGTTTCAGTATATCAAATTACATCTGTTCAAGATGATCGAACCCATATCTTAAAAGCCTTTTCTGAAGCAGAATCTAATGCAGATATTGTCATTATTACAGGAGGTTTAGGGCCAACAAAAGACGATATTACTAAAAAAACGATAGCAGATTATTTTGGCGATACCTTAAAGGAAGATATTTCAGTAAGAAAAAATATTGAGCATTTATGGGAAGCTTATGTCAAGAGGCCTGTAATGCAAGTTAATCTAGATCAAGCATTAGTGCCATCAAAGGCTGATGTTTTGATGAATAAATACGGAAGCGCTCCAGGCATGTGGTTAGAAAGGAATAATACGGTTTTTATTTCGCTGCCAGGTGTTCCATATGAGATGAAAGCACTCATTGATGACGAGGTTATTCCAAAATTAAGAGCCCGCTTTAAATTTCCTTACATACAGCACAAAACCTTTTTAACCTACGGTTTAGGTGAGAGTTCATTGGCTGAGCGTATTGAGAAATTTGAGGATGAATTACCAGACTTTATCAAATTAGCATACTTGCCAAGCTTAGGTCGCGTTAGATTGAGACTGTCGGCAAAAGGAAATGATAAGTTAGTTATTCAAGCCGAAATGGAAAAGCAAATCCAATTATTATTGCCTCAAATAGAAGATATATTTGCAGGTTATGAGGAAGATTTGTCTATAGAAGCTATTATTGGTACGCATCTTACTGAGCAACGAAAAACTATAGCAACAGCAGAAAGTTGTACTGGCGGATTATTGGCAGAACGTTTTACTGCAAATGCAGGAGCCTCAAAATATTTTAAGGGAAGCATTGTAAGCTATACGAAAGAGGCAAAGGTTAATGTGCTTAAAGTGTCCGAAGACCTAATTGATCAATATACTGTCGTAAGCGGAGAGGTTGCAGAAGCTATGGCAAAAAATGTATTGCAGTTGTTTGATACAGACTTTGCGATCGCAACAACAGGTAATGCTGGGCCAACAACAGATGATACTGCAGAAGGTTTAGGAATCGTATATATTGCTATCGCTACCAAAAATGATGTGTATTCTGAAAAATTTAGTTTTGGAAATCATCGTGTTAAAGTCATTAATAAAGCTGCAAATAAAGCCTTTGAAATGGTACAGAAAGAAATTTTAAAAAAGTAACAGTTTTAGTTTGCCTGTATTGCAAAGTTTTATTAAATTTGCACCCTGTTTAAAAATATCCATAAGCGATATTAGAGGATAGGTACAGTATAACATCATATAAAGTTAGAAAGAAATGTCAAGAGTTTGTGAACTTACTGGAAAGAAAGCGATGGTTGGAAACAACGTATCTCACGCGATGAATAAAACAAAGCGTAAATTCAACGCGAATTTAATCAAAAAGCGTTTTTATATTCCAGAACAAAATGAGTGGGTAACTTTAAAGGTATCGACTTCAGCATTAAAAACCATCAATAAAATTGGTATTGCTGCTGCAATAAAAGAAGCGAAGTCCAAAGGATTTTTAAAATAATAGCGTAACGCGTTAAATTCACGTACAATGGCAAAAAGAGGAAATAGAATACAGGTTATATTAGAATGTACAGAGCACAAGGAGTCTGGTCAACCAGGAACATCTCGTTACATTACTACAAAAAACAAGAAGAATACGCCAGATAGAATGGAAATTAAGAAATTTAATTCTGTTCTAAAACGTATGACACTTCACAAAGAGATAAAATAATAATTCGAATTTTTCTTAGGAAAAATTTAAATAACACCCATAACAGTCATGGCAAAGAAAACAGTAGCATCATTACAAACCTCTTCCAAGAGGCTTACAAAAGCGATCAAAATGGTAAAATCACCAAAAACGGGAGCTTACATGTTTGTGGAGTCAGTAATGGCACCAGAATTTGTTGATGGTTTTTTAAACAAGAAATAAATTAAACATTTTATGTTTGATTATGAACTGCTCTCATGTTTGAAAGCAGTTTTTTTATGTCTATATTTGAGCAAGACGTGACAAAATAGCAGATATTTTTTAGGTTTGACATTTGACTAGAACTTGTAAATATGTACAACGAATGAGTTTTTTTAAAAAAATATTTTCTTCGGAAAAAAAAGAAACCCTTGATAAGGGGTTAGAGCAATCTAAAACATCGTTTTTCTCAAAATTAAATAAAGCAGTAGCGGGTAAATCTAAAGTTGATGATGACGTTTTAGATAATTTAGAGGAAATTTTAGTGTCCAGTGATGTTGGAGTTAATACCACATTAAAAGTTATTGGACGCATTGAAGAACGTGTCTCCAAGGACAAATATTTAGGAACTTCAGAATTAAATACCATTTTACGTGAAGAAATTGCTGGATTGTTATCTGAAACTAATTCTGGTGAAGAGACTGAGTATGTAATTCCAAAGTTACCAAAACAAGCCGATGGTTCAAAAACACCTTATGTTTTGATGGTCGTGGGTGTTAATGGTGTTGGTAAAACAACTACGATTGGAAAACTAGCCTATCAATTTAAAAAGAAAGGGTTTAAAGTGGTCTTAGGGGCTGCAGACACCTTTAGAGCTGCGGCAATAGATCAACTTCAAGTTTGGGCAGATCGCGTTGATGTACCCATGATACGACAGGATATGGGAAGTGATCCAGCAAGTGTTGCTTTTGATGCTTTGCAATCTGGAGTAAACCAAGATGCAGATGTTATTATTATAGATACTGCAGGACGTTTACATAATAAGGTGAATTTAATGAACGAGCTCACCAAAGTAAAACGTGTCATGCAAAAAGTGATTGGTGATGCACCTCACGATGTTTTATTAGTATTAGATGGTTCGACTGGACAAAATGCATTTGAGCAAGCTAAACAATTTACTGCAGCTACAGAGGTTACTTCTTTAGCAGTTACCAAACTCGATGGTACTGCGAAAGGTGGCGTTGTAATTGGTATTAGTGACCAGTTTAAAATACCAGTGAAATACATTGGTGTAGGAGAAGGGATTGAAGATTTACAGGTGTTTAATAAATATGAATTTGTGGATAGTTTCTTTAATTAACGTATTTTAA
>NZ_JBLIET010000054.1:0-15228 GCF_047633235.1 Psychroserpens sp. | reverse complement strand
CTATTTGGGATGGAACCAATTGGTCTTCTCCACCTACAATAGATAGAATTGTGATTATTGACGGTGATTATGACACCAGTATTGGTGGACCAAATAACGAGACTAGTTTTGAAGCCTGTCAACTTATTGTGAATACATTGCATACATTAGAAATTGCTAATAATACGTTTGTTAGAGTTCAAAACAATGTAACGGTTGATGGAAATATCGTTGTTAAAACAGATGGCTCTTTTGTACAATTTGATGACTTAGCCATCGTTAATGGAGATGTATTAACTATAAGAGATAAAATTTCAGTAGAAAAAGAAACCGCTTTTCTTGCGACCTACCAAGAATACACCTATTGGAGTTCACCTGTAATTGGCGAACTCCTAAATAATGGTCTTGCAGAAGCGTCTACGACAAGACGTTTCACGTATAGCGGTCAAAACTTTAGAGATTCTACAAGCGAAACAAATAATGATGGCGCTGCTGTTGCAGGACAGGATGATATTGACGATGATGCTAATGATTGGCAAACTGCAATTGGCACAAACCAGATGCTCCCAGGAATAGGCTATGCTGCAACACATAATAGCATTGGTTTTATGCCTGCAGCTTATATTTATATATTTGAAGGCCCATTTAATAATGGTGTTTTTTACGTTCCTATTTTTAGAAATGATGCTGAATTAAATGATAATAATTGGAACTTTATTGGTAACCCATACCCTTCTGCTATAGATGCTGATCTATTTTTAGCTGAAAATGCGAGTATTGATCAAACAGTAGGTTCTACTAGTGGCGCTATTTTCTTTTGGTCACACAATACTAATGCCGATGGTAATACGAACGGTAATGAAAACTTAAACTACTCACAAAGTGATTATGCCATTATAAATGGTACTGGACAAATTGCTGGTGGTGATGGCTTGGTGCCTAATAGGCATATTCCATCTGGTCAAGGGTTCTTTGTATCTATGGATAATGCGTCTACTTCAACTTCGGTAAGTGGCACCATTAGAACAACAGATGTGATTTTTAATAACAGTATGAGAGTTACTGGGAACAATAATCAATTTTTTAGAACTTCAAATAGTGCTGTTTTTAATAAATTGAGATTAAATCTTACTTCAGATAACGGAATATTTAGCCAAATGTTAGTAGGTTATGTTGATGGTGCTACAGCTAATGATGATGGTATGTATTATGATGCAACAAGAAATCTAGCATCTAATGCAAGCTCTTTAATGTACTCATTGATTGAAACTAATAGCGATAAGAAATTTGCAATTCAAGGTAAAGACATAAATAGCTTAACACTTGATGAAGTGATTCCGTTAGGTTTCTATACCCTAATAAATGAAGCGACGTTATACAAGTTCTCAATTGGGCAATTAGAAGGTGACTTCATGACTACTAACACAGTCTATCTTAAAGATAACATTATGAACATCATTCATGATTTAAGCTTAAATGATTATACATTTACTTCGGAAACTGGAGAATTCAACGACCGTTTTGAAATTGTTTTTCAACCCGAAGCACTTTCAATAAACGAGAACGAGTTATCTCCTAGCGATTTAACAATTGTAGAACTAGGCCACGGAGATGTGAAAATTTCCGTAGGAAAAAACAAGACGATTAAGACCGTTGAAATCTTAGATATTTTAGGGAGAACGATCTACAAACTAAAAGGTCAAAATACTACTGAAACGTATAATTTATCGCAATTAAGTCAGGCTGCTTATATCGCTAGAGTAACGCTATCTAACGGACAAACGATTACTAAAAAGGCTATAAAAACGAATTAAAATAGATGCTATGTTTAAAAAAAAGAGGTTTTGGCATACACTAAAACCTCTTTTTTTATAGACTATACCTAAGAGAAAGAATTAAATTTCTTCCCGGCGCTGCAATACCAGAAGAATAGGTTTGATACCGTTGATCTGTCACATTCTCTAAAGACGCTGTTATGGTTAGGGCTTTAGAGTAGCGATATCTAGTTCTCAAATTTAACGTATACCATGAAGGCGAATACGGATTTCCATTAGCATCTAAAGCATATATAAAATCTTTAGATTGCTCTGAAGGAGCTAGTTTATTGAATGATAATTCATTGTTGTACTCTGCAAAAGCATCTATTAAAAATCTACCAGATTCCCATGTGATATGTGTGTTTCCAAAGTTTGGTGCTATATGTCTTACTGGAACCTCAACACCATCATCTTCCTCTGTACCTCCGATAATATTATATTGTGACCTGAGTTGTAATTGCTCTGAAATATTTAATTTCATTCCTACTTCAAATCCATAAATCCACTCTTTAGAAGCATTTTGAATCGCTTGTATATTGCTCAATTCTCCGTCGTACAAAATTTGAGATTCTCCATTTAAAGTATAATTTCTTCTTATGAGAGCGTTATCCAAAAACGTATAATACGTTGCCATATCTAAAACGAATACATTATCAAAATTAAGCTTTAGACCTAATTCACCTCCATAAGCATACTCTGGTTTTAAATTTTGATTTGGCACTACAACGGCACCTGGCTCAGAATCAAATACCTTACCGATATCATCTATATTTGGGGCCCTAAATGCCGTAGATGCATTTAATTTCCATTGTATCATCTCACTAGGAATCCAACTTATACCAGCAGTCCCTGTTAAAGCTCCTGCATCAAGTTTTGCTGAAGTAAAGGGGAGGTTTAAAAACTCATTATTCTCACTAAAATCAGCATTAGCAACCACATGATTATAGCGTAAACCCGACTGAAACACAAACTTAGTATTTGGTTTGTATTTAAAACTTGCATAAGCCGCTAAAGATTGCCAATTAGAACCATTTGGGTATCTCGACACTGTTGGACTCGATGTATTTGTAACGATATCCACCTCTTCTCCAGTTGAGTTTATGTGGTTATAAACATACTCAAGGCCATAAAACAGTTTACTCTTTTCATTCAAGCCTTTTTCGAAATCAACATTAAGAGAATACGCATCTACTGCTTCTTCCCTTACATTTCTAATGCTTGATTGAAAATCTCGATCAAATCTACCTTCCTGAAAATTTTGATATGCCGCTGTTGCTTGAATTTTATCATACAAGTTTGAACTACTACTTAATTTGGTCACTTGAAGATTACCCATAAACCAACGTTGCGGTCCATAATCCCACTCTGCAGAACGTAATTGATCATCGCGATACCTCAGCAACCTATCATATCTTGGATAGCTAGATGTTGTTGTATAATACAGTCCTAAATCAAAACTTAAATCTTCCTTTGGTTCGTACCTAACTTTTTGTAAAACATTGATTTGATCATATCCTGTTGGCGTTTGAATGCCAGGGTTTTCATTTTGAACGATAACGTCTTCCCCATTGATGGTTTCAACATATTCTGTTCTTAAGTAATCATCAGGCCCATGTTTTCCCATTCTAAGGTCATCAAAGTCTGTATAACTCAAACTGGTCAAAAAGGCCCATTTTTTTAACCCAAAATTTAAATCTAAATGTCCTGTTTTTTCTTTGTTAGCAGAAGCGTATCTAAAGGCTGTATTAGCACTAAAAAACAACGAATCTTTATATGATAATTGTGGTTTTTGGGTATAGAAACTCATGACACCACCAATGGCATCACTTCCATAAACTACTGAGCCTGCTCCTAAAGTTATTTCTGTATTTTGAATGGTAAATGGATCAATGGAAATTACGTTTTGTGAGTTTCCGCCTCTAAATGTTGCATTATTCATTCTAACACCATCGACTGTAATTAATAATCGATTTGTGGAAAACCCTCTAATCATCGGACTCCCACCTCCTAATTGACTTTTTTGAATATATACATTACCTGTACTCTCCAAAAGGTCTGCGCTAGTTTGTGGGTTTTCAAATTCAATATCCTTAGCGCTAATATTAACTATAGTTTGCGGTATATCGCGTTTACTCTGCTCAAACTTAGATGCGGAAATAACAATTTGATTTAGACCTTCTATTTTAGACACCAAATACACTGTGAAATCAAGACCGGACTTTACAATCTTTATAGATGTCTTTTTGTATAATAAATTTTGAAAATAGATAGTCTCATTAAGATCAAAAGGCTCTAATGAGGCTCTACCTTCTAAATTAGTTATAGCAAATTTATCTTTTTCGAAATTAAAAATAGTAACACCAACTATAGGTTTTTTTGTACCCTCTTCTAAAACTGTTACGGTTTGAGAATGACCTATTATGAAATAAAAAATAAATAAAACTGAAAGTCTTAACGTCATACATTTTAATTGAATATCTGATTGAAAATTTTTAGTGATTTTGGCTTTCTAAAACTGCCCAAATGTAATTCAAAATATAGCAATAGCATTGCTAGAAATGACTGTCTTTGTTTTGAGCTTAATTTTATACCATCCAAGGCATCAAAATTTGTGCCTAACAACTGTTTGAGAATTGTTAAATTTTCACCAGAAATACTGTAAACATCTTCTTTTTTAGATTCGAAAAGACCGTTATTTAAATTAAAATATAGTTGATTTGTATCTGAAATATCGGGATAAAATCCTAAATGCTTAGTTAGATTTAGCAGGAAGAGCAAGTGGAAATTTGAAAATTCATCTTTAGTATCTAGCCATCTCAATGTCGTTTCTAAATAATGATAAAGTGGTTGGTTTTCTTCTTCTTCTCTTAATACCGAAGACAACACCTCTGAAAGAAACATCACTATAGAACCCTTAAATAAATTAGTATGTAGTGTGGTATAATTATAATCTAGACGAACATCTTTAATGTATTGCAATGATTGAGTTTGCCTATAATTTTCTTCTATCTCAAGTTGAGATAATAACTGATAATAAGCGGCTTTCGAACTACCTTTCTTGGTATTTAAAACCCCTCTAAGTAAGTAGCTAACAACACCTCGATGCAGTGTAAAGCACTTTACTATAAGGTCATTGTCTCTATATTTAAGTTTAGAGAGCACAATAACTTTTGATTTATTAAGCATATTGGGAGTTGGTTATCTAACAATCAGTAATTTTAAAACTTTCGTCTCAAACGAATCTAAATCTGATATTAAAAACAAATATACTCCAGAAGCCACAACATTTCCTCTTAAATTCTTACCATTCCAGATTCCTGTACCACCATCAATAGCAAAATTATAATTTTGCCTTGAGGATCTTTGATTGACTCTAGATTGAGCTTCAGCAACAAGGTTTCCTTCAATATCAGTAATTTTTACATTTACATTTTCGGTAAGTCCCGATACTTTGACACCATTATTAATATTATTTAAGTCGTCAAAACCTAAAATATCATATTCTGGTCGCACTGGGTTTGGGTAAACGTAAGCTTCCTCTAGTGTTTCTTGTGGCTTTGTCCCTCCAGACGAAAAAGACACCAATCCTCTTTCTGTGGCGATATAAACCTCGCCAGACTCTGAGTCTATAGAAATATCAGATATTGCATTAGATGGTAATGGAGAGTTATCTGTGGTAAACTGATATATGGTTTCTTGACCATCTGCAGAGAAATAAAATATCCCAGAATCTAAAGTCCCTACCCATTTGTTATCTGACCCATCTACTTTAATATCTGTAATAAATTGATTAGAGAGTAGCTCCGTAGGTATCCCATCCTCTAAAATCACTATTTCATTTACACTAGGATTTGGATCATTAATAAAGTTAGAGGTGTTAAATAAAACCCTTAGTCCCTTACGTGTACCAATCCAAAGTTGATTTCTACTATCTAAAGCAATTGCTCTAACCTGGGCAGATGGCATATTCTGTTCTTCAGAAAACACATTACTTATCTGCTGTGTTTCTGTGTTATAACCAATTACACCATTCTCAAAGGAAGAAATCCATTTCATACCTCCATTACCTACTTCTAAATCAGCAAAACCTTGCTCTCCTGTTCGTGCATTGGGTATCAACTCAGAGAAACTATAGCCTTGCCATTGATTTGTAGCTGGGTCATAAGACTTCAAAGCTCTATCCGCTTTTGATGTTAGTGTCCACATTAGACCTGTTCTATCAAATTTGGAAGCCGTTTGTCGAATACTTACAAAATTTGGGTTGTTAGGTAATACTAAAGATTCTAAGCCACTATTGTCTTGATTGTACACCACTGTCGCTTCATCATTGTTCATTTCTAAAATTCCATTTTGGAAAGAACTTATAAATACTTGAGATGGGTTAAATGGATTGATGGCAACATCGACTAAATTTTTTGCAGTGAGCAAGCTGTCATAAGGAATATTCTTCCACTCAGAATCCCTCAAGATACTAATTCCTCTGGAGCGTAAAGGGTTAGGATTAAATGATACATTGTACTGACCATAAGTTACCCATAACTCATTATTTCCAGTTTGGATTTTAAATGCCGCATTACTTGTTGGTCCATCTGGCAAGATGACATCATATATTTGTGAATTCTCAGGCGTTGTTTTCAAAACACCACTAGAGGTTGTTCCAATATAAATGTTATCATTAGATATCGTTGCCGATGTGAAATCTGTGTCAAACTCCTCATTTGTAGATGCTGTTTGTATTTGATTGAAATTTTCATCATAAAAAAAAACATCTTCTTTAAGAGTAACGACCAAATTTGAATTAATAGATCGTACATCCTCAGGTAATGTTGCATAAGTAAATAATGCGCTTAGATTATCATTTACGACTTCAGATAAAACTTTATTTTGAGCGACAGTATATAGTTTGCTACCCACTTTTTGAATTGCCATAAAACTTCCACTAACTATTGTCGTCCACTGTTGAAAATCAATCAAATTAGGATTTGTTAAATCTGCTTTTCTTAGTCCATTTGAACTAGTTGCTACATAAATAAAACCATTAAAAACTGCTGTTTGACTAATTAAAATTTGACTTCCTCCATCTCCAACAAAATAAGTGTCTCCAAATTGTAATTGACCTAAATCATATACAGAGATTCCATAATCTGTAGAGATATACAAAAGCCCCTCACTTTCATTAAAATGATTTATTTTTTTTAATACTGGAGAAATACTCTCTTTTTCAAGAATATCAACCACAGATAATATTTCACCGTCATCAAAAACGACTTCTATTAAACCTGTTTCGTATCCCACTACTAATAAACCAAAGTCTTCACTATATGAAATGGTAGAAATTGTTTCGCCTGAAAGCCCTTCAATAGTCGTTATTTTATTTATTTCATTTGAAAAAACGTCATAAGTAAAGATAGCATTTTCTGAGGCTGCAAAAATTTTATCATTCCCTCTAGAAACATCTTTAATTCCAAAATATGAAAAATAGCCTTCCCAAAGTGATGAGAAATCTTGAGAAACGCCTTCAAAGGATACTAAAGCTAAAAGGATAAATGCTATTCTTTTAAACATATCAATTATTTTTTTGTCAAATATATTTATATCTAACGACTTTTTAACTACTTATAATATAAGTGATGCATATAAAAAAAGCTTTCAAATTTAATTTGAAAGCTTTTTTTTATGAAGTATAAAGTATTAAACGACACCTTGAGCGAGCATTGCATCTGCTATTTTTACAAAACCAGCGACATTAGCTCCTTTTACATAATCAACATATCCATCATCTCTTGTACCATATTCTACGCAAGAAGCATGAATGTCGTCCATTATTCTGTTGAGTTTTTCGTCAACTTCCTCTCTTGTCCAACTTAATCTTAATGAGTTTTGACTCATTTCTAAACCAGACGTTGCAACACCTCCAGCATTAGATGCTTTTCCTGGAGCAAACAATACTTTAGCATTTTGTAAAGCTTGCATAGCCTCTGGTGTTGTAGGCATATTGGCCCCTTCTACAACAGCAATTACACTATTGTTTATTAATAGCTTTGCTTCTTCGACGTTTAATTCATTTTGAGTTGCACAAGGCATTGCTATGTCACAGTTGATAGACCAAGGTCTCTCTCCTTCATGAAAAGTTGCGGAACTATATTTATCAAGATATTCACTAATTCTTCCTCTGTTGACATTTTTGATTTCCATGATGTAAGCTAATTTAGCTACGTCAATACCATCTTTATCATAAATATATCCCGAAGAATCAGACATTGTTAACACTTTGGCTCCTAATTGAGTTGCTTTTTCACAAGCATATTGTGCTACATTTCCAGATCCTGATATGACAACTGTTTTACCCTTAAAGGAATCTCCTTTAACAGCAAGCATATTTTTAGCAAAATAGACACAACCATAGCCTGTAGCTTCTGGTCTAATTAATGAGCCTCCATAACTGATACCTTTACCAGTTAAAATCCCAGTAAACTCATTCTGTAATCTTTTATATTGACCAAACATATACCCGATCTCTCGGCCACCTACTCCAATATCACCAGCGGGAACATCTGTATTGGCTCCTATATGTCTAAATAATTCTGACATAAATGACTGGCAAAAACGCATAACTTCATTATCGCTCTTTCCTTTTGGGTTAAAGTCAGCTCCTCCTTTTCCACCGCCCATTGGTAATGTGGTTAAAGAGTTTTTAAAAACTTGCTCAAATCCTAAAAATTTAAGAATACTCAAATTTACAGATGGATGAAAACGTAATCCCCCTTTATAAGGTCCAATTGCAGAATTAAATTCTACCCTAAATCCCCTATTGACTTGAGTATTACCGTGGTCATCTATCCAAGGCACTCTAAATATTATGGTACGCTCTGGCTCAACCATTCTCTCTAAGAGCATTTTCCCTTGATACTTGGGATTATCCTCAATAAAAGGAATAACTGTTTCAGCAACCTCGTGTACAGCTTGTAAGAATTCAGTCTCATGACTGTTTTTATCTTCTACAAGTTTTAAAAAAGCTTCAATTTTATCTTTCATCTATTAAAGTATTAATAATCTATGTTGTATTTTGTAATACAAAGATACATTATCTTTAAAATGTTCGTCTATTTATTTGAATATTCTCAGTGAAAAGTTAATTGAGTGTTTATTTATCAAACTGTCGTTCTTCGGGTATTTTTACATTTCATCTATTTAGTTGATAGTTCATCCACTTTTTATATATTTGCTAGGGAATAAGCCCTAAGAAAAAAATACCCATGACGCTTAATTTTAAACAATTAACTTTTATTTTCGTTTTTATACTAGGCATAAACGAATGTTACTCACAACTTGGTTTTTCTAACGAGATTGGTGTTATTGCTGGTCCAGTTGCTTTTCAATCAGATTTTGGAGAGCGAAGTGATTTTGCTACTAACTCTGGAAATACTGGTATTGGTATTGGTGTTGTGCACTACATTAATTTTGCATACCGAGCAGATTGTAACTGTTATTCTACAGATACATTTTTTAATGACCATTTTAAATTACGTAATGAAATTTCTTGGAATAAGACTGAACTTAACCACTTCGGGCAGTGGGCAGATGCCTCTCAAACTGGGGCTAATGCAGAACGTTTAAGAACACACTCTGGTACTGCACAAAATTTTGACATTGGTACTCAAATAGAATTCTTCCCTAAAAGCATTCGCTCATTCCAAGCCTTTGGCTATTCTTTTGCTCCTTTTGTAAGTTTAGGCGTGCATTTAACCGCCTCTAATCCAGATGTCGAAACAGTTTATAATGGCTCTACTAATACTGATGATTCTAATAATTTTTATCAACCTTGGGTAAATGCTACAGACCCAGATTTTAATACTGATTCTTTTTTATTCGATGGAAATCAAACCGCCTGGTCTGTAGTTGGAAGTATTGGCACACGGTACAAATTAACTGTGCTTTCAGATTTAATGATAGACCTAAGATGGCAGTATTATTTCAATGATAAAGTTGATGGATTAGATCACAACCTTGCCTCTAATAAAGCAAACGATTGGCTTGTCTGGCTAAACTTTGGATATATTTACTATCTTGATTAAAACACATCTATAAATAAGCAAAGGACCAAGTTATACTTAATTTTTTAGTATTATGATATGGCTTATTATCCAATAGCTTGTTTCAAATCTGCAATTAAGTCCTCTTCATCTTCAATACCAACACTCAATCTAATTAATGAATCTACAACACCTATTTTTTCTCTTTCTTCTTTAGGAATACTGGCATGCGTCATACTTGCGGGATGGCCAGCTAGAGACTCCACACCTCCAAGAGATTCTGCCAATGTGAAAATTTTAAGGTTTTCAATGATTTTAATCGCTTCGTTATAATTGTTCCCTTTTGCAGTGAAGGATACCATCCCTCCAAAATCATTCATTTGCGCTTTTGCAATATCATGATTAGGGTGACTTTTAAATCCTGGCCAATACACCTTTTCAATTTTTGAATGATTTGCTAAATACTCTGCAACCGCTTTACCATTCTCGCAATGGCGTTGCATTCTAATGTGTAGCGTTTTAATTCCTCTCAAAGCCAAAAAACTATCTTGTGGGCCACATACTGCTCCACTTACATTTTGAATAAAATACAACCGATCTGCTAAATCTTTGTCTTTAACAACTAGCGCTCCCATGACTAAATCACTATGGCCACCTAAATACTTTGTTGCTGAGTGCATTACTATATCTGCTCCTAAATCTAAAGGGCGTTGTAAATAGGGCGTTGCAAACGTATTATCTACCGCTAAAAGCACATTATACTTCTTCGCTATTGCTGCAGTTGTCTTAATATCAATGATATTCATCATTGGATTTGTTGGTGTTTCTACCCAAATCAACTTCGTGTTGTCAGTGATATACTTCTCAATATTTGAGGCTTTTTCCATACCTATAAAGTTAAACTTGATGCCAAATTTCTCAAAAATACGAGTAAAGAGTCTATACGTTCCACCATACAAATCATTAGTTGATATAACCTCATCTCCTGGCTCTAATAGTTTTATAACGGCATCAATGGCAGCTAATCCAGAACCAAAAGCCAATCCAAATTCACCATTTTCTATACTAGCAAAAGATTTTTCTAAAGCAGTCCTTGTTGGATTCGCACTTCTAGAATATACAAACCCTTTGTGACCACCTAGAGTAGATTGCGCAAAAGTTGATGTTTGGTAAATTGGAGGCATAACACTACCATAAGCTAGATCTGGTTCTTGACCACCATGTATTGTCTTAGTATTAAATTTCATAATCCTTTTCTATTATTTCTAAAACTACTTGACAATAAATGAACTCAAATAATTTCAAAATGTAAACGTTATTAACAAATCTAAGGTTTAATTCGTTGTATTCAAATCTATATAATACCTTTATGTACTGTCTAAAACAAACCCTAAATTTTGAAAAAAGCAAGTCTAATTATCTTACTCCTTATATTTCTTGTTTCTTGTGAAAAAGAAGTGAAAATTGATTTTTCACAAGAAATTATTGAAACATCAGAAGGAGCAGAAATAGCTCTTAATTTCCCGAAAGCAGAGGGTACTGAGGCTATAGTAAAAGGTATTAACCATACTCTCGAGAATTACATTATAAATCAAATAAATGTATCTGAAAATGATGATACAGATGGAAACTTGTACGATGCTATCGCAAAATTTAACTACGAGTATAAGAGATTCAAAAATAATTTCCCAGAGTCGGCTCAGCAATGGGAAGTTTTCATAGATGGAGAAGTTACTTATCGCTCTCCCGAGATTATCAGTATTGCCATAACATCATATCTAGATACTGGCGGTGCTCATGGTAATACCAACGTAAGATTTTTTAATTTTAATCCACAAACTGGTAATCGGTATACTAAAAAAGACTTGGTTAGCAATATGCAAGGACTTTCCGAAGTTATAGAAGAAAAGCTAAAAGAAGACATTAAATCAGATAATAACCATCAACTTATTGAGGATGTATTCTTCGGAAAAGACTTTCAACTCCCAGAAACTTTAGGTTATAACGACGACGGCTTAACCGTACTGTATAATCCTTATGAAATTGCATCGTATTCTCAAGGCATCGTAGAATTTACTATTCCATTTTTAGAAGTAAAACAATTTTTAAAATTAAATTAATCTGCATCTTTTGATAATCTTTTAATAACTGGTCCAACAGTTAAACCTTGGCCTATAATTGAAAATACGACGATGATATAGGTAATTACCAAAAACAATTCTCGGTACATTTCTGGTGTTAAACTTAGTGCCAAAGCGATAGAAATACCACCTCTTAGTCCTCCCCAAGTCATAATTAAATTAGTGTGCTTAACAAACTCTAATCGTTTATCAAAGAATTTAATGGGCAACCACAATGACACATATCTACTTAGTAAAACTAAAGGGATAGCAATTACTCCAGCCAATATATAATCAAATCTAAATGTAAGTACGAGCATTTCCATACCTATCATCACAAAAAGAACGGTATTGAGTAAAACATCAACTAGCTCCCAAAATTTATCTACATAAATTTCAGTAATATCTGACATTGAATTTTTTCTAACAGTATCATTACCGACAATCAATCCAGCAGTAACCATAGCCAATGGTGCAGATAAATGCCAGTGATGTGCCAGCAAACTTCCACCCATTACAGTCGCCATGGTAATGATAACCTCAACTTCATAATCATCTATAGATTTTAGAAGCTTATAGGTAATATATCCCAAAATGAGACCGAGTGCTACTCCTCCCAAAACTTCCTGCCCAAATAATTTAGCGATTTCATTTAACTCAATTGCTGCCTCAGGCTTTGCTGCAATTGCAAAAATGGTTAAGAATACAACGACACCAACACCATCATTAAATAAGGATTCTCCTACAATTTTAGTCTCCAGTTTTTTAGGAGCTCCTGCTTTTTTTAAAATTCCTAAAACCGCAATTGGATCGGTTGGAGAAATTAGTGCTCCAAATAATAGACAATATATAAAGGCTACATCAAGCCCTAGTATTTGCAAGACATAAAAGGTTAAAATTCCTACTAAAAAAGTAGAGACTAATACACCTAGAGTTGCAAAGACAAACACAGGCCATCGCTGGATTTTAAGTTGATTAAAATTAGTATGTAAAGCGCCTGCAAACAATAGAAAGCTCAACATAATATCTAACAAAACAGTCTTGAAATCAATTTGCGAAATGAGTGCCTTTTCTCGAAGTAATAAGGTATCATCAAATTGACCGATTGCGACTATTATAATTGTAAATACAATAGTAATAAGCATTAAGCCTATAGTTATTGGTAATTTCAAAAACTTCACGTTGATATAGCCAAAAAGTGCCGATAGTACAATTAATACAGATGCAATTGCATAATAATCCATAGGTATCTAAATTTTCAATAAAAGTAACTAATTTTACTTTGAAATCTATTTACTTTGCAATTCAAAAGCCAACTTATGAATACATTTTTTTATCTTAAAAGCTGTAGTACTTGTAGTCGCATTATTAAAGACTTAAACTTACCAAGTCATGTGATTATGCATGAGATTAAATCGAAACAAATTAGTGAGAAACAACTCCATAATTTAAAAGATTTAGCTGGACGTTATGAAGCCTTATTTTCTAAACGCGCACAATTGTATAAATCTGAAGGCTTAAAAGATAAAAACCTTACTGAGGATGACTTTAAATACTACCTTTTGAAACATTATACCTTTTTAAAACGTCCAGTACTAGTATATAAAAACCAAATCTTTATCGGTAATAGTGCTAAAACAGTAGAAGCAGCTAAAGCTTTTATTCAAACTAATGAATAGTAGAACGTTTGCTTTAGTTGCGCTCTTTTTGGTGCAACTTCTCTATGGTTTAAATTATACGTTTGCCAAAACCGTTATGAACGAGAACTTCATAAAACCTTTTGGATTTGTACTTCTTAGGGTTGTTGGAGCAACAGTACTGTTTTGGTTAATGGGATTTGTCTTTAAAAGTGAAAAAATAGAGCGAAAAGATTTCATCACTATCTTTTTTGCTGCTGTTTTTGGTGTTGGTATAAACATGCTCCTCTTTTTAAAAGGCTTAGAATTTACATCTCCAATTCATGCGTCTGTAATCATGACAATTATACCAGTTATCATCATGATCTTGTCTATTTTTTTCTTAGACGAAAAGCTGACTAAACTAAAAATAGGAGGTATTGTTTTAGCATTTTGTGGGGGTGTTTTATTAACTGCTTTAGGCAAATCTGACCGCTTAGGAGACAACGTCGCATTGGGTAATATGTTTATATTTATCAATGCTATTTCCTATAGTATTTATGTCATAATTATTAAAAGATTAACTGCCAAATACCATCCCTTTTCTTTTATTAAGTGGCTCTTTTTATTCGGACTAATTTTAGTGCTTCCTTTTGGGTATACTGAAATTACAGAGGTCGACTGGAATAGCTTTTCACCATACATTTGGTTTTCGGTATTATTTGTAGTTATTGGAGCAACTTTTGGAACATACTTTTTAAACCCGTTAGCCTTAAAATCTCTCAAAGCGTCAACAGTAGGTGTGTTTATTTATCTACAGCCAGTTATTGCAGGACTTTTTGCCATTATTATGGGAGCAGATAACATTGATTCCATTAAAATTATGGCCATGTGTTTAATTTTTTCTGGTGTTTATTTAGTAACAAAAAAACCTAAAGTATCAAACACGATCAATTAGCTTCAACCCTTTTGAAGTTCATTTGATATTAGATCTTGAGGCTTTTTTCCAGATTGACGTGTGTCTTCTTTTGTAAGGGTTTGAAAATTTGGTGACTTCGGAAATTTTAAAACGAGACTTTTAAGCTGGTCTGGTAAAACCGTTAGACTTCTCGTTTTTAAATTCATCCAAGCACCCAAAATATCACAAGTGGCAACATGCCTTCCCTTTTGATTGTAGAAATTATGTTCAAATTTGAAGAACATCCCGTCCTCGCTCAATCCTGAAACCGCCAATGTAACAGTTAATGTTTGACCCAGAAATGATTCTTTGAAATAATGAATCTGCTCAGAAAACACCACAGGACCAATACCATGTTCTATAAGTTTTTTCATCGAGAACCCATGTTCATTCAAAAACCCTACTCGTGTGTGACTCATAAAATTTAAATATGCAGAATTAGCCAAATGACCATTTGCATCAACATCACTCCATCTTATTTCAAAATCTTTTTTATACATCGCTTAAATTTAAGTCTGCAAAGTTATTGATTTTTATAAAGCCTAACGAAGCGCTTTATAACTTTATGATTTTCGTTACCTTTGCGCAACTTTAAAATGCGTTCATGATACAATCAATGACAGGTTATGGTAAGTCTGTACTGCAGCTTCCGACGAAAAAAATATCTATAGAAGTCAAATCTCTAAACAGTAAAAATTTAGATCT
>NZ_JBLIET010000053.1:0-15306 GCF_047633235.1 Psychroserpens sp. | reverse complement strand
ATCTTTGGTTAAAAACAGGCAAATACTGGTATTTAACGACATCATTATCACTCATAGCTGTTACAGTAACCTCCCATCACGTCACGCCAATTTTTGGGATGGTTTTTTTCATCTTTCCTTTAATAGGCATGGTCATTATGGATGTCGCTTACAAACAATCAGGCTCAATTAAAGCTATAACCTTTAAACTGTTTTTAAGTAGTTTCCTCTTACTTTTCAAACGCATCCTTAGCTTTGGGCTGTTATCACTCATCATTATTATAGGCTGTATACTTCCATATTGGATTAATTCTAAAAACAATCCAATTACCCAAGTCCCAATTCCACACGGATCACGTGATAATTTTTTAGAGATTACCTCTTCTGGATTGGTATTCTTTTTAATTCCTTGGGGTATTTTACTCATTTTATTACCTTACATATTTTACAGATACTACAGCAAGCGTTATTTGTTTTTTGGTATATCCATAACCATTTTAACTATTTTAGGAACTGGTGGAACGACACCTATTCCTCGTATGATTTTGGGTGAGAGTGCCTATAACATTTTGACATTAGATCGTTTTACACTTTGGGCGTCCATTATGTCATTGCCTCTATTTGGCGAGTTTGCTTATCGTTTTATCCAAGGCGATTTAAAAAAAGTAATCCAATCTAAATTTGGTGCAGTTTATCACAGAATTATTGGAGGTATGCTTGCTGGGCTCTTTATCTTCATGACTATTTTCACTATGAGTCTTGGATATTTTAGACCGTCTCAACCGCAACAAATTAATATATTGCCCATCGTGAATTTCTTAAATCAAGATGATCATAACAAATGGCGATTTTTAACGCTTGGTTTTGGAGATCAAATGGCTTGGCTAAATGCACAAACCAACGCGATGACTGTTGATGGTAATTACCACTCTGCAAGACGACTTCCCGAATTAACAACACGACCAATAGAGCGCTTAGAAAACTCAAAGTTTAAAGGTGTGGCCGGGATTGGATCTTTACAACAGTTTTTAACAACACCCGAAAAATATAATCTCAAGTATATCTTCTCTAATGATAAATTCTATGATCCAATTCTCTATTTCTGTGGATGGCAACGTGTGCTTCAATTAGATAATGCCATCATGGTTTGGGAACGCTTAAACGTACCACCAGTGTCCTCTATTTTGCCAAAAGACGATGTTTCAAAATGGCAAAAACTACTGTGGGGAATCGCACCACTTTTAACGATTTTAATAGCATTTATTTTAAACATTAAAACACTTTGGATCAATACTATAAAAACAAAGAAAGTACCTGTGTATTTAAATTTTAAAAACCACTACTCTAAATTCTCAAACAACATACTTAAAGTAATACATCTTTGGTCTATCCTATTGGCGATAGCGCTTTGTTACGGCATTTATCTATTTTACTTAAAAAATGATTCACAACGCAGTCCAGAAAATGTAATTATAGCGTATTATGATGCCTTAGATTTTAAAAAATTTGAGACCGCTTACAACTTAATTAATCCGGAAAGTGACAAAACTATTGCACAGTATATGCTGGAAGTCTCGGTAACTGACGGACTCCTAAGTAGCTATGCAAAATTAGATGCTATTGAAACCGAAATTACGACTCTAAACGATAGTTCTGCTTCGGCGAAAGTGACAACACATTGGATTACACCTCTTGAAAAAATTGATCTTACCGATTATAAAATACTAACCAGACAAAACAGAAAATGGTATGTAGAGCCTGAAGACATAGATACAGATTTACCACCAGACCAACTCTTCTCTAATAACACGACTGGTTATTTTAATCAAGGACGCAGGCGCATTACAACTGAGCAAACACATCATGAAGATGTTTTAAAACAACCTGTTCTAGAAGTGCTATCAGCAAAACTTGTAAAATACAATAACCATTACGTCATTATTGGTGAGGTTCAAAATATAGATAATGTTCCAGCAGATATTGTTTTAAAAGGCACACTTTATAATGCAAAGGACCAGGAACTCGCTACATACAACGCTAAATACCATATTAAACACAAACTGATGCCTAAGGAAACGACTGCTTTTAAAATCAATTTTGAAGGTATCGCATGGTCTAAAACCAAAGATTCTATTCCAAAAACATTTAATCCAGATGAATTTACATCTATTGAATTAGAAGACCAGCCCATTAAATTTAATTTACAAGCTGCAGGTAATGTGTCTGGCTCAGATTTGTACAAAAACATAGTCTTGAGTGACATCACGATTACTAAAGATAAGATGAATGGAAGTTTATTTAATAGTGGACTTCAAGAAATAACAGTACCTCAGCTTTTAGTGAGTTACTATGATGAGAATAAAATGATGATTTGGGTGGACCATATATTTATAAAGAAAGGCATTAGACAGCAGCGTAAGCAAGATTTTGAATATACTTTTATTAGCAATAGTACGTTTAAGATCATTAATAATAGTATGAAAAATATTTATGTGAATGGACTTCCAAACGAGCCTATATCAAATAAAATAGTTCCAAATAGAATTGAAAACCATCTCAATCTAGAATTGCAACACATCAATCATCCAAATTTTAGTTATATAAAAATTGAAACTAACGCTTATATCGGAAACCCTAATTAATGCGATTTAAACATTTTTACATAGGACTTTTAGGCTTGATATTATTATCATCTTCTACTGTCTTACCAAATAATGAAACGACAATAAATCTCCAACTGCTAACAATACAGACAGAGTTTGAAGCTGGAAGTACAATTATTTTAAAGTTTTCTGCTTCGGAAACTATAAATCCAATACTATATTGTTCAAATAGTTATGGATCTACTTTAGTCTCTCCCTCAAGAATAGGCTCTATACTTTCATATAGCATTCCAAAAAACATAAGTAAAAAAACAGGGCAAGTGTATTGGAAACTCATTAACGATGTCATGTCTTTATCTGGACAACTTAACATTATTTCAAAACAAGAGGTTGCAGTAATAGAAACCTATATTGGACCGCCCAGTATTGAAGCAGGAGGAACAGATTACACGATGCTAGTCGTTATCCCTACAGACAGTTTGGATAATCCATTACCAGACAAGACCTTGGTACATGCAAAATATCAATTTTTATCGAATGAGTCTTTAGATCCAATTAAAACCACTAATATAATTGCTTATAAAAACATCTATTCGTACAAAAAAAGCGGTCGAATACTTGTATCTTCAGAAAGCTTAAATACCAACTCCAAAGAGTTTACAGTTATTGTGTTTCCAGCAATTCCTACCGATTTTAAAATTTCAGCAAAACGACCTCATAGTTATGCAGATGGTAACCAAGTAACCACTTTTGAAACCTCAATAATAAAAGACAAACAAGATAATGTGGTGAGTGATGGGACTTATGTTTCATTTTATATTACTAACGATCTGGGCAATAGTCTCAAAACATCTGGCACCACCATTAATGGTGTCGCCACTGCATTAATGATTCATCCAGATTATAAAACTCAATGGTCAATTAAAGCCTACGTGGACGGAATGGCAGAAAGTGATATAATAGCCTTAAACTACAATCAAGTTATTAAAGACTTTGGTACTAACTTCTCAAAAAATAATAGAGCAATCATAGTTGGACCTTTGCAGAGCTTTATGAAACAGACGATTCCTGATGGTTTGCAGGTTAAATTACTCGTCTATAAAGAGAATAAACTCATAGAAACACTAACTAAAACATCAATTGATGGCTTTGTGAATTTCAATTTAAATCCCAATAATTTAAAAAATGACACTTACACGATCGTTATCAAAACTGCTGGTTTAGAAAAAACAGTTAAATTAATACAGCTATGGTAGGTCTCAACAAAAGCATAGTTCGTGTCATGTTAATGACATCATACATTGTGGTTATTGCCTTAATTATTTCAGGTATAAGTGCTCTTTTTGCTTATCTCAATACAGGTGCAGATCGCAGTGCTATGCTTCATACCGAAATTAAAAAAATAGAACAGTATTCCCCTAAAGTCGTCTGGGCACCAATAGAAAATGAAGGCAGACTAATTGATGAAGAAAATCTTAAAGCTCTTGAGAATGATTATTTAGATGCTTGGTATGTCAAACATATTGCCTACAAAACCAATACGACCATTGGTATTAAGGATTATTATACAGACAGTGCACGTTTAAATCTTTTCGAGATTATTGAATTGAATACCGATAAACATATAACGATAGAATCAACAACACTTGAGCATCACCCTACTATAGAGTTTTTTAGTGAAGATGGACAGTTAGCAGTCATAACAGATAGAGATGTCGTTGAGTACAAGCGTGTGTTTCAGAATAAAAAATTACAATTAGAAACTACGGAAATATCCACTTATAAAATTGTATTGCTACTTGAGGATGGCTTTTGGCGTATTAGACATTTAGTAAAAGAAACAACTAAAAATTACGAGGTTGAACATAAAGAAATTCCAACAAATGATCTTAATATTAGAGGTATTAATTACTATCCACAAGCAACACCTTGGAATATGTTTGGAGAGGCCTTTTCTAAAGACACCATAGCAAAGGATTTCAAAATCATAAAAGATGCTGGCTTAAATTCAGTTCGGATTTTTATCCAATATGACGACTTTGGAAAAGCAGATGTTGACAACACCAAACTAGAAAAGCTCAAACAAACTTTAGACGCTGCCGAAACTGCCAATCTTGATGTTGTCGTAACGCTCTTTGATTTTTATGGTAATTACGATGTTCTTGATTGGACACTAACTATGCGTCATGCAGAAACTATTGTAAGCGCTTTAAAAGACCACAAAGCTATCGTTGGTTGGGATATTAAAAACGAACCCAACCTAGATTTTAAATCTAGAGGGAAAAATAATGTAATTGCTTGGCTGGACAACATGATCAATCTTGTGAAATCCATAGATGATCATCACCCAGTAACTATTGGTTGGTCCAACACACAAAGCGCTGCTATACTAGAGCATAAAGTTGATTTTATTTCATTTCATTATTATGAAGACTTAGACGACTTAGACACTTCTATAAAAAACTTAAAAGTAGAAATCCCAGGCAAAGCTATAGTTATGGGAGAATTTGGACTATCATCCTATGATGGGTTTTGGAAACCTTATGGCAGTAGTGAAGAAGATCAAGCCAATTACCACAAAAAAGCCCACCAGATTATTACTGCAAATAATTTACAATACATGTCTTGGACACTTTATGACTTCGTTGACATACCTAAGGAAGTCGTAGGTAGACTTCCTTGGCGTAAAAACGCTCAAAAGCAATTTGGATTTATTGATACTAATGGGACAAAAAAAGCTGCATTTATATATATTTCTGAGTAGAAACCTATTCTACTTTACTTTCTACTTTTTTTATTAGCAATTAGAGTTAAAAATGTATTTAAATACATATCTGTAATTTTTGACATTGGATAAGCTGTAGCTGCTTTATAATTTGCTTTTCCTAATGCTGTCCTATATGTTTCATTAGTCACAATAGTTTCAATTGCTTTTGCTAGGCTCTCCACTGAGGTTGGCTCAAAAAACTCTCCTTGATACCCCTCATCTTTAACTAATAACGCTAAATCACCTAAGTCTGGCATGACTACTGCTTTAGCATAACTTCCTGCTAGATGCAAAACACCTGAGCTCCCGGTTGTTGAGGTATATGGAAACACGACTACGGCGCTTTCCTTAAATAAGGTTGACACTTCATGCTCTTCTATATAGCCTGTAAAACGTAATTGAGGTACATGTTTATACTTTTCTTGAACTGTTGCTAAATAACCAAGGACATTTGGATTATCTGTTCCTGCGATAATTACTTCTAAATCTAAACCTGAAGATGCTCTTAACATCTCAACAGCTTCAATCATCCCCTCTACTTTTTTGTAGGTTCCAAACTTTCCAAAAGCCATGACTTTTAAGGGGCCCTCCGGAATAGAATAACTGAGTTGCTCCTCTGTGATTTCAAAAGTTCCGTGAGGAATCAGCTTCACATTGTTAGCCTTATATTTATTTTCCAAAACGGTCACATACTTTTGCATTGTTACTGCAACTGTATCAGACTGCAATATTAATTTAGTTAAGGTTGTTCCTATAAAACCATATACTTTTTGCATTAATTTACTCGACGTAAAACCTGAAGATCTTAAATCCACTTCTTCTAAAATATTGTGCAATAGCACTACGTTCGGAATCTTTTTAAGTTTACAAACCAATGGTAACATTAACCCTAAGGCTGCGGCAATTTTCTTGTCGCCAAACTTCATAAACTGTAGGTTGAACAAAACAGCATCTGGTTGTATTGCGTTAATAGCTTTTGTAACATTAATAATATTTACATAGCTATTAAATGCCCAACAATCTTTCACTGTGATCTTACAACCCTCTTCTGTGAACATAATATCTTTTGCTCCTTCCGTTTTATCCGTAAGTAAAATAATCTCTTTAATAGATTCTTTTTGTCTAAAGTGTTTTACTAAGTGATATGCATATTCGTTTAATGTGACTTTACTTGGTGGATATGCTGTTACGATTGCTAGTTTCATGTTACTAATATCTTAATTACACTACAAATTTGCACTATAATTCTGGGTACAATAGATGTCTATAGACCGAATACTTTTTGCTATAGACGAGCAGAAGAAAGCCTTCGATTTAGCTTTTGGCTGCTTTCGATTTAAAATCGTAAATAAAGTAAGACATTTGAAAGATGAGTAATAAAAACATCGCTGCGATTTGCATGTGAACGACTTGTTCTAAGCTCTCATGAAAAAAGATGACTAATCCCATTTGAAGCATCCCAAAGAGTCCAGAAAAAATCACTGGCACATAGTAATCTAAAGACAAATAGTAATATGCGAAGATATTTGATATAGCAAAAAGACCTGTAGCTAAAGCATATTTCCAAAGTAAAGGTGCCATTGCTACATAGCTTTCGCCGAATAACAAAGTAATACCTGTTTCAGGAAATAAGACACAAGCACAAACAATTATAGATGCTATTACTGTGATATATCCAACATACTTAAATAAAATTGGTGCCGTGGCTTTACCTTCTTTTTTTAGCTGAACTACGGTTGGCAATAACAACATCACAAACATCCAGGCGATAAAGTACACAATACGACCAATGAGTGCTAAAGAGGCATATAACCCTGCATCGTAAGGTTCAAAATAGTGTTTCACCATAAGAACATCACTATTGTTAATAATGATTTGTGTGAGTTCATAAAAGGCTGTGATAACAAAAAAGTTATGAATTTGCTTTGATTCTATTGCAGTAATCCGCACTGTTGCTTTGATTTTAAAATTTATAAACTTGAATGGAATTAAACCAAAACCCAGGGAGACTAAGATTCCAATAGCGATCACTACAGAAGATTGGATATCAAATAAAAATAACAACCCAAGCGTAATTAGTAATCGACTTAACATTTCAGCTTGATACGTAATAGATAAGGATTTGAATGCTTTTTGACCTTGATACACACCGCGGTTTACACTCATTAAAAAGTATAAAGGCACTCCAAAACCAAAAATAACAAACATACTTGATGACGAGGTATGAAATAATTGTTGCAATTGACCTGAAAATGCAATGACTAAAGCGCCTAAACCAATACCAACAATTATGGCATTTTTATAAATTTTAGAAATAAAATTATTCAAGATGTCGTTCTCAAAAATAACTGAGAATTTTGCAGTCACCAACTGAAATGTCATTGCTACAAAGGATAAGACTAATAAAAATGTAATCAACATAGCTGCATCTGCAAATTGCTCTGGACCTAAAAGACGTCCTAAGATGAGATTATACAAATAGTTCCCACCATTGACGGTTAGCACGCTAAGCATAAATAATTGTTCCGGAGATAGTTTTCTTCTTCTAATTGCTGAAATGACTTGCATGCATTTTGATTTTGGATTGTTCTAACTATTTTGCGCATACTGATCTGTAATCGTCATAGATGTCTTTGCAACCATAGCCAACAACAGAAAATATATTATTGGAGCGTAAAGCGATAGCGATTAAAGTTTTTAAAGCAGCTACTCCACTAGCATCGATAATATGTACTCTATCAATATCTACAGTCACATTTTTTACTTTATTTATAATGTGCTCAAAGTGAATAATAAACGACCTCGTCGTTGCTGTAGTTAAATTTCCTTGTAATTGAAATATTCCGTTTTGTTTTAAAATCTGTAAAGCCATAATTGTTGTTTTTAAATGATAATTTGTTATTTTTAAATGATAATTTGTTTACATCTGACACTAATATCTGAACAAATTCTTTGTAAACCCATTTGATTTCGACGGATGATCAGTTGCTGCAGATGAATGAAGTGGTCTTCATCCGTAACTTGCAGTTATACATTCAAACAGATATGAAGACTTTAAAACCACTTATAATTCTTTTCTTTTTATTACTCGTTTTAGCAAGTAATGCCCAAGACATGCAAGACGGTTTCACGTATTTAGAAACTGGACAATATGCGCAGGCAGAAACATTCTTTGATACAATATTAAAACAGTACCCTAAAAACAAAACTGCACGCCTATGTTACGGGAGAGCTGTTGGACTTAATGGAGATGCAAAAAAAGCGAATACTATTTTCACGAAACTGTTAAACGATTACCCAATCGATTTTGAAGTAAAATTAAATTATGGTGAATCCTTATTGTGGAATTCACAATTTAATGATGCCAAAACCTACTATAAAGATTTGATAACTGAAAATCCAAAAAGTTTTCCTGCCTTATTAGGTTACGCAAATACCTTATCTAATCTTAAAGAATATGAAGACGCTATTATCTATGTAGACAAAGCTTTAAAAGTATTACCGAGAAACCCAAATGCATTAATTTCTAAAAAATACATCTATTTAGGATACGCCTATCAAAATCAACAAGCACAAAAGTATGGTGAAGCAGAAACCTTATTAACTAAAAATATAGAATTGTTTGGTGAGGATAAAGAAACCTTAATGAATCTTGGCAATCTATATCTAATTACTAACGATCTTGATTTTGCAAACGGTATCTATAATAGAATAGCAGAAAATCCCGCATACCAATTAGAAGCATTAAACGGTTTGGCTCTAGTTTCTCATTTAAAAGGTAAAAATAAAAAAGCATTACAATTAAGTAATGACGCCTATGTGCTTATAAATTCTAACACCTCGAAAATCGTCTCACAACAAACTACAGAACGATACGTACAAGCTTTAATCTGGAGCAAAAAATACAAACCAGCAGCACGTTTAATTGACACCTTAATTACTCAATATCCAGATGAGAATTGGGTCTTAGCTTTGAGAGCAACTTTGAATATTTATAAGAGTAACTTTAAAGACAGTTTAGAGGATTACAATAGAATCTTATTTAACGACAGCACATCTTTTGATGGAAACTTAGGGAAAGCAAATGCTTTAAAAGCTTTAGGATATTATGACGATGCTTATAACTCGGCAGAAAATACATTAAAATTTCACGATAATCAAAAGGATGCATTAAAGTTCATTACTATCCTAAACACGAAATTTACACCAGCCTTGGACTCCAGAGCATCAAACACATTCGATAATGGAGACAACCAAGCCTTCTCATTTAATTCAAATGTAACCTACCCATTAACTACAAAACTTAAACTATTAGGAAGCTACAATTATAGAAATACAAATAATACCATTACCAATAACAAAGCGAACTCTAATGATCTCTCATTGGGCTTATCTTACCAGTTATTAAACAATGTGATCTTTAATGGCACGACAGGTTTGACAGCAGCCAATACGGAAAGCACTGACTACACCCAACTCTTAACAGATGTCTCATTTAATATCAAACCATTTAAATTACAGACCTTAGATATTGGTTACAAACGTCAAATTGAAAGCTTTAATGCCGATTTATTAGACCGAGAACTAGTTCAAAATAATTATTTCGCGAATTATAACCTCAGCACTAATTTTAATTTAGGTTGGTTTACACAATATATGTACACCTCTCAAAATGATGGAAATAGTAGAAACTTACTATTTACCTCGTTATATTATAACCTATTAGCTAAACCGTCTTTAAAAGTAGGATTGAATTATCAATACATCACTTTTGCAGATCAAGTACCTACCATTTATTTTAGCCCAGAAACATTTCAAGCAGGTGAAATCTTCTTGAATTTAATTAAAGATGAAAATACGGCGAAACCAAAAGCTTGGTTTTACGAATTAACTGCAGCAACAGGATTACAGTATATAGAGGACGGCAAAAGCCAAAGCACCTATCGTATTCAAGGAAAGTTTGGATTTAAATTCTCTGAGCGTTGTATGGCAAACATATTCGGAATTCAAAGTAATATTGCCTCAGCTACTGCTGCTGGTTTTACCTTTACGGAAATTGGATTACGTTTTAAATGGAGGCTATTTGATGGCTCTGTGTTTAGGGAAAAAGTTATTAAATGATCAGGAACTGGATTGGAAATCGGAAAGTTTCCGCAGTACAAATAGTGTCTGCAATTAATTATATACGTCGCTGATTACGGACTTTTCTTTTTGAATTAAATCGTTAATCACATCCCAAAGTTCAACTCTTTTCTCAAGAGATTGCTTGGCAATAGTTAATGTTTCGCTCCATTTTTCGTCATCATTTCCACATAACTCTGAAATCATTTGAAGAGAGAGCGGCCCATGTTCGTCTCCATCAAGTTCTATATGACGTTCTAAATAGTATGCAAGCTTGTTGTATAACTTGTTTTCAGAATCGGAATTTTTAAGAATTTCGATAAACATATCTGGAATAATATCTTCTCGTCCAAATGTAAACGCAGAGGCAACAAGATGTGGCTTATTTGTTTCAATGATAGAAAATGAAAACTTTACAAAATCTGCTACTTTTTTATCTATATGAGTTTTATTTAATGAATATTCAACTGATTTTCCTGATTTAATGAGTTTTATAAAATCACTAATACCATCAGTATTTGCATGTATTTGTAACATAGCGTCCAAATACATCTCAAAGTGACTCTTAGGCTCTGCTAATTCATTGACATCACTTTCTTCTCCATGAACAATTTCATTTATAAACCTTGATAACGCAGGATTCTCTGGTGGCGTCCAAGGTGTTTGAACAGTTGTAAGATTAATTTGAAGATTCTTTAAAAGAGACATGAAATCCCATACTGCAAATACGTGATGTTCCATAAAAATCCTGATGTCATCTATAGTCTTCAAATTGTCGTACAGTTTATGATTCTGTAATTTAGTTCTCAAATGAGAAATCTCCTTTTCTATAAATTGTATTCTCTCCATTTAACTTTTTTTTACTCAAATATAACTGCAAGCATCTATAACAACTATCTAATTGTATACCGTAAATATTCACAATTCAAAGTTAAGCATTTAATTAAATGACTCCAACACACAAAAGACAAAAGCTTTCGCTTTTGTCTTTAAATTAAAACCTCCTTGCTGCTAACCTCAGACAAGAACATTTTAAACAACCACTTAAATTAAAGGAATTATTTGGCTATTAATTTTAGGGGATTATACCGTATTTGTTGACTTATGATTTTACAAAAATAAAGACCTGTACTTAAGTTGTTTCGCTTTAATAAAATCTCATTTTCACCCGGTATTGCTCTGTGTGATATTTCATATACTACTTTCCCTAGTTGGTTATAGACTATAAATTGTACAGTTTCTGTTTGGTTTGCTGTAAATTGTATTGTCGTCGCGGAGGTCATTGGATTTGGCACTGCAGACAACTTATAGGTGTCTTGTGTTAGATCTTCTACAGATAATGTGTCTTGAGATAAACGTAAGTTTTCTAAAGTTAATTCTTTTGTCGTTGTTGTACCATCTTCGCTTACCATTGTAAACACGACAGTAACCACATCGTTTAGTTCCAAGCCCGCACCGTTTCCTGATTGAAAACTTGAGATTGGTAACACATAATTTTGTGATGAACTACTTAAAGCAATAGTGCTTTTATATTGATCTTCCCAGTTAGAGATACTAGCTTTAACAAATGTAATTTCTACATTCCCTGTTCCTTTTGCACTAAATTTTAAGCTATTATAATCACTTAAGTCTACGGCTTTAAATCTTGGTGTCAATGCCCTATAAGCTGCCACATAACTACTTGTTATTGCTTTTAAGACAACATTACGTTCTATTGGGAAATCATTAGTATCAAACGTGAAATCGTTTGTTAGAACTGCATAGGTATCTATTGTTGTGTTTGCGGAAGAATCATCAACTCCCCAAGGTCCATCAGACATAAATAAATCGTCTGGTGTTGCAACACCATCGCCAATTCTAAAACCGATATCAAATAAATTTCCAGTTTCTAATTGTAAATTTGTAATGTATTGTCCATTCAAGCTTACAGTAGAATTCATGTTTTCAAACTCACTTGTTTCTGTGGTTCTAAAACCAGCGTCAAAGTTTATCATTTCCGTAGCATTCACATTTACAATTTGTAAATCTAATGCACCATTTACATAACTTCCTTTTCTCACAAATACTACTGGAGGGGTTGAATTGTTATATGTTGTAATTGATTTTTGTGCTTCTAATAAATTTAAAACTTCTTGACCAATTGAGAATAAATCATCCATTGAGTTAGACCAAATCTGAAAGTTATAAAAGGTAACCTCTTGTTCGTATTGATCCAAATTCCAGTGACTTTCTATAGCGAAGTTTTCGTCATTGTTTACCACCTTAGCCGATAAACTCAACACAAACTCATACGTACCATCCACATTTTTAATGATACACTTGATGAATGATTGTCCGTTGATATCCATTGTATTTACTGAGATTAACTCAGCTCCTAACAAACGGTCACAAATATACTTAGTGTGTTCATATACACCATTTTCAGTTTTTATAACTAGTATTGAAGCTACAGGTGTACTGTTTTTCAAATAATCTACTCCATATATCTCAGTAGCATTTGTAATACTCACTAAATCTGAAGGTGATGCATCAATAACCTCATCTTCATTGATAATATCTAAAGGAATAAAATCTTCTAAAGCAAAACCTGAAGTCGCATTTCGTTGTGCATAATTACCATCTTTAATGATGCGTTTTGCAGTATGTCTATCAAACGAATACCCTGTTTTTGCACGATTAAAATTACGTTTGTTAATCTGCTCAGATAATCTATTATTACTTTCTAAACCACTATCACTACTTCCTGTTGTTGGAGGGGCAATCACAGCACACTCACCGTAACCTGAACATGAAGGATCTTCACAATCTATAAGTCCATCGCCATCATCATCAATTCCATTATCGCAAATTTCTTGCGCTACAAGAGCAGATGGACAACGTGCACCATCATTATTAGAACTTGATGGACCAAAAGCAAATAAGTTAGAATCCATTCCACCATTTTCAACTAAGTCTTGCACACTTTGAATCACATAAATGGTTCCTGTTTCATTTGAAGACACATAGAAACGACCAGATAAATCAAAGTAGACAGCACCATACGTATAGGTCGACCCTGTCAAAATTGGAACTTCACCTAACGCTAGCACATTTCCGTTGGAGGAATCAATACGATATAAAATATTTGTATTATTTTCTACTGTATATAGATATCCATCGACAGCATTAAACGCCCAATCATCAATACTTATGTTTTGGGATAAGACATTTGTAGCCTGATGTTGTGTATAGTTCACAGATGCTGGATCCAAGTCAACTTTATAATATGTTGTCCCATCCCCTTTAAGGTAATAGATCCCGTCTGAACTCACATCACCGACATCTCTAAGAGTTATTGGTAATTCATCTATATAATATGTTCTTGTTCTAAAGTTTTTATCAATACGAACTATGGTTTTTTCTGGAATAGATAATGATCCCCAAATATATCCATCAGAAGGATTATATGCTGCTGCATTTATATTTCCTGGCGTCACGTCTGCTGCTGCTTGATATGAACTCCCTGAAGCTAAATCAATAGCGTAGATGTCGTTATCTTGAAATAAGTAAGCATTTAAATCACAATTAAAGGGAATATCATAAAATATATTACCTAAAGGCACTGTTCCAATTGTCGAATCAATTGCAATAGCTCCAATAGTAGAATATAATCTTCCATCTAAAGCACCACCTGCTCCTAAGGAGACTGCTCCAGGATAGGCTATTGCCGTACCAATCATAGTGGTGTTTGCTCCCAAAGCAACTGCCCCGACAGCAATCCAAAAAACATTATCAGATAACGCACCATTAGCCAAAACAACTGTAGCACCTGCGACTGAATTAAGTGCTCCTGTAATTTGAAAAATAAATTGTGCATTAGGATCTCCCTGAGCATCTAATATAAGAGTGCCAGTGATGGACACTGCTGCTGCTGCAGAATAAACTCCGGGATAAATAGTCTCCCCATTTACATTTCCATAAATCGTACTATGATCTGTTATAGTTGCGGGTATATTTTGAAGTTGAACGCAAGCCGCCGCTAAATCTAAAGTGGCTTGTGCAGTAATGCTATTGGCATTTTCTATAGTTCCTGTAAAAACTGAAGGAGATCCAAAACCAGCAATTGCTCCTGCATGGGACCCAACATCACCTGTAATTGTAGAAATTCCAGTATTGGCTACTGCGCCGGCTCCTGTAAACAATATAAAATTATCTACAGAGCCAAAATCAACATCTATTGGTGGTGTTTCTCCTTGAGCTATCGCGCTAAAACTATGTGAGACAACAAAAATTATTAATAATATTTTTTTCATGACATCATATATTTATGTTACAAAAGTAGACTAACATTGAGATTTGTTTTTGAATTTTCGATTGACATAAAGGCCATAGCGATAGAAAACAACTTACTATCGTCGAATGGCTTTTTCACTATACTTATAAACCATATTAAAATCAAAAAAGGCAAAAGATATCTCTTTTGCCTCGCCTTGTGCTGTTAATTACGAACTGTTATGTTATGATATTTTCGTCAAATATATTGTGAATTATTTGACTAAAAATAGACATTCATTAGACAATCTACTGAGATCATTGAATGGTAATTACCTGTCAGTTAATGATTTTAAAGCAGGTTAAGACGCTTCATTAATTCTGGTCTATTTGAGCGACTTACAGGAATAACATCTTTTTTGATAAGCACACTATTATCCTCAATATCAATGATTTTGTCAACATTAATAATAAATGAGCGATGTATTTTTAAAAACAAATCTTTAGGCAACTTATCTTCAATTTTCTTAAGTGTAGAGTGTACTGTATAATTTTGATTTTCGGTTTTTACTTGAATATAGTCAC
>NZ_JBLIET010000052.1:0-15800 GCF_047633235.1 Psychroserpens sp. | reverse complement strand
TCTAAGTTTTCTTTAGCCCAAATAGCGAGGATATCTTTCTCTTTGGTAAGCCCCAATTTATAAATAATATTAGAGCGATGTTTTTCAATAGTTCTAGAAGATAAAGATAATAAACCTGCTATGTCTTTTGAAGATTGACCTTGGCCTACCAACCTCACAATAGTCTGCTCGGATGGAGATAGTAATTTCAATTTTTGTAATTGTGGTAGCACCTGATCGTTAAATACATTATTAAAAACGGAACTAAAATAAGAAACACCTTTGCTTACGCTTTGTATGCAATTATGTATTTCTTTGAAAGGCTCGTCTTTTACAACATAACCAGATATATTTAATTTCTTTGCTTTATAAATAAAAGCTTTTTCTTTGTGTGAGGTCAGGATTATAAATTTAGTAGCTAACCGTTTCTCTTTACATTTTTGTATCACCTCAAAACCTCTGAGCAATGGCATTTCTTCATCTAAAATGGCTATGGTTGGCTGTAAGTCTATAATCTTATCTAGCGCTATGGCACCATTTTCTGCAGTGGCAATAACATTATAATTATAGTCCTTTAACTGGTCTACTAAACCCTTTAATAATAAAGGATGATCATCTGCTACAACAAGGGTAATCGTATCATTCATTTTAAACAGGTATTTGTACTAATATAGAGGTACCAGCTTTTCTTTTACTTTTTATAGACAGGTGGCCTTTTAACATACTAACACGCTCAGCCATTGTTTTTAAACCTAAGCTATTTTGGTTACTCATTTTACTCACTTCAAAGCCTTGTCCATTATCTTTTATTAAGACTTTAATACCATCACTCTGTTTTACTATATTTACAATTAATGTTTTTGCATTGGCATGCTTCAATACATTGTTTACAGATTCTTGTATAAATCTATATAAATTAAGCGATTCGGTTTCATTAAAACAAGTATTCACATCATCGATTTCTACTGAGACAAACAGATCTGTTTCTTCATCCAAATCTAATAATAATTGTTCAATACTATCTGTTAGTCCCAGTTTTTTTAAGGTAACAGGATATAAGTCTCTAGAGATACTGCGTACTTCTTCTAAGGCCTTATAAGCCATTGCAGAGAGTTCTGTTTGACCACTATTATGAGCTTTTATTTTAAGTAATGTCATTTGTTGCCCTACACCATCATGAAGATCTTTGGCTATGCGCATACGCTCTTGTTCTTGGGTTATAATCAGCTCTTGCGAAAACTCTTTTTGTGTCTTTACACGCCTCTTTGTGTTTTGAAAAGAACGATAAAACATAAGCCCTCCAAACAACAATAAAAGTCCTGAAAAACCAAAAAACATCAGTTGTGTTTTATTTTTATTCTCAAGATTCAATACACTAATATTAGCGTTTTGGTTTTCAATCTTCAAATCTCGTTTTTCAGTTTCGTAGAGCGTTTGATAATAGGCTAAAGACTTTAATTTTTGAGTATTAGAAAGAGAGTCTTTTAGAATGTAGTGGTTAAGAAGGTGGTTTTTGTAGTTAATACTATCGCCATTTGCCTTATATGCCTCTGCCAAAAATTGTTCTGCTGCGGCAATATCTCCAGGATACGCTTTTTTATTCTTTACTAATGATAAAAATTCAACACTATAATTTACAGCCTTTTTATACTCGCCTTTTGCAAAGAACAAAACCCGTTTTGCTTGAACAATTTGCTCTTTCATGTCATCACTATCATTCTTTTCGTACAAGACATTGAGGTCTTCAAAACACTTTTCAGCTTGAAGTATGCTGTCGTTTTTACAATAGGCATTAATGAGCTGTGTTAGAATTTTAGACTCTAACAAAAACGCATTACTCAGTTTGCTATTAGCCAAATAAGCTGCTTTTATACTAACTAATTGCTTTTTAAAATCTCCTCTTCTTTTATGATCTTCAGCAGCATTATAATATAAATTTGTTAATGAATTAAATCTATTAGTCTTACCTATCATCATAATAGATTCATTGCGCTCTTTTTCTGCCTCTTCATAAAATGCGTTTCTACTATACAGCACAGCTAAAGAATTTTTAGCACCAAGAATATTAATGGTGTCCTTCAATTTTGTAAATATTTGAGATGCTTCTTTTAAACTTTGAGATGCCTCTGCAAACTTTCCTATTTCAGATTCATTAAAACCAATATACATTGTTGCCCAGCCAAGCAACTGTTCATCTTTCGCTTTTTTAGCATATGATTTAGTCAAGGCATAATATTCAAAAGAAGTGTCTATGTCACCTGTATAATAATAACTATCAGCCGCATTTAAATACATTCGACCAATGGCACCAAAATCTTTCCCTTTATTTAATTTATCGACATACGTATTAAATAACTTGAGACCTTCCTGAGGCTTGCCTAGAAAATTATTTTGAAAACCCATTAAATCAGCTACCTTCTTAGCTGCGAAATTTAGAGAGTCTAATTTAATAGCAAAATCAATAGTTTTACGAAGTACAGCATCGTATTCTAATTTTGGGTTGCGATAGGTGAGTTTTGTCAAACTATCTAACCAATTAAGGCGTTCTCCTTTTTCGGTTTGTTGAATCTTTAAATTTACAAATTCTATTTCATGTTGTAAGTCTAGGTCTTGTGCTACTGTTTGGAATACAAAAAACAGAAAAAAAACTAACAGCGTACATTTCATAAAAACTTTACTATGTTTTAAAGATAACTATATTTTGATTTAATTAATGCTTGGAGGCCTTGTTTTTCGAAATCAAAAAATTAAGAATCTAACTGTAAGCCTTTTAAGGTATATTCAAATATTTATGTGTTTGTAATGAGACTTTCCACTTAGGGTTTGACATAACGTAATCTACAATTTCTGGCACAACTCTATCGCGCTTGCTCCATTCTGGTTGTAAATACAGCATACAATCCTTATTTACTTTAGAAGCTTCTGCTTCGGCAAATTTAAAATCAGCTTTATTGTAAATAATGCATTTTAGCTCATGTGCTTTTTCATAAATCTCTTGAGTAGGCAATTTTAGTTTTTTTGGTGAGAGGCAAATCCAATCCCAAGTTCCTGTTAGCTTATAAGCACCCGAAGTTTCAATATGCGTTTGCAAACCTTTAGCTTTTAATTGCTTGGTCAACTCAGTCATATCCCAAGTTAAAGGCTCCCCTCCTGTAACTACAATAGTTTTACTGTAATTAACAGCGTTTTCTACGATCTTTTCAGTTTCAGTAGGCGGGTGCAAATCGGCATTCCAACTTTCTTTAACATCACACCAATGGCAACCTACATCGCAACCTCCAATTCTCACAAAGTAGGCTGCCGTTCCTTTATGGAAACCTTCCCCTTGAATGGTATAAAATTCTTCCATTAAAGGCAGTAGCAATCCTTTATCCAATAACTCTTGTCTTTCAGTTCTTGTCATAGCCTGCAAATGTATTAAATAGTAAGCAGTATTCAGTGGCAGTATACCGTAAATTTAGACTGTTTCTCTTCGAAATATTTTTTTTCTTTCACAGTATCCAAGGCTTTTGGCAGTCAACGTAAAAAGCTATCTCTTACAGTTTACATAAACCACGAAAAAAAACACCTCTCTAGACTACTTCATTTTTTGGTCTATTGTTTAAAAACCACTACATAATCCTCGTATTTAAAATTAACTTATAACTTTAGGCTATGGACTTCAAAACTAATGACAGCTCTTAAAATCACATCTTTCCTGTAACCAATTTAACCGCCACAACTCAATATTAAAAAAAGAACTCCAACTGCTAATCCTGATGCTGCAAAAGTGATTCTTGACGGTTTCTTTGGAAAGTAGGACTTGTAATTAGTTTTGAAGCCTGGAAAGTCATCTCTATGTATTTTAAAAAAACAGTCAATTTTACAACCTAATCTAATCCTGAATCATACTGTTCTAAAACTACTTTTATGTTTTTTCTTGCTAAACATTGTCTAAGTCCTGCTTCTATTATCTCTTCAACAAGCGTTTTCGTATAATGACACATCCCAACTTGTCCTGCTGAAATAAAAACCCGTTAACTTCAACTGCATTGCTAAAAGGTTCTTGTTCTTTTTTGGGTTCATGAGATTTGTAGAAGATGATTTCCGAAGACCTTTTTGTGCAAGACATATTTCCGAAGCAAAAAAAAACAGAGTAATAATAAATAGTAAATGTTTCAGCATAGTCGATTTTAAACTTGTCTAAAATTATACTATTTTTATAGAAATTTTGAAGGCATGAGTAGAACTGAGGATTTTTTAAAGGAAATCACAGAAGGAAATACGAATAAAGGTGATTATATCACTTTAGGGTCTGCCATGTTGGATGGTGAAACCCTAACCAATGCCTTTGTGAATGTGCCTCTAAAAACGATGAATAGGCATGGTTTGATTGCTGGCGCTACTGGCACCGGAAAGACTAAAACGCTTCAGGTTTTAGCTGAGAGTTTGAGCGAAAAAGGTATCCCAGTATTATTAATGGATATAAAAGGTGATCTAAGTGGGTTAGCAAAACCAAGTCCTGGTCATGCAAAAATTGATGAACGTCATGCCAAAATAGGATTACCTTTTGAACCTAAATCATTTCCTGTTGAAGTCATGACATTGTCTGAACAAGATGGTGTAAGACTTCGTGCCACCGTTAGTGAATTTGGGCCTGTTCTTTTCTCTAGAATCTTAGATTTATCTGAAACACAATCTGGTGTTGTATCAGTAATTTTTAAATATTGTGATGATAATAAATTGCCGTTACTCGATTTAAAAGATTTCAAGAAAATATTACAATACGCAACGCAAGAAGGCAAAATAGAATTTACTAAAGCCTACGGAAGAATTTCCACAGCATCTACAGGTGCTATTCTAAGAAAAATAGTTGAAATTGAACAACAAGGTGGCGCTTTATTTTTTGGCGAAACCTCATTTGAAGTTAATGATTTATTGCGCGTTGATGATAACGGAAGAGGTTATATCAATATTATTCGTTTAACAGATATTCAGGATAGACCAAAATTATTCTCCACATTTATGCTGAGTCTATTGGCAGAAATATATTCTACATTCCCAGAACAAGGAGATAGTGGCCGACCTGAACTTATTTTGTTTATTGATGAAGCGCATTTGATTTTTAACGAAGCCTCAAAAGCATTATTAGGCCAAATTGAAAGTATCGTAAAATTGATTCGTAGTAAAGGTGTTGGCTTGTATTTTGTAACTCAAAACCCAACAGATGTTCCTGAAGCTATTTTAGGTCAGTTAGGTTTAAAAGTTCAACATGCGCTAAGAGCATTTACAGCAAAAGATAGAAAAGCAATAAAATTAACTGCTCAGAACTATCCGGATACTGAATTTTACGATACTGCCGATGTTTTAACATCATTAGGTATTGGAGAAGCATTAGTATCTGCATTAGATGAAAAAGGAAGACCTACACCTTTGGCTGCAACAATGATACGCGCCCCAATGAGTAGAATGGATGTTCTAACAGATTTAGAGCTTAGTGGTCTACTCGGGAAATCTAAACTTGCAAAAAAATACAACCAAGACATAGATAGGGAGAGCGCGTACGAAATGCTTAGTGAAAAAATTGAGATTGCTGATGCAGAAGACGCTAAAGAAAAAGCACGTCAAGAAAGAGATGCTCTAGAAAAAGCTGAAAGTAAAAGACGCTCATCCCTGTCTCGCAGAAGAAGCACTAGACAGAATCCAATCCTTAAAGTTTTGACAAGTCCTACTGTAATTAGAAGTGTTCTTGGTATCTTGACAAAATTGCTTAAATAATTAATTTTTAGACCCCTTTTTATAATTCATATGACAAAACTATTCACCATTATCGTTTTAACCGCATTGCTATCAAGTTGCACCTCGGAAAAAGAACAAAACCCATTCTTGATTAATAAACAAAACATCGGTTTGCTAACCGATTCTACTCAGGTTAAAGATTTAAAATTAGTATTTGCAAAGGATTCTATACTACAACCTTCTCTTAAAGGAGATCAATTCATATTACAAAATAATGACATTGAAATCTATTCTTCTGAAGGAATAAAAATGTTGATTCTATCTCCTCGACGAGTATTAGATTCAACCTCTGTGATTGGTAGTGTTAGAATATTGAGCGAAAACTATAAAACAGAAAAGGACATTTCCTTATTAAGTACTTTCAAAGACATAAAAGAAGCTTATAAAATTTCTAGTATAAGTAATCTTATAAACTCAGTCGTTATTTATATTGACGAAATCGATGCCTCTTTTACAATAGATAAAAAAGAATTACCTGCAAACTTAAGATTCGATATGACCCTTAAAATAGAGCCAGTTCAAATACCTGATGCTGCACAGGTTAAATATTTCATAATGCATTGGCAATAGTAGATTAAGCAATTTAACATGTTGAATAATACACAACTAAAAAGTTTAGAGAGAAATACATAATCATACATGAAAAAATATAAGATTCAAAACGCTCCCTTTGTTGTTCCCACTACTGACGGAAAAGTCATTGAAGAACATTTTGGAAATGCTACAGATGGCAACTCACAAATAAGTATTGCTCACATGATAGCTCCTACGGGATGGAGTGAGCCTTTTCAAACTCCAGAATTTGATGAATATACTTATATCATTAAAGGTAAAAAACAATTTATAATTGAAGGAGAAACTATTATTCTGGATGCTGGTCAATCCATAAAGATTAATAAGAACACCAGAGTTCAATACTCCAATCCTTTCACTATTGCTTGTGAATACATTGCTATATGCACACCTGCTTTTTCTATGGATTTAGTAAACAGAGAAGATCAATGAGACAAGCTATAGTAAAGACAATAGGTGGTTTTATAAATATCACGAGTATGTTATCTCCTAAACTTGGAGGCAAAATAGCTCTTAAGCTATTTTCGAAACCTAGAAAAATCAAACTTAAAGAGCCAGAAAAAGATTTCTTAATGACTGCTTTTATTGAGGATATTGACTATGAAAACCTCAATATTATGACCTACCGATGGTTAGGCAAAAAGGAGACCATTTTATTAGCTCACGGTTGGGAAAGCAATTCTTTTAGATGGAAATCATTGATCGAAAGACTTAAAAAGCTAGATTATAATATTGTAGCTTTAGATGCACCTGCCCACGGTAGATCAAGCGGAAAACTGTTTAATGCGATACTTTATTCTGAGTGTATTCATATTGTAGCAAAGAAATTTAATGCAAATATTATTATTGGACACTCGGTTGGCGGGATGGCTACCGCTTTTTGTAAAAGCAAGTATGAATTACCCTCTGTAAATAAATTAATTTTATTGGGAGCCCCTTCCAATTTTGTTGGTGTTTTTAGTCGATATACTGCTATGATGGGTTACAGCAAACGTGTGTCCAGGGCTATGAATGAACTAATACATGAGCGTTTTAAAGAGAAACCAGAACATTTTAATGCGGCACGATTTCTAGAAAACGAATGTACTCAAGGACTCTTAATTCATGATAAAAAGGATAAGATTATTCCTTATAGTGACGCAGAAGATTTTAAAAATTACTTCAAAAATGCCACACTTATTTCTACGGAAGGTTTTGGTCACGGTTTACGACACGAAGAAGTAAACAATCATATTATAGATTTTGTTAACGCTTAGTTTTGTAATTTTGTCTCATGGCAGATAATTTAAAACGAATCAACAAATTTCTTAGCGAAGTTGGCTACTGTTCTCGCAGAGAAGCAGATAAGCTCATTGATGCTGGACGAGTAACAATTAATGGCGTTGTACCAGAAATGGGAACTAAAATTGCGCCTTCCGATGAAGTTCATGTCGATGGAAAACTCATAGAAAACACAAAACAAAAGTTTGTTTATCTGGCGTTTAATAAGCCTGTAGGTATTGTTTGCACAACAGACACTCGTGTAGAAAAAGATAATATCATTGACTTTATAAATTACCCTAAACGTATTTTTCCAATTGGGCGGTTAGATAAACCTAGTGAAGGTTTAATCCTTTTAACCGATGATGGAGATATTGTCAATAAAATTCTTCGCGCAAGTAATAATCACGAAAAGGAATATATCGTCACTGTAGACAAGCCCATTTCCCAAACATTTATAAAACATATGTCCAGTGGGATTTATCTAGAAGAACTTGAAAAAACCACAAAGAAATGTGATGTCAAGCGACTCGATTCGCAAACCTTTAGTATCATTTTGACTCAAGGTTTAAATAGACAAATACGTCGTATGTGCGACTATCTCAACTATGAAGTATCTTCCTTGAAACGTGTTCGCATCATGAATATCCCTTTAGATATGCCTGTTGGAGAATACAGAGAATTGACTAAAGGAGAATTCGCAGAATTAAATAACCTACTTGCAGCATCTACCAAAACGTATTTAGAAAAAAATAATTAATAGCAGATTTATGTCAACTAATATCTCTCCTTTTCATCTTGCAATTCCTGTTCATAATTTAGAAGAATGTAGAACATTCTACAGAGATATTCTCAACTGTGAAGAAGGCCGAAGTAGTGACCATTGGGTAGATTTTAATTTCTTTGGACATCAACTCGTTATTCATTATAAGCCAAAATCAAAAGAAGAAATTCATACCAATGCTGTTGACGGAAAATCTGTTCCTGTCCCACATTATGGTGTCGTTTTACCTTGGGATACATTTCAAGACTTTTCCAAAACGATTGCCTCTAAAGGTGTAGAGTTTATTATTGAGCCTTATGTTAGGTTTGAAGGTCAAGTTGGTGAACAAACTACCATGTTCTTTTTTGATCCTGCAGGAAATGCACTTGAATTCAAAGCTTTTAAAGATATGAGTCAATTATTTGCAAATTAATTTTTCTTAGCTTTTACTTCAGAAATGTAAAATGGCAAATAAATCAATAGAAATAAAGGAATTATTACCAACTGAGCAACGATGATATAATAAGGCCATTCACCAAAATAATCCAGCACTGAAGCAGATTCTGGCTTTCTATTCAAATAAAAATAATTAGCATCTAAAAAGTAATTGATCACAATCATTAAGACCACATACACTTGCAATGCTAGAAAGGATTTAAAAATGCTTTTGAATTTAGGCCTCATCTTAAAGACAAAAATAGTGTAGAATATTACAGTTAACAGTCCTAAATGAACTATCCAATATCTCATATAATCTAAACTAGGGAAACCGTCGGCAATATCTGGAGTAATAACACCTTGTAGAGTTCCTGCGATGACCCAAAAAACTAAGATTTCGAACATCCAATAGTGTCGATAATATGTAAAAATTGGAATAATTATTGCCAAGAAACTGCACAAGTACAAAGGCAAGTCTGTTCTAATATTATAGTCTGTAGTGAACATATAATATAAATGGAACGCAATCACTACTAGCGATATAAAAATAGCGATATAGTGAATCACGCGCTGCTGAGTTTCTGAAGAAATTGTTCTCGCGAACCTAATTAAAGTTACTGCTACAATTATAGCCAATCCAATAGGAATGAGATGTTCCAAACTTAGAATTTGAACACGATTTACAGCAACGAATAATTTAATCATGCTGCAATATAAAATTTAATCGACACTTAGATTGCTATCGCGATGTGCCTCCAATAAAAATATCTCTTTATTTCAGCAATACTCAATGACTAAAAACTAGCTTTGCTATGAGTGATAATTAAAATACAATGAATGCCATTAGAAAGAGGTCCGACCGAAGCATCTTTATAATTTAAGTTTCATCACGGTACTCTGGGACAGAAACAAAGTTACATGCGTTGCTCACGAGCTAACAAAGTGTTTTTAAGAAGCATTGCGATAGTCATTGGTCCAACACCTCCAGGAACTGGTGTAATATAACTGGCTTTCTTACTTACATTTTCAAAATCAACATCACCTGTAATTATATACCCTTTTGGAGAGTTTTCATCGGGTACTCTTGTAATTCCAACATCCACAATTACCACGTCATCTTTTACCATTTCTGCCTTTAAGAAATTTGGAACACCTAAGGCAGAAATAATAATATCTGCTTGAGATGTAATTTGCGTAATGTTTTTTGTGTGACTATGCGTCAATGTTACAGTAGAATTCCCAGGAAACCCTTTACGCCCCATCAATATACTCATTGGTCTCCCAACAATATGACTTCTTCCAATGACTACGGTATGTTTCCCTTTTGTTTCAACACCATAACGATCCAAAAGCTCCAAAATACCAAAAGGTGTTGCAGGAATAAATGTACTCATATCTAATGCCATTTTCCCAAAGTTTTCTGGATGAAATCCATCAACATCTTTACTTGGATCTACAGCCATCAACACTTTTTGAGTATTGATTTGTGGTGGCAATGGTAGCTGGATGATAAAACCATCGATATCATCATTTTGGTTTAATTCTTCAATCTTATCTAGCAATTCTATTTCGCTGGTCGTATTAGCCATACGAACCATTGTTGATTCAAATCCAACACGCTCACAAGCACGCACTTTACTCCCAACATAAGTCAAACTTGCACCATCATTCCCAACAATAACAGCAGCTAAATGAGGGACCTTCTCTCCTTTAGCTTTCATTTTATCAACTTGAGCCTTAATTTCGTTTTTTATGTCGTTGCTTACTTTTTTACCGTCTAGAATTGTCATCGCAGTGTTATATTATGTTATTTCTATTATATAAAAAGGTGTGAATTCTTAATTCATACCTTTCATAGCTTGCATCATTGCTTTACCTTTCCCACCCTGCATCATCTTCATCATCTTACTCATCTGGTTAAATTGTTTTAAAAGTTGATTCACTTCTTGCACAGAAGTACCAGAACCTTTTCCAATTCGTTTTTTCCGACTGGCGTTTATAACTGTTGGGTTTGATCGTTCATCTGGTGTCATTGAATGAATAATAGCTTCAATACCTTTAAATGCGTCATCATCAATATCAACGTCTTTCATCATTTTTCCTGCTCCAGGAATCATTCCGATAAGATCTTTCATATTACCCATTTTCTTAATCTGCTGGATTTGCTTTAAGAAATCATCAAATCCAAATTGATTTTTAGCAATTTTCTTTTGAATCTTACGAGCTTCTTCTTCATCATATTGCTCTTGAGCTCTTTCAACAAGAGATACAACATCTCCCATTCCTAAGATACGATCTGCCATACGTGACGGATAGAAGACATCAATTGCTTCCATCTTTTCACCTGTACCAATAAATTTAATTGGTTTATTTACAACAGATTTAATAGATATTGCCGCTCCACCTCGTGTATCACCATCGAGTTTGGTTAGGATTACACCATCAAAATTCAAAATATCGTTGAATGCTTTTGCTGTATTTACAGCATCTTGACCTGTCATAGAATCTACGACAAATAGAGTCTCTTGTGGTTGGATTGCTTTATGGATGTTAGAAATTTCATCCATCATGGCTTTATCAACAGCTAAACGACCAGCGGTATCAATAATAACCACATTATGTCCATGTTCTTTTGCATGCGCTATACCAGCTTGTGCAATAGCAATAGGATTATTATTTCCTTTATCACTATACACATCAATTTTTAATTGATCACCTACAACATGTAATTGGTCAATCGCAGCAGGACGATAGACATCACAAGCTACTAACAATGGTTTTTTAGACTTCTTATTTCTTAGGTAATTGGCTAATTTACCGGAGAAGGTCGTTTTACCAGAACCTTGCAAACCAGACATTAAAATAATACTTGGATTACCAGACAAGTTGATTCCTTCTGCGTCTCCTCCCATTAATTCTGTTAGCTCATCTTTAACAAGTTTGACCATTAATTGGCCTGGTTGCAAACTCGTTAACACATCTTGACCTAAAGCTTTCTCCTTTACTCTATTAGTAAAATCTTTAGCAATTTTAAAGTTAACATCGGCATCTAAAAGTGCTCTACGAACTTCTTTTAAGGTTTCGGCAACGTTTACTTCTGTAATACTACCGTGACCTTTTAGTACATGTAACGCTTTATCTAACTTTTCACTTAAATTATTAAACATATTCTTGTAGAATTTTAAAGGAACAAAATTAACGATTTGTCGTGTATTTATGACGTTCAATTGAAAAAATAAAAAGGTAGAATACAAAAAAAAGGATTGCTACGACCAACAACCCTTTTTTAACCAACTAAAAACTAAAACTAACTGTTGCGTTTATTTAACAATCACTTGTTTTTAATAGAACAGTTAAAATCATAAAACTCCTACTTTCTAAATCGTGAATCTCAAAACTCAAAACTCAAAATTTCAAATTTATGCTCAAATTCCAACTCATATTAAAGTTAAATTTAGATTTCAATTTCATTTTCATAACTTAGCCTCAACCAAAAAAGAATGTCAAAACCACTTAAAGACCATATTTGTGAGGAACGACTATTCTCCTCTATTTTTAGAACGCACTCCAAAAATTTGCACGATTTTCTATATTATAAATTTGGTAGTCAGTTAAATCCGCAAGACAAAATGCAGGAAGCGTTTGTGAAATTGTGGGAGAATTGTGCTAAAATTCCGCAGAACAAAGCGAAGAGTTTTTTATTCACCACCGCAAACAACTTAATGCTCAACGAGTATGCTCACCAAAAAGTAGTGTTACGACACCGCATGATACAACCAAAACATGCTACGAATATAAATCCAGAATTTATACTTGAAGAAAAAGAATACAAAGTAAAATTAGAAAGAGCAATTGCAGGATTAACAGAAGCGCAACGCGTTGCCTTTTTAATGAATAGAGTTGAAGGTAAACGTTTTAAAGAGATTGCACAATTATTAGATATATCAACAAAGGCGGTAGAAAAACGTATTTATGGCGCCCTTAAAAAATTAAGACAAGATATTGATGAGCTTTGAAAAAAGTTTGCGACAGCAGTAGCAGAAACCAAATTCATAAACACCAAACTAGACTTATAATAAGCCTTAAACCTTTCTAGTTAACAATCAATTACCTAGGATACTTAAAACTGAGACTGCAACTGAAAACTAAATTAAAGGGTAGGACTTTTTAATAATTAACTGTTATATACTTGAATAGAACACAATGAACAAAGAAGACCTCATACAAAAATGGTTAGACCACAACCTAAATCCTAGAGAACTAGAAGCTTTCAAACAGCTTAAAGACTACCCTAATTTAATTAAATTAGACCAAGGACTTATTGGATTTAAAGCAGACACCATTAATGAAGATGACGCTTTTAAAAACGTTTTAAAATCTATTGATTCTCTTAAGAAAAAACCAAGTAAATTATTTGCTACATTATCAAAAATCGCTGCAATTTTAGTCATCGCGTTTGGTATCTATTTCTATGCTTCAACTCTTGACACCACAACCTATACGATTGCCTCACAACAAAAATCAATTGTATTACCTGATGCGTCTCAAGTGCAGTTAAATGCAGTTTCCACGATAACATTTAATAAATCTAATTGGAAAAGCAGCCGTGATTTAGTATTACATGGAGAAGCTTATTTTAAAGTTGCCAAAGGAAAAAAGTTCGATGTAAAAACAAATTTAGGAACTGTAACTGTTCTTGGAACGCAATTTAATGTCAAGCAACGCAATAACTACTTTGAAGTGACTTGTTATAAAGGAAAAGTTGCTGTAAACAGTAAAACAAAACAAATAATACTCCTACCAGGAGACACCTTTTTAATTATTGATGGGAAATATATTGCGACTGAAAAAGAAAATGTATCTCATCCATCATGGCTAATTAATAAGAGCACCTTTAGGAGTATCCCATTCCGAGAAGTTATCGCAGAGTTTGAAAGACAATACAATGTATCTGTAGAATTTAGTGATTTCGAAGGTGCTCAAAACTTCACTGGAGATTTTATACATAATGATATTGAAACTGCCTTAAAATCTATTACTTTACCTTTACAATTAAAGTATAGTAAAACAGATAATATCATTAGACTAAAACGTGAATAAAAAAGGGGTCTTCTATCTTTTTATAATCTTACTATTTTTGAATTTGAATAGCAGTAATGCGCAATCAAATTTAAAAACAAAACTTCCGCTTGCCGAAGTTCTCACGATAATAGAATCCAGATTTAGTATCCATTTCACTTATTTAGATCAAACTATAGCTAATAAAAGCGTCCTTCTCCCTTTGGAAACTTTATCGCTAGAAAACACATTGGAGTATTTACGATCTGAAACAAATCTCGATTTTATCGGTATCAATAACACCAGTGTTGTCATTTCAAAACGGTCTAATCCATTCAGTGATTTTATCACTCAAAAGCTTGAAGAAGTTGTCATTACGAACTACTTAACTAAAGGGATTTCAAAAAATAGTGATGGTAAAATTAACATTAATACTGAAGATTTTGGGATTCTCCCTGGACTTTTAGAACCCGATATTTTGCAAAGTATTCAGGCCTTACCTGGTGTTATGAGTGTTGATGAGCGTGTATCTAATATTAATGTTCGTGGAGGAACTCATGATCAAAATTTAATTTTGTGGGACGGTATAAAAATGTACCAATCTGGACATTTCTTTGGTTTAGTATCTGCTTTTAATCCTTATCTAACAAAGGAAGTAAATGTCTCAAAAAATGGAACTAGTGTAAAATTTGGTGATGGTGTTTCTAGTGTTATTGATATGCAACTCTCTAATAGTCTAGATCAAAATCTTAAAGCTGGAGCAGGTTTCAACCTTATCAATGCAGATGGTTATGCCAAAATCCCTCTTAATGAACAAGCTGAAATTCAAGTCTCTGCAAGACGATCTATAACCGATTTCATTTTCACACCAACCTACGACCAATATCGACAACGTGTATTTCAGGATAGTGATTTTTCTAATCCGCAACAGGGAAATTCGGAAATCATCTCAAATAACGAACGTTTCTATTTTTACGATATCGCTACAAAGTTTTTATATGATATTACTGATCAAGACCAATTTAGGTTTAACTTTTTAACGATTAACAATAGACTAACTTATGATCAACAAGCAAATAATGATTCTGGTATTGCTTTAAAAAACGAACTAGAACAAAATAACTTTGCCACAGGTTTTGAGTATTTAAAATACTGGAATAGCAAACTCACAACAACGGCTAAATTTTACTATACCAGTTACGATTTAAAAGCCACAAACTTTAATATTGCAAATGACCAACGCTCTAATCAAGACAATAAAGTTAATGATCTAGGCCTAAAGATTAATGCTACCAATCATATCGATAATAATTTAAAAATACATGGTGGTTATCAATTTAGCGAGGTGATTATTAGCAATGCTGAAGACACTAACAATCCAAACACAGAGCAGTTTATAAAAGAAGTGGTTCGAACACACTCCATTTATGGTGAAGCCGAATTTACTTCAGCGAATAAAAATACTTATGCGAGAATAGGTTTAAGAACTAATTTTATTGAAAAATTTTCAGAGTTTTTTACTGAGCCACGATTATCTGTAAGTCATAAATTAAACAACGATTTTAGATTAGAATTTTTGGCAGAATTAAAAAGCCAAACTACCTCTCAAATTATAGATTTACAAAATGATTTCTTAGGCATTGAAAAACGCAGATGGATTTTATCTAATAATGAAAACATCCCAATCATAAAAAGCGTTCAAGCAGCTGCAGGTATTCATTACAATAAAAACAAGCTACTAGTGAGTATTGAAGCTTTTATAAAAAACGTGGAAGGCATCACATCTCAAAGTCAAGGTTTTCAAAATCAATTTCAATTTATAGAGGAAATTGGCAAATTTCAAGTGAGAGGGATTGATTTTCTTATCAATAAACAGTTTGATTATTTTAGCACATGGTTGAGTTATTCTTATAGTAAAAACGATTATATTTTTGATGATTTCAATGATGGC
>NZ_JBLIET010000051.1:0-16614 GCF_047633235.1 Psychroserpens sp. | reverse complement strand
AATGAATGGCGTTTTAAAAAGCTTTTATTTAAAACCATCCCACTCTGCGTAAAACTGGTCTAAAAACTGCTCCATATATTTATGACGTTCTAGTGCAATCTTTTCACCTGTCTTTGTATTCATTCTATCTTTTAAAAGTAATAATTTTTCATAGAAATGATTAATTGTAGGTGCCGTAGATGTTTTGTATTCGGCCTTTGTTATTTTTAGATTTGGGGTTATAGAAGGATCAAATATTTTTCGGTTTTTAAAGCCTCCATAATTAAATGTCCTAGCAATCCCAATAGCACCAATAGCATCTAATCGATCTGCATCTTGTACGACACTCAATTCCGCAGAAGAAAAAGTTTGTGCTTCATTTCCGCCCTTAAAAGAAATGTGTTTTATAATATTGACCACATGCTCTATAACCTTGGAATCAACATTATTTTCAAACAAGAATTTACGAGCAACTTTAGGACCTATAGTATCATCACCAGCATGAAATTTACTATCTGCAATATCATGCAATAATGCTCCTAATGCCACCACTAAAGAATCTACGTTTTCATTTTTAGAGATGAGTAAACAGTTGTTAAACACCCTTAGAGTGTGGAACCAGTCGTGACCTCCTTCGGCTTTTTCAAGTTCTTTTTGTACAAAAATTTTAGTTTTTTCTATGATTTCTTCGGAAGTATTCATAACCTAAAATTAAAAAATTCCTTTCAGAAACTGAAAGGAATTAAATCTATATTTATTAAAAATTATTTTAAGTGCGCTGGTTCAACCCATTTAAATTGATACGAATTTTCAGGTATTGTGATACGGTCGGCTAATCGTAACATTCTTGATGGTAGTTTCATTAAGTAGTCACGAGCTTTTTCGGCTTCATCATTAAGGCCCTGAATATTTCCAATATCCCAACGGATAATCAGTTTTTGTAAAATATCTATATAGTCCCTAGATGTATATACACCAATGCGTTGCGCTGTATTTGAAAACTCTTCAAATGCTGTCCCTATTTTATCACCGGATTCTCTAAGGAAATGTGCTGGCATTGCAATTTTTTGCTTCATCATATAATGAAAAGCCATCATCATTTGATTTGGATCTACCTCGAAAATACGCTCCACAAACTCTGAATAAGCATGATGATGTCTCATCTCATCTCCAGAGATAATTTTACACATTTTCGCTAATTGTTTATTCCCTTTCGCTTTTGCCATTTTAGCTACGCGGTTATGAGAAATATAAGTTGCTAATTCTTGAAAACTTGTATACACAAAGTTTTTATAGGGATCACGATCTGTACCAATATCAAAACCATCTGCAATTAAGTATTGTGTGGTTTTTTCTATCTCTTTCATATTAACTCGACCAGAGAGATAAAGGTATTTGTTTAGCACATCACCATGACGATTTTCCTCGCTTGTCCAATGTCTCACCCATTTCCCCCAACTATTACGTCCTACTTGATCTACACCTTCAACATCCATTAACCAAGATTCATAAGAGGGTAAAGCTTCTTCGGTAATCATATCACCAACTAAAACGACCCAGAAGTCATATGGTAACTCTTTAGAAAGCTCACGAATTTCCCGTACGTCGTCATAAAACGTATCACCTTGAGGATTTGGCAAAAAATCTGTAGGCTGCCAAATTGTTTCTACAGGAATGAGATATTTTTCGATAAGTTGATCCACATCTTTTTCTAGATGCTGCATCACTTCCAACCGCTTATTTTTCAATAACATATCAATTCGGTTTAATAATTAGTTAACATAAATAGCGTCAGTAATTGTTTTTTCAACAGTAGTCAACAACGCTTGCTTATCTGTAAAGGTAGCCATTTCTATAGGCTTATGAACAGTAAATTTTATATGATTTCCTATTCCCATAGGGAATTTACCATAGCGTAACATTTTCCAAGAGTTATTAACTGTTACGGGTATAATCAGCGCAGAAGGTGTTTTCTTCATGAGTATTTCTAAGCCTTTAGTTTTAAAAGGTTTGGGGTGGCCATCTTTACTTCGAGTCCCTTCTGGAAAAATAACTCCGGCACGATTTGTCTTTTCTAGATACTCTCCAAACTTCATCATTACAGGCAAAGCTTGTCTTGGGTTTTTACGATCTATTAATATAGATCCTCCGTGACGTAAATTATAGGATACACTTGGAATGCCTTTACCTAGTTCTTTTTTTGAAACGAACTTAATGTGATGTTTTCGCATATACCACATTATCGGCGAAACATCATACATGCTTTGATGATTAGAAACAACAAGTAAAGGTCTATCTGTAGGAAGATTATAAGGGTTCTCCCAGGTAACACGAGTACCTAACACATGTAAACAACGTACTAAACATAATTGTAAAAGATCTACACTTTTTTTATGGGCTTTATACCCCAAAACAGTATTACAAAAGACTTGAATTGGGTGAAAAAACAGTAAACACATACCAAAAATCATTAAATATAAAACCGTTAAAGGATATGCAAGAAGTTTTCTCATGTGGTAAAATTAGCCGAATCAAAGTAATACACAAAAAAACCACGATTAAAAATCGTGGTTTTATAATTAGACAAAGTTTTTATTTCTATTAGAAATTTTTCACTTTATTTGTAATGCTCTATTAACAGTGCGCATTATAGGCATCCATAAGGTTTTCTGCAATTAATTCTGCTGGACGACCTTCAATATGATGACGCTCTAACATGTGCACTAATTCACCATCTTTAAACAATGCCATACATGGTGAACTTGGAGGAAAAGGCACCATATGTCCTCTAGCAGCATCCACTGCTTCTTTATCAACTCCTGCAAACACAGTAACAATGTTATCTGGACGTTTTGCATTTTGTAAACTTTCTCTCGCTCCTGGACGAGCATTGGCAGCTGCACAACCACAAACAGAGTTTACAACAACTAATGTTGTTCCCTCTTTTACTAAAGCAGCCTCTACAGCTTCTGCTGTGTGCAATTCTTTAAAACCAACTTTGGTTAAATCCTCACGCATAGGTCTTACTAATTCTGCTGGATACATATGTTTTAATTTTTAGATTATTATTTGAATTGCAAAGGTACGCAAAAACTACTGGATTATAATTGACAATAGTTACCTGTTTAAATGACGCTATTCGTGTTTTCAATAGTATAATTCTCCCGAAGGAAGAAGAACATTTATCTCATAAAAGTTAGTTGAAATCCATCCTCTACAAAAGCACCTTCCTATAGCACAAAACTAGAATCGGTTAGTGCTGAAAGACTAAAATTAAAGTCATCTATCATTAGTGTTACAGCGTCACCTGTTAAGTTGACTACTTGATAATCATAAACGCCAGTTGGAAAACCATCATAGATGATAAGCTCAATATTGGTGTTTGTTACTGTTAATTCTTGGTCGTAAGGATTAAAGCCCCAAATAATTACATCCTTTTCATAAGCATCATCTATTCCTGCAAAACCGCCTGTAACATTATTCAATGACCACTAACCCTTTAGAGTCGGCCCATTATTTGACGACACGTCGTCGTTACAAGCTAACGTAAATACTATTAGTAGTAATAAACAGATGTCCTTTTTCATAAAACGATTGAGTTATATATTAAAGTTACCAAAACCTTAGAAAGATTGCGTTGATAAGTAACAAAATCGAAATAAGTCTACTAACAAATAGTATCTTTGAATTTAAATAAAAGTTATAATTTATGAGTTTTGCAAAATGGGTAGGAGGTGCTTTAGGATGGTCTTTTGGTGGGCCAATAGGAGCTATTATTGGACTTGCCGTAGGAAGTTTGATTGATGGCGCAACAGAAGGTGGAGGCTTTTTATTAGGTGACGGCAATAAGCAACAAAGAGGTGCAGGACAAAACTCTTCTAGCTTTAGAAGACAAACACACAAAAGACTTCAAACACTTTCCGGAGATTTTGAAGTGAGTCTTTTAATTCTCGCCTCTGTCGTTATTAAAGCAGACGGAAAACAAGAGCAAAGTGAACTAGATTTTGTGCGTAAGCAGTTTGTAAGCATGTATGGTAAAGACAGGTCTAATCAGGCTTTCAAATTATTTAAAAATATAAGTAAGCAAAATATCCCAACACGAAAAGTCTGTTTGCAGATACGTCAAATGATGGATCATGCGTCACGTTTGCAATTACTTCATTTTCTCTTCGGAATAGCAAGAGCAGATGGAATGGTCACTGATGATGAAGTGTCTCAAATTTATATGATTTCTGGTTACTTGGGGATTAGTCCTCGCGACTACGAAAGTATAAAAGCCATGTTCTACAACAGTAGTGATAATGCCTATAAAATTTTAGAGATTACTAAAGAAGCGACAGATGGCGACGTTAAAAAGGCCTACCGAAAGATGGCAAAAAAATACCATCCAGATAAAGTGATTCACTTAGGAGAAGAACATCAAAAAGGTGCTGAAGAAAAATTCAGACAAGTGCAAAATGCCTACGAGCAATTACAAAAGGAACGTGTATTTTAATCATTTACGATTGCGATGTCTTTCATTTATTCGTCTTTCAATATCTTTAAAATAGCGCTTTTCTTTATGTTTTCTATACATAAAGGCCACTACTACGATGAGGCCTAGGATCATTAGTCCGCCTTGTCCTGTGATGTAATTTAGTATGTCCATACTGTTCATTTAAAAACCTATAGTCGTAATAAAAATCAAACCTTTCACTTCTAATTTGGTACTATTATTGTAAAATTTAAAAAAAATATTTTAATGAAATGTCTTTTATCGACACTATTAGTTTTGACTTTATTACTTGTAACCACTCACGATATTTAAAGAGTCAATGAAGTAAAATCTGACTCCAAATATTTCGGTTTATTGCGCAGGTCGACCCTTAACACTGATGGCACCTGTGAGTTTTATAATTTCCAAAGCAATGAAAAAGTCTAAAAAAAATCTCATACTTACGCCAAATGCACCTGGACCCAATACAAAAAATCATTATGTTTTCTGCCGAAGTAGACGATATAGATTCTAAATATATACTGGATTTTAATAATTCTATGGCTCGATTTCATACTAAATCTTCAAGAGATACATCTAAAAAAATTATAAAAAAATCCATTCAACTTTATGACACTAAGATCATATTTTTAAGAAGTTAAGAATGAGTAAAATCACTAAAAAATAGCAAATTTATAGATCAAAAAAAAGGACAATATTTTCAACTGTCCTTTTTTATAAACACTATTAACAAGTCTTATTTTAAGCTCGCTGTAATTTTTTTAACATATTCCTCAGCAGCTGTAGTAGCAGCTGTTGGATTATCTAATTGCGATGTAACCACAGCTACCAATTGATTTTCTACAGACTTTTTAAGATCATAGACAGTAGTTTCTAATATATATAATCTTGACGTACTCGTAGTTGTTGTTTCTGGCACATAAACACCTTTTGAATGAAAAGATACAGGATTATAATAGTAGCCATAAAACCCTCCATAATATCTTGGGTAATAGCCATCGTAATTTCCTCCAGCATAATACCCTCCATCACTTTGAACTCTAGTCTCCTCTTTATAATCTTTCATTACAGTAAGTACAACACCATCAAACCCTTCGGCTTTTAATATGGCCTTTAATTTTTCCTGACTACGTTCAGATTCTGGATGACTTGGCTTCATACTGCCAAACTTCGAGAAACTAGCTGTAGCTTTATATCCTTTTGCCTCCATTTGTCTCACAATCTCATTCTCAAAAATAACTCTTGCTTGATTGTTATCTGTTCTTGCGACCACTAAAAAATTATTTCCTTTAATAGTTGAGATCTCATCGCTTTTCCAAGAATCTAAAACTCGAACGCTTGAACAATTTTGAAGAGAAAGACTAAAAATTAGTATGACTAGAATTACAATTGTTTTTTTCATTTTGTGGTTATATTTTTTTAAAAATACTGTTTTCCATCCAAATAATGTTCTCGAAAATAAATTAATACAAAAATAAATCATCCTTTTAACAAGAAAACAAATACAGTAAACATCAAAACAAAACACTACTTACGTTATAAGATATTTGGAGAATACCACTACCTAATCAACCCCTAAACAAAAAGAAATCATTCTTCATATCTTCAATCTGAGTATCTTCATTAGTGATAATATAATCGATGGCTTGTGTGGTAAACACATCTCCTTTTGGAGTTAGTGAGACAATTTTATTATCAATTACAATCATATTATTTCTTAAAGCTAAATCCAAAACTGTTTTAGATCTTACTTTTTGCCAATTAATATGTTCATTTAAATGATTCACATGACGCTCATTGTCTTCATCATGATTTTTTAAATGGAGTAAAAATGTGAGAAGTGATACCTCAATACGCTGTTGTTTTTCTCTGTACAATACTGCTATAACCCCTTTGCTTGGTGCGAATAAATAGACGATCAAAAATAAGAGTCCCAGTATTGTGGTAATTGATCCCGAAATTGAAGCATCCAACCAGTGTGCCAACCAATAGCCCGAAATGGCACTCACGACTCCAAAGAATATGGAAAGCACTAACATTTTCTTCAAATCTGTGGTTAATAAATACGCCGTTGCAGCCGGTGCAATCATAAGTGCCACGACTAAAATAGCACCTACAGCATCAAAAGAACCCACCGTTGTGATAGAGGAAACGGTCATTAAGCCATAATGCAAAATTACTGGAGAAAACCCTAGCGAAGCTGCTAAACCTTTATCAAATGTACTTAGCTTCAATTCTTTAAAAAACGCCAACAATAACGCAATTGTGATTAATAAAATAACACCAATAACCCAAAGCGATTTTGGGCCAACATCAATCCCAGAAATGAGCAGGCGATCAAAAGGCGCAAAAGCCAATTCTCCCAATAATACCGCATCAATATCTAAATGTACATCGTTGGCATTTTTAGCAATCATAATGACACCAATACTAAACAATACGGGAAAAACGAGACCAATAGCAGTATCTTCTTTTACGAGTCCTGTTTTCTGTATATACTCAACCAAAACCACTGTAATAACACCAGTTAAAGCTGCCAATAATATCAGTAATGGTGAATTTAAATCTTGAGTAATAAAGAAACCTACTACAACTCCTGGCAGTATGGAATGACTAATAGCATCACTTATCATAGCCATTTTCCGAAGGACTAAAAAAGTTCCAGGAATCGCACAAGCAATAGCTACTAAACTCGCAATAAGTTGTATTTCTAGTTGTGCGTTACTCATCGTTTTTAGTTAATTGATTATATAAATTCAAAGCAGATTTAAAACCTTCATGAGTCAAACTCCAAGTAGACCCCTTTAAAGTCACGTAATTTTTTTCAACTAGTTTTTTAAGAGTCCCTTTCGTATAACCTTGAAAACCATTCAAAATTTTAATTTCATGTGGATGTGAGATATTATCATGAGACTCAGCAATATGATACATAAATGCTAATGTTTTGTGCAATTCTAAATCTCGACGGTTTTTTATAAATCGTATCTGTTTAAAAAGCAAACCTCGACTTGGTGAGAATATAAATGAAAATAAGACAAATACTGCCGCAACCAATACAATGACTGGACCTGTGGATAAATTGTTTTGACTCGCACTAATAGCGGTACCAAATACACCTGAAAACGCTCCAAAAATTGCTGCTAAAAACACCATTGTTGCTAAACTATTTGTCCATTGTCGTGCGGCTGCTGCAGGCGCTAAAAGCATTGCACTCATAAGTACTACTCCTACAGTTTGAAGTCCTAAAACAATTGCTAAAACAATAAAACTGGTAATGAGAATATCTATGGCCTTTGTATTAAACCCAAGCGTTTTGGCGTACTCTTTATCAAAGAGTAAAATCTTAAACTCTTTCCAAAAAAGGAGCAATACAAAAAGGCAAATTCCTGTAACAATTGCCATCATCCGCACATCACTTTCAACGAGAGTTGCTGCTTGACCAAATAAATATTTATCCAATCCTGCTTGATTAGCATTGGGTTGCTTTTGTATAAATGTGAGTAAAAGCATTCCAAAGCCAAAAAATAATGATAAAATTAAACCAAGAGCTGTATCAGATTTAAGATGCGTTTTGGTAATGATTCCTCTAATCCAGAATGTCCCAATTAATCCACTAACTAAAGCGCCCAATAATAATGTATTACTATCTTTTGCACCTGTAATTAAAAATGAGATTGCTATTCCTGGCAATGCTGCATGTGAGATAGCATCACCTAAAAGACTTTGCTTTCTAAGTACCGCGAAGCTACCTAACATTCCAGTGACTGCACCAAGAATTGCAGTTCCTAATGTAATGGTTCGTAAGGTATAGTCGGTAAAAACTAAAGAAAAATACTCTTGAATGTCCATTATTCTTGTACGCTCACTTTATAATTAATTCCGTAAGTTTTAGTTAAATTATTATCATTAAAAATATCCTTAACTGGACCTGTAGCTATCTTTTTGACGTTCAAAAAAGTTACCCAATCAAAATATTCAGGAACAGTTTGTAAATCATGATGTACTACAACTACTGTTTTTCCTGCTTTTCTCAATTCTTTTAAAATATTAATAATCGCTATTTCTGTAGTAGCATCAACACCTTGAAACGGTTCATCCATAAAATAAATAGAGGCATCTTGAACTAGAGCGCGTGCTAAAAATATGCGCTGTTGTTGCCCTCCAGATAACTGACTTATTTGTCGGCTTTTAAATGCTAACATCCCCACTTTCTCAAGGGCTTCAAGTGATGCTTTTTTCTCCTTTTGCCTTGGACGTTTAATCCAACCTAAACTACCGTAAGTCCCCATCATCACAACATCCAAAGCTGTCGTTGGAAAATCCCAATCTACACTTCCCTTCTGCGGGACATAAGCAACCAATGAGCGCTGTTTTTTATAAGGTTTTCCATAAATGGTAACACTTCCTGCAATGGGTTTTAGAATCCCTAAAATAGATTTAATGAGTGTTGATTTTCCTGCACCATTTGGTCCAACAATAGCCATCAATACACCTTCAGGGATTTCTAAATCAATATCCCAAAGTACCGGTTTATAGTTGTAGGCTACGGTTAAATCGTCTACTTGCACTGCTATTTTAGTCATATCTTATTTTTTTATCATCCTGAAATCGAAGATTCATAAACACCTTAATTTCAAATTTATTTTTATAAATAATCAAGTTCAAGATGACAGCACAGTTTCATTATAATTGTTTTATGGATTACTATACTAACTATTTTAAAGCTCCAACGATAGTATTCACATTATACTCAAACATTCCAATATAAGTGCCTTCGGCAGTTCCCGCATTTCCTAAAGCATCAGAATATAGTGTACCTCCAATTTCCACGTCATGTCCTTTAGACTTTACGGCTGCTTGTAAGGCTTCAATAGTTCTCTTAGGCACAGAACTCTCTACAAAAATTGCCTTGATGTTTCTTTCGATAATAAATGCTGAAAGCTTCTGCACATCTTGAACACCAGCTTCTGTAGCGGTAGAGAACCCTTGTAAGCCAACAACTTCAAAGTCATAAGCTTTTCCGAAGTAATTAAAAGCATCATGTGCCGTAACTAATATTCTCTTTTCCTTCGGAAGGGTCTCAATAGTAGCTTTAATTTTAGATTGAAGCGCCTCTAGTTCATTTAAATAAGTTTCAGCATTGGATTTATAATTTTCAGCATTAGCGGGATCATTTTCTGAAAGTACTTGAGCTACTTTTGAAGCAAATTGCTTAAAATATGCGATATCAAACCACACATGCGGATCGTAATTGGATGCAAAATAGTCTGAACCAATCAACGTACTTTTATTGAGTTCCTCACCCAAAGCAATGGGTGTTTTAGTAGCGTTTCCCATTTTCTCAAAAACATCAACCAATTTCCCTTCAAGATGTAAACCGTTATAAAAAATCACATTAGCTTCTACCAATTTAGTTACATCTCCTTCACTCGCTTTGTATAGATGAGGATCTACTCCACTACCCATTAAGCCTTGAAGATTCACATAGTCTCCACCAATATTTTTCACCAAATCAGTAATCATTGATGTTGTGGTGACGATATTTAATTTCCCGTTAGATTTAGTTTCATTTTCGCAGCTAAAGCTTGCAATAATTAGTATTAAAACTATTCGTTTTTTCATTACTCTAAATTTTATTTGCGAAGGTACTAAAAATTAAAACACATCTCTGGTTTCGGTTATGTAATTCACTATCTGAGTGGCTTGAAGATCAAGTTAACTTACTGATTTAACTGTTTTTACAGTGCCTTTAAAAGTTGTTTAGCTGTGTAATAATAATAAGTACGATCTCGCACAACAAAATTGATATCAAAAAATAAGGTCACAGGAAGCGAAAATGCTTCATGTTTTCGAGACGCCAATAATAAAGGTAGTTCATGGACAGCATTACGTTTTGTTTTTGCTTGGGTATTTACAAACGTCATACCGTCAAAAACGATAGTATCTAAACTTTCTACATCCATTTCTACCGCGTAATAATCGCGATTTATCCTTTCTACAACTTCGGTATTTGTAAACACCTCTCGATCTAATTTTTTACAATAGGCACACCAGTCTGCGTGAAAATAAATAAGAACAGGTTTTGGCTGCTCATTTAAAGCATGTTCTAGTTGTGCCCATGTTTTCCATTCAATCGCTTTATCACTTTGTGAATAGGAAACCATTACAAAACAGCTAAATACTAGAGATAAAAAGATATGTTTCATAGCAAGCGTATTTTAAAAATCACCAAATTTAAGTCCCATAAAAAATGTTCGAGGTCTGTTTGGTCCATAAACAAAATCTGAATCTCTAGTTGAACCGCGATCAAAATCATTTTGATAGCTATTAAAAAGATTCTGTATTCCTCCACTTAGCTCTACATGAAATGTATCTTTAAGATCAAAATGATAGGTTATTTTGGTAGTCATGTCAAAAAACACCTCTGAATCTACTAAATCAATAAAGCCAGACTCTGATACTACACGAGGAACAATCATTGCGCCTGTATAACTTCCTGTAACGTCTAATTTAAAAGCCTCACTAATTTGCCAGTTTGTATTTAGAAAACCATACACATTGGGTGCACGTACAAACTCACTTAAAACGACGTCTTGTTCTCCAGGAACTGATCCATCTGCTTCAAAAAGTAGTTGATCTTCTTTATAAATAGCGCGTTGGATTGTTCCTCCTACTTGAAAAAACAAATCTGAACTAGGAGATATACTCAACTCTATATTGGTACCAGCAACATAGGCACCAGAGCCATTTCTTGATTCTTCTAGAATAGATCCATTTGGTAATGAGTTTCCTGTACTCACAATAGTAAATGGATTTGTTAAGGTGGTATAAAATCCTTCAACCAAAAGATTAGTTTGCATTTTATTAAAATCTTTTGAGTAATCAAATGATGCGGTAAACGCATTGGAGAATTCACTTTCTAAATTTTCTGATAAGATCACAAAACGTTGTTCTCCTCCAACCGAAGAAATATGAAGATCTTCATTAAATGCCTGTGGTGCTCTAAACCCTCTGGCGTAGCCGCCTCTAAATTGAAGTTCATCTGTAATATTGTAAAGCAGAGTTAAACGCGGACTCAAAACTGTTTCAGAAACGTCTGAAGTTCTAGCTATGTCCTGAATGGTGTAAAAACCATCAACATTGACATGGTCTAAACGCGCTCCTATAAGTGCCGAAAATCTATCAGTTGGCTTCCATTCATACTGACCGTAAAGCCCAGTACTATTCACTTTTTGATCTACCAAACGATTATAGCCAGTAATCGCATCATCTGTATCGTTAAGTTGATGCTCCACACCTGTAGTAAGCACATCATTATTTTTAAAAATATGACTATATTTTGCACCAGTAACAAATGCCAAATCTTTAGTTTTACCAAAAGCATTATTAGCTATAATTGAGTCTGCAGTTGCTCTACCACCACCTAAACCACCATAATAACTATCGCGATTTGTATGTTGTACAGATGCGTAAACACTTAAGGTTTTTGTTCTATCATCATTGAAGGTCTCATAATCTAGACCTGAAAAAATGGTACTATGGTCTAATTCTTCTGTAATATCAGTAAACTGTGGTGCTAAATCCAACTTATCACCACCACGACGATATTCCCGAATCCCTGTAAAATCAAAACCAATTCTACTATTATCATTAGGTCTCAGAAATGCTTTGGCACCTAATGAATTATTGTTGAGAGTAGTTGTTTCTGTAAAGCCATCATCATTGGCATCAAACGCATCCCTATCTCTAAAAATACCGTAAACTGTAATTCCGCTAGTTAAATCTTCACTCACCACAGAAGCATTAACGTTGAGGTTACGATCTGCAGTAGTGCCATCAATCAATCCTAAACTAGAGGTCACTTCCCAGCTGTTATTTACGGGTTCTTTAGTAATCACATTAATGGTTCCTGCAATTGCATTGGAGCCAAACAAGGCAGAACCTCCACTTCTCACCACCTCAACCCTATCAATAATACTCACAGGGATTTGCTCTAAACCATAAACACTATTTAAAGCACTAAACACAGGACGACTATTTACTAGTATTTGAGTGTATTGCCCCTTTAAGCCATTCATACGAACTTGTGTGAAACCACAATTTTGACAATTAGTTTCCACGCGAACTCCTGGCTGATAGTTAAGTCCATCTGCCAATGATAAAGACTGTGTTGCATTAAACAATTTAGGACTTAACACCTTTACAATTACGGGAGCTTCTTTTTTACTAATACGATTCCTAGTTGCACTTACTACAATTTGATTAAGACCAAGAGCATCCTCAACCAATTCAAAATCAACAACAGAGATGGTATCAGCAATAAGTGTTACACTTTTTGTTAATGTACGATAGCCTTGTGAAGTCGCAATTATCTTAGTGACCTTGCTGTTTACTGTCATTTCATACTTTCCATTCTCGTCAGCACTCACACCAACTGTACCTCCCTTCACATATACACTTGCAAAAGGAATTGGCTCGCGCTCTGAAGTTACTTGACCAGAAATTGTAATCATGGTTTCCTGTCCTGAAACTATTGAGACTAGTAAGACAAAGATATAAGTTATACATCTCATCACTTTAATTTTTAGATTTATAAAATAATAATTTTTACGCAAAGATAAAATAATTTTTAGACAAGTCTAAAAATTATTTTAAAATTTTAATATATGTATATTTGGTATTCAAAAATGAATCATGATCACACTTACCGAAGAAAATTATATCAAAGCCATTTACCATCTTGGAAACTATGGTAAGGACATCGTTAACACAAATGCCATTGCCGATGCTTTAAATACGAAAGCATCATCTGTTACAGATATGGTAAAAAAACTAGCAGACAAAGACTATCTAAACTATAAAAAATACCAAGGTGTTAAGTTGAAAAAGAGTGGAATTAATGTAGCCGTCAATATTGTTAGAAAACACAGACTTTGGGAAGTGTTCTTAGTAGAAAAACTAAATTTTACTTGGGATGAAGTACATGAAGTCGCTGAGCACTTAGAACACATCAAATCTGAAAAACTAGTCAATGAATTGGATGCTTTTTTAGAATTTCCTACACATGACCCTCATGGTGATCCAATACCAGATAAGGACGGTAAATTTAATAAAATAGAGAAAACAGCATTATCACATGCTACCGTTGGAATGGTATATAAATGTATTGGTGTGGAAGATAGCTCTACTAATTTTCTTCAATACTTAGATAGTAATTCTATAGGTTTGGGAACCACGATAGAAATTATACATAAAGAGCTATTTGACAACTCTGTCAAAATTAAACTGAACACTACAGAGCTGGTTGTATCACAAAACGTCGCTAAAAACTTATATTTAAAGATATTATAACCCATTGATGAACACAACATGAATAATAAAAAGATTGCGCCTATAACCCAGTAACTAAGATTGTAAAATTAATGACAACCGCAATCGTCTTGGCCACAAGCCTTACTGCTCGCTGTCTTTTTCTTTGGAAGCACACCAAACTTATGCAACAAAAACCATATCGCCATAGCTAGCGAGGTAAAAACTAATATGTTTTGTATTACGATATTCAACTTATTTAAATTTATATTAGAATGAAACTTTTATATGTGATTAGTCGAAAACATTTTAGTTTCATTTCATGAGATTTATAGTGCACTGAAACAAGCTTATCAAGTTTCAAGAATAATTTACTTTAAGAATTGATAGGCAATCAAAGCTACAATATAAGCAAATGCACTCATAATCACTAGCTGTAATATTGGCCATTTCCAAGTGTTAGTCTCTCGCTTTACTACTGCCAATGTACTCATACATTGCATGGCAAAGGCATAGAATAATAACAACGAAATTCCTGAGGCAAGCGTAAATAGTTTACCTCCTGTTGTTTGATTTGTATCTTTAGCCATCCTATTAGTAATCGTATCTACATCATCATTTTCTACACTATATATAGTTGCTAATGTTCCAACAAAGACTTCTCTTGCTGCGAATGAGCTTACAATTGCGATTCCTATTTTCCAATCATATCCTAATGGCCTAATGGCAGGCTCAATAGCTTGTCCTGCAATACCAATAAAAGAATGTTCCAGCTTATGAGATGATATTTTTTGTTGCAATTCATCAGAAGGTAAATTTTCCGAAGCAAATTCAGTAGTAACAATTTCTTCTGCATTATTGAAACTGTCTCCAGCTCCATAAGATGCTAAAAACCAAAGTACAATTGATATTGCTAAAATGATTTTACCTGCTCCAAATACAAATGACTTTGTCTTCTCTAAAACTGTTAATGCTACATTTTTAAATAAAGGCAGCTTATAGTTTGGCATTTCTACTACGAAAAAAGTTTTACTCTTCATTTTTAGAATCTTATTTAAGATCCAAGCAGAAATGATTGCGGTTCCAAAACCAATAAGATAGAGTAACATTAATGTTAATGGTTGGTATCCTAATCCTAAAAAACGACCCTCAGGAATGACCAGTTCGATAATAATTAGATAGACTGGTAAACGTGCCGAACAGGTTGTAAACGGTGTCACTAGGATAGTAATCAAACGTTCTTTCCAGCTTTCAATATTACGAGTTGCCATAATCGCTGGTATCGCACATGCTGTCCCTGATATTAGTGGAACCACACTTTTACCACTCAACCCAAAACGTCTCATGACACGATCCATCAAAAAAACAACCCGACTCATATAACCACTTTCTTCTAAAACTGCAATGAATAAAAATAAAAAGGCTATCTGCGGAATAAATATCACTATACCTCCTAGCCCAGGAATAATACCTTCGGTAATTAAATTAGTAAAGACACCTTCAGGCATGATGTTTTTAGTCCATTCACTTAAAAAAGCAAAGGCACCATCAATAAGCTCCATAGGCACTTGAGCCCACTCATATATGGCTTGGAAAATAGTCAATAGAATCACAAAAAAGATAAGATATCCCCAAACTTTATGTGTAAGAATCCTATCCAATTTGATTCTAAGATCTTTCGCTGTTTTAAGATCAATAGTCTGGCCTTTTTTAAGCGTATTATTAATAAACTGATAGCGTTTTATAGTCTCTTTTTGCTGTAAGCGCTTAAGATCTGATTTACCCATAGTTTTGAAACTATTGATCGCATCAATTTCTTTTCTATCAACTTTTCCGAAGTTCACATCCTGAGTAATGACCAACCATAATTTATATAATAACTGATTGGGGAATGCCTTTCTTAACTTACTGAAATACTCAATATCAATTTCTGAAGCACTTAAACAAGGCGTAATTGACAGCTCTTTAAAATTAGTAATAAGCTCTTTAAGTTCGTTTATACCTTTGTTTTTCCTAGTGCTTATAAGTGCAATTTTAGTTTGCAATTCTTGTTCCAAATAAGGAATATCTAAATGAATGCCCTTATAGACCATCCTATCAGACATATTTATAGCTAAAATTGTAGGGATTTGTAAATCCTTAATTTGAGTATAAAGAAGAAGATTTCTTTTTAAATTTTCAACATCACTAACGACCACTGCAACATCAGGAAAATCCTTGTCATTCTTATTGAGAAGTAACTCAATCACCACATTTTCATCAAGCGAAGAGGCATTTAAACTATAAGTTCCTGGTAAATCAATAATATGTGCTTTAACTCCTCTTGGAAGTTTACAGATACCTTCTTTTTTCTCAACCGTAATCCCAGGATAGTTACCTACTTTTTGATTTAAGCCCGTAAGTGAATTAAAGACAGAAGTTTTTCCTGTATTTGGATTTCCAATAAGCGCAACATTGATTTGTTTACTCATTAAAAATATCGATTAAAATGTGAATTGCAGTTTCTTTTCTAATAGCTAAATGTGTCCCATTAATATTGAGATACATTGGATCTGCAAATGGTGCGACTTGTACAAGCTCCACTGAATTCCCAGGCAAACAACCCATTTCTAGGAGTTTAAGTGGAATATGAATGGACGAAACATCGGTAATTATACCTTGTTGACCTCGTTTTATATCTGCTAATGTGACCCTCAAGCTTATTTAGATTGATTTTAAGTAAGCAAAAATAAAGGAAAAATTCAGCCTAAAAAAATTGTAGTGGATTTTTATTGATATTCCTTTTTAAGTCGCTTGATATCTTGAATTAAAGAGTCCACAGAAGTTGCACT
>NZ_JBLIET010000050.1:0-16861 GCF_047633235.1 Psychroserpens sp. | reverse complement strand
AGAAGAAAAAAGCACGAACCATTTTAAAAAGAAAAACCCCTTAACTCAAAGAGCTAAGGGGTTTTAGATATTATTTGATTTCCTTACCATCTTTATCAATAAAATGGTATTCAAGATATGTGTAAGCATCTCTAGGTAAAACTTTTACCCATTTTTTATGTTCTAAAAACCACTTAGAACGTACTGATGGAAACCCTTTGGTTATAAAGGCTGCTATAAATGGATGTGCATTAAGCGTAATCTTTTTATAGTCTTTTTTAAAGAGTCTCTCTAGGTCTTGAGTAATGCTTTGAATCACTTTAATTGGTGCTTCAATTTCCTCACCTGCAATACCATTTGGATTCTCTTCTTTTGTTTTAATATTGCGTTCTGGGCGAACACGTTGTCTGGTAATTTGTATTAAACCAAACTTACTAGGCGGCAAAATTTTATGCTTTGCCTTATCATCATTCATTTCGTCGCGAAGATGATTGTACAATTTTTTTCGATTCTCTGCTTTTCCCATATCAATAAAATCTACTACAATAATTCCTCCCATATCACGTAAACGTAACTGACGAGCAATTTCTGAAGCAGAAATCATATTGACTTCTAAAGCAGTGTCCTCTTGATTTTTTTCTTTGTTAGATCTGTTTCCACTATTAACATCAACAACATGCATCGCTTCGGTATGTTCAATTACCAAATAAGCACCTCTTGACATAGAAACTGTACGACCAAAAGATGTTTTTATTTGACGTTCAATACCATACTTTTCGTAAAGCGGGACGCCATTTTTATACAACTTCACTATTGACTCTTTAGCGGGTGCAATTTCTTGCACATAATCTTTAATCTGTCCATAAAGCAACTCATCATCTACTGTAATACTTGAGAAGGAGTCATCAAAGATATCTCTTAAAATTGAAGACGCTTTGTTCATTTCACTCAACACCTTACTAGGATGATGTGCTTTATTTAATTTTCTACACATTGCTGTCCATCGTTCCAGCAAATTCTGTAAATCTTTGTCGAGTTCGGCAACTTTTTTGCCTTCTGCGACTGTACGAATTATAACACCAAAACCTTTAGGCGTAATACTCTTGACCAAACGTTTTAAACGTTCTTTTTCTTCTTTAGAGTCAATCTTTTGAGAAATTGAAATCCGATCAGAAAATGGTACCAAGACAATATAACGACCTGCAATTGACAACTCGCTACTAATGCGAGGCCCTTTGGTTGAAATTGGTTCTTTTACAATTTGTACTAATAGAGATTGATTAGACTTTAAAACATTAGCTATGCTTCCGTTTTTGTCTATATCTTGCTCAAACTGAAAATTTTTCAGTAAAAAATCGGTATGTCTACCTGCGCTTACACGTTTAACGAATTTTGAAAGAGAAGGTAATTTTGGTCCTAAATCATGATAATGCAAAAAAGCATCTTTCTCATAACCTACATTAACAAATGCAGCATTTAGACCAGGAACAGCTTTGCGTACTTTGGCGATAAATATATCACCAACAGCAAAATTGTTATCATCTTCATCTTTGTGTAACTCGATAAGTTTTCCATCTTTTAATAAGGCAAAATCAACAATATCAGAACTCGATCTAATAATCAATTCTTTTTCCATGTTGTTAATTTTAATCTATTTTGATTCATTTCAAAACAGATGGATTTTTATTTTGACACAGGATATTTAATCCAGTAAACTCATGTATTACGTCTATTAAACGCAATAAACCCATGAATTTTATATCAAAGAACGTTAGTTGTTAAAACAATGAAAAAGTAGTTAAAAACTACTTTTTCAATTTATTTTTTCTTGTGACGATTAGCGCGTCTACGCTTCTTACGCTTGTGCGTAGCCACCTTATGTCTTTTCCTTTTTTTACCACTTGGCATAAATAAGTATTTTTTAAATTAATATTTGTTTTAATACCGAAACCTTTTCGATACGTATGTTTTAATTTACTTCAACGTTTGTCTTGACACCCTCAACAAATACTTTTGCAGGTTTAAATGCAGGAATATTATGTGCAGGTATTTTGATTGTTGTATTCTTTGAAATGTTACGTCCAGTTTTTTCAGCTCTTGTCTTTACGATAAAACTTCCAAAACCTCTTAAGTATACATTATCTCCACCTTCTAAAGAAGACTTAACTTCTTCCATAAATGTTTCAACTGTAGCCTGTACGTCTCCTTTTTCAATTCCCAATTTATCAGAAATTTTAGCTACTATATCAGCTTTTGTCATTGTTATTAATTTTAGGGTTATCTATTAATTATAAGGGATGCAAATATAGGTAATTTAATTTCAATATTTCATGCGTAATTAATTAAAATTTAACCCACTAAAGATTTATTTTTGTAAATATTTTTTTATTTATATGGATTTTAATAAAATTTTAACTCACTGGTATTCAGTTCATAAACGAGATTTGCCATGGAGGCAGACTAAAAACCCCTATCACATTTGGTTGTCAGAAATAATTATGCAGCAAACCCAAATAAAACAGGGTTTACCATATTACGAGACTTTTGTGTCTAATTATCCTTCCGTTTTTCATTTAGCAAACGCTGACGAGCAGGACGTTTTAAAACTGTGGCAAGGCTTAGGATATTATTCTAGAGCTAGAAACCTTCACGCCTCTGCAAAATATATTTCTAATGAACTTAATGGTGAGTTCCCAACTTCCTATCAAGACATGCTAAAACTCAAAGGTGTTGGCGACTATACAGCAAGTGCTATTTCATCTATATCTTTTGATGAAGCTCATGCTGTTGTTGATGGTAATGTGTATCGTGTACTCTCCAGATATTTTGGAATTACCACTCCTATTAATAGTACTGCAGGCATAAAAGAATTTAAACTACTGGCTACCCAATTATTAGACATTAAAAATCCAGGCGATTATAATCAAGCTGTTATGGAGTTTGGAGCTACTCAATGCAAACCCAAAAACCCGTATTGCATTGTTTGCCCTATAAAGAATAGTTGTGTGGCTTTACAAAAAGGAATAGTAGGAGAGCTACCTGTTAAAATCAAAAAGATAAAAATCACTAAAAAGCAGTTTAATTTTTTGGTGTTTATTTCCGAAGATAAAAAAACAGTTTTCGAGCAGCGCACTTCAAAAGGCATTTGGCAAAACCTATATCAATTCCCATTGATTGAAAGTGAGACTGAGATCCCTCTTAAATCATTTGAAAGCCATCCTTCAGTTCTGGACTACTTTAAAACTCTGGACTATTCATTTAGTGTATTTAACCCTAAACCTATTATACACAAGTTATCACATCAACATTTATATACCAAGTTTTGGATTATTGAAGTTAAACGACTTGAGACGGAAGGGATTCCAATTTCCGAAGTAAAAAACTATCCCACACCTATTTTAATAAGCAATTTTATAGATGCCTTTGGTTTCTAATAATTTATATTTTTTTCATACTTTTATTAATCAATCTATTTTGATTTCAAAATGTTTAATTTTGTAGTATAAAACAAACATAATTATGTCTGGAACATTAAATAAAGTAATGCTTATTGGGCATTTGGGAGACGAAGTAAAGATGCATTATTTTGATGGTGGTAACTGCGTTGGTCGTTTTCCATTGGCAACTAATGAAACGTATACAAATAAGCAAACTAACGAGCGTGTTACTAATACAGAGTGGCATAATATTGTGGTGCGAAATAAAGCTGCTGAGATTTGTGAAAAATACTTATCTAAAGGTGATAAGGTTTATATAGAAGGTCGTCTTAAAACTAGAAAGTGGCAGGATGACAAAGGGATGGATCGTTACTCTACAGAGATACAGTGTACAGATTTCACTTTTTTATCTACAAAAAATGATAGTCCAAGCGGACCTGCACCAAGTCCAAATCCTCAACAAGCTGCTCAAAAACCAGCTAGTAATCCTGCAGTAGAAACACCAACTGAAGACAGTGATGATCTTCCATTTTAATTAAACTAAACTTAAATTATTCACATTGGACCCCGAACCCACAAGTTTAATTATTACTATGCTCAATGGAAACGTGTCTTTCATTTTTGGGCTTGTTGTGCTTTTTATTTTACTCTTTTGTTCTGCTCTTGTAAGCGGCGTGGAAGTCGCTTTTTTCTCTTTAAGTAAGTCTGATATTGACTTAGGACTTGAAGAGGACTCTAAAAAATTTAATATAATTTCTAAACTTCTTGAGCGACCAAAAAAATTATTAGCAACGATTCTTGTTGCCAACAACTTTATAAATATTGGGATTGTTATTTTATTCTCATATATAGGTGAAACGCTTTTTGTTAGCGTTGAACTATATTGGCTTCGCTTTCTTTTAGAAGTTGTAGTGATCACCTTTTTGATTTTACTTTTTGGTGAGATTGTACCTAAGATTTATGCGAGTAGAAATCGTGTTAAGTTTTCGGTTTTTATGACCATTCCGTTAAAAGTTTTAGATGTGATTTTTTCTCCTGTTAGTTTACCAATGCGCCAAGTAACTTTAAGTATACACAACAAATTAGGAAAACAAAAATCAAATCTTAGTGTTGATCAGTTATCACAAGCGCTTGAGTTAACAGGTGATAGTGACACCACAGATGAAGAACATAAAATTTTAAAAGGAATTGTATCTTTCGGAAACACTGATACTAAACAAGTTATGCGCCCTCGGATGGATATTTTTGCACTTAATGAAGATTCAAAATACACAGATATCATAACAGAGGTTATTAAAAACGGTTATTCTAGAATACCTGTCTATAAAGACAGTATTGACTCAGTCACTGGTATTTTATACGTTAAAGATTTACTCCCTTATATTGACAGAGAAGAATTTGACTGGATAACCTTACTGCGTGATCCATTCTTTGTGCCAGAGAACAAAAAATTAGATGACCTTATGTTGGAGTTTCAAGAGAAGAAAGTGCATCTTGCTGTTGTCGTAGATGAATATGGTGGAACATCTGGAGTAGTGTCGCTAGAGGATGTTATTGAGGAGATTGTAGGTGATATTAGTGATGAATTTGATGATGACGATATCGTCTACACTAAAATTGATAACAATAACTATTCTTTTGAAGGCAAAACAACATTAAAAGATTTTTATAAAATTATAAAGCTTAACGACGAGACCGATTTTGAAGACAAAAAAGGTGAAGCTGAGACAATTGCTGGGTTTGTTTTAGAAATTTCTGGAATTTTCCCAAGACGTGACAGTAAAATAAATTTTAAAAATTACGTTTTCACTGTAGAAACTATAGACAAGAAGCGTATTAAACAAATTAAGTTTACCATTTTAGATTAAAATAATCTCGCCATTATGACCATTAAAAAACTAGTTCTACCTTTTCTCGCTGTTGCCTGTTTTTCATGTGGAAACGACCCATTACCCAAACCAAAGGCGATGTTACGATTAGAATATGACACCCCTAAATATTCTAAAATAGATGTAAGATTACCGTTTACTTTCGAAAAGAATGAACTTGCAGACAAGATCTCAACTATAAAATTAGATGGTGTTAACAACATCTCTGGTGTTAATATTAACTATCCAAATATGAAAGGAACTCTCTATCTTACATACAAGGCTGTTAATGACACTAATTTAACCTCTTTACTTAGAGATGCCCAATCTCTAACTCAAAAGCACACCATGAAAGCAGATGCTATTGAAAGCGTTCTTTATGAAAACCTTAAGCACAATGTATTTGGAATGTTTTACGAAGTTGGTGGTAATGCAGCATCACAATCTCAATTCTATGTAACAGATAGTATTAATCATTTTTTAACGGGCTCCTTATACTTCTACGCAACACCTAACTACGATTCTATATTACCAGCCGCAGCCTATCTTAAAAACGATATAAAGCACATTATGGAAACTGTGGAATGGAAAGAATAAGCAGTTAACAGTTAGCGAAAACAAATTGTACTATTTATTGATTCTGAATACCATAATAAAGTTCGCTTTAATTCTCATGCTCTTCATTTCAAATAAAAAAATTACCAAAATTATTACTTATTATAAATTTAGTTCCTAACCGAAGAACCTCGACTTCTTCCTATTGACACCTTCAAATAAAACAATACTTTAATCTTCTAAAAAATAGGAAATACAAAAAATGCCTATCGAATATCGATAGGCATTTTTTTATAACTTAAAGTTTTTGAATGACTACTCTAGATTGTAAATCCATTCACCAGCTAGTTTTATTAAGCGGAAATCTTCAACACCGCTACTACCGTCATAGATATCAACAGACATCACATACTTTTGCTCGTCTGCTGCTCCAGGAGCAATAACATTATCTAAAAGATCTGCAAAAACAGTTAGTATCATATCATTACTCCAGTAAGCTGCATTTGACGGTCTTCTATCAAAATTACCAAAGTTAGACATGCTTGATACTGCATCAACAAAACCGTCTGTTGCTGCGTAGTTAGCTGTTATATAATCAAAATCTCCAGCTGTAATCATATACCTCACCGTGTTATCTGGAACCCATTCGCCATCAGAGAAACCAAATTGTAAAGATGTAGAAATCACAGATTGACTAGGAACCCATGCTCCATTCATGTACATATAAGAGTTTCCTCTAATTCCAGCACCACTATTACTTGAGAAGTATTTATAGATTACAAAAATCTGATCTTCCTCCTGAGCAAAAGGATATGTGATACCTAAAAATGTTGGTATATAATTATCTGCAGGTGTAGAACTACTAAAGTTATTAAAAGCTCCAGGTTGCCCAGAACCTTCTCCCATAGAATCGTAATCTGAGTTGCTTAAATAATAAACATCTTCAGATTCTTCCCAAGAACCACCACCATAAACGAAGTATTCTCCTTTAGAGTTTGTAGCTCCAGTAACACCTATTGTTCTTACTGCAAAATCCTGTACTCTCCATCTTGGAGAATCGTTATCTGTAGAGCTATACTTAAGACCTACATGAACTGTTTCTCCTTCATAAGCAGAAAAATCAAAATCTTCAGATGTTGTTAAACTTCCGTAGATCGTTTTATCAAAAGGTATAGCTATCCATGTTGCAGCCATAACATCTCCTCCAGTTGAATAATCTGTAGAAATTAAAATATCAATTAAAGCATCATCTCCTAAAAAATCAATTTCTTGAGTGATTTGGAATGATAAACCAGATTCTCCTATTAAATTAATTTCTGGAGAAATCAACCATTCTTCAAGAGCATTTGCCGCACCATCAAAAGCAGAACCTTGAACATTAGCAGCTCCAAGAGTCCATCCTAATTCATCTGGACCAGATACTGATATTAATTCGAAGTTATCATAATCGTCAGGAAAAGTTGCTTGGTATACATTTGCTAACCCAACTACAGGGTTTTCAAAGTATTGCTTGTAAGTCGCAAGAACTATTTGCCCATCAACTGGATCAGAAATTTGAGTATCTAGTACCGCTGGAATTTCATTTGTTGCATCTACATCTGGATAAAAACCAAAAGCATCACTTCCTGTTACAGCATAATCATCATTAGTTAATTGATATGTTGTTGCCCCAGTGTAATCACTTACACCTTCTGCTTGTCCTACGAAAAGATCATAGTTAACTAAAACAGATGATCCTTCACCATATAAAGGATACAAATCGTTTAATAAAAATGGGATAGAATCTTTTGCTTGTTGCTCAGAACCAAAGTTTCCAAAGCTTAAATCAAAACGATCATAATCTGCATCGATAAGTGTGTATTCAAATGCACCAATATTTGGTTCATCAGGAAGAGCGTCAATTTCTGCATTGATATCTTCTAATGGGTTGCAACCTGTAAAGATTGCGGCCACTAAAGCGAATAAATAAATTACTTTTTTCATTTTTCTTTTTTTTTAAAAATTAAGTTTCATTCCAACACTAAATGTTCTACCGAAACCGTAGTATACTTGAGCAGATTGAGCTGAAGAATCTCCTCTATCTTGTGCATCTGCAATGTACTCTGTATCAAATACATTATTGATTCTTGCTGTTAAAGCAGCATCAAAATTACCAAACTTGAAACCATGACGTATAGCTGAATCAAAAATTCCATAAGCTGGTACTTCCCAAGCATCTGGACCTGCAACACCCCTATCACTAGGATCAAATCGCGCATACAAATTAGCGAAATAATTATAATCTATTGTAAATGTTGTTGTTGGCGTAAATTTATACTGCGTACCCAATGCAAATGTAGTTTGAGCAGCATCACCTACTCTTAAATCTTCAATAATAAGATCTACAGTATCTACTAGCTCATTTTCTTCATTAAAAATCTCTACACCTTCAACATTATCTGCCCATCTCCAATCTCCAAGCGAAGCCATACCAGTTAATGTTAATTGATTTGTAGCTCTATACTTTAAATCTATTTCAATACCTTGGTGTACTGCACCCACTCCTAAAATATTTGCAAATGCTACTGTATTATCTTGTAATTGAAATCTAGCAACCTCTGTTCTATCATTCCATGTTGTGTGGTATGCATTAATATTTGCACTCAATTTTTCACCTCTAAAACCATAACCCAATTCAAAACTAGTAATTTTTTGATTTTCAGCATCGTCATTAACATCTACATTATTACGATTCGCAAATACCGCGTTAAAAAACGCTGCTCTTTCAAGATACCCTAAGTTAACAAAAACATTGTGATTTTCATCTATATTGTAATTTGCTCCACCTTTAGCTCCATAACCAAAAAAGCTAACATTATCTGATTCTTGTAAAGGGTCACTATCTAAATACAAGAAACGATCTACTCTTTTATAATCTGTACTTGATGCTGACAAAGATACAAAAGCAGACAAGTCATCTTTATTGTATTCCGCCTGAGCAAAAAGTCCTAACCAGTTAACAATACCATCATTATCGTAGAAAATCTTATCACCTACTTGAGCTTGGTTGTTTGGGTTATTCACGTTTGCATCATCAGCTGCATATTGTCCACCTAGTAAATCTGTTACTTCAGTAAAGTGTATACCTTTATAATATCTATAATCTAAACCGCCCAATATCGAAATTTCATCTGTTAAATCTGTTTTTAAGGTAGATAAAATTCCATACCACTTGTGATCATTACGAGATGCTCTTAAAAAAGATTCTGACCCATTAACACCAGCGGTAATATTTTCGTCAACTATTCTATCAAAATCAATAGTTCCTAGATTACCTACTCTATAGTCTGAATTATCTAAAAAGAATTTAGAACTATCACCTCCAGTTCCACCACCACCACCAGAACCAAACGAGGCATATGCAGCTGTAGACAAGCTTGTTTTATCATTGATAGTCCAATAGTGATTTAAAGAAATTTGTGGTTTGTGATAAAAATTATCCTCAGAGTTTAATACTTGACCGTTTCTGTAACCCCAATCAGAATTAAATTTTCTACCTCTTTCACTATCTCTAAACGTTTCTATACTATGACGATTTTGTCTTTGACCATGTTGTTGCTTTGCTCCAAATGCTGTAAATGATAATTTGTGATCATCATTAATTTGCTTAGAAAGGTTTACAAAATAAGAGACTGCATTAAATGATGTTCCATCAACATAACCATCTCCATCTGTTTTAGAAGCAGAAACCGTAGCAGCTAGACCATTCTCCATCAATCCTGTAGAATACGTTACACCAAATTTCTTAAAACCATCGTTTCCGAGTGTTGTGTACAAATTACCACCTTCTTCTACATCAGTCGTTTTACTAATAATATTAATTGTGCCACCAATTGATGGCACAGCCACTTTTGAAGCACCAAGACCTCTTTGTACTTGCATAGAACTTGTTACATCACCTAAACCAGCCCAGTTAGACCAAAAAACACGACCGTTTTCCATATCATTTACTGGCACACCGTTAATCATTACAGCAACGTTTTCAGAGTCAAAACCACGAAGGTTAATTCTACCGTCTCCATAACCACCACCCGCTTTTGTAGCATATACACCTGGCGTAGACTTCAAAATCTCAGGAAATTCTTGTGTCCCTAATTTTAATTCAATTTCTGCAGCTCTAATTGTAGATACAGCAACAGGTGTTTTTCTATCTACTGCAACAGATGCAATAATTTGAACCTCCTGTAAACCTACCTCACTAGATATTAAAGTAATAGTCCCTAAATCTTGATCTCCAGAAAAAGAAATCGTTTTAGACGAGTAACCTACAAATGTGATTACAAGTTCTCCAGTTGACGCTTTTGCTTTTAAAGTAAAGTTTCCGTCAAAATTGGTTGTTGTTCCGTTTGATATCCCTTTTTCAACGACGTTGGCTCCTGGTAAAGGCTCATTAAAATCAGACCCTAAGATCTTACCCGTTATTGTGCTTTGAGAAAAGGCAAGCGTAGTGCACAAAAGGACTACAAACACCAATAAACATTTTGAAAATTTCTTCATTGTTTCAATTTTATTAAAGAGTTTTAATTTTCGGCAAAAATACATCTGTTTAGACAATACTATATTACCTTAATGTTAACATTTATTAACATGTAAAATTACTTAAAATTTTCTTAAAATTTGAAATTACATTACTAAATACGAATTAAGTATTTAACACTACCTATGCGAGTTTTGATAGTATTTGATGATGTTTTGCGTAGAATCGTCGTGATTGTTAATAACATTTACGTCTTGAAGCTCCTTTAAAATTGTGTTAGCGAGTTGCTTTCCTAACTCGACACCAAATTGGTCATAGCTAAAAATATTCCAGATAACCCCTTGAACAAATATCTTGTGTTCATACATGGCAATTAGCTTCCCTAAACTTTCAGGTGTTAACTTTTCTATTAAGAATGTCGTTGTTGGTTTATTCCCATCAAATACCTTGAAAGGTGTCAAGTCTTTAATTTTTTCTTCGGAAGAGCCTTGCATCTTCAACTCATCAATAACTGTTTTTGCAGACTTACCATTCATTAATGCTTCTGTTTGCGCAAAAAAGTTTGACATCAATTTATCTTGGTGATCTTGGTTACCGTGTAATGACTTTACGAATCCAATAAATTCTGCAGGAATTAATTTTGTTCCTTGATGAATTAATTGAAAAAAGGCATGTTGTGAATTTGTACCTGGTTCTCCCCAAATGATAGTTCCTGTTTGATAATTAATCTTATCACCATTTCTATCGATACTTTTTCCATTACTTTCCATGATCCCTTGTTGAAGGTAAGTCGCAAATTGATTTAAATATTGCGAATATGGAATGACAGCTTCACTTTCAGCATTGAAAAAATTATTATACCAAACACTAATCAACGCCGTAATTACAGGGATGTTTTTATCAAAATCTTCGGTTTTAAAATGTTCGTCCATTTTATGCGCTCCTAAAAGAAGGCTGTTAAAATTTTCAAAACCTACTGCTAAACTAATAGAAAGACCTACGGCACTCCATAACGAGAATCGTCCTCCAACCCAGTTCCACATTGGAAAAATATTATTTTCATCAATTCCAAAGGCTTTCACCTTCTCAATGTTAGTCGAAACTGCTACAAAATGTTTAGAAACTGCTTCTTGAGGTGCCTGTTTTAAGAACCAATCTCTAAGCGTATTGGCATTAGACAGGGTTTCTTGTGTGGTAAATGTTTTTGAAACAATCACAAAGAGTGTTGTTTCTGGGTTTAAGTTTTTAATAACTTCGTTGACATGGTCACCATCTACATTACTTACAAAATGAGTCTTTAAATGGTTTTTATAAAAAGCCAATGAATCAACTACCATTGCTGGGCCTAAATCTGAACCACCAATACCAATATTTACAATATCTGTAAATGGTTTATTTGTATACGACTTTAAATCGCCTCCAATTACTTTAATAGAGAACTCTTTAATTTTACGTTTGACTTCGAAAATTTCTGGCATTACATTTTTTCCATCAACAAAAAGCTCTGTACTCTCAGAATTTCTCAGTGCTGTATGTAGGACTTCACGACCTTCTGTTTTATTGATAACATCTCCGCTAAAATACTTAACCATAGCATCTTTAAGTTCGACTTCATTTGCTAATTCTATTAACAAATCAAGTGTTTCTTTAGATAATCTATGCTTTGAATAATCCACATAAAAATCGTCCCATTTAATAGTCATATCATTGGCCCTATTACTATGTTGCGCAAACAAATCTTTGATGTGTTTATGTTCTATCGTTTTAAAGTGGGCTTGTAATTTGCTCCAAGCTTTGGTTGTTGTAGGGTTGATTGTTTTTAATGCCATTTTTAAATTTTACTAGTAATTGTTTTTCCTTCCGAAGGAATATCTTTTATATGATCTTCAAATTGAATATTATCAAGTTGTAGTTTTAGAGGCTTAATAAACTCTGTATATTTTGCTTTTAGTGCATCTGGAATAGACTCTGCAGCTGGTAATTTTTCTCTAAATGGATCTACTTGTTTTCCATTCTTCCAAAATCGATAGCACACATGTGGTCCGCCTGTGTTTCCTGTCATACCAACATATCCAATCACAGCTCCCTGTTTGACAAAAGCACCTTTTTTTACATTTTGCTTTTGCATGTGTAAATATTGTGTGCTGTAAGTCCCATTGTGTTTAATTTTTACGTATTTCCCGTTTCCTCCGCGTCTTGTAGATTCTGTAACAGTTCCGTTAGCCGTCGCTAAAATTGGAGTTCCAATAGGTGCCGCAAAATCGGTCCCTTTGTGAGGCCTTAGTCTATAACCATAGTATTTAATACGACGGTTTAAATTATAACGAGATGATATTCTACTAAACTGTACAGGTGCTTTTAAGAATGTTCTTCTTAAACTCTTTGTGTTTTCATCAAAATAATCTGATATATTTTTTGTGCTATCCACCTCAAAATTAAAGGCATAAAAATGCTCATCTTTATGTTGAAAATAAGCAGCATCGATACTTTCGATTCCTGCATAAATAGAGTCCTGAATAAAGCGTTGCTTGTACACAATTTTAAAACGGTCACCTTTTTGAAGTCTAAAGAAATCGATTGTCCAAGCATAGATGTCACTCATATCATTAATTAATTGATATGGCAAACCTTGAGACTCCATGGTTTCAGATAAGTTATTCATTACAATACCAGACGCGATTCTTTCTACTAAAGTTATGGGTTTTTTACCTTTATAAGTTTCTATTGAATCTGTAAACTTAATAACAACATAATCAATACTATTGGGCTGATAAATAAAACACTCAGGTGTTTGTAGAGAGTCATTTTTGCACAATAAGGTATATGGTTTCCCAACTTGAAGTCTTCTAATATCAAAACTATCTTTTGCGTTTTCAGCAATATTAAAAATTCTAGGATATCCAATGTGATTGCGCTCTAAGATTTCTCCAAAACTATCACCACTTTTAATGGTATCTCGCTTAACGATGAAATCTTTAAGAATAAAACCAAATTCTGTAATAGGTTCTGGTTCTATAATGACTTTTACGGGCTCTACTTTTGGTTTGTCTTCTTGTTTACACGAAAAAACACAAACGCATAATATAAGTGCTATTAATAAATGTTTTGATTGCATTATGTAGTCTGTTAAATATTTTCCCCCCAATTTTTTAGTTCTTCTTCACTCCAAAGTTCTGGAAAAAATATACGTTTCTGATATTTTGGATGCATATATTTTTTCCAATCACTTCCACCTGTGGCTTCACCATCACCTGTTCCACTTTCTATGTAGTGACGCGCAGTATTGTAGTGTGCCATTACCCATGTAATGTTAACTGTATGATCAAAGTGCCTCATGGCTTTAATTATACTTTCGCTTTTTTGATCTTCTATAGGAAGTTCTTTAAATCTAGACCATAAATTCTTTGTGTTATACGTTTGCATAAAGCGAATAAAGTCTCCTTTATAGCGTTTTTCAAAATTAACTAAGAGTGTTGATTTTTTACCTGTCTTATAATCTTTACCTGCGGCTTGCCAATATAAATGTTCAAAAGCATGCTCGAAAGGCGTCTCTCTATCTATTGTTTTTCTAAATCTGTAATCTATAAGATTGATGAGCTCTGTAGAGGCAAATTCTATCATTCTATATTGCGCGCTTTGAAATCCGCTAGCAGGTGTTAGCGTATATCGAAATTTCATATACTGTTCAATAGACATACCTTCTCTCATGATATTAAAAGACGTCGTCAGCATATCAAAATAACGACTTACGCGCATAATTTTATCTTCAAAATAAACAACATTGAGTTCTTCTGCCTCTGCGACTTGTTGAATTTCCCATAAAATCATCTTAAAAATAAGTTCATTTATTTGATGATAGGCAATAAATACCATCTCATCTGGCAGCGTCGTACGCTGAATTTGAAGATTTAGTAAGGCATCAGTTTGTATATAGTCCCAATATGTAATTGGCTTACTGTGAAGCAAGCCTTGTAGGTGGTCATCTGTCTTTTGACCTATTTTATTATATTTCTCTTGTAACTGCTCAACGATATCGTCAAAGCTTCGTAAATCCTCCATTTCGTTAGTCAAATTGTATTGGGAAAAAGTGTTTAAGACCTTTAAATTCTATTAAGTCTGCTCTTAAAGAACCTACCGCTAGGTCTGCTTTTATTTTTAGCGGAATTTTATTTTCATCTGCACTTACCCAAAGTGTCAAACTTTCTTGCTCCTTAAAAACACGTCCAGCCATGACATAAGGTCTAAACTTTAAGGTTTTTATTTTACCAAATTCGGTTTCTATAGTTTCTCGCCCTAAAAATTTTAATTTAAAACCAAAATTCTCTTCATCAAAAAACATGTCTAATTCTATAACCTCTCCAACTTTAATATCATCGGTATCATAATTATTTCGAAGATAATAAAAGGCAGATACCATATCTTGAACATTGGGCTCTGTAACTACAGTCTTTATTGTTTTATACTTTTTATTTTCTACTAGTGCTTCTCGTTTATTATGATCAAAGGCAATCTCAATATTTTTAGTGTGACCACCTTCATCAATTTTTCGTATAAACTTATAAGGAACTCCTGTTTGTTTATCAAAATAGCTCTCATATCTATCTTTAACTTTAAAAATCCATTTAATCGCACCTGTGGTCCAACCTTTACCTGTTACATGAAACACAGGCTTACCCTCTAAAATCGTTTCATCAACAGATAGTGTTGCATTCCCTGCTTTTAGCATCCCACTATAACTCATCTCAAATTTAAACCATTCTCCATCTTGAAATGCGCTTTTCTCCTGGGCAAAAGAAGTTTGCAGACAACACAGAACACTAAATATAAGTAGCACGTTTTTCATTGTCGTAATTATTATAAATAAAACTTTTACCGTTCCATTTTATTGTACAGTAGGTAGAATTACAATTACTATTCCAAAAATATAAATTTTATTGAAACCATTATAGATAAAGGTGTTATAGTTGTGTTAGTTTTTATAAAAAATTTAATGTTCTTTTTTTTCTTCGGAAATGTACAACATCCAAAGCTTGTCTCTAAAAAGAAAGCTCAATCTTTAAAAAGATTGAGCTTTTAAATAGATCAATTTCAAACGTTTATTACAACGTGCCTCGTTTTGCTTGTTCTCGTTCAATAGATTCAAATAATGCCTTAAAATTACCTGCACCAAAACCTTGAGCTCCCATTCTTTGAATAACCTCAAAGAATAAGGTCGGTCTATCTTCTAATGGTTTGGTGAAAATTTGAAGTAAGTAGCCCTCTTCATCTGCATCTATCATTATAGATAATTTTTGAAGTTCACCAATATCTTCTTTCATCATCTCCATATGTTCTCCTAATCGCTTTGGAATCTCATCATAATAGGCTTGAGGTGGTGGTGGTAAAAACTCTATACCTCTCGCTTTTAATTGTGCAACGGTTTTAATAATATCATCTGTTGCTACTGCGATATGTTGTACACCAGAATCCTCATAAAAATCCAAATACTCTTCAATTTGAGATTTTTTTGCAGCTTTTGCTGGTTCATTTATTGGAAATTTAATGCGACCATTACCATTACTCATCACTTTACTCATGAGTGCCGAATACTCTGTGTGGATTTGTTTGTCATCAAAAGATAAGAAATTTACAAATCCCATGACCTCTTCATACCATTTTACCCAAGTATTCATTTGTCCCCAACCCACATTGCCAACCATGTGGTCTATATATTTTAACCCTACAGATTCTGGATTATAGTCTGACTCCCATTTTTGGAATCCAGGCATAAATGTACCTGTGTAATTTTTGCGTTCTACAAACATATGAACCGTTTCACCATAGGTATAAATCCCTGCTCTCACCACTTCACCAAATTCGTCTTTTTCAACAGTGGGCTCCATATAAGATTGAGCCCCTCTTTTTGTAGTTTCTTCGTATGATTTTCTAGCGTCATCGACCCATAAAGCAATTACTTTTACACCATCACCATGTTTTACAATATGGTCATTGATTGGTGATTTACTGTTTAGTGGTGTTGTAAGCACCAATCTAATCTTATCTTGTTTTAGGACATAGCTTACAGAGTCTCGTGATCCAGTTTCTAGTCCTTTATAAGCATGCGATTGGAAACCAAATGCTGTTTTATAAAAATGAGCAGATTGCTTAGCGTTACCTACGTAAAACTCTACATAATCTGTACCTAAAAGTGGTAAAAAATCTTGTGCGCCTTCGAATATTTTTTCTAATCCATAATCGACACTTTTTACTTCTTTTGCCATAGTGACTTTATTTTAGAACTTTCTTGGGAGTTTTTTTGAAGTGGTTTAAACTTTTACCATTCGTTAAAAAATTGTTCTTTTTCGTTCATTTTTTATCTTTTTTTCACTTCCGTAGCGATGCTATGCAAACTAAAAAAATCCTCAAATGATCAAAAAATCATCAATTTTCACTTAAATGCTAAAATTTGAAATCACTTCATATTTCCGAAGAAAATAAATTTATTATTTTAATTATTTAAACTGTCT
>NZ_JBLIET010000049.1:0-17539 GCF_047633235.1 Psychroserpens sp. | reverse complement strand
AGAAAATCGTTTTGATTTTCAAATACTAAAGTTTGGGAAGAAGCAAAGCGGTTGCCAAAATAGGTAATTAGAAAATCGTTTTGATTTTCAAATACTAAAGTTAGGGAAGAAACAAAAAAAATATTTTTTTTTGTTAGTTGTAGTCCAAACATGTAAAACCATACGTATATATGCTATATAGAAACAAATTATAGTTTCTTAATCATAAGTAGGTAATCTTAGTGTAGTAGTTAAGCGGACGCATTAAGATTAAAAGTTTAGTTTAGTTAGGGATAAAATCCTGTCTGTGTATTCAGACAGGATTTTATTATTTAGCAGAGTTTTCTTCATAAAAGGCTATTTCCATTTGATATTACAGCCCACACTAGGTTTTTGAGTTTTAGAAATAGGTTGTTTGTTAAGTAAGGAGTCCAACGTATCACGAATATCTTTTCCTGTCAACTCTAAGTTATTTCCAGGTCGAGAATCATCTAATTGTCCTCTATAAACCAATTTTAATTCATCATTAAAAACATAAAAATCAGGCGTGCAAGCAGCATCATAAGCTTTAGCTACGTCTTGTGTTTGGTCGTATAGATATGGGAATTTATAATCGTTTTCTATAGCATGCTGTTTCATTAAATAGGGAGCATCTTGTGGATAATTGTCAACATCATTACTAGAAATTGCAATACAATTAATGCCTTTTGATACATAGTCTTTTGCCAATTTTGATAATTGTGGATTCACATGAATTACAAAAGGACAGTGATTACAGATAAAGAGTATCAAAGTTCCGTTAAGGCCTTTTGCTTCATCTAAAGAAACGAATGTGTCATCAATAGTGTTCACTAATTTAAAATCTGGAGCATTTGTTCCTAACGGAAGCATATTTGAAGGTGTAAGTGACATATTTTGTATACTTTTAAATTATGGATAATATAATAACTTTCGAAGACTTCACAAAAGTAGATTTGCGTATTGGTACTATTATTGAAGTTAATGATTTTCCTGAGGCTAGATTTCCAGCGTACCAACTTAAAATTGACTTTGGTGATTTAGGCATTAAAAAATCATCAGCACAAATCACAACCTTGTATACTAAAGAAGAATTACTTCAAAAGCAAATTGTTGCGGTTGTGAACTTTCCAAAGAAACAAATTGCTAAGTTTATGAGTGAATGTTTAGTTATAGGAGCCGTTGACGGTAAAGATGTTATGCTTCTCAATCCCGAAAATAGAGTTAAAAATGGAAGCTCTGTTTCTTAATTGCATTAAGATGTGTAGTTGTTTCAGTCTATTTAAATTTTTATTTAAAAAATTTATATAGTGTTATTTCATTAAAAACTACTACCATAGAACTATTCAAATCTTAGGGTATTGCTGAGAAATTTCCTTTGTTCAAATAAACACTAAATCTCAATAATTGTTAGGCCTTAATGAGTTTTAAGTAAAAAACCTCTATATGCCTCTGGGAACTTCCTTAAATCTCTATGGCATAACACAACCGAGTACGCATTGAAAACGGCTACTGCCACTGTAAACTATAGCTCCTCTCTAAAGAAAATGGCATTCATTAACAACTTGTTAGTGCCATACCAAAAGGCTCTAAAATTTGTGTTATCGGTAAATACAACGACCTTCCCTCTGCCTAAATTCTTAACTTTGAAAGGTACAGTTAGCGACAAGCTATCTAAATTGGGTTTAGAAATATAACCACTTAGCAATGGGTTTTTGGTGTATTTTATGGGATTATTATAACTCTGTTTATCGGCTTTCATAAATAGTGTATTGTTTCTAAATAGTGCTATGTTATCAGCTTTGTAACCAAAATTTATGGGATGAGAACGATCTAAATGGGCTTTAAAAATCGCACCACCGATAACTTGAGCACCTCTGAAATCTCCGCGTTGCTCAAAGGTGATATCTGTAGCTTTACGTTCCATTTTTTTGAAATCTATTTTAATAAATTCATTTGTTTTTAACCAATTCAACGCACTTCTATAACCAATGACGGTACCTCCTTTTTGAACCCATTCTTTTAATTTTTTGGTTGCACCCGGGTCAACTCGTCCACTAGGTAGAATGATGGTATTGTAACGATCAAGGTTGACGTTGCTTAATGAGTTGTTATCCAATTTTGTTATGCGTATGTCATAACGTTGATCAAATAAATGCCACATTTCTCCAGCATCATAAGGGCTAATACCCTCTCCAACAATCAGAGCTACTTTTGGTTGTTTTAATGCTCTAAATTTACTGCTCCCCAAATCAATGCCTTTAGTCAGTCCTGTTTCAACGGCATCAATTTGAACATGACTCTCTTCGGAGATTTTTTGTAGAAATTTAAACAGGTCTGCTACTGATTTGTTTTGATTTTGAACGGGAATTAATATGGTTCCGTAGTCATAATCTTTACCATTTATATTAAATTGTTTCATGCCCACTTTTGCTCGTAAACCAGAATTTAAAATAGCATTTAAAGCTTTAGGTGTATAGTATTCGTGCCATTCCATCAAATAGGCATAGTTGCTTTTTGTAGAAATAGTTCTGCTTTTTAGTTGTAAATCCTCAACTTTTGCTCCAGCATTAGAGGCTGGTATATTTTCTTCATAATCCAATCCGAAAGCTAAAGGAAACGTCCAAGCAGACACATCATAAAATAGGCTGTCTTGAAAGGTCGTACGTTTTTCAAACATCGCATTGATCATGCGTATATTTTTCTGGTTCTTCGGAATTATATAAGCATGCCCTTTTTTAAATAGCTTTCCATTACTTGTAAAGTCTGCTTTTAATTCATGAAAATCTATGTGTTGGCGTTTTAAAATTTCAGCTAAATGAAACGTTTTTGCAGCATCTTTTTCATCTCCAAATACAATGGCTTTTCCGTTTTCTTTTTTGGCTTCTTGTCTCGCGTTTTTATAAAAATTATGTTGATATTGTAGTATGTCTTCACGCATGTTTTTTGCAGCTTCTAAGGTAGATAGAGCTGCAGTGAGCTGGTTTCTAATAGCAAACGGGAATGTCAAAATTCCATTGTCACTTTCTTGAAGGTGTCCGCGAGCACTAGCTTGCTCAAAAAGAATTCCGATGCCACCGTTAATATCAGGGAACGTAGATCCTTTTCCGTAGTAAAAATCATCAAAGCTTTCTTCAGTATAATATAATGAACCAATTTTATCTAATGCCTTAGCATGAAAATTACCAATATTTTTAGTGAGTTCTTGATTGAGTTTAGGGGTCAATGGATGCGTTCTGGACGGAATTCCTGGCTGAAAAAAGAAACTAGAATTCGTTCCCATTTCGTGGTGATCTGTTAGAATATTTGGTAACCATTTATGAAAACTCGCTATACGTGCTCGCGATTCTGGTAATTGTACAGGTAGCCAGTCACGATTCATATCAAACCAATAATGGTTTGTACGTCCACCAGGCCAAACTTCGTCATATTCTCTGTCATTTGGATCTGGATTAAGATTTTTATTTTTATTAGAGTTCGCCCAATAAGCAAAGCGTTGTAAGCCGTCAGGATTAAGAGAAGGGTCAAATAAAATAATAGTGTTCTCTAATATATTTTTGACATCCTCACTTTGAGCTGCAGCTAAGTGATAAGCTGCCAATAGTGACGCGTTAGATCCGCTAGGTTCATTACCGTGAATTGAGAATCCTTGGTAGACGACAATTGGCATATTGCTAGTAGTAACCGTATTGTTTTCGGTGGAAGCAATATGTGCTAACCTAATAGATTCTAAATTTTTATGATTCTCTGGCGATGTAATAGTTAATAGAAGTAGAGGTCTACCTTCAAAAGTTGTACCGCGATTTTCTATGGTTATTCTATTAGATGATTTTGCTAACGCTTGCATGTAGTAGACTAACTTATCATGTGTAATATGCCACTCTCCAACTTGATGTCCAATCACAGACTCTGGAGTTGGTATACTTTGGTTGTAAGTTACATCCTGAGATAGGTAATAGGATAAACCTGTTTGTTTTTGTGCATTGATATTACATACAAATAGCACTAGTAGAAGGGTCGTTAGTCTCATAAAATGTATTGATTAGTTTATAAAAATAGAAAAACCGCTACTCATTGAATAGCGGTTTGTACAATTTAACAATTTAAGTCTTTATATGTCTTCAAAATTGATGTCTGTGAATTTTTCAGCAGATTCATCAGAATCATCGACGGATGCTCCTCCTTCAGTCACATCATCTGGTGCCGAATAGTCGTCTTTTTTGAAATCTTTTTGGTGACGTTCGCTAATAACTTCATCTCCTTTTTCTGAAATGATATAGTCTGTCATTTCTATTAAAATCTCATTAAACTCAGTAAAGTCTTCTTTGTATAGATATATTTTGTGTTTTTTGTAGTGAAACGATCCATCCTCGTTAGTGAATTTCTTACTTTCTGTAATTGTAAGATAATAATCTCCAGCTTTGGTAGCTCTTACATCAAAAAAGTATGTTCTTCTTCCTGCTCTTAAAACCTTTGAGAAAATTTCCTCTTTCTCCATCATTCCGTGATCACTCATAGCTAATTTTTAATTTTAATTTGATTGCGCATCAAAAATGTAAAAAAAAAGAATAGTAAGCAACAAATTACTATAATTCTTTTGTGCTAAGTTGCTTTAAGTAAAGCGCTTTGTAATAACCATCTGTGTTTATCAGAAATTCGTGAGTCCCTTTTTGAATGATTTTTCCGTCTTCTAGCACAATAATAGTATCTGCATCTTTAGCAGAAGAGACGCGATGACTAACAATTATCGTTGTTTTTCCTTCGGAAATTTTACGTAAATTTTTAAGGATTTTTTCTTCAGTTTCTGTATCTACAGCAGACAAGCAGTCATCAAATAACATGATTTCTGGTGCTTTAATTAGGGCTCTTGCAATAGAAACGCGTTGCTTTTGTCCACCAGAGAGCGTTACACCTCGTTCACCTAATTTGGTCTTATACCTTTTAGTGAATTTCATAATGTTTTTGTGCACATCTGCATTTTTTGCAGCGTTGATGACTTCTTCTTCTGTAGCATCTTCTTTACCAAACATGATATTATTTTCAATGGTATCAGAAAACAAAAAGGCATCTTGTGGCACATAACCTACGTAGTGTCTTAAACTTTTAAGATGTATTTGGTTTATTTGTGTGCCGTCAATTAATATTTGGCCTTCTTGTACATCATACAGCCTGCCAATGAGATCAAGAATTGTTGATTTGCCAGAACCTGTTTTACCTAGTATAGCAAGTGTTTGTCCTTTTTTGAGAGAAAAACTCACCTTATCTAAGGCCTTAATATTAGTGTCAGGATAAATGTAGGTGACCTCTTTGAATTCTATATTCCCATTGATATTGGTTGGAGTAGTGCTCAAGTTTTTAACGTCAGGTTCTTCTAATAAAAACTGGTTAATACGTTGTTGAGAAGCTTCGGCTTGTTGTACTAAATTAGTAACCCAGCCTACAGTTGCAACAGGCCATGTTAGCATATTTACGTAGATTAAAAATTCTGCTATGGTTCCAATTTCTTTAATTTCTCCATTGATATATTGCAGACCACCAATGTACGCGACAAGCACATTACTTATTCCAATAAGAAGGATCATTGACGGGAAAAATAAAGCCTGTACTTTAGTTAAATCGATTTGCTTTTGTTTGCTTTCTTCAGAAAGTTTATGGAACTCGTCAAAATTCCTTCCTTCTATGCCATAGGATTTAATAACAGAGATTCCGCTAAATGATTCTTGAGTATAAGCAGAAAGGTGTGATAAATACTCTTGTACTATTCTACTGCGATTATTTATGACTCTACTTAATTTGTAAATAATAAATGATAATAATGGCAAAGGTAAAACGGTATACAATGTGAGCTTAGGTGCAACATTTATCATATAAATTAAAGCCACTAGAAAAAGTGTAACCGTATTTATAGTATACATAATAGCTGGTCCAGCATACATTCTCACCTTATTAACATCTTCACTAATTCTATTCATTAAATCACCTGTTTTATTGGCTTTATAGAAGTTTAGTGATAGGTTTTGATATTGTTGGTAGATTTCATTTTTTAAATCAAATTCTATATAACGTGACACGTTTATAATAGTTTGTCGCATTAAGAATGTGAGAATTCCAGCAATAACTGCAGCTCCAATAAGGAAGCCAATATTTATTGCTAATTCTTGTCTAAAAAGTTCCTCACTAATTTCTCCATTTAATTTTTTGGAGATAGTGGTTATGGCTTTACCAATAAATCGCGGTGTGAATAATGCAAATATTTTTGCTCCTATAGTTATGAGTACACCCAATAGAAGTCTGTAGCGATACTTTTTAAAATATTTATTTATATGTCTGAGTTCTTTCATTAACTATATCGAAACTTGAATATTAACAATTTGATATTTTAAGACCTTATTTTTGCTAATACTCACATATTGGATTATTTTTGCTCGCTATTTTACATATAATTAAAATAGATTTTTAATCTCAATATAATGACATCAGATGTTTTAAGTTCCAAAGAACTTTCAAAAATAAATCCAGTTTTTGGACAATTATCTTTTGATAATCACGAGCAAATCGTTTTTTGCAAAGACAAAGATACTGGTTTAAAAGCAATAATTGGAATTCATAACACAGTTTTGGGACCTGCTTTAGGAGGTACTAGAATGTGGAACTATAATAACGAGTGGGAAGCACTTAATGACGTATTAAGGTTGTCACGTGGGATGACATTTAAATCTGCAATTACAGGCTTAAATCTAGGAGGAGGAAAAGCTGTTATTATTGGTGATGCTAAAACTCAAAAGACTCCTGAACTTATGCGTAAGTTTGGTGAGTTTGTACACTCCTTAAGTGGTAAATATATTACTGCAGAAGATGTTGGGATGACTACCGAAGACATGGACACAGTGAGAGAAGTTACACCTTATGTGACAGGTATTTCAGAAAGTAAAGGAGGCGCAGGAAATCCATCTCCAATTACTGCTTACGGCGTTTTTATGGGAATGAAAGCTGCTGCACAGTTTAAATATGGTAGTGATGTTTTAGAAGATAAAACGATATTTGTTCAAGGCATAGGACATGTTGGAGAAGCTCTTGTTGAGCATTTAACAAATGAAGGGGCTAAAGTTACTATAGCAGATATAAATCAAGAACGTTTAGAAGAAGTGCGCTCCAAATATGATGTCACTATTTATGGAGGACAGGATATCTATAGTGAGCGCATGGATATTTATGCGCCTTGTGCTTTAGGAGCGACAATAAACGATGATACGATTTACAAATTAAATGCAGATATCATCGCAGGTGCTGCAAATAATCAGTTGGCAGACGAAGTGAAACATGGTAAACTTTTAAAAGATAGAAATATTCTTTATGCTCCAGATTTTTTAATTAATGCAGGTGGGATTATAAATGTTTATGCTGAATTAGAAAATTATGACCGTCAGGAGATCATGCGAAAAACTGAGAATATCTTCAATACAACATTAGAAATTTTAGATCGTGCTAAAGCAAACGATGTCACAACCAACAGTGCCGCTTTGAGTATCGCTAAAGAACGTATTGAAACTCGAAAAAGAGAACAAGGAAAATAATAAGATTACAAACTAAAATAGTTTGCATCTTTTAAAATTATAGTATTTTTGCAGAGCAAATTTGATTACTGTACTTCTATGAAATCAGTGATTACATTTGCTTTTATTAATTAATAGCTCTTTGTAAACATGTTAAATAGACGACATATTCGTATTAAAGTAATGCAAACACTATATGCTTCAAGAGGAAGTGAAAGTGATGATATTAAAATAAGCGAAAGGTTTCTTCTACAGAGTCTTGACAGCATGTACGATTTATTTATCGCTCAATTATCTCTTTTGATTGAGGTTCATAAAAAATCAAAAGATTTTTTAGATAAAACTCAAAAAAAACTATTAGCAACTAAAGAGGAAAAAAATCCAAATTCAAAGTTTGTAAACAATGAGGTCTTAACACTTCTAAGTTCTGATGAGGTTTTTTTAGAGTTAATAGGGGGGCAAAAAGAAAACCCTTGGTATTTAGATTTTGAATACATTGACGTTATATTTAAATCTATTCTTAAAAGTGATATTTATAAAGACTATATGTCTACTAATACATCAACATTTAAAGATGATAAAATATTTATAATCGATTTGTTTACTGAAATCATTGCGCCTAATGATAAGTTATATGATTACTTTGAAGATAAGCGCATTACTTGGTTAGATGATCTGCCAGTTGTAAATACTGCGATATTGAAGATTTTAAAAAAAGTCAAGGTGTCTTCTGAAGGGAAGTTCTTTACTCCAAAATTATTTAAAGATACAGAGGACAAAGAATTTGGAGTTAATTTATTGAAAAAGACTATTTTAAATCAGGCTAAATTTAGTGAAGAAATAGGGGCTAAAACTAAAAATTGGGACGCAGAGCGTATCACACAAATTGATGCAATATTGATGCAAATGGCTATTTGTGAATTTCAAAAATTCCCATCAATACCAGTAAAAGTGACTATAAATGAATACTTAGAAATTGCCAAAGAGTATTCTACACCCAAGAGTAGTAATTTTATTAATGGTATCTTAGATAAGATCGTTAAAGGTTATACAGAGGAAGGAAACCTTAATAAAATTGGTAGAGGTTTGATGTAAACCTTGTGTTTTATGGGTGATATACTGTTAATCTTTTGTTTGAAAATTGACTAAAAATTTTAATTAGATGAAATTATTAGTACATTTGGCTTCTCGAATCAAAAATTATTTAAAAATTATACAAATGAAAAAATCAATTTTAGCTTTAAGCGCATTATGTTTAGTAGCCTTCACATCTTGTAAAGAGGATGCAACAAGTAAAATCAACTCTAGTAACGTAGCAGCGGCTGCAGAAAGAGATGCAACTGCGGGTGATTTTCCAGTGATTTCTTTTACTGAAACTGAGCATGATTTTGGAACTATCGTTAATGGTACTCCAGTTGAAACAAAATTTAGTTACACTAATACGGGTAAAACACCTTTAGTCGTAAGTAATATTAAAAGTACATGTGGATGCACTGTGCCTTCAGATTGGAACAGAAACCCTTTGGCTCCCGGTGAGGCGGCCGAGTTTACTGTCAAGTTTAATGGGAAAGGTGCAAATCAAGTTCAAAAGTCAATTACTTTAACAACGAATACTGAAAAAGGTTCGGAAATTGTTAAAATTAAAGCTTTTGTTCAGCCAGATCCAAATGCACCAGCTAAGAAAGCGGGTACGACATCAATTAATCCTGTATCTAAATAATTTATGGGAGCAATCGGAGATTTTTTACCTTTTATAGCCATGTTCGCCGTTGTGTATTTCTTTATGATTGCACCTCAGATGAAACGAGCAAAACAAGAAAAAACGTTTGCTGCAGCTTTAAAAAAAGGTGATAAAGTTGTTACAAAAAGTGGTTTACACGGTAAAGTCGTTGATCTTAACGATAAAGACAATAGCTGTGTTATAGAAACACTTGCAGGGAAAATTAAGTTTGAACGTTCTGCTATTTCTATGGAAATTAGCCGTAAACTAAATACTCCTGCAACTGTAAAATAGAAGAATACTATTTACAAGATATTTTAAACTCCGAAAGTTCTCTTTTGGAGTTTTTTTCGTTTTATTACGACCCAAGACAGGAGATAGTAGTTTGCATCTTTAGAACATAGTGATGGTTAAAATGCCTGAATTTCTGAAAGAAGATCGTACTGAATGTCTTAAACTCTAATGATAATCGTGGACACGTCTTTAAGGTTTTCTTCTGTTTTTTGTATGTATTTCTAGGTTACTCTATAGCTTTATTTGCAGTTAACTCAGCAATTTTACAAATTACTTCTGTGGCTTTTATCATACTTTCTACTGGCACATATTCATAACGTCCATGGAAATTATGACCGCCAGCAAAAATATTTGGACAAGGTAACCCCATAAAACTTAGTTGTGAACCATCAGTCCCTCCTCTAATAGGTTTTATTAAAGGTTTTATATCCAATGCCTTCATTGCTTCCTCGGCTATATCAACAATGTGCATTACAGGAACTACTTTTTCTTTCATGTTGAAGTACTGATCTTTAATCTCAATGGTAATCACTTCACGCTCATATTGTTCATTTATTGCATTAGTGAGCTTTTTTATCACTTCTTTTCTAGCTTTAAAATGATCCATATCATGATCTCTTATGATATAATGTAATACTGTTTCTTCAACTTTACCTTCTATATTATGAAGATGGAAAAATCCTTGATAGCCTTCTGTATGCTCTGGTGTCTCCATACGAGGTAAAGAATTGATAAACTCTGTAGCGATATGCATGGAGTTTATCATTTTTCCTTTAGCATAACCAGGATGTACTATTTTACCTTTCACAACTACTTTTGCTCCTGCAGCATTGAAATTTTCATATTCTAATTCGCCAATTTGACTACCGTCCATGGTATAAGCCCAATCAGCTCCAAATTTTTTAACATCAAATTTGTGTGCACCGCGACCAATTTCTTCGTCTGGAGTGAAACCTACTTTGATATTACCATGTTTAATTTCTGGATGATTAATGAGGTATTCCATTGCAGAGATAATTTCTGTTATTCCAGCTTTATCATCGGCACCAAGAAGCGTTGTTCCGTCAGTAGTAATGAGCGTTTGTCCTTTGTACAATAATAAGTCTTCAAAATAATCTGGTGAGAGAATAATATTTTCTGCAGCATTTAAAACAATATCCTTGCCATCATAATTTTCAATAACCTGAGGATTGACATTTGCACCCGTGAAGTCTGGTGTTGTATCAAAATGAGACACAAAACCTATTGTTGGTACTTTATGATTTACGTTACTTGGTAAGGTTGCCATGATATAAGCATTGTCATCAATAGAGACATCGCTCATACCAATAAGTTTTAATTCTGCTACCAAAATATTTGCCAAGTCCCATTGCTTTAGAGTGCTTGGTGTTGTGTCACTTTCTGGATCAGATTCAGTGTCAACGGTAACGTAGCTTATAAATCGTTTTGTGATGTCGTCTTTTGAAATCATAAGGTGTAATTGTTTTGTTTTAAAAGTTTTAGTGAATTAGAAAAAATCAAGTTTAATTATTAAGCTTAAAATTAGCGTTTATATTCAAATGTATATTATTTTTGCATTAGAAAAGATTTTCAATGTACAAGCTTTTACTTAGACCGCTATTATTTTGTTTTGACCCTGAGAAAGTCCACTATTTTACATTTTATTTAATTAGAACTGTTTCTAAGATCCCTGGTTTTTCATTACTTTTTAGGACTCTATATCTTTTAGAAGATCCTTTTTTAGAACGTGAATTATTCGGACTTAAATTTAAAAATCCAGTTGGATTAGCAGCAGGTTTTGATAAAAATGCAGTGCTTTATAACGAGCTATCCAATTTTGGTTTTGGGTTTATTGAAATTGGTACAGTCACACCAAAAGGCCAAGTTGGAAATCCTAAAAAGCGTCTATTTAGATTAAAAGATGACAAAGGGATTATCAACCGAATGGGGTTCAATAACGAAGGTTTAGACGCTGCTATTTTAAAATTAAAAAAGAATAAAGGAAAACTACTCATTGGCGGTAATATAGGTAAAAATTCAGATACTAAACCTGAGGATTATACTAAAGACTACATACATTGTTTTAATGGGCTACATCCTTATGTAGATTATTTTGTACTCAATGTGAGTTGTCCTAATGTAGATAGTGATGCTAAACTTAATGATAAAGATTATTTATTGGAGCTGATTCATGAAGTACAAAAAGCGAATAATGTATTTGACACTCAAAAACCAATTGTATTAAAAATAGCACCAGATTTAAACGATATTCAACTTGATGAAATCATAGAGTTGATAGCCGAGACTAAATTAGATGGTGTTATTGCGAGTAACACGTCTATTGATAGAGCTGGTTTGAAGGTTTCTAATGAGCGTCTTACTGAAATTGGCAATGGTGGATTAAGTGGTCAACCTATTAAAGAGAAATCGACACGAGTTATCAAATATCTTTCAGAAAAAAGTAATAAGTCATTTCCTATAATTGGTGTAGGAGGTATTCATTCTGCAGAGGATGCTTTAGAAAAAATTGAAGCAGGAGCAGATTTAATTCAAATCTATACTGGTTTTATTTATGAAGGACCAAGGTTGATTAAAAACATCAATAAAGCACTGCTAAAAAAGCGAACTAATAGTTAAGTCAATTCGCTTTGTGAGATATAGTAATTAGCCTGTAAAATAAGTCTAATAATTAGCTTGTATGACACTGATATTTCAACATAAAATCAGAATAAATGCTTTTTTTATTTTAGTTCACAACAGCATTAAAAGAGACTAATGAGTTCACGTTAGATTATTGAGTTGCTGAATATCCGATTTCGTTGTCATCTAAGCACCTTATAATTCAACTTATCTAAGGCTCATTTCATTTGCTATTTGGTGTTATAATATTTCCGAAGTATTAATGTTTAATAAACGGAATTGTTTCAGAGCTATTCTTTTTACTTAATTTTAAATAATAGACACCGTTGCATAAGGTATGAGTTTGTATACTTAAATCATCAACATGATTGATTTTTTTACTGGTCATAATTTGACCTAACATATTATAAATAATATACCCATCTGGTAAATTATTAGTAGAAGCTAATGTAATATTTAAGACCGCTTTTGATGGGTTTGGATACACCGTTATGCTGTTAGATGAAAAATAGTCATCCACAGCTAATACAGCATTACCCATATAAACTATTTCGCCAAATCCATAATCTCCGCCAGTAGTGACAATATCACCTTCTAGAGTCTCCAGCGTATAGGATCCATTTCCTGAAGAACAACAAATACCATCACCATAGCTATCAATCATTTCAAACGTATAACAGTCATTTGTTGCAATATCAAACACTTCTGTAAATGTTGCATAATCATCATCACCTTCAATATATTCTGGGCTTATGATTTCTACTCCAGTACTAATGTTTGTGAAAACCCAAGAGGTTTCTGCTGGCCAGTTATCTGTAATTAAGGTTAATAATACTTGAGTTGTACTGATGCTTTCTCCTCCAACTTTAATATAATCTTGGTATACCTTTGTTAATGATTCAGATCCATTAGAAATGGTGAGCGTAACATCATATCCACCTTGACTAGAATACGAATGTGACGGATTTTGTGTTGTATAATCGATAATGTCATCGCCGTTAATATCCCATTCCCATGAGGTTGCTCCAACACTATTATCTATAAAATCTACGGCCATAGAACTACCACAATCTCTAGTGAAATCTGCAGCGATATTCACATTAAAACTTGGACAAACCATTGCCGATCTAGAGGTTTGATACGTACCATAAATTCGTGCATATTGTTGTAAGGAGAATTCTGTACGACATGTTTTACGAGAATAGGACATAATGTTTAAGGGATTAGGTGTAAAATCGTCACCATTTGCATCTACATCAGTTCCTACGTAATTACAAGAGCCAGTTACATTACCAAATCCTAATTGTGGATCTGCAGCTGTATCGCAAATAAAGTCACCATCTGTATCACAATTAGATCCATCAACTAACTCTGTTGTTAATGTGCCATTAGTGTTTCCATGTGTGTGTGATAAACCAAAAAAGTGTCCCATTTCATGAGGCATTGTACTGCCATTTAGGGCACACGTATTATCCATCAATATGACCTCTGGTCCTCCTGGAAAATAGGCATATCCGCATAAACCACCACCTTCTGCAGTACTTACTGAATTGGCAAAGTATATATTTATAACGTTAGGAATATTATTAGTCAATGTAAGGGCATCCTGCTCGTCTGTAGAAAAATCATAATATTCTGTACTATCAATATAATTAATAGCATCACAAAGAAAGAATTCCAAAAAGGCATTATCATAAAAGGTATTCATGTCTGCAATAATAGTGTTTATGGTTGCTTCTGTAAACCCTCCAGTGCCTTCATCAGTTCTTAAAACATGTATTTTAACAGGAACAGAACTCACTGCTGTTGAAGAACGTTGTAAGACTTTTTGGTAATACTCTTGCTCAAATTGCCTAACCTGAGGCAGTGTGTTTTGATAATATTTTTCGGATTCTGCAGTAGCTACAGTACCACACTGTGGTTGGTTTTGAGCTGTTACATTAGAAAATGAAAATAAAATAACAGTTAAGTATAGCAGTAATGAGTTTATTGGGGTAATTCGTTTCATAACTTAAAGTAAATGTGTAGGTTAAGTTTGTATTTTAATGCTGTGAAAATACGACTTAATACTTAAATCATGGGTGAGATACGTTTTTAAGTTGGAATTAATCATTTTAATTTACAGTAGATTTTACGCTATAGAGAACTATATAACGAATAGTTTACCAATTAAAATAAATATAGTCTTATATTATTTTTAATTAATTTTATAAAAAATATAGACTTTGAACTACGACCTCTTAATCTCTTTTATGTTTGCAACTTCGTTGCTGGCATTATCTCCTGGGCCAGATAATATTTATGTATTGATGCAGAGTATTGTTAATGGTAAAAAATATGGTTTAGCGACTGTTGCAGGTTTAATATCAGGATGTTTAGTGCATACCACATTAGTCGCTTTTGGTGTATCTGCCATCATCAAGGAAAGTGATATCTTATTTTTTGTTATAAAATTACTTGGCGCTTTATATTTACTATACTTGGCATTTAGAGTCTATAAATCGAGCTCGAAATTAAGCTTAAGCAGCGATAATATTGTAAAAAAAAGTCTGTTACAGCTCTTTAAGCAAGGCTTTATTATGAATGTATTCAACCCTAAAGTATCGATTTTCTTCTTAGCGTTTTTTCCAGGATTTTTATTTAGTGACACCTTAAGTTCTGTTGTCCAGTTTTACGTATTGGGTTTATTGTTCATGATCGTTTCTGCGATCATTTTTTCGACAATAGCTGTTTTGGCTGGGTCAATTTCAGACTATATAAAACAACATAAACGTATTGGGTTATATTTAAAGTGGTTACAAATTATTGTCTTTGTTGGGATTGCGATTTTAATTTTTACTTCGGAAAAATAAAACGCTCATTTCCCCAATATTACTATCTTTGAACCCGATGATTAAACCTCTTAAAATAATTGAATGTCCTCGTGACGCTATGCAAGGAATTAAAGCTTTCATTCCTACGGAAAAGAAAGTACAATATATCCAGTCTTTGCTTAGAGTAGGTTTTGATACCATAGATTTTGGGAGCTTTGTGTCTCCTAAAGCTATACCGCAAATGGTTGATACTGCCGAAGTATTATCGAAACTAGACCTGAGCAAAACAACCAGTAAACTGCTAGCAATCATCGCTAATACCAGAGGCGCGCAAGATGCGTGTCAACATTCAGAGATTGATTATTTGGGCTATCCATTTTCAATTTCTGAAAATTTTCAGATGCGTAACACACATAAAACCATTGCACAATCGGTAGTTACACTTTCTGAAATTCTAGAACTCGCCAATACTCATAATAAGGAAGTCGTCGTCTACATTTCTATGGGTTTTGGAAATCCTTACGGTGATCCTTGGAATGTTGATATTGTGGGGGAGTGGACAGAACGATTAAGTAAAATGGGCGTGAAGATTCTCTCGTTAAGTGATACTATAGGAAGTTCAGATCCAGAAAACATCAACTATTTATTCTCCAATTTAATCCCACAGTATTCTAATATTGAATTTGGAGCACATTTACATACGACGCCAACAACTTGGCATGAAAAAGTAAATGCAGCTTTTAAAGCAGGTTGCATGCGTTTTGATGGAGCCATACAAGGATTTGGTGGTTGTCCAATGGCAAAGGATGAGCTCACGGGTAATATGCCAACAGAAAAGTTATTATCCTACTTTACATCTTCAAAACATAATGATCTTAATGCCATGAGTTTTGAGAGCGCTTATAATGAAGCGACGAAAATCTTCACTCAGTATCATTAATTACAACTTCACTCAAACTTTAACAGTTTTTAAAACCTACATTTTCAATCAATTAGTCTTGGTTGACAAAGTTTATTTAAATTTAGTCTAAATAAGCTTTGATAATTTAAAGATGTGTTTTATTTTTGCACTCGAATCGCAATCACTATTTGTATCAAGTCTAAATAAAAATAATATAATTATAAAATCATGAAAAAATTAGCTCTAAGTTTATGTGTAATAGGTAGCCTTTTCACATCGTGTTCTAGTGATGATGACGGTGCCTCAACATCACCACAAGTAGAAGTACCTGCAACTTACACGTTTCAAAGAAATGGAGAAACAACTGTAAGTTACAGTGGACAAACGACTCGTATCCTAATGGGAGAAGAAATCGTTAACGCCTTACTAGATCCCTCAAAGACTGAGGCCCAATTGAACGGAATGTTCGCTCATGTTGAAGGGAATTCAAATTTCTCAAATCCTGCTTTAAACGCATCAAATAAAAGTATTAGAAGTAAAGTCGCTGCCTCAGCAGATTTTTTCTCTACTAATACTGTAGATGCGATAGCAATAAAAAGTGATTTTGATGGCTGGATTGCAAATCAAGTCAATGATGTGTTTCCAAGATGGGATGATACCGCGTCTCTAGGAGTTGCTGGTCAAATCCAAGAAGCTGGAGGTGGACCAATACGTTATGTAAATGCCAAAGGTCTAGAATATGATCAAGCTATTATTAAAGGATTAATTGGTGCACTAATGACAGACCAAATGCTTAATAATTACTTAAGTCCTTCCGTTTTAGATGCCGGTAATAATATTGCAGATAATGATACAGGTACTCTAGTAGAAGGGGAAAATTATACTAGTATGGAGCACAAATGGGACGAAGGTTTTGGTTACCTCTATGGAACTGATGATCAATTTATGCCGACTTTAGGAGCAGATAACTTTCTAAATAAGTACATAGCCAGAGTAGAAAATGATGCAGATTATACGGGTATTGCAAAGCGTATTTATGATGCTTTTAAATTAGGACGTGCTGCTATTGTAGATAAAAACTATACGATTCGTGATGAACAAGCAGGTATTATTTCAGAAGAAATTTCTAAAGTAATTGCAATACGTTGTGTCTATTATTTAGAGCAGGGAAAAAGTGTTAGAAATGCTGGAGATTTTGGTGGTGCATTGCATGATTTGTCAGAAGGTTTTGGGTTTATCTATAGCTTACAATTTACACGCAAGTCAGGCACTAACGAACCTTATTTCACAAAGACTCAAGTGGATGGGTTTATAGAGCAATTAATGGAAGGAAATGGGTTTTGGGATGTGACAGATGAAACTCTTGATTCCATGGCTTTAGAAATCGCAAACGAATTCAATTTAACTATTGCTCAAGCAGGAAGTTAATTACGTATTAATCTCAATAAAGCAAATGCGTTCACTTGCTTGAACGTATTTGCTTGTTTATCTTTGCAAAATGAAAAAGTAAAATATAAAATGAAAAAATGATGAAGAAAATTGTTTTAAGTTTATTTACAATCGTGTTGTTCGTGGCTTGTACAGAGTCAGACGACACAGGAGGATCTGGTGGGACATCAGA
>NZ_JBLIET010000048.1:0-18170 GCF_047633235.1 Psychroserpens sp. | reverse complement strand
CCTTTGCGCAACTTTAAAATGCGTTCATGATACAATCAATGACAGGTTATGGTAAGTCTGTACTGCAGCTTCCGACGAAAAAAATATCTATAGAAGTCAAATCTCTAAACAGTAAAAATTTAGATCTTAATACACGCATGCCTTCCATGTATCGTGAAAAAGAACTGGCAATTAGAAAACTTATTGCATCTAAATTGGTAAGAGGTAAAATAGATTTTTCACTTTACATAGAAATTACTGGTGAAGAAATCTCAACACAAATCAATAAGACTGTAGTTAAGCAATACATTAAACAATTAAAAGACGTTATTAATACAGGAGAAGAGACAGAATACCTTAAAATGGCCATTCGCTTGCCAGACGCCTTAACCACTGAACGTGAAGAGATTGATGAAAATGAATGGAGCGAAATTGCAGCGATAATTGATAGTAGTTTAGAAAAAATCCAACAATATAGATTAGATGAAGGTCAAATGATGGAGGACGATTTTATAGGTCGTGTCAACATTATCTCTAATCTTTTAGATGCTGTCATTGCTATGGATCCAGATCGTATTGATGGTGTTCGTGAGCGCTTAACTAAGGGTGTTGCTGACATAAAAGAAAAAGTTGACGAAAATCGTTTTGAACAAGAACTAGTTTACTACATAGAAAAATTTGACATCACAGAAGAGAAAGTAAGATTAAAAAACCATTTAGAATATTTTCAAAAGGCTTTAAAATCTGATGATTCTAACGGAAAAAAACTAGGGTTTATTTCTCAAGAAATGGGACGAGAAATCAATACTATTGGTTCAAAGTCAAATCATGCACCCATGCAAAAATTAGTAGTGCAAATGAAAGATGAGCTAGAGAAAATTAAGGAGCAATTATTGAATGTGCTGTAATTTCAGAACCTATTAAAGCAAACATGTGTCAGAAATAAAAAACAAAAACAGAGGTAAATTAATAGTCTTTTCAGCACCTTCAGGTTCTGGAAAAACAACTATTGTAAGACATTTACTAAAACAAAAAGAACTTAATCTTGAGTTTTCAATTTCTGCAACTTCGAGAGAAAAACGGGGAAATGAAGTTCATGGAAAAGATTATTATTTTTTAGATATTAAGGATTTTAAAAACAGAATCAAAAATGATGAATTTTTAGAATGGGAAGAAGTCTATCGTGATAATTTTTACGGCACTTTAAAAACTGAAATTGAGCGTATTTGGGGTAAAGGAAAAAATGTCATTTTTGATATCGATGTTTCTGGAGGTTTACGCATAAAAAAGAAATTTCCAAATGAAACTATCGCTATTTTTGTTAAACCACCAGATCTTAACGAGCTTATTATAAGACTTAAGGAACGAGGTGAAGAAAGCGAGGATAAAATTAATATGCGAGTTGCAAAAGCACCCGCAGAACTAGCTACTGCGCCTTTATTTGATAACATTGTGCTTAACAAAGATTTAGATAAAGCACTCGATGATGCTTACACCTTAGTTTCTAATTTTATTGCCGAATAAATTATGAAGATTGGTTTGTATTTTGGGACTTTTAATCCAATTCATATTGGGCATTTAACGATTGCAAATCATCTTGCTGAGTATAGTGCTTTAGATAAAATTTGGTTTGTTGTCACTCCGCATAGTCCGTTTAAAAAGAAAAGTTCGTTGTTGGATAACCGTCAGCGATTTGAAATGGTCTATCGCGCAACAGAAGACTATGAAAAATTAGAGCCTAGCGATATTGAGTTTGATTTACCTCAGCCAAATTATACTATAAACACGTTAACATATCTTCAGGAAAAACACCCTAACCATGAGTTTTCATTGATTATGGGTGAGGATAACTTGAAAAATTTCCATAAGTGGAAAAACCATGAACTTATCTTAGAGCATTATAATATTTATGTCTATCCAAGAATTTCTGAAGGAAAAATAGAAACACAATTTGAAAATCATAATAAGATTCATAAAGTAAATGCACCTATTATGGAATTATCATCAACATTTATTCGCAAATCTATCAAAGAACGTAAAAACGTAAGACCAATGCTCCCAGAACATGTTTGGGAATACCTAGATGAAATGAATTTTTACAAATAGTATATACTATTTTTTGTTTTTAAACGTTCTACTTACTAACTGTATTAAATCATAAACTAATTCAAAAAAAACTCCATTCATTTAAAAAAAACATCTATTTTTATTATCTAATTTTATAAAGACACATGAATATTATACTTATCATAGGCTTTTTTCTTGTTTCCCTTTTAATATTCAAGGTTATAGACTGTGTGAAACGTAATAATCTTAATAAATTAGAAAAAATAAAATTTACTATTTCATCACTATTAATAGTTGCCTATGTCTCTACTGGGTACTTTCTAAATTATCCAGATTCTTTATATTGGTTTATCTTTTTAGTTGTAATAATCCTATCATTTAGTTTATCATCAAAACTAGTTAGAGAAGAATTCAAACGATATTTAACCTTAAGTAATAACAATAAAGTAATAAACGTATTCTATTATTCACTCGTATTAGCGAGCATATCAGTCATTTTTTAAAAATGATAAAAAGCATTTTCTAAATGCTCTAAACTCATTCCTTTTTTATTTAATACAATAGCGATAATATCAAAGCGCACCTCAATATCCATTTCATTGTCGTTAACAAAAAAGTCTACTGCCTTAATTATACGTTGCATTTGTTTTGGTTTTAAGAACTCTTGCGGATCGCCAAAATTCGCACTAGTCCTCGTTTTTACTTCAACAATTGCTAATACATTTTCCTTTTTTGCAATGATATCAACTTCTGCCTTTTGATAGGTATAATTTCTGATAATAATTTCATAACCGTTTTTTAGCAAGAAATCTGTAGCTAATTCTTCTCCCTTTTTTCCTAATTCGTTGTGTTGTGCCATAATTAAGGGTTCAGTTGATTGTCTTGAACTAGCAGTCGTAACATTACGGATTTCTATAAAAGACAGATTAGTGCAATATGTACTCCTCCTAAATATAGGCAATTACTTTCTATTGATTTAAAACTGAAAAATCATACTATTAAAAACTAAAAGAAGATGTTTAAAAAAGTGTTAAGGGCATTCAAAACATATACTAATTTTTAATTAAACTGTAACTTTAAAAATTATCAAAAGTCTGTTATAAATGGTTAGTCAAATTAAATGTCCAAATTGTGGGATTTATAATACGAACGTAGATTATTGCACCAATTGCAATACCCTTTTATCCTCTAAATTGAGACGTGAGTTACAATTTGCAGAGCAAGAAAAAGTGCGTAAAGAAAAAAGGAATCTTGAAGAAGAAAATACAGTGTCTTGGATTGAAAGATTTAGTAAACATCGTTTTTTAATCGTTCGCGTTTTAGCTAAAACTGTTCGATCTATTTGGTTGGCCTTTGTCGCAGTGGGTGTATTTATCGCTTGGCTTGTTTCAGCAATTGCAGCATGAAAATTCTTAAAAACTCAATAGTCTTAGCTTTATGCCTCGTCGCACTTTTAGTGTATTTAGCAAGTTGGCTACCTATTAAGTTACCCTCTTGCGTGGTGTTTTATCTCAACGACTTATTGTGCATGCCCATCGTACTCAGTGTTTGCCTCGCAATGGTAAGGCTCTATAAAAAAGCAAATAATCTATACGCTCCTATAGCAATTGTTTATGGATTAACCTTTTTTTATACGGTATATTTCGAGTGGGTATTGCCTCAAATAAACGAAAGATATACTGGAGATTTAATTGATATATGCCTCTATTTTGCAGGCGCTACTATTTTTCTTGTCTTTCAAAAACGCTTATTTTAAAAACAGCACAGTACTTTTATCTTTCTGGACTTCTAATTTTATAGTCTTCCCTAGAACCATAGCACGATTATCTTTCTCGTGTCCAGCAGGCATACCAAATGCAATTGGAAAATCATAATCTGACAAAGCATCCAAAATAAGTTGCTCTACAGAGGTTCCCCAAGGTGTTGTGTTTTTTCGCATTCTGCTCATATCACCAACTAAAACACCTGCACAATTATCGAAATAACCCGCACGTTTTAAACTTTGGAGCATGCGGTCTATATGGTATTTATATTCCCCTATGTCTTCTATAAATAAGATTTTACCATTCGTAGCAAGACTCTCGTTTGATCCTAACATCGTATGAAGTATTGTTAAGTTCCCTCCAACCAAAGGCCCTGTTGCTTCTCCTGCTCTATTGTAATTTGAACCTGTTAAAATATAATCAACCGGTTTCCCGAAAATCGTAGATTTAAAGCTTGCTATAGTTTCTTTTATTTCTGAAATATCTTCTGGCAAACTCACGCACATTAGCGCATGTATCGATTGAAAACCTTCATTGTGAAATTGATTATGTAATGCTGTAATATCACTATATCCAATGAGCCATTTTGGATTCTCCTTAAACTTAGTATAATCCAATTTATTTAAAATTCTAACAGTTCCATAGCCGCCTCTTGCGCACCAAATCGCACTAATTTTAGGGTCATCTAATACGTTTTGAAAATCCTCACATCGCTCTTCATCTGTACCTGCAAAATGATTGTCTTTACTAAATACGTTTTTACCAACCACAGCATGTAAACCCCAACTTTTTAAAAGTGCAACCGCTTGATTAACTTCATCAGTTCTGTTTTTCAAAATTCCTGAAGGCGCTACAATAGCAACGGTATCTCCAGCTTTAAGGTATGGTGGTTGTATCAAAGCAGCTTTTTTTTGTTGGACAGGTTTCACTTGAGCAGTTACATTTCCGAAGAAAAAAGATACGCAAATCAAGACTAATAAATAACCAATTTTAGACATACTGTAAATGTACAAAATTTATAAATCCCCGTTTCAATATCCCTTACAAAATGCGTACTTTTGTAGCCTGTTAAAACGAATATAAGATGTCTAAACGCTATACGATTACTGCTGCTTTACCATACACAAACGGTCCAATTCACATTGGGCATTTAGCTGGTGTTTATGTGCCTGCAGATATTTATGCGCGCTATAAAAGATTGACAGGTAATGATGTGGCTTTCATCTGCGGAAGTGATGAACATGGCGTACCTATTACAATTAAAGCTAAAAAGGAAGGGGTTACACCTCAAGATATCGTCGATAAATACCATGCGAATATTAAAAAATCGTTTGAAGACTTCGGCATAACGTTTGACAACTACTCACGTACCTCTGCAAAAATTCATCATGATACTGCTCAAGAGTTTTTCAAAACACTTAACGATAAAGGTGAATTTATAGAGGACGTTACAGAACAATTGTATGATGCAGAGGCGAATCAGTTTTTGGCAGATCGTTTTGTAACAGGAACCTGCCCAAAATGCGGTAACGAAGAAGCTTATGGTGATCAATGTGAAAGTTGTGGATCGAGTTTAAATGCAACCGATTTAATCAATCCAAAATCTGCAATTACGGGTAATGTTCCTTCTTTAAAAGAAACAAAACACTGGTTTTTACCACTAGATAAACATGAAAAATTTTTAAAAGAATGGATTTTAAAAGATCATAAAAAAGACTGGAAGCCTAATGTCTACGGACAAGTAAAATCATGGATTGATGATGGTTTGCGTCCAAGAGCAGTAACTCGCGATTTGGATTGGGGAATTCCTGTTCCAGCTTCTGGAGGAGAAGGCAAAGTGCTTTACGTTTGGTTTGATGCGCCTATTGGTTATATTTCTTCAACCAAAGAATGGGCAGCAAGAGAAGGTAAAGATTGGGAACCTTATTGGAAAGACAAAGACACCAAGCTCGTCCACTTTATTGGTAAAGATAATATCGTATTTCACTGTATTATTTTCCCAGCAATGTTAAAAGCAGAAGGATCTTATATATTACCAGACAATGTACCAGCCAACGAATTTTTAAACTTAGAAGGTAAAAAATTATCGACCTCAAAAAATTGGGCCGTTTGGTTACCAGATTATTTACAAGATTTTCCAAACATGCAAGATGTCTTGCGTTATGCCCTAACCGCAAATGCTCCAGAGAGTAAGGATAACGATTTTACTTGGAAAGATTTTCAAGCACGAAATAATAATGAATTGGTCGCTATCTTCGGAAATTTCATAAATCGAGTCGTCGTCTTGACCAACAAATATTACGAAGGTGTTGTACCTGAAGCTTCAGAGTTCTCAGAAATTGATAACGAGACTCTAGCTGCTATAAAAGCATATCCAGCAGTGATTGAAAGCTCTATTGAACGTTACCGTTTTAGAGAAGCAAGTCAGGAGTTGATGAGTTTAGCGCGCTTAGGAAATAAATATTTAGCAGACGAAGAACCCTGGAAATTGATCAAAACCGATGAAGTTCGCACAAAAACAATCCTATTTGTAGCGCTTCAAATTTCAAGTGCTTTAGCTACCTTATGTGAACCATTTTTACCGTTTACATCCACTAAACTAAAAGATATTCTCTCTGTCAGTTCGAGCGGAGTCCAGAACCAATGGCCTGATATTTCAACTAAAGATGTGCTCTTACCATCAGGACATCAAATTGGAAAAGGCGAGTTATTATTTAGTAAAATAGAAGATAAAACGATAGAAGAACAATTGGAAAAATTAGAAGCTAGTAAAAGAGCAAACGAAGCTGCCAACAAAACAATAGAACCTCAAAAAGACATTATAACCTTTGAGGATTTCACGAAGCTCGATATGAGAGTTGGAACCATTCTCGAAGCAGAAAAAATGCCTAAAACTAAAAAACTACTCATCTTAAAAGTCGATACAGGTATTGATATAAGAACGATTGTGTCTGGTATTGCAGAAAGTTTTACACCAGAAGAAGTGGTTGGAAAACAAGTAACTGTTCTCGTCAACTTAGCTCCTAGAGCATTGCGTGGTGTAGAAAGTGAAGGCATGATTTTAATGACCGAAACTGCGGAAGGGAAACTTGTTTTTGTAAATCCTGGTACTACAGTTAAAAGTGGTTTACAAATTAGTTAATTTCTTATTAAAAACTATCCAAGATTACTTCTTATACTTTTTTTAACAAACTGTTTAACAATGATCTAAGCAATAATTTGTTTTGATTTATTAAAACATAAAGTCTTAGTACTACCCCTATACAAGCGTCTAACGACACTTTAAATTCGTATATAATAGTACCATTATTAACTAAATACAACACCATATGAAACGAATACTTCTATTGCTAATCTCTATTAGTGTAATGTCGTGTGGTGGTTCAAAAACCGTAAGAGCATCCAAAAAATTCATTAAAGGCAATTGGTCTCTAAATACAATTACCTAAAGTCAACAGGGAACATACAACGTCACTTTACTCGATGACGCGTCTAAATCTTGTTTTGAGGCCAGCACTTGGCGATTTATACCAAATAACAACACTGGTATTTACACCATAAATAGTTCTAATTGCACTAATGGTGATCGTAACTTTGTATTCACAATTCAAGAAGTAGATGACACTACTGGACTTTATGACGTCTTACTAAAAACAACAAATGCAAAGAATAAATCAGAAACCAATCAAGGATTCCGACTAAATCTTTCAATACTTTCAGAAACAGAAATGCAATGGAAGCAAACGCTTACGGTAGAAGGAAAACCTTTTACGATTACAATGAACTTTACTAAATCATAAAACTAAACCTATGAAAACAATTATAAATAAAAGCAGCAGTATACTCTTTACGATATTAATTGTCTTTAGTTTGACCAATTGTAAAGCAGTTAAAAATGCTAACAACAAACAGAAAGGTGCTGTCATTGGAACAACTGGTGGCGCTATTTTAGGCGCCATAATTGGCAACAATGTTGGCAAAGGAGGCAACGGAGAATTGGGAGCCATTATTGGCGGAGTCATTGGTGTAGGCGCTGGTGTGCTAATTGGAAACAAAATGGATAAACAAGCTCAAAAAATTGAAGAAGAAACACCAGATGCAGTAGTAGAACGCGCAGATGACGGTATTGTGGTGACCTTTGATGAGAATAGTGGTGTTTATTTTAATACCAATAAATACAATATTAACTCTGCGTCACAGGAAACAATAAATAAATTAGCAGCCATATTTAGAGAATACCCAAACACCAATATACTTAGAGTTGGACATACAGATAGTACTGGAGCAGAAGATTATAATAGGACACTTTCTAAAAACAGAGCTTATGCTGTTACTAACTATTTAACAGGAAAAGGGTTAAATTCCGAACGTTTTAATACGAATTGGTTTGGAGAATCCCAGCCAATGCATGATAATTCAACAGCCACAGGTCGTGCAAAAAACAGACGTGTTAATATTGCTATTTTACCCAATGAAAAAATGATTGAAGATGCTAAAAAACAAGCTGAAAATTAATTTTAATAGATGAAAAATTTGTTTAAAACTCGTTTTCAATGTTACTTTGAAAACGAGTTTTATTTTCTGTTAGTTTTAAGTACAGAAACTGAGAAACATATTGGTTATTAAATGAATGATTCTAACAATTTAAAAACACATTGGGATACTGCCTATAATAAGGCCGATAAACAATTAGGCTGGTTTGAAGAAGACCCAACTCAAACCCTTAATCTTATTGCTAAAACTAATTTAGCCAAAGATGCTACACTACTAAATGTAGGTGTTGGAACCACAACAGTAATTGATATCCTTTTAGACCAAGGTTACACTAATCTTATAGCAAATGATATAAGTACGTTGGCTTTGCAAAAGCTAAAAGAACGCGTTAAAAAATCACATAATTATAACTTAAATTGTATTCCAGACGATTTAATTAACCCCTCAGAATTACAGCATCTTAAAAATGTGAATTTATGGATTGATAGAGCCGTACTTCATTTCTTTTTAAAAGAAGACCAGCAGAAAGCATATTTCAATCTCATTAAAAAAATTGTTGCAAAAAATGGTTTTGTTCTTATTGCTGTTTTTGCACTTGATGGTGCAGAAAAATGCTGTGGATTAGATTTAAAACGCTATAATGTTGAGATGTTACAACAACAATTAGGTGCTGCTTTTAAACTCATAGATAACTTTAATTACACCTTTATAAATCCCTTTGGAGGTGAACGCCCTTATATTTATACACTATTTCAAAAACAATAATGCACGTATTAAAATTCATAATCTCTCAGACAGGATTACTAGAATCTTCAGTAAAAAATACAGTTAATCTACTAAATCAAGACTGTACAATTCCTTTTATTTCGAGATACAGAAAAGAAGCCACGGGAAATTTAGACGAAGTTCAAGTTGGAGATATTGTAAAATACAAGGCACAGTTTGAGGCTTTAGAAAAACGCAAAATCACCATTTTAAAAGCGTTAGAGGATCAAGAGCTCTTAACTTCAGAATTAAAAATAAAAGTAAACGCTTGTCAAGATAGTACAGCACTTGAAGATTTATACCTTCCCTATAAAAAAAGCAGAAAAACAAAGGCAGAAACTGCTCGCCAAAACGGATTGGAACCTCTCGCGAAGCTTATTATGTCACAAAATAATAGTGACCTAGAATCTACTGCGCAACGTTATGTAAAAGGTGCGATTTCTTCTTCGGAAGACGCTTTAGAAGGCGCAAGACGTATTATTGCTGAGTGGATTAACGAACGATCAGATATAAGATCAAATCTTAGGTCCCAGCTAGAACGTCACGCCATGATTTCGACCAAAGTGATAAAATCAAAAAAAGAGGATGAAAATGCTCAAAAGTTTAGAGATTATTTTCAATGGGAAGAAGCACTAAGCCGGATTCCTTCACACCGATTGCTTGCCATTTTAAGAGCAGAAAAAGAAGGGTTCATTCGCATAAAGATTCAAATTGATAATGAACGCGCTTTAGACTATATAGATCGCAAACTTATTAAAAGTCAAAATGAATGTGGAGACCAAATTGAACTCGCTATTTCTGATGCTTATAAACGTTTACTGTTTCCTTCATTAAGTAATGAAGCACTTCAAAAAGCAAAAGACAAAGCAGATGACGCTGCAATTTCAATTTTCGCTAAAAATTTAAAGCAATTATTACTTGGTTCTCCTCTAGGTGAAAAACGTGTTTTAGCCATAGATCCAGGCTTTCGATCAGGATGTAAATTGGTGTGTTTAGATGAAAAAGGCGATTTAAAACACAACGAAACCATATATCCGCATGCGCCAAAAAATGATCAGATTGGTGCTATGAAGAAAATAAGTTTTTTAACTGAAGCACATAAAATAGAGGCCATCGCCATTGGAAACGGAACCGCATCAAGAGAAACAGAAGCTTTAGTTAGAAAAATAAGATTTAATACTGACGTCCAAGTGTTTGTGGTTAGTGAAGCTGGAGCAAGTATTTATTCAGCATCAAAAATTGCACGTGATGAATTTCCTAATTATGATGTGACCGTTCGAGGTTCGGTGTCGATTGGGCGACGTTTACAAGACCCTTTAGCAGAACTGGTAAAAATTGATGCTAAATCCATTGGTGTTGGCCAATACCAACATGATGTAGATCAAAGCAAACTCAATAAAGAATTAGATGTTGTTGTAGAAAATTGCGTAAATTCGGTTGGCGTAAATATTAATACTGCCAGTCATAGTTTATTAAGTTACGTCTCTGGAATTGGACCAAAATTGGCAGAAAACATAGTTAGTTATAGAAGTGAAAATGGTTCGTTCGCTTCAAGAAAAGATATTAAAAAAGCACCTAGACTAGGCGGTAAAGCTTTTGAGCAAAGTGCTGGGTTTTTAAGAATTAAAGGCGGTAAAAACCCGTTAGATGATTCTGCTGTACATCCTGAAAGCTACCCTATTATTCAACAAATGGCGCAAGACGCAAGTGTATCAATTTCCGAATTAATAGGAAATAAAGCCATTCTTCAAAAGATACATTTACAAAACTATGTTTCAAGTACTATTGGATTGTTAACCTTAAAAGATATTATTAAAGAGCTAGAAAAACCGGGTTTAGATATTAGAGCGCAAGCAAAAGTATTTGCTTTTAATCAAAATATAAAAACAATAAACAATTTAAGTGAAGGCCAGTTATTACCTGGAATTGTAAATAATATTACTGCATTTGGATGTTTTGTAGATGTAGGGATTAAAGAAAGCGGATTGATTCATGTCTCTAATTTATCAGACAGTTTTGTAAAAGATGTTAACGAGCATGTGCATTTACACCAACAAATCATTGTAAAGGTTTTAGATATTGATATTGCTAGAAAACGAATTCAATTAAAATTACATAAGACGTAGATGCTCAAAATAGCCAATCATTCTATCTACCAACATCCGCTTCCAGAAGGCCATCGTTTTCCTATGTTGAAATACGAGTTACTTCCAGAACAATTACTATATGAAGGCACCTGTACAAAAGACAATTTCTTTGAACCAGGAATTCCAGACGACAAACATATACTGAGAGTACATACTGCCGATTATTTTCAAGATTTAAAGCAACTCACTTTAGATAAACGAGCTGCTCGAAAAATCGGATTTCCATTAAGTGAGATTCTAGTACAACGTGAAGTTATTATTGCGGATGGTACGATAAAAGCTAGCGAATTTGCTTTACAGTATGGTATTGCTATGAATATTGCAGGAGGCACGCACCATGCCTTCACTAATCGTGGAGAAGCATTCTGTTTATTAAATGATCAAGCCATTGGCGCAAGATATCTTCAGCAAAACAAATTAGCTGATAAAATCTTAATTGTAGATTTAGATGTACATCAAGGTAATGGTACAGCCGAGATTTTTAAAAATGACGCTTCTGTATTTACATTTTCTATGCATGGTAAAGGAAATTATCCCTTTAAAAAAGAAATTAGTGATTTAGACATTGCTCTAGAAAATGATACTAATGATGAGACCTATCTCAATTTACTCTATGAGACACTGCCAAAGTTAATCAAACAAGAACAACCCGATTTTATCTATTACCTATGTGGCGTTGATGTTATTGCAACGGACAAACTAGGAAAATTAGGTTTGACTATTGATGGTAGCAAACGACGAGATCAATTTGTTTTAGAGACCTGTAAACATCATAAAACACCTGTAATGTGCAGTATGGGTGGAGGTTATTCTCCAGACATCAAAACAATTATAGATGCACATGCCAACACATTTAGGTTGGCTCAAAATATATTCTTCTAAATTAATTTTCGTGCTATTTAATTTTAACTATAAATTAGTATTCTGTTTGTAAGAAAATAGATCGGTTTAGGTTAAATTTGACTCATTATCAACCATCTAATCATGAAAAACGCACTATATAATAAGCCTAACTATGTTTTATTAGTATTATTTAGTCTCATTTTTTTCCTCGGAAATTCACAACAACCAAATGATGCCTATCTGTTTGATGCCTATAAAAACTACTCGAATCTAAAAGGGGAGATAGCTTATGACCATTTAAACACATCTACTTTAACTAAAGAAGAAAGTTTAAGGTTCTCAATTTACTTTTTAGAGCAGTACATTAAGAAATCTTCTGTACTTACAAAAAATATGTATTGTACGATACAAAATAGATCTGGTACGATTGTAAAAAAGAAAATGATTTTAGACAATAATGGTATTATAGATTGGTTTCCAATTTGAAAGAGCTGTGATTATAGTGTAATTAAGCTCCATGTGTTGAATACAAAAAACAAATAAAATTATGTATTGAAAGTATAGCAAATAATGGCCAATACATTTCCGAAGAAAAAATTATAACGGTTAACCAAAAAAACAATGATTAAAAACTCTTGCCCCAACTATTCTCAAGTAAAATATACAGTTCTTTTATTATGTGTGTTTTCTTTTTTTAACGCCGAAAGCCAAAACCAAGACCAGTTATCTACTTCTTACAGCAATTATGTGAAATTACCACGAGAAATTGCTTACGCTCATTTAAACAAATCGCTTTACTTAAAGGATGAAACCATTGGTTTTAATGTATATGTTTTTGACAAAAGCATTAAAAACCACTCTGATGTCACAACAAACGTCTACTGTTCTATTACCGATAGTAAAGGGAGAGTCTTAAATAAAGCTCTTATTCTTGCTGAGAATGGCGTGGCAAATGGGAGCTTTCTAGTAGACAGCACCTACGCTTCTGGAAGCTATACCTTTAAAGCATACACCAACTGGATGAAAAATTTTGACGAGCAAAATTTTTATTTACAAAACATTAAAGTTATAAATACGGACGACGACAATGATGTATCTACAACAATGAATGCTCCCGTTTTAGACACTCAGTTTTTACCAGAAGGCGGTCACTTAATTTCAAGTATTAAAAATGTAGTAGGTGTCGTTATTAAGGATGACAATGGCTACGGACTAAGGGAAGCTGAGGGTACGATAAAAGACTCCAATGGAGAACTCATCACTACTTTTAAAACCAATCAATTTGGGATAGGAAAATTTATATTTACACCCGAAGATGGAAAAAATTACACTGCAGAAATAACCTATGATGAGTTGACTTCTCAAGTAAAGATTGAACCAGCAGAACGTACAGGACTAAATTTAAGCCTTAATAATCTAGGTAGTAAGATTGCATTAACTTTTAGATCAAATGCAAATACATTACAAAACATTAAGGACAAGAATTTTAAAATTATCATTCATAATGGAAGCTTAATAAAATCATTAGATCTTAGTTTTACAGACACACAAGAAATCACAAAATTGATTAATCTTAGTGATTTATACTCAGGTATTAATATTATTACACTCTTTGATGAAGATAATAATCCAATTTTGGAACGCTTGTTCTTTAATTATGATGGGATTTCAATCTTAAATTCTGAAAAAGCTAGCACGACTAAATCTTTTGATTCTATTACGATCTCTGTTCCATTTAAAAGCATCGATGCCTCACAATTTCATAATTTAAGTGTTTCTGTTCTTCCATCGGGCACCTCATCTTATGATACTAATCACAACATAGTATCATATACTTATTTACAACCTTATGTAAAGAGCTATATTGAGAACGCGCGCTATTACTTTACCGCAATTGACAGAAAGAAAAAATTTGAGCTTGACAACCTTCTATTGACTCAAGGTTGGAGCAGTTATGAATGGAATTCTATTTTTAATTATGAACCCAATATAAAGTTTGATTTTGAAAAAGGAATTACGGTCAAGGCAAATGTTAATAACTCCAAGAGCAATCAATTTATAGTGTACCCAATGATTAATAGTTCTACGCAAACTATTGAAGTACCCAATAAAGAAAAATCATTTACAATCAAAGGTTTACTGCCAATAGATGATGAAAAAATTGTTTTTGGAGCTATCGGAAAAAGGCAAAGTGTTGGAAAACCAAATTTATATGTTCAATTTACACCATCATCAATACCTACAATAGATAATTTTATAACACTACTGCCACTTCGAGTGAAATCTATTTATAATTCTAAAATCCAAGAGTCTGTTTTTAAAAATTCTATTTCTGAGGCTCAAGAATTAGATGTAGTAGTCATTAACGCTCAAAAAGAAAAGACTAAAATTGACAAAATAGAGCGACAACAAATGAGTGGAAATATAGATGTTTTTGATGAAAATGCTAGAGATAGATATATAGATTTCGCGTCCTATATAAGCAACAAAGGGTTTAATGTATTACAAAATGGAATTTCTCTAAACATTACGACACAAAGACGTAATACTTTAAATGGAAGCACAACTCCACTTATTTATCTAGATAAATTATTACTCTCTGATTTTACTATTTTACTAAGTCTAAATATGAGAAACGTGGACTATGTTGTTATAGATAAATCTGGCTTGGGCGAAGGAATGCGCGGTGCTGCCGGTGTAATAAAAATATTTACAGATCCTGAATTACAATTTGGAAATGATATCTCAAAAGACATTTCACAAGAAGCTATGATTCCATTAACGTTTACCTCGCCTAAAACCTTTTACGCGCCACTATATTCTAGTTATCGTAGTGATTTCTTTAACCAATATGGCGTTATTGCTTGGATTCCAAATGGCCAACTTGACAAAAACGGTAATCTCACCTTTAAAATTGCGGATAAAAATATAGAGCAACTAAAATTATTTATTGAAGGCACAGCCAACAAAGGCGGTTTTATTTCCGAAGAAAAAACTATAACATTCAACTAATAGTCTCATTTTCATTAGTTTAACCAAATGGCGCATTTTTTGAAGTTTTAATCTTAAAAAGAGATTCATTTTAAAAATATCTTGTCCATGAAAAAAAAATACACGACCTCAAAAACAATCCCCTATAATTTATTTATTTATGTCTTTTGCCTGCTTTGCTTCAATATTAGTGCAGGCCAAGATACAACAGTTGTAGAATCTTCATTTAATGAGTACGTCAATCTCCCAAGGGAGGTTGCCTTCGCTCATCTCAACAAATCACTGTATCTAAAAGGGGAAACTATAGGATTTAGTGTGTATGTGTTGGATAAAAACACAAAAAAACCATCAACAAAAACGACTAATGTTTATACTCTTGTAACCGATGAGAATAATAAGATTATTAAAAAACAACTCATTTGGGCTAAAGACGGTAATGCTTATGGAAGCTTTAGTATAGACAGCACATTTACTAATGGCAACTATACTTTTAAAGCCTATACCAATTGGATGAAAAATTTTGATGAACAGAATCTGTATAGCCAAAGTATAAAAATTGTTGATCCAGAGATAACAATTGGTACTGCAAAAATAACAATAAGTTCTAAACTAGATGCGCAATTTTTACCAGAAGGAGGTCATTTAATAGCTGATGCTGAAAACAGCGTTGGTGTCGTTATTAAAGATACTTTGGGTTATGGTACACCAAATATTACGGGTAGAGTTTTGAATGACAACAATATGATTGTGTCTAATTTTAAAACTAATCATCTAGGTATTGGCAAATTCCTTTTGCTCCATGATAGTAAAGCATCTTACCGAGTTGAAATTGATTTTAGAAATAGAATTCAAATATTCGATTTAGTTGCTGCAGATGAAAAAGGTATCAATATAGCCTTAAATCAAGTCGCTTCAAGAGTCGCCTTGACTTTTAATACCAACGATAAAACATTGTCAACTATTAAGAACAAACCATACACATTGTTTATTCATAATGGTAGTCAGTCTAAAACTATTAAAGTTAAATTTGAAAACAAAACTACATTAACTAAAGCTATTGACCGTAAAGACTTGTTTGTTGGAATTAATATATTCACATTATTTAATGAGAACAACACTCCTGTTTTAGAACGTATTTTCTTTAACTACGACGGAATTGAAGCTTTAAAAACTGCTGAGGCTTTTACTAAAAAAAATGAAGATTCACTATCCATTCAAGTTCCTGTGAGTGGTATAAAAATAGCTGAAATAGCTCATCTCAGTATCTCTGTTTTACCATATGACACAAAGTCTTACAATGCAGATCACAACATCTTATCATATACACTTTTACAGCCTTACATCAAAGGTTATATCGAGAATGCTAAATACTACTTCTCAGATATCAATATGAAGAAACAATATGAACTTGACAACCTCTTATTAACCCAAGGATGGAGCAGTTATGAATGGAATTCTGTATTTAACAACCCTCCAAAACGAATATTTGAATTTGAAACTGGTATTGCATTTACAGCGAATACTAATAAGGCTAATGAGAATGGTAGATATATTTTACATACGTCAAAAAACCACACAGCCCAAGCGTACATAGTCAGTAAAAACGAAAGTACATTTAGCCACAAAGGATTCATTGTTGAAGACGATGAGCAAATAGAATTCACTGAAGTAGTGGGTAAAACTAAAATGCAAAAACCAAACTTATATCTACAATTTACACCTTCTAGAGTTCCTAGGATTGATAATTTCATAACTGTTTTAACTCTCAAAGAAGGCTCAATTTTCGAAGCGAATGGTTCTGATGTACTTTTTGATACAGAATGGGATAATATCGAAAAATTAGATGAAGTGGTCATCAAAGCAAATATAGAAAAACAACGTATTGATAAATTGACCAAGTATCACTCAGGTGGTAGGATTGATTTATTTGACGACGACCAAAGGGCTAATGAAATTGATTTAGCTACGTATCTTAGCGGAAAAGGGTTTCAAGTTTTTCAGGATTTACTGTCTAGCTCATTTTCTATTAGAAGAGGAAGAAATAGTCCTGCCATATTTTTAAATAGGCGCAGAGTTAGGGACCTAAGTGAGCTAGTCTTGTTTAATATGAGTGATATCGATTATATAGCTATTGATAGAACTACAAAAGGATATGACGCTAGCGTCATTGGAGAAGGTGGCAGTATTCATATTAAAACAGATTTAAATCTTCGATTTAAAAACGATAAACGCAAAGAGTTCAATCAAAAAATCAGTCTTCCGCTAACCTTTACATCTCCTAAAACGTATTACGTGCCAAAATACGTATACTACAATAGTGATTTCTTTAGAGAGTATGGTGTGATTGATTGGATTCCAAATATGGTTTTAAGTGAATCTAATGCCATTAATCTAAAAATCCTAAACACCAAAACGAAGCAAATAAAATTGTTCATTGAAGGCATGACTAATGAAGGTCGTTTTATTTCTGAAGAAAAAGTGATTACAGTTAATTAAAGTCTTAGAAGTAAATTATTATAATTTTAAAAAATTGTCAAATGAAAAAAGAAGATACTGCCTCAAAAACAACCACCTCCCAATTATTTATTTATGTCTTTTATCTTTTTTGCTTCAATAGTAGCCTTGGTCAAGGTAAAACAGATATAGAATCTTCTTTTAATGACTATGTCAATCTCCCAAGAGAAGTTGCCTTTGCACATCTTAACAAATCACTCTACCTTTTAGATGAAACTATTGGATTTAGTGTGTATGTGTTTGATAAAAACACTAAAAAACCATCGACGAAAACGACTAATATTTACGCAGTTATTACTGATGAAAATAATAACACCATTAAGGAACAACTTATTTGGGCTAAACAAGGCAAGGCTTATAGCACGTTTACCATTGATAGTACATTCACAAATGGAAACTTCACCTTCAAAGCGTATACCAATTGGATGAAGAATTTTGATGAAAAAAATCTCTATACTCAAAGCATAAAAATTGTTGATCCAAATCAAATTGATGACGAGAACCTAACAACTATAAGCTCTAAACTAGATGCACAGTTTTTACCAGAAGGTGGTCACCTAGTTGCGGATACGGAGAATACCGTTGGTGTCGTTATTAAAGACACACT
>NZ_JBLIET010000047.1:0-18462 GCF_047633235.1 Psychroserpens sp. | reverse complement strand
TTGTTGAGTTGTTGAGTTGTTGAGTTGTTGAGTTGTTGAGTTGTTGAGTTGTTGAGTTGTTGAGTAAAAATAGTGAATTTTGGTTTGCTTGGTCTTAAAATTTAAAACTACCTTTTGGTGGCCTCTTATGTTAAGGATAGAAGCGATATCCTTTTTTGTTTTTTCAAAAAATATTTAGCAGATAGCCTGACGCTTTGAAGCACTCTGCAAAAAAGGGAAACGGTAAAATACTATATAAACTAACTCTCAATTTCCTAAATAAAAAAACTCCGAAATTGCTTTCGAAGTTGATTATAGTATTGACTAAATAGTTATTCTACAATAATCTTTTTAGTTATTGTATTTCCACCATCGTTTATATTAAGTAAATACATTCCAGCATTAACGGTTGCTAAGTTAATTGTCTCATTAAATTCTCCAGAACTATTGTTATACGTGGTATCAAAAACTGATCGGCCTCTAATATCAAACACGTGTACATCGACATTATTTGAACTTGCGTTGAACTTAATATTAAATTCTCCGTTGTTTGGGTTTGGATACACTGATAATGTGTTTTCTAAATTTAACTCATCGACGCCTAAAGTCACCGAAGTTGTACATAATTCTAAAGACCACTCATTCACAACTCCAGTATCTCCATTGTAAAAATCTACGAATACTAAATTCCATGTGCCTGATGGGTTATTACCTGTAAAACCTCCCATAGAACTTGCAGGAGCATACGTTCCCGTTGTTGGAGATGCACACAAAATGGCTGGCTCTCCATCTTTAAAGGTAATATCTATATCTTGAAATTGAGCTGTATTACAAGATCTTGCCCAGATATTGGCAAAACCACCACCATTAGGTGCTTGCAGTTGCATAATTAAATCTCCTATATAAGAATGTGTAACATCTGCGGACACTCTAATGTCTGTAATTGCTGTAGTTTCGGTCACGGTTACAGGAATAAAAACTGGTGTCCCCTGAACATTAGCTCCACCTCCATCTGGAATGTTCGTTGATATTGCTCCGGTTGTATACGTATTACACACAGTTGTAACGGTTGCATTTAAAGAAAAATCAGTGGTATTAATATTAAAGAAAATATTTCCAACAGCCTCTACCATAACTCTACAAAATCCCGAGGACAGACCAGATGGCACTGTAATATCTTGACTTCCGTCGTTTGCTACATTTGCTGCTAAAGTTGTTTCATAGGTAAGACCTCCATCTATTGACAATAAAATATTTACATTAGCTGTATTAACACTATTAGCTGTCGTTCCTGCGACATCCCAGGTAATTGTTTTCGTCTCGCCAGAACTCCATGAGGTACCAGATGAATTTTGTGATGTTACGATAAATGGTCCTGCTGATGCGTTCACCGTTGCCAACATAGCACTAACCGCAGTCTGACCTCCATCTGCATCGTTATCTCTTACGGTCAATCTGAAATTTAAATCTCTATTAACCGAAGCTAATTTTTCCCAAGCTGTAGAACCACCAGAATTAACTAAGTCTGACAATTGAGGGATATACCTTGTTGGGTTATTAGTCCCTTTAAAAGATCTTACAATTGGACCTAGAACCGTAGTTTCTGTTGGAGCACCTGTAGGTCCCAAATCATATTGCTCCCATGTATACGTCAAGCTTTCGAGCCCATCATCATCTGTTGCTGACCCTGTAAGCTTATAAGGTGTTGAGCTTGGGATTATAAAGTCACCTCCAGCATTTGAGGTTGGTGCCATGTTAGGTATAGCTAAAAGGTTAGCACATTGACTGTTACCATTTGTAATATTATCAAAAATCTCATCTAAACTTTTTTGGTGAAAATAATCATCACTACTATTTTGGACATTCTGAGGGGCACAAATCCCTGCATAAGCCATAATAGTAGAGCCGCTTCCTGGCTCATAAGCATTAGAAGCTGTTCTTTGCGTCAAACAACTTGTACCTGGTGCATTACCATTAAAGGTATGCGGACCACCATATTGATGTCCCATTTCATGGCAAACATAATCCACATCGAAAGCATCTCCAATAGGGTTGGGCAACCCAGTTACACCACGAGCCTTTGAGCTCGTACATGGAGAATTCAAGGCCGCTACACCACCACCTCCAGTACTAAAGACATGACCAATATCATAATTTGGTGAGCCTATATTTGCATTAACGGTTGTTTGGTTTTCATTCAACATTGCAAATCCATCGTCATTAGTATACGGGTCGCTATTAACATCTGGCCCTAAAAAAATGATACTGGTATTATCAACCATCAACATCGTGACAGATAGTTCTCTTTCGTAAACTCCATTAACTCTAGTCATAGTATTTACCATTGCTGCCATCACGCCAGATAGTGTGCCTCCATGAAAAGTAGAGTATTCTACAGTACAGGCAAGTGCTAGTCTAAACTCACGCATTATTCCATCATTAGCATTTCTGTTTGAACTTGGACCTATTTCACGATTTACATTATCGTCTACTTCATCAATATAGTCGCACACCCATTCGTCTGAATTGTTAGATAAATTAGATTTAGAATATGACATATAATAACTACCATTTTCAGTATATGGATCCACAAAATGAGTTCCTTGTTCAGTAAAGGTCATTGTATTAATTCCGTTTGGAGTAATACTAAATCGAATCACATTTATTGGGTTTTCTATGCTTTGTCCAACATAACTGCGCATATTTGGAAATTGTAGTTGTAAAGCCTCTTCCATAATTGACGCTTCTTTAATCCTGTAAGACTCTAAGTTTCCATTTGCATTTGGAAATTGCACAACTACCTGAGATTGTTCAAAAAATATTTTTCTATTTGGAGCCGATTGTAATGATTGTCTTAGACCTTCAATGTCTAATTGATAAAAGTCAGCTTTTGCTGGTTCTACTTTTCTAATAGCGAGTTGGCCTTTTGAGGCTTGGTCTTTTGTTATTTTAGTCCAGAAAGGTTTGCCCTGCTGTGCAAAACCCGATACTGAGCAGATTACTACTGCCATAAAAACTAAAGTAGCTTTAATGTAATTTTGTTTCATGTTGTTTATTTCTAGTTAATCAGTTCATAAATGTACACCTAGATTTTTGGCCTACAAAACATTGAAAGCTAAAATAGTTTATCTTTAAAAGATGAAAGCTTTAGTATTATGTATAATGATGAGTCTCTTATTAGCATGTAATGCTAATAAGAATATCTCTAAAGACTCTGTTCCAAGCGACGTAGTTTCTTTGTGTCCCGATGACGGGATCTGTAAATTTGAAGTGTTAGAGAACAAAAAATTCGGTTTAAAAACGGATGAATTTGGTAATGGGTATTCTGAATTAGTTAGTGGAGACAAAACTGTTCTGAAATTCACGTATGATAGAACGACTATGCCAAATGTTAAGGATGGCAATTATTCTGAAATTATTTATATAGAAATAGAAAATAAAACATCCTCCATAAAATTACAAGACAAAGCAATTGGAGCCGTTAAAGCTGGGTTCTCAAGAATATGCTATTGTAAAGGTCAAACAGGAACTTTTCCAATAAAGGTTGGATCGTTAAATCTTATGAAGCTTGAAGACGATTCCTATCAACTTATATTCGATTTCACTATTACTGAAGTTCCGCAGATTATAAAATCAATTAATGAGGCATTTATACTAAAATAAAAAGCGACTAAATTTAGTCGCTTTTTATTTTACTCTTCTTCAATAGGTTGAATTTTGAAATCCTCCATAAATTTAGTGGTATAATTACCTGATAAATAATCTGGATGATCCATCAACTGTCTGTGAAATGGAATTGTTGTTTTTATACCTTCAATAACGAATTCATCTAAAGCTCGTTTCATTTTATTAATCGCTTCCTCTCGAGTTTGCGCAGTTGTAATTAACTTAGCAATCATTGAATCGTAGTTTGGCGGAATAGAGTAACCTGCATAAACATGAGTATCTAATCTCACACCATGGCCTCCCGGTGCGTGTAATGTTGTAATGCGTCCTGGTGAAGGCCTAAAGTCGTTAAAAGGATCCTCTGCATTAATACGACACTCAATAGAATGTAGTTGTGGTAAATAGTTTTTTCCTGAAATTGGAACACCTGCAGCTACCAATATTTGCTCACGAATCAAATCAAAATCAATAACTTGCTCTGTAATTGGATGCTCTACTTGGATACGAGTATTCATTTCCATGAAGAAGAAATTACGGTGTTTATCTACCAAAAACTCTACTGTTCCTGCACCTTCATATTTAATATATTCGGCAGCTTTAACTGCTGCTTCACCCATTTTTTTACGCAAAGCAGTCGTCATAAACGGAGACGGTACTTCTTCTGTTAATTTTTGGTGACGCCTTTGTATAGAACAATCTCTCTCTGATAAATGACATGCCTTACCCGTTGAGTCTCCAACAATTTGAATTTCGATATGTCTTGGCTCTTCGATGAGTTTCTCCATGTACATATCATCATTTCCAAAGGCTGCTTTAGATTCTGCTCTTGCAGATTCCCAAGCGTTTTCAAGATCTTCTGGTTTCCAAACTGCACGCATACCTTTTCCACCGCCACCTGCAGATGCTTTAAGCATCACTGGATAACCAGTTTCTAAAGCTACTTTTTTGCAATCTTCAAAATCTTCGATAATGCCTTCGCTTCCTGGTACACAAGGGACACCAGCTTCAAGCATTGTCGCTTTAGCATTAGCCTTGTCTCCCATTCTATCAATCATTTCTGGCGATGCACCAATAAATTTGATATCATGCTCTTCACAGATTTTAGAAAATTTAGCGTTTTCTGATAAAAATCCGTATCCAGGATGAATAGCATCAGCATTTGTGATTTCTGCTGCTGCGATAATATTTGATATTTTAAGGTACGATTCGCTACTTGCTGGAGGACCAATACAAACTGCTTCATCTGCAAACTTAACATGTAAGCTCTCTGCATCTGCTGTAGAATATACCGCTACAGTTTTGATACCCATTTCTTTACAGGTTCTAATAACACGTAGTGCAATTTCCCCTCTATTGGCTATTAATATTTTTTTAAACATAACTGTTTTGTATTTAAAATTTCAAATTCCAAATTCCGTGTTTTAAGGAACTGTATTTTGGAATCTTAAATTTGGTTATGATGGATCAACTAAAAATAATGGTTGATCAAATTCTACTGGAGATGAATCATCTACTAAAATCTTAACGATTTTCCCTGATACTTCAGATTCTATTTCATTGAATAATTTCATTGCTTCAATAACACAAAGTACATCTCCTTCACCTATAGATGTTCCTATTTCGACAAACATCGGTTTGTCAGGTGACGGTTTACGATAAAATGTTCCAATAATTGGTGATTTTATAGTTATATATTTTGAGTCTTCTGAAACAGCTGGCGCCTCTACAACTGGCGTAGCAGATTGAACTGGAGCAGAAGGCATACCTTGAGCGACTGCTTGATTAACTGGTATTTGTTGCAGGTAAGTCGTCGATTCTCCCCGGTCATCTCCACCTGTTCTAATGGTGATTTTTATATCATCCATTTCTAATTTAACCTCACTTGCACCTGATTTAGCGACAAATTTGATTAAGTTCTGAATTTCTTTAATATCCATAATTAATAGTCTTATTAGTTAGTTAAAAGTTGGTTATGAATTGTATGCCCATTTTAAATAAATAGAGCCCCAAGTAAATCCACCCCCAAAAGCAGCGAAAATTACTTTATCATTTTTTTTAAGTTGTGATTCGTAATCGTTTAAAAGTAAGGGTAAGGTCGCTGATGTTGTGTTTCCATATTTATGGATATTCATCATCACCTTTGCTAAATCTAAAGATACTCTTTTTGCTGTTGCTTCTATAATTCTCTTATTAGCTTGATGTGCTGCTAGCCATGCAATATCATCGTTGGTTATGTTATTTCGCTTCATGATACGCTCAGTGACATCTGCCATATTAGAAACCGCATTCTTAAATACAGTTTTTCCTTCTTGAAATAGATAATGTTTGCTTTCGTTGAATGTATCTGCTGTAATTGGATATGACGATCCTCCATAAGTTGCCTGAAGAAATTCTCGTCCGTTACCATCACTTCTTAATAGTTCATCTTGAACACCCAACCCTTCGGTATTTGGTTCAAACAAAACTGCCCCTGCACCATCTCCAAAAATAATACACGTCGCTCTGTCCTTATAATTGATAAACGAAGAATTTTTATCGGCTCCTATAAGTAATATTTTCTTGTATTTTCCTGATTCGATGTAACTTGACGCTACAGACATTCCAAACAAAAAACTAGAACATGCAGCTTCCAAATCAAAGGAAAATGCATCTGTTGCTCCTATCTCTGTTGCTGTATAAGCTGCAGTTGAAGCCGCTTTCATATCTGGTGATGCCGTTGCAACGATTACCAGCTCAATCTCTTTAGGGTCGATCCCCTTCTTATTAATAAGGTCTTTAGCAGCTTCAATTGCTAAAAAAGATGTCCCTTTACCTTCTTCTTTAAGAATTCTTCGTTCTTTGATACCTGTTCGCGCAGTAATCCATTCGTCATTTGTATCGACCAATGTTTCCAAGATTTGGTTGGTCAATCGGTACTCAGGTACGTAAGCTCCTACTCCTGTAATTGCAGCTGTGATTTTACTCATACTAGGTTTTTAAAAAACAGTCTTAAATAGATAAAAAATCCAAAAAAAAAAGATATGTTTTTAATGAAATTGCTAAAATATAAACGATTATGATGCAAATTAAGTCGTTTTTAAGACTTTGAGAAATTAAACATAAAAAAAACGCCCAGTGATGAGCGTTTTATTATATGCATGCATAATACTTATGCTAAATTTTCCTCTTTTTCAGAGTTATCAATTAATACTTGACCTCTATAATACAGTTTGCCTTCATGCCAATGCGCTCTGTGGTAAAGATGTGCTTCTCCTGTAGTAGGACAAGTAGATATAGTAGGTACAGAAGCTTTGTAATGTGTTCTTCTTTTATCTCTTCTTGTTCTCGATATTTTTCTCTTTGGATGTGCCATTTTATATGTTATTTATCCGTTAATAGTTTTTTTAATGTATTCCAACGAGGATCAATTTCCTCTGATGTTTCTTCTTTTTCGCCTAAACTTTTAGGACTTAACTCTTCTAATCTTTTAAGTATGTCTGAATTTAAGGTTCCATCCTCGACTCCTGGATGAACTCTCTTTGCTGGCATTGATAATATGATTAACTCATATATATATTGTGCAACATTAAGCTCATATTCTCCATGAGGAATGATTAATATATCCTCAAATTCGTCGTTGTAAACATCTCCAAAGTTCACTACTAATTTAAATTCACCTTCTACCATTTGGTCATAAGGTTCATTAGTGATGTCACAGTTTACATTGACACCACCTACAATTTCAAAATACAACTCTAAAAAAGTTGACTTTTTTTCAAAAACTAACTCTGCTTTTATATTGACATCATTGAAATCGTCATACTCAAAATACTCAAAGAACTTTTTATCAATCTGATAATCAAAATAATGCTTTTCTGCTTTAAGACCAATAAACGGTATCGTAAATTCCTTCAAAGCCTTTATCATCGCATTTATTTTGAGCCTGCAAATATATAAATTTTAATTAATTAAACTATGGTTATAAACAAAAAATGTTGATAACCTATTTGTCTCTTGGGCGTGTTTGTTTTTCTAAGCGTTTAGGTGCCTTTTTTAAAGGGTTTTTAGAATATTCATCATGTTCTTGTCTACTGTTAAAAATTTCAATAGCCTTAAAAACAGCCTCTTTAAATGAGCCATTATCTGCTTCACCTTTTCCAGCAATTTCAAATGCAGTACCATGATCTGGTGATGTTCTTATTTTACTTAAGCCAGCAGTGTAATTTACGCCATGACCAAAGGCAATGGTTTTGAAAGGTATTAGGCCTTGATCGTGATATGATGCTATGATGGCATCAAAGTTTTTATAGTTACCAGAACCAAAAAAGCTATCAGCAGAATAAGGTCCATATACCATTTTATCTTTTATAGCTTCCAAAGTTGGTCTTAATATCTTATCATCTTCTTCACCAATGACACCATTATCTCCTGCATGTGGGTTAATACCTAAAACTGCAATTTTAGGTTTTCTAATTCCGAAATCTTCAACTAAAGATTTATAAACAATATTTATTTTTTCATTTATAAGTTCTGCAGTAATTTGACTAGATACCTCTTTAACAGGCACATGGTCTGTAAGTAGACCGACTTTTAAAGTATCTGTGATCATGAACATCAACGTTTTCCCTCCTAATTTTTCGGCTAGATAATTAGTATGACCTGGAAATTTAAAACTGTCTGACTGAACATTATGCTTGTGAATTGGGGCCGTAACTAGAACATCAATAGCGTTATCCTTTAGAGCGTTCGTTGCTGCTTCTAATGATTTAATTGAATATTCTCCAATCTTCAAATCTTCTTCACCAAAATTGATATTTACATTCTCTTTCCAAACATTGACAATATTAACTTTGCCATCAACAATTTCATCTGTATGATTTATACCATGAAAATTGATGCTGCTCTCAAAGTGTTTTTTAAAAAAAGACATCGTTTTTACTGAACCAAAAATTATTGGTGTACAAAACTCTAACATTCGACTGTCTTCAAAAGTTTTAAGTATTATTTCGGATCCAATCCCGTTAAGATCTCCTATTGAAATTCCTAATTTTATTTTTTTGTCTTTTTCCATTAAGATGTTTTCTAATGTTTGTAATTTTGTAATTGCAAATTTAACCAATTATTCGACACTATGTTTACAGGTATTATTGAAGATTTAGGGATTGTTACAAAGCTTGATAAAAAACAAGGCAATCTAAATTTAACTGTTAAAAGTACTCTTACTAACGAATTAAAAATCGACCAAAGCGTTGCTCATAATGGTATTTGCTTAACCGTTGTCGCTATTTCTGGTGACAACTATACAGTTACAGCTATCAAAGAAACTATTGATAAAACTAATATTGGTGATTTACAGCAAGGAGATATTATAAACCTAGAGCGCGCTATGAAACTTGGTGACCGCTTAGATGGACATATCGTGCAAGGGCATGTGGACCAAGTTGGAACCTGTGAGAGCGTTAAAGAAGAAGATGGGAGTTGGCTATATAGCTTTAGCTATGATGCCTCGTTAGGTAATGTTACTATTGAAAAGGGCTCAGCAACTGTGAATGGTGTGAGTTTAACTGTAGTGAATTCTAAAAAAAATAATTTTAGTGTCGCTATAATCCCTTATACCTATGAACACACCAATTTTAAGCACTTAAAAAAAGGTTCTAAAATAAATTTAGAATTTGATGTTTTAGGTAAATATATACAAAAGCTCTACGAAGCTAGACTATAGTTACACCTGTAATGCAGTGTAAATACGTAACTATTAGTCTTTAGAATTCTGAATTGTTTTTTTTATTCCGAAGAAAGCACCTACAACTAGAGCCAAGGTTGTAAACCCATCAATAGGGAGACCTGGAGGTGGTGGTGGCATTGGCGGAGGCGGATTTCCACCCTGGGCTGCGCATACAAAACTTATTAAAACAAATAAGATTGAGGCTAAAATTTTCTTATTTTGTATTTTCATTAGAGCGTAAATGTATAAAAAAAAAGGTCTTCACAAAACTTAATTACAACACATTATCCTTAAAGAGCATAAATATTCGATGAAATGCACATTTTTAATAAAAAAGTTAAAGTTATGCTAATAAAAAAAAATAACATTTCATAATTTAATCAAAGGCCTCAATGATTTTCTAAATACCCTAGGCGACCTTAATTATGGTTACTTTCTGTAAGTAACTCATTATCAAACAAAAAGTTTCATCACTTACAAAATTGGCTTAACGGTGCATTTGATCTAATATTTCAATAACCTCAGCTTTCTTTCTTACTGATACTGGAACATTCTCTCCGTTTTTAAGCATTAAATACCCACCATCTGTTTTTATAAAAGCGCTTATATATTGTAGATTAACTAAATGACTTTGATGAATTCTCAAAAACCCAATAGGTTTTAGCAAATCTGCAAAATATTTTAAGGTCTTAGTCACAAATATTTTACGCCCTTCTTTTAGATGAAACATCGTGTTATTACTATCTGATTCACAACGAACAATATCCTCTAAGTTGACAATGATAATTTTATCGAGGGTGTGTAACGAAATTTTATCTGGCTTTTTCTCTGGCGCCGTTAAGGTGTCTTTTAAAATGGTTAAACGCTCCTTATTAGGTTGTATCTGCAGCTTTGCGCGTTCTATGGCATCTGATAACTCTGTGTGAGCATACGGCTTCAAAACATAATCTATAGCTGCAAACTTGAATGCTTTAATAGCGAACTCATCACTCGCTGTTACAAAAATAATTTTTGATTTTAACTCCGGAAAAATCTCCAACACGTCAAACCCAGTGCCATCTCCCAACATAATATCTAGAAACAATATATCTGGCTGATCCTTCCCAAGCACTTTAGCCGCCTCTACAACGCTTTGTGCTGTATGTATAATATTTATATCTGGATGATGGGTTTCAATATCACTTTTTAAAAGCTGCATTGCATCCATCATGTCTTCTACTATGATTGCTGTCAACATAATTAATAATCTGTTTCTAATGGAATTTTAAACACAATAGACGTTCCTCCAATACGTCCATCCTTAAGTTTTATTTCAGACATCTCTAAAGCATTTTTCCCAGAAATGGATTCTAATCGCTCTTTGGTTACCATTAATGCCATGGATTGATGATCTGTTTTTTGTTTTTGCTGCTGCGAGCTAAAGATACCAATACCGTTATCTATAATTGTAACTTTTAAAAACTTGTCGTTATTTGTGAATTCTACTTTTAGCTCTCCCGGTCTTGGTCCATTTAAAATGCCGTGTCTTATCGCGTTTTCAACAAATGGCTGTATGAGCATTGGTGGTATTAGGATTTCTTCAGCATTTAAATCTGTTTTCAAATCAATACGATACTCAAACGGTTTTTCTGCCATCAAGCGTTCTACTTCTATATAATGGCGTATGGTTTTAATTTCTTGATCTAGAGAAATCATTTCTTTTCTTGAATTTATTAATGTTTCTCGCAGTAATGTTGCAAAACTATTAACCGTTTCATTCATTTTGTCAAGCTTTGTTGGTGCCATTGCTTTTATCCCATTGAGCACATTAAAAATAAAATGTGGATTCATTTGTAAACGCAGTGCCTTTTGCTCTAAGGTTAGTAAATGATTCTCAAGTTCTAATCTCTTTTTATCTTCAGAGTTTTTTCGTTTTAAACGTTTTATATATTGGTGGACGAAAAAAACGAGTACTAACATTACAGCTCCAATTAGTAGGCCCTGAAACCATAGTTTTTTATATAAGGGACGTTCAACAAAAAACGGAAACTTTAATATCTCACTCTCTTTCCACCTATGGTTTCTAGACTGAACAAAGAAATTATGATCTCCAAAATTAAGCTCTAGTAAATCCTGTGCATTATTTTTAGACCAAGGGCTCCACTCATTATCATTTAATTTATAACGGTATTCAACACCATTTGGGTGATCTAAATCCACCGTTTTAAACGAAAAACTCATTTGTCTTTGGTCTGGATTCAGTTTTAAAACGGTATTAGAATTAGCCTCTGTAGCTGTAATCGCAGCTACACTCTCAAACTCTACTTGAACGTCTTCTAGAAATAGCTTAGGTTTTTCGGTGTCGCGAGCGATTTCTGTTGGTTGGTATTCTGTTAACCCATAAAGCGCACCAAACCACAAATGACCATTTTCATCTTTATCTACTGCATTGAGACAGGTTTCAACACCCAAAAACCCGTCATTTCTTCCAAAGAAAAAAGCATCTTTTATACTATTATCTTTATCTAGTTCTAATTTATCAACGCCTCGTTCTGTTCCAACCCAAAGATAATCTTGGTCATCAAAAATAAGTTGATATATATTTTCTGAAGTGCTTTTTTTTGCACCTTCTAATTTTTTAAATGAACTGAAATCTTCGTCATTAGACCACCAAATACCTTTTCCTGCTGTACCTAAATACAGTGTTTCCTCTTTAAAAACTATTGCGTTAATTGCTGTGTTTTGCTTTAAAACCGCACCCAAATGTGAAACTTTATTATTAAAAATAAAGCCTAAATGTCCGTTTTTGGTCCCATACCACAAACGATTATCTTCATCTTTGACCATGACTTTAATATAAAGATCTGCAATACCCTCTGCTGTGGAAAAAGTTTTAAAAACCTGTAGGCTATCTGTTTTGGGATTGTAATTAAACTCTACAACTCCACTAGAGTAAGTCGCTGCATAAATAGCATCACTTGTTACCTGTATTTTTCTAATCCAATCAAACGGAAACCCATTATCTGTATTTAAAACTTTAGTGATTTCTATTGCTTTCGGAAATGTAACCATTGTGTTTTTTGTGGTATCAATTGCAATAGAGTCTCTAATCGTTTTCCCTTTAAAGAGGACGCCTCTGCCATCAGATCCTGCCCAAATGTTTCCGTTTTCATCACTGGTAATGGTTTTTATTTTCACTTCGGAAAACGCTTCGGGAATATCAATATCATGAACGCCGTAATTGTCAATTCGCATCAAGCCAGCTTCAGAATTTGAAATCCATATCGCCTTGTTGCTATGATGAACTGCATAGACGCGATTTCCATTGAGGCCGGTTTCAGTATTATAATGTTTGAAACTATTTTGAAAATATTTATACAATCCACCTCCAGAAGTTGCGATCCAAATGTTAGACTGTTTGTCTTTAAAAACTTGTCTCACATGAGGAACAGATACACCGTTGGTTGTATTAAGCACTAAGATTTCTGACCAAGACTTTGTCTCTATTACAGATACGCCATCGTGCTGTGTCGCGATCCAAATTTGATCATTGATGAGTGTAGTACTATTAATTCTTAGTGGCTCACGAATGAGTATCTGGTCCTCAAAATCACGAGAATCAAATACAATGGTACCATCATTAAATGTTGATGCTATAATTTTATTCTCAAAACCAATTATAGATTTAAAATCACCACTTTCTAACTTCTCTATGTGGTCAGGAACTAAAACTTGACCATCAAATTTCCAAAGACCATCTTGAGTTGCCAACCAATAATTATTATCAAAATAAATAAGATCATTCACCTTAACAGTATCTATATCTCGATGCAAATTTACTTTTTTTAGTGATAAATTTTCATCAATGACGTAAATGCCTTTAATGGTCAATACTACAATTTGATCCTCAAAAACGTACATCTTATTAATTTCTGGAGTATCAATAGTTAAGAACTTGTTTTTAAGCTTAACTGAGAGCCCGTGTTTTGTTCCAATATATACCGTATCATTTTGAGTTGTGATTGCATTTATATAATTAGACACTAAACCATTAGTCTCATTATAAACCTTAAAGGTTTTTCCATCAAAACGCGCTAATCCTCCGCCTTGTGTCCCCAACCACAAATAGCCTTTATCGTCTTGAGCTATTGCATACACTTGAGATTGCGGTAAACCATCTTCCAAAGTTAAAGCCTGAAGTTGTTTGTTTTGAGAATTTAGGGTAAGTGAAATTCCGAAGAACAAAAAAAAGAGTTTATATAGTATTTTAGGTTTCAATATGGACTTCATTTATAAATGCAACTTACAATTTTGAACGCATTTTTTTATACTTCTAGTATTTCTATTTTTTGTTTATTCCAGGTGAATTTTAAAATTAACGTTAATAAATTTGAATTATATTTTCTTTAGATAAGACAGAAAATATAAGTATAGCCTTAGTTAGGGTTCTATTTTATATTGAAATAAAAAGGGATTTGAAACCCATTTAATAGGTTGTTTCGTAGTTTATTTGGTTTGACATGAAAAAGCGCTGCAATCCTAAAGAGATACAGCGCTCAAAACAATCACTAAACATCAATTAACTACCTCTTTATTTGTTTTCGAATTCGCAGAATACTGCATAATTATCTTGTTGTAATTCTATTTTTTCTAAGGCGACTAAGGTTGTTGTTTGCATCAATTTATTGTTTTTAAATACAATATAAGAGTTGCTGCTTGTCACGTCGCAGCTTTCACTATCTGGATTACATAATGTAATCACATCTGTACCATAGGTGTTATCTTGTTTATTGATAATGCTCACCAAATCGTGTGTTAAGAATTCTGACTTCACATAGATCTTGTCTATTTCTTCTCCATTTTTTACTGCTCTAATTTGAAAACGCTTGTAGCCCTTGTAATCAACTCCTGCTTCGCCGAACACGAATTTAATTTCTGGATTCATCTGGCTTACCATTGTTTTTTGTGAAATGAGTCCGCCCCAAATCCATCCTACTTGTGGTCCCATTTTTATTTTATAAAATCTGCTGGTTACACCATTAATAATTTGTGAATGCTCACTTTTTGCTAACAACCTCACATGGGTCCCTATTGAAATCGTTGTTAATTTTTCACACTGTACAGAAGCACAATCTCTAAGTGCAACATCATCTCCTAACAGGTATTGTGACGCCTTTGCTGCTGAATTGGTATAGACCTCAAATTCTACTTCTTGGTTTTGAGCATAAATATCTGAAGCGATAAATAGCATTGCAAGAATCATTACTGCTTGAAAAAGTTTAGATACTCTTGTTTGTGTGTTGTTTTCGTTTTGGATGTTCTTTAAAGTCTTCATAATATTTCGTTTTATGGGTTACATTATTTGTTTGATACTTTAAAGATATATGAAGACTTCAATAAAATTTGGACGCTTCTAGAATTCGTAGGCAAGGGTTTAGAATTCGTTAAAAATAGGTTTAGAAATTGAAAAACCTTCGAAGATGAAGGTTATAAAACTGTATTTTGATTCTATTTATAAGATTTTTATCGCTGATTTATATGTAATAAGTTAAAAAAAGACAACGCACTACTACCATTAGCTTTTAATGTCTTTTGATAGTTCAACTTTTTCATATGCCAACTTCACCTCAACTTCCCCATATTTACGCTCTAGACGTCTTATGGTAAAATGTGCAGTCGCCATTTTTTGAAAATGATCTACAAACACATAATTTAAACTCCCACCTCCAATAGCACCAACTATAGGCAGTGCTTGTGCTAAAAATTTTTCGCTAATTAACAGGCTTAATCTGGTTGCTATTTTAGATATAAAATTGCTCAGTGCGCCAGAGCCTAGAGTACTTGCGCCTTTTACCAAAGAATCTAATCCTAGTTTTACACCAGTGGCTGAAACATTGCTCAACGCTGAATTTAATGCGATACGCGTCGTATAGTAACTGGTCTCAAGACTGTCATCATCGTTGGACTCTCCTCCCAATGCAAATACCTCGAGACATGACATTTGCCCCTCTAAGGTATAAATATCTTCACCTTCACTACGTGCAATATCCATAATAGTGCGCATTAGAAACTTGGTAGTGATTGTTAATTCTGACGCAAAAATTACAGTCCCAAAACCTGTAGTGGCTCCAAAAAACCCGCTAAGTGCTCCACTACTAGTAACAATGCTTTTATAAATTATTTTAGATGGCTTTTTTAAAGTTTTGTTTTTTTGAATCGTGATTAAATTAGCTTTAATAACTTTTAATAACGCAGTCTGCGTCATACTTTGCAACTTAACCAGCACTTTTTCTGGAACGAAAGTAACCCCCGTTTCTAAGGTGTCACCAATTTTATTGATGTTTCGCATTGCCCAACTTATATTTTTCATGTTGGATTTTGCCTGCTTTAGAGCCTGTAAATCTTTAGGTGTTATGGGGTTTATAATTAATTTCAAGTGATTAGATCTGGGTTCTATTTTAATATTATGATTCTACTTAAAAGCTACATGTTGTGCTAATACTCGTCGCTGAATATAAAAAATTGTTACAGGAATGTTATAAGACAAGCTTCTCAATTCCAAATTAAAAGAAGTCTCTATTGCCTTGATAAAGGCAAATCTAAATTTTATTAGGTCGCAGTTCTAACCAAAGAAAAGAGATTTACACCCTTATTATAGTGACGCTCTTTAAGACGATAAAAAAAACTCTAGATCTCTGAGCATATAATTGAGATATGTTGTATATACTATTGTTACCCACTAGAAGAAAAAAGAGTTCGTAATATGTATTTATGAAAGAACAGGATGCTGTACTCAAAACAACTTAAAAACGAGATCCAAAAGTCTTACAGAACTGAATGCAATTTAAGTAGTGAAAGAGAGAGGGGTATCAATGTTATCGAAGTCAAAAGCTTCACCGTATATAGTAACCTTACTTCTCTCTTTTGTTCTTTCTAATTTAGAATTTATAATTAAATCTATGGCTTTTATTATAAATCAAACTTAAGTTGTATAAAAATAATGCTAAATTGAGCGCTTAATCAAGGGTTAGTGCCTTTTTGTTAATGCTAATTTTACTTAGTAAAACCCACGCACATAAAACGTTATCTACAATTAATAAAATGAGTGATTTAAAAGCGGTAGTAAAAACAACCTAATCTCTAAAAACAAACCTCCTCAGAAGATATATCAGATAACAAAAAGGAGGATATTCGTAAGTCTTCAGAGTTCAACTTATGTCAGATAAAACAATTTTAACCATAGGGGTTTTAGCCCATGTAGATGCAGGGAAGACATCAATTGCCGAGTCTCTACTGCATCACTCAGGGACCACTACATCTCTGGGTAGTGTAGATAAAGGCTCCGCCATTACTGATGGTTTAACTATGGAGAAAAATAGAGGAATTTCCATCAAAGCGTCATCTGTTAATTTCTCTTGGAAACATCGTTTATTCCAGTTGGTAGACACCCCAGGCCATATTGATTTTTCGGCTGAAGTTGATCGATCTCTTTCAATATTAGATGGTGTAATACTAGTGGTTTCTGCAAAGGAAGGCGTTCAAGCCCATACCCTTAACCTATGGGAGAGCTTGATAGAACGAAAACTACCTGTCATCATTTTCTTCAATAAAATAGATAGGGCTGGCGTAGATGTAGAGCGCGTTTTTTTAGATTTTCAAAAAGACTTAGGGGTTCGCCTTTTCGCCTTGAATTATCCCGATGTGTCTCATCCAGACAACCCAAAATTATTATCATTTACAAATTGCGCCCATCATACAAACTCTACAATCCTGGATACGTCAATGGAAAACCTAGCAGAATGTGACGAGACTTTTCTCTCGCAATATCTCGAAGGAGAGATCTCTAATTTAGAACAAGTTTTAGAGAAAGGAAAACAAAATATAAAAACGAGGGCTCTTTATGGTTCGCTCTTCGGTAGCGCTAAATTAGGCTTAGGCATAGAAGAATTATTAAACAGTATTACGGCATTAATCCCCCAACCAACAAGCTACTATTCAACTACCGCAGCAAAAGTTTTTAAAGTAACATTCGATAGAAAAAAAGGAAGATTAGCCTACATCAAATCGTATGGAAGCACGCTAAAAAGCAAAGACTTCATTCGATCTCAACAGCTGGATAAGGATATTAAAATTAATCAGATATTTAAACCTCTCCTTGGAGATTTAGTCCAAAGCTCTGAATTACGTAAGGGAGAAATCGGAATTATTACAACTTCTGATAGTATACTTCCTGGAGATGTTTTAGGTTCTGAGAACCTTAAGGATCAATATTCAAAAATTAGTGAGGCTGTACTTGGCGTGGAAGTAATCCCAAAGGATGTAAAGGATTATCAAAAACTGGGAGAGGCGTTAGAAATCCTTAATATTGAAGATCCAATATTAGATTTTAAATGGTTTAAGGAAGAAAAAGAGTTTCATTTAAAAATTTTAGGCCCTATTCAAACTGAGGTTCTAAAAGAAAATTTAATCCAAAGATGGGCCGTTGAAGCAGAATTCTACAAACCTAAAGTGATTTACAAAGAAACACCCTCTAAATCAGCTCAAGGTTATGTGCGTTACTGGATGCCAAAACCATGTTGGGCCATTATGACATTCTTGATAGAACCAGCACCACTGGGTAGTGGCGTTTCATTTACTTCAAACGTAAGAACGAGTGATATTAGTAACAAGTATCTTAATGAGGTCAGGCGAGCCATTCCTTGGTCTCTAAAACAGGGCATTCTTGGATATGAAGTTACAGATATATCCATTACACTAATAGCCGGTACAGAACATACCGTTCATTCAAATCCTGGAGATTTTCTATTAGCTACACCAATGGGCCTGCTCAAAGCATTAGAAAATGCCGGAACAGATCTTTTAGAACCCATGTATGCTTTTGAAATCAAAGCTAATCAAGATTTGTTAGGGCCTATTTCTAGTGATTTAAACCAAATGAATGCTCAGATAGATGCTCCTCTGTTCGAAACTGATTTTTTCATTATAACTGGAAGGGTTTCGGTAGCTGCTGCCATAGATTATGCTATAAAATTTAATGTTACAACCTCCGGAAAAGGACGTCTAAAACTAACCCTGGATGGCTATAAAAAAACCACTACCTCTGATGATAAAATTAGAAGCTACAAAGGCGTTTC
>NZ_JBLIET010000046.1:0-18753 GCF_047633235.1 Psychroserpens sp. | reverse complement strand
AGGCTGGAATGGAACCTACAACGGGAGCCAACTCCCAACAAGCGACTACTGGTTTGCAGTAGAGTACAATGAGCCTATTACAGGCGACCGTAAAGAATTTAAAGCCCATTTTACTCTGAAAAGGTAATTATTAAACGAATTATATTTAAAAGGCTACGTCATTTCGACGTAGCCTTTTTTGATTTTAGAAAATAGAGATATTTCTATTTATATAGGATGTTAACTTTATTAGTTATCATAAGCACAGAACTATATGTAACTAATTTGATATTAGGAGTTCTATGGAATGATAATTATCTTCAAGTACGATTTGTGTAATCGAACTTATTTGACAGGCCCATATTTTCAATAATAATGTTAAACGATGTTTACCTTTTTGTGAAAAACTATGGTAGTTTTAAGATAGAGTAGTTGAATTTTTTAAAGGTCTTTTATGGCTACCAAAATAAAAAAAAAGCGCTAAACGTTAGTCAAGCACTTTTCCGTAGAGCAAATGTTTTATAAATTATAAATTAAAACCTAGTGATAGGGTAATATTAGAATTATTTGTATCTAATAGCGCCGCATCGGTCAAACCGACTGAGTATAATTGATTGCTGGTATTTCTTTGAGCTTGATCATAAGTTAAATCTAATTTTGTATTACCAAAATTATAACCGATACCAAGAGAGTAACCCGTTAAATCGCCATAAAAAGAGTCGTCAGCATACGGGCTTTCTTCTAGTCTATATCCGCCTCTAAGGCTAATTTGTTTTATTTTATATTCACCACCAACTCTATAAGTATTTGCTACTTTGAATACGTTATTCATGATATTATTTTGAGATGCAAAAAAGGGATCAGAGGTTGGTTTAAATTTTGTATTCGTATGATCTCTTCTGGAATAATCGAAACTTATCAAACCTTGATCTCCAAAAACATAAGCTAAACTTCCTGTGATTTTTCCCGGAGATAATAATCTGTAGCTCGGAAAGATATTAATTATGTTTGGATTGATAAAAGAAGAAAAGCTTCCGCTTCCATCATTTTGAACTGTTGAGATATTTTGAGACGTTTCTTCTGTAATTGTAAACCATGTGGGCGAGTTATAAGTTAAACCTGCTCTAAGCTCATTAGTAAGTTTTAAAATCGCTCCCAATTGAAATGAAAAACCATTACCAATAGTAAGTAAGTTATTTTCAAAACCAACATTTGTTACTAAAGACCCCTCATTTGAATTAGATTCATTTAAAAACGTATATCTTTCATAATTGATAAAATGTGTATTTAAATTTATTCCTAAATATAATTTGTCCTTATATTGAGTCGCGGCATTAAAACTAAATTTTCCATTGTAACCTCTAGCGACGTAGTCATACTGTTGATTGAATGTTCCTGGAGCTATGTTTGAGGTATAAATTGTATTTTCATCGGTATCACTTTCTGGTTCTAGGATAAATGATTCGTATCCTAAGAATGCTTGTTGATTTCCAAAACCATAAATAGAGCCTATTTCAGCATAAGCATCAGAAAGCGTTTCATTAGTGAATGCGGATATTTCATCTAGTCTACGTCCGTTTGCATAATCTAAAAAATAGTCATCAATAGAATTAGTATTACGTCCAGAAGCAAACCATTGATCATCATAATTAGCAGTTTTATCGTAAGCAACACTAAGAACAAATTTCTTCCAAGAAGAAGATTCATTTGTGTTTTGAAAAACAAAGGCTGCACCAGCTTGGTTTAAGTCTATTTTAGAGTCAGAAGACGAACTTCTACCATTAAAATAGGATATATCGTTATCAACATTTAAACTAGACAATGATAAAGACGCATGACTTTTAGTAAAAACGGCAGAGCCTGCAGGGTTTATACTTACAGCAGACATATCTCCACCTAAAGCTCCAAAAGCTCCACTTAGAGCTCTAAAACGAGCTGTACCTTGTATTTCATCTTGAGAATAGCGAAGCGCGTCTGATATGTCTTGAGCTATAATATTGGACACAGATAACACTCCTATAGCAAGTATAGTTAATTTTTTCATATTGAAATTTTGTAAAATTATAATTTAAATAAACCTAGATTATCCTCTACGTCCAGAGCCACCTCTACTTGACGATCCTGATGACCTACTAGAGCCACCGCCTGAACTTCTTGCAGAAGAAGATCTACTCGAACTACTTCTTGAACTTCTTGCAGAAGACGAATTGCTTCTATTATTGCTTCTTGGGCTTACAGAGCTATTAGATCTAGATGTTCTAGGTCTCACGGAGGAGTTTGAACTTCTTGGCCTTGTTGTTCTAGGTCTTACCGTTGAATTACTACTTCTAGGCCTTACTGTTGAATTAGTTCTTCTGTTTCTTATAGTAGAATTATTTCTAACAGATGATGATCTTCTAGAAACATTAGTTGAAGAATTACGTCTAGAGTAATTACCATTTCGATTTGCTAAATTAGAACCTCTTCTACCCGCGTTATACGCTATTCCGTTTCTCCCTCTATTAAAATTGTTATGCCATCCAAATCCATTACCATAGCCACCGTTCCATCCAAATCCATTACCAAAACCACTGTTCCAGCCCCAGTTATTGAATCCCCATCCAAAACCGTTACCAAAGCCACCATTCCAGCCCCAATTATTGAATCCCATTCCAAAGCCACCATTCCAGCCCCAATTGTTGAATCCCATTCCAAAGCCACCATTCCAGCCCCAATTATTGAATCCCATTCCAAAGCCGCCATTATTCCAACCATTGTCGTAATAATTTATAGTTACATTTTCATTAGCTTGTCCCCAACCAGCATAGCTAGTTTGGTCTTCAATTAAAGCGTTGTCATTATAATTACCTTCATAGGAGTCTATATCCGTAAATATGGCGTTAGGATCATTTGGTATTTCGCCGTATTGTAAAGATTTTTGAGTGAAGTAGTCTTTATAGACACTTTGACTCTCTGCAGGAATTGTTCTCGCCTCTTCATAAACAATAACTTCGTTGTCATTGTAAATACCATCACTGTCATAACCAACATATTGGTATGAACCACAAGAAGCTAACAAGAACGTAAAGCTTAGTGCAACAAAAAATGGAAATTTCGTCTGTATGTAATTACTTAATTGCATATCTATTGATTTTTATTGTTGAACATTACAAAAATAGTTAGTTTTGCTGAACTATTTATTTATTTAACATATGCGCAAATTTTGTGCCAAAACATTAAAAATGAGTAAAAACCTTACAAGTAGAGCTGAAGATTATTCTAAATGGTATAATGAATTGGTTGTGAAGGCTGATTTGGCGGAGAATTCTGCTGTTAGAGGGTGCATGGTCATTAAGCCCTATGGATACGCGATTTGGGAGAAAATGCAGGCCGAATTAGATCGCATGTTTAAAGAAACAGGTCACCAAAACGCCTATTTCCCCCTTTTTGTTCCTAAAAGTTTGTTTGAAGCTGAAGAGAAAAACGCTGAAGGTTTTGCAAAGGAATGTGCCGTTGTTACTCATTATAGGTTACAAAATGATCCGGATAATCCAGGGAAACTGAGGGTGGACCCGGAAGCAAAATTAGAGGAGGAGCTCGTCGTTAGGCCTACAAGTGAGGCTATTATATGGAGTACATACAAAGGATGGATTCAAAGCTATAGAGATTTACCAATCTTAATTAATCAATGGGCTAATGTGGTTAGATGGGAAATGAGAACACGTTTGTTTTTGCGTACAGCAGAATTTTTATGGCAAGAAGGTCATACAGCGCACGCCACAAAAGCAGAAGCGGTAGCAGAAGCCAAACAAATGAATGATGTTTATGCAGAGTTCGCTGAAAATTTTATGGCTATCCCAGTAATAAAGGGCGTGAAAACTGAAAGCGAACGTTTTGCGGGAGCTATAGACACTTATTGTATAGAAGCATTAATGCAAGACGGAAAAGCTCTACAAGCTGGAACATCGCACTTTTTAGGTCAAAATTTTGCTAAAGCTTTTGATGTTAAATTCACGAATAATGAAGGCAAACTAGATTACGTTTGGGCAACATCTTGGGGAGTTTCAACACGTCTAGTAGGAGCTTTGATTATGACACATAGTGATGATAAGGGATTAGTTTTACCTCCAAATTTAGCACCATTTCAAGTTGTTATTGTGCCAATATATAAAACAGATGAACAATTAGAAATAATTACAGAAAAAGCAAAGGGTATCATCAAAGAATTAAAGTCCCTTGGAATTTCATGTAAGCTTGATGCTAGAACAACGCACAGACCAGGAGCAAAGTTTGCTCAGCATGAATTACAAGGTGTGCCATTGCGAATTGCAATTGGACAAAGAGATATAGATAATGGAACTGTTGAGTTAGCAAGACGCGATACTTTAACTAAAGACGTTATAGGAATGACAGATCTTGTGTCTAAAGTAGAATTACTTTTGAAAACAATTCAAGATGAATTATTTAGTAAAGCTCTTAAATTTAGAGATACTCATACTACTGAAGTTGATGATTTTGAAACATTTAAAACTGTTTTAGAGACTAAGACAGGGTTTATTTCTGCACATTGGGATGGTACATCCGAAACTGAACAAAAAATAAAAGAGCTTACAAAAGCAACGATTAGATGTATTCCAATGGATGTTAAAAAAGAGGCTGGAAAGTGCGTATATACTGGGAACCCGTCAACAAATAGAGTGCTGTTTGCTAAGGCTTATTAATTTTTTTTTAAAAAAGTTTAATAAGGTCTTGCAACATTTAAAAATAGTTGTATTTTTGCATCCGCAATCAGTAATTGCTTGTTCATTTAAAAAGCACTTTAATTTATTAAAATGCGATTGAAACAAATACAATGGCCCGTTCGTCTATCGGCTAGGACGCATGGTTTTCATCCATGTAAGAGGGGTTCGACTCCCCTACGGGCTACAATTTTTTAACAAGAAAGAAAAAACAATGGCAAATCACAAGTCAGCATTAAAAAGAATAAGAAGTAACGAAGCTAAACGTTTACGTAACAGGTACCAACACAAAACAACACGTGGCGCTATCAAAAGGTTACGTGACATGGAAACAGCAAAAGACGCAAGCGATTACTTGCCTGCAGTTATTTCAATGATAGATAAATTAGCTAAGAATAATGTTATCCATGATAACAAAGCGGCTAATTTAAAATCAAGCTTAGCGAAGCATGTCGCGACTTTAAGTTAAGTATACTTAATTTTTACAATTGAAAGCTTCTCCATGTGAGAGGCTTTTTTTGTAATCTAAAATTTTGTGTATAAAATTAGCTAAGATGAGTATTAAAAGTTATTGTCAACAATAAGAAGAAAATTATTAAAAAGGTTCTGTACTTGATTTAAAAAAAGATAAATTTGTAGCTATAAAAATTAACTATTCATATAATCTTCACCTTTGGAAAATACACAAGCAATTAAATTAATCGATAAAATTCTTAAAAATCTTGATGAAACAGGAATTAATTCTGATGCATTAATCGACGATATCAAAGAATTAAGAGGCTACGCTATAGAGCAAAAAGCACCATTACTAGTAAAAGTATTGAGATATACATGTGAGCATATAGAAGAACACCAATCATTTCTTATTCCTATTCTTAGCGATGAGCCGTTGGATGAAGAAAATGATAGTGAACAAACAGAAGATGTTTCTCCTGTAGATAGTCTTAAGTATTTAATAGCACTTCCAAGAAATCTTAATAATAAAGGTAATCTTTCAGATTTAAAAGAATACAAAGAGCTTTTAATGGCTTACTAGTGATCTATCAAGCAAGCCACCATTAAAAGTAACGTGGTTATCTTATTGTCGTTCTATTAAGTTCGAACTAGATAAATTAAATCAGTTTGTATAAACACAAAAAAAAAGCCTTGACTTATTATGAGTTCAAGGCTTTTTTTTGGTTTAGTATTTTAAATAAGTTTATCCGTTCATAGAGACTAAAAACTCTTCGTTGTTTCTGGTTTGTTTAAATCTTTCGTTAATGAACTCCATAGCCTCTACAGGATTCATATCAGCAAGGTATTTACGCATCACCCACATTCTTTTGATCGTTGTTTCATCTAATAGGATATCATCACGACGTGTGCTTGAAGATGTTAAATCAATAGCTGGGAAAATACGACGATTAGAAATCTTGCGATCTAGTTGTAATTCCATATTACCAGTTCCTTTGAATTCTTCGAATATTACTTCATCCATCTTAGAACCTGTTTCAGTTAAGGCTGTAGCAATAATAGTAAGTGATCCACCATTTTCGATGTTACGTGCTGCTCCAAAGAAACGTTTTGGTTTGTGCAAAGCATTGGCGTCTACACCACCACTTAATATTTTACCCGATGCAGGTTGTACAGAGTTATAAGCTCTTGCTAGACGTGTTATTGAATCTAACAGAATTACCACATCATGGCCACATTCTACAAGACGTTTTGCTTTTTCTAAAACGATATTTGCAATTTTTACGTGCTCGTGAGCTTCTTTATCAAAAGTAGAAGCAATGACTTCACCACGCACATTACGCTGCATATCTGTGACTTCTTCTGGACGCTCATCAATTAATAAAATCATCTGATACACTTCAGGATGGTTAGCGGCGATTGCATTGGCAACATCCTTCAATAACATGGTTTTACCTGTTTTTGGTTGCGATACAATCATACCGCGTTGTCCTTTACCAATTGGTGCGAACAAATCCATTATACGCGTAGAGATCGTCGCTTGCTTTTCAGCAATATTAAATTTCTCTTGCGGGAATAATGGTGTTAAGTGTTCAAAAGCAACACGGTCTCTTACCACATTTGGACTTTGACCATTTATTTTATTGACTTTGATTAATGGAAAGTATTTTTCACCTTCTTTTGGAGGGCGAACATTTCCTAAAACGGTATCACCAACTTTTAATCCAAACAATCTAATTTGTGATTGAGAAACATATATATCGTCAGGAGATGATAAGTAGTTGTAATCAGATGAACGTAAAAAACCGTAACCATCTTGCATTACATCTAGAACACCTTCACTTTCTATGATAGCATCAAATTCAAAGTCTGGTTCTCTGTAACGATTTCTATTATCTTTGTTACCGTTATTTTTATGGACATTACCATCCTTTTGACGAGGGTTTGGTCGATTACCATCCTTTTGACGCGGATTAGGTTTGTTATCATCCTTTTGACGCGGATTCGGCTTATTCTCATCCTTTGAACGAGGATTCGGCTTATTTTCATCCTTTGGACGCGGATTAGGCTTATTCTCATCCTTTGGACGCGGATTAGGTTTATTGTCGTTAGGACTTTTAGAATGATTTTCGACATTTTGACTATTTTTTCTGGTATCCTTTTTTTGTTCGTCAGACTTTGGAGACTTTTCATCTTTATCGCTGTTAGGAGCTTTAGACGACTCATCTTTTTTCTTGTCATCCAATTCCATAGTTTGTTGCGTAGGATAAGGATTGTCATCTTTCTTTTTTTCAACACGTGCTCTTGGTTTGCGTTGTTGAGCAGGCTTCTTGTCTTCTGTGTTTTTATCAGGAGTACTCGCTGGAGCAGCGACTTCTTGTTTTACAGCATCTGGGTTGGCCGCTTGAAAATCTAAGATTTGGTAAACAAGATCTAATTTTTTTAACGTTCGGTATTTTGGTACGTTAAGTTTTTGAGCTATATCCTGAAGTTCAGGAAGCTTTTTTGCTTTTAATTCGGAAATTTCGAACATGTATGTTTCTACTAATTAAGTTTATTCTTTGAAATGGATTTATTTCTTACTTTTCTTTTTCTGAAAAAATATAATAATGTGAAAAATTTGAAAAAAATCTGAAGATTTAAACAACTGCTACTCTGAGTGTAGCATATTGTTATTGCAATAATACAATTTTATTTTTAAAATTTAATACTACTTTTAAAAAGAAACTATTAATTTTGTACCTCGTTAGAGAGAATTAAATATGATACAACGCATACAAACGATATACCTTTTATTATCTGCAGCAGTATCTGCGGGTTTGATATTTGTATTACACTTATGGACAAACAGCGAAGATCTTCCTGTTTTCGCAAAAGACGAATACTTGTATTTAGGTTTGTTTTTAGGTTCTGCTTTATTATCTTTAATTTCTATTTTTAGTTTTAAAAACAGGAAGTTTCAATTTGTATTGGGACGACTCAACATAATATTAAATTTTATTTTATTAGGATTTTTTGTGTATCAATTACTAATGCCACCTGGAGAGAGTCATATTTCAGAGAAAGGTGTTGGGATATTCATACCTATTTTATCTATCGTATTATTGGTCTTGGCCAATAAAGCCATAAAAAAGGATGAAGATCTCGTCAAATCTGTCGATCGATTGCGATAAAACCTATTATCTTAATTATTTTAGTGCGTAAACCCAGGGTGAAGACCTTGGGTTTTTTTTAGTTAAAACTAAATCTCAAAAACGCAGCACATTGGAGTTTACTGGTGGAACTAATCGCTTGGAATAAGGGGAGCTTCAGTTTTTATTGTCTTCAGAAATAAGAATTACATTATTAAATATCTACATGTACTCAAAATTTAATCTAGAAATTTCGTGAAAGTTCGTCTGTCAAAGAATAACTTTAAAAAATGGTGCAATTTATTTTTTCGCAGTATTGGCATTTAGCTTCTTACCCTATCAATTTGAGTCGTTATCTTTAGGATGGTCAATAAGTATTAGCTTTGGTGCATCAATTTTATCATATTTACCCATTATCAATAGTAAGTAAAAATTTCTTCGGAAATTTTAAAACTGTATTAATATCGCTTCGGAAACTCTATAACTTCAAGATTCTCTATTTTTGAACCATCAATGGTAAAACGTAGCATTGTTCTTACGTTATGAAATCCGTGTTTACCCGCGGCTCCTGGATTCATATGAATGAGATTATTGCGTTTATCTGGCATGACTTTTAAGATATGTGAATGGCCGCAAATAAAAATACGAGGTGGATTCTCTTTGATTAAGTCTCGAGTACGCATGTTATATTTTGGAGGATAACCTCCAATATGAGTGATCCAAACATCAACATCTTCGCACATAAATCTATTGTTTTCAGGGAATTCTAATCGCGCTTTAGCATCATCTATATTTCCATAAACACCTCTTAAAGGTTTTAGAGCTTTTATTTTATCGGTGACTTCCAAGTCTCCAATGTCTCCAGCATGCCAGACTTCATCAGCTTGTTTGACATATTTTAAAATGTCATTATCTATATAGCCGTGAGTATCAGAAAGTAATAAAACTTTTGTCATATTTATTGTCTATTAAAGGAGAAATCTTTCAAAATTAACATCTATAAATCTATTCTTAAGAAATTTCCGAAGAATTTATTTTAATTGTGTTAATGTCATATGATAACCATCAAAACTAATTATCTTTGGGTTTCACAAAAGTACCATTTCTATTGCGTTTTTTTATCGAATTATCATATAACGGGAAAGTATATCATGGTTGGCAAAATCAGCCAGATGCCATTTCTGTACAAGAAGTTTTAGAGAATACTTTGTCTACAATCTTAAAGCAGGATATAGCTGTGGTTGGAGCAGGAAGAACAGATACAGGAGTTCATGCTTCGCAGATGTTCGCTCATTTTGATTTCGATAAAAAATTATCAGAACAGATAGTTTTTAAATTGAATTCTTTTCTTCCAAAGGATATAGCGATTACAGCTATTTTTGAAGTTAAAGCCGATGCTCATGCACGATTTAATGCTTTAAGTAGAACGTATCATTATAAGATTTCAACGAGTAAAAATGTATTTAACTCAGATTTTGCTTATGCCTTACAGAAATCATTAGATGTAGAATTAATGAATACCGCTTGTGAAATCCTATTGCAGTATAAAGATTTTCAATGCTTTTCAAAAGTAAAAACAGATGTAAAAACGTATTATTGTAAATTAATAAAAGCCCAATGGGACGTTGTAAACGACGAATTAGTATTTACTATAAGAGCAGATCGTTTTTTAAGAAATATGGTTAGAGCCATCGTAGGTACACTCATTAATATAGGTTTAGGTAAGTTAGAATTAGAGAAATTACATGATATTTTAAAATCTAAAGATAGAGGTGAAGCGGGATTTTCTGTTCCAGCTCATGGATTGTATCTTGTAAACGTTGAATATCCAGAAAGTATAAAAAAAAGTAATTAACTAAATGGAAAACAAAAAGAATAAAGTCTTTGATTTGACCTTGTTTAAGAGATTGCTTCTATATATTAAACCGTATAGATCTGTATTTATTGTATCCTTGATTTGTGTGATTGGTCTTGCCGTTTTTGGCGCTTTGAGACCTCTGGTTTTGCAAATAGCTATTGACGATCACATCGCTTTAAAACAGTACGACGGGTTTCTATTTTACGTAATCTTGATGTTAGTGTTGTTAATCCTTGAGGTAGTTAGTCAACTGTTTTTTATCTATTATGCTAACTGGCTAGGGCAATCTATTGTTAAGGATATACGTGTTAAATTATATGATCATGTTCTTAGATTTAGAATGAAATACTATGACAGCTCGTCTGTTGGCGTTTTAATCACAAGAACGGTTACTGATATGGAGCGTATCGCAGCTATATTTGGTGAAGGTTTGTTCATGATATTTAGTGATCTTCTCAAAATGTTGGTTGTTGGTGGAATGATGTTCTATATGAATTGGAAATTAAGTCTCATTGCATTTATTACTATGCCAATAGTTTTGTTTGCGACTAAGATTTTTCAAAGGTACATGAAACGTGCTTTTGAGGAAGTGAGGAACGAGGTGTCTAATTTGAATTCTTTCGTTCAAGAACGCGTTACTGGGATGAAAATTCTACAATTATTTACAAGAGAAGATACCGAGTTTAAAAAGTTTAAAGCGATTAATGAGCGTCATAAAAAAGGTTGGTTAAAAACCGTTTGGTATAACTCTGTCTTTTTCCCAATTGCAGATCTGCTGTCATCAATAACTTTAGGAACTATTATTTGGGTTGGAGGATTGATGGTTGTAATTCAGGGAACTGCTACTGAAGGTAATTTATTCGCCTTCATCATGTATGTACCTATGTTGTTTAGGCCTTTAAACCAAATTGCAAATAAATTTAACACATTACAAATGGGAATGGTTGCTGCAGATCGTGTATTTAGAGTTCTCGATACAACCTCCCAAATCGATGATTCTGGTACTGCCATTGCCACTGAGTTTAATGGTGATATCTCGTTTAAGGATGTCCATTTTTCTTATGTAGAAGATGAAAAAGTACTTCAGGGCGTTTCATTAGAGGTCAAAGCTGGTCAAACTATCGCCATTGTCGGATCTACAGGTGCTGGAAAATCAACAATTATTAATCTATTGAATCGGTTTTATGACATTAAAGAAGGTACTATTGACATCGATGGTATCGATATCAAAAGTCTAACTTTAAAATCATTACGATCACAAATTGCAGTCGTATTGCAAGACGTATTTTTATTCGCTGATACAATCTTAAATAATATTACACTAAAGGATGCAGATATTTCCGAAGAAACAGTGATACAAGCCGCCAAAGATATTGGGATTCATGATTTTATTTCAAGCCTTCCCAACGGGTATCACTATAATGTAAAAGAACGCGGTGCGATGTTATCTTCTGGTCAACGACAATTGATTTCATTTTTAAGAGCTTATGTGACCAATCCAAGTATTTTGGTGTTGGATGAAGCAACATCTTCTGTAGACTCCTATTCTGAGCAGCTGATACAAGACGCAACCGATAAGATCACAAAAGGACGAACCTCTATCGTTATTGCACATCGTTTAGCAACTATCCAACAAGCAGATCAAATTATTGTTATGGATGCTGGTAAAATTGTTGAAAAAGGAACTCATGATGAACTTCTAAAATTTGAGAATGGGTATTATAGAAACTTATATGAGGTTCAGTTTTTGAAGGCTGAGGCTAGTTAGTTTTGCATTATGTTAAATGTAGTGAAATTCTTATTTTTATCTTGTTTATATTTATGTTTGAGTAATATTAATATTAAACCATAAATTTTATGAAAAAATTATTTTTATTACCAATGCTTTGTTTGTTATTTCTAGGGATGTCTAGTTTTAGTTCTTCGCAAATTTTAGTTGAAGATAATGAGCCTTATAGAGTTACACTAACTTTTACTGATGCAGAAACCGGTGAAACTTCTCAAGTTAGTTATATTTCTTACAGTCGTACATCGGCGGCAGATTGTGATGCAGGAGGACAAGCATTAGCAAATGGGAATTTTATGCAATCTATAGATTTTACAGTAGTTCCTACAATTTTTGATTTGTAAAATGAATTACTTTATATACATAGCTTTTATAAGTCATTTCTTTGTTTACAGTCAAAATAATGACTCTATACCTTTGTTTGAATACGAAGTTAATTATAGTTTGGGTAAGGCTTTGGTGAAAAAAGGCTATGTTTTCGAATTAGACGGTAATATTTATTATAATACATCGAAAACAGAGTTTTTGGAAAATATGGAAAGGCTTACTTTTAGCGAACAAACGGGAGTACCGAACATTAATATAATATCAGCTGGTAACGGTATCGAAAATAGTGTAAGTCTTTTAAAAGAGAATATTCATATTGATACTTATTCAGTGGGTAATGAAGTAATTCGAACAGATGAAGTTTTACAAAAACTGCAGTGGGTTTCTACTGGTGAAAAGCGTGTGGTTAATGGTAGAGATTGTGTAAAGATGATGTCAAAATTTAGAGGAAGAGTTTATTTGGCTTACGTGGATTTGACGGTTCCTGTAAATTTCGGTCCTTGGAAATTTAATAACTTTCCTGGATTACCAGTTTTAATTTATGATATCGAAAATAAATTGAAGTGGACGTTGACAGGAATTAATAAAGAAAGTAGAAGTGATTTTTTTGATTTTATACAAAAACAGAAATTTTATTTAAATTCTTTAAGAAAAGTGACATTAAGAGAGTATGTTAAAATATATGATGAAACAGACAATGGTCGTTCAACAATTGTATCAAAATTACCCAGAGATTACAAACAAGTTCCAGGTCAAAAAAAGAAAAAAAGAGGAGGATTAGAGTTAATATTTGAATGGGAAACAGAAGATTAATAAATAATAATTTTCAGATAAATTTAATAATTGCTTGTTACGTTATGTTAACAAGCAATTTTTTATTTGCTCAATTTGAGATTAGTGGCACAGTTAAGGATTCACTAAATGCACCAATAGATGGTGTTAATATTTTAGTGTTTAAAAATGATTCATTAAAAACCTATACATTTAGTAATAATGGGTTTTACAAAATAAGTGATTTACCAAGTGGGACCTATAAATTAGAAGTTTCTTCAATGGTCTATGAAAAAACTTCAAAATTTGTAGTACTATTCAAAGACAAAATTATTGATTTTCAATTAAAAGATAAATTAAATAGTATTGATGAGATTGTTATTGATGTTGAAAGAGATATTGAAGTTAGAGGGGATACTATAATTTTTAAAGCAGATGCCTTTAATAAGAAAAAAAATACTGTTGTAGAGGATCTCTTGAGAAGTATTCCTGGAATAACTATTGAGTTGAATGGTACATTAAAATTTCAAGGTCAACTCATTACCAATGTAAAGATTGATAATGATGATTTATTTGAAGGTGGTTACTCGGTATTGACTAAAAACTTAAATGCAGAAGTAGTAGATAAAATTGAAGTACTGCAAAATTACAGTAGAAATCCTTTATTGAAAAATATCAGAGACACTCAAGATATTGCTATTAATTTGACTTTAAAAGAAGACAGAAAAGCCAATTTATTTGGTAAGGTAGAAATTGGATATGCCGAGAGCGACCGTTATGATTTTAATAATAATCTAATCTCTTTGTTGAAAAAGAGTAAACATTATGTGTTGACAGATTTTAATACTATTGGTGATGATGTTGTTTCAGATATTAACGAGATTTTAAGTAGTAAAAATGACGATCAAAGTTTTAATTTAGGTAGAAAAGAAAGGAATTATACCTTAACAGCACTTAATACGGTGAGACCAGTTTTTGATAATAGGTTTGTAAATGTCAATGACTCTAAGTTTGCTAATATAAATTCTATATTTAACGTCTCTAATAATTTGAAAATAAAAACATTAGGTATTTTATTCTCTGATGACAAAACGTTTTTAAGTCAGAATATTACCAATTTTATTACTGAGGATCCATTTACATTAATTGAAGATTTTAATACGAGAACTGATGATAGACTTGGTTTGGGTAAACTAAGTGTGGAATGGGATCTTAGTAAAAATGAGCGTATTGAATATCAAGGCTCATATTATGAACTACGGTCAAATGGTTTGTCGGATGTCGTTCAAAACCAAGTGGATATTAATGAAGATTTAGGTTCAACTACCAATAGGCATAATCATTTTATTCATTATACGTCGCGTTTACAAGATAGCTCTGCACTAGTCGTTTCTGCAAGGTATATTAACGAGGCTAAACCTTTAGAATACATTGTAAAACCTTATTTATACGGTGATTTCTTCTATCCTGAGAATGAATCACAAACGTTTGAACAATCTCTTTCTAATATTGATTCTAAAATGAATCTTAAAACAATACAACTTGGTTATTTGTCCAATAGTCCAAACTTTAATTACGAAGGTTATTTAGGATTTAAAAATAGAAATGATGCTATTAATTCTAATTTGAGTTTTAGTGATAACGTGACTGTTTTTGCTGCGAATGACGACTTTCAAAATGATTTTGACTTAAGTACAAACCTATTCTACCTGGATAATAGATTTAGGCTTTCCATTGGTAAAGTGGATATTTTTTCAAACCTTAATTTTAATTATAATAATTTAAATATTAGAAATAGTGAAGCCATTTCTAGTTCTAGTTATTTTTTTTTAAATACTAGTTTAAATTTAAAGTATCAACCCAATAAAAAGCATGAATTGATTACTGGATTTGAAACTAATGGTAATGTTACAGACGCCCGAAATACCTTTAATAATTTTGTGCAATTTAATTATAGAACATTTTTTAGAGGTTTGGATGACAGTAGTTTATTACGTAATAATGTAATGTATTTGAATTATAGATTTGGTAATTGGGCAGATAAATTCTCTGCTAACTTAAATCTTAGATATACTCAAAACAAAAATTTTATATCGTCTAATTCGTCGATTTCTTTAGATTTTAATACGACAGAGCAAATAGTTTTGGATGATAGTGATAATTATTTTATTGGTCTTAATTTAGATCGATATATAAATTTCATATCCTCCAATTTTAAATTAAAAACGTCCTACAGTCAATCTAATTATAGGGATATTATTAATAATTTTGATAGACGTATTAGTTCCGAAAATCTAAATTATGGCTTTGAAATGAGGTCTGCATTTAATGGTAGATTTAATTTTACTTTAGGTACAGAATGGACCAAGATTAAATTTGATATCAATGGGTCTTCCGCAGAAAATATTAATAATAAATCTTTTATAGATCTAAATTTTTCAGTGTTTGAAAATTTAGATCTCTCTATAGTCAATGAGCGTTATGCATTTGGTAATTTACCTAGGAATAATAGATCTTTTTATTTTACTAATATTGAAGCTCAATATAGATTTAAAGATAGTAAGTTTTCTTCGTTTTTAAGAATCAATAATCTTTATAACAATAGATCTTTTGATATGTTTTCACTAACCGATATTACCATATTTACCTCTAGGACACCATTGATTAACCGATATTTTATGTTTGGATTGAATTATCGATTTTGATTATTTCAGTTTTAAAAGGCTAAGGCTAGTTAATAATTACGACTGCAACTTCTTTAGCTGCTTTTTGTGCTTCCATTATTTCTTGAAAATCTCCATTAATGAACATTATAATAGCTGCAATTATTCCACCAATAAAAAGACAAACTCCTAAGATTACAAAGAATAATAAAAGTCTAGCTATCATTGAGCCAATATTTAACTCATATAGACGTTTCAGAACGAATGCATTATAAATAATCATCAATGGAAGCATAACCAAACTTATGACACCATGAGTAATACCGCACATGGCTAAAATTATAGTTGAAAAGGCACTCAATATAGATATTTGAGCTTGGGTGAACATGAAAATAACTAGCAACTCTGTGTAATTAAATTTCTTAAGTCCTAAAAATGTAATTCGAGCTATTAGTGCGTAAATAGGAATATAGAACATCATAAATAGAGATTGATATTCTTGAACAAAGCTCATGTTTTTTTGCTGAAACTCTTCTTGACCAGGTGCGGTTAAGATAGAAAAGTCCATTGATTCGGGATAAAATTTTGAGACTATAATGAGATAAAGTCCGCTCATTGTAATAGCAAGTCCAAAATAACTAATTGGATTAACATAACGTTTTCTAACCCCGTCAATATATCCTCCTATAACGGTTTCCGGTTTTTTAAATAAATCAACTAACGTTCTTAATAATTTATTGTCATAATTAAAAAACGTTTCGCTAATATGTTCAAAAATATTTCTAAAAGTTAAACGGTTTCTAATGACTTTTCCACCGCATTCATTGCAGAAATCGCTGTTTTTTGGTAGTTGGTTTTTACAATTTTTACACTCCATTTATATCAAGTCTTTATAAAGAAGCGCAGTCAGGTCTTGTATGGTTTCAAACATCACAAACTCTCCATTTTTTAGATAAGAAATTTGTCCGGTTTCTTCGCTAACGACGAGAACCACTGCATCTGTTTTTTCTGTAATGCCAACAGCAGCACGATGACGTAATCCAAAACGTTGCGGAATATTCTGCTCGTTACTAACAGGCAGAATTACACGTGTCGCCTTCACTACATTATTCTCAATTATAACGGCACCATCATGCAGCGGACTATTCTTAAAAAAGATACTTTCAATAATAGGCTGCGTGACTTTAATATTCATGGCATCACCAGTACTGGTCAAAAAATCTAGGTTATTATTGCGTTCTAATACAATAAGGGCTCCAGTTTTAGATTGTCCCATTCTCTCACAAGCGTTTACAAGTGCATTGATATCGGTTTCTGTTTCAACTTCAGTTTTTAAGAATTTCATTTTCTTGAAAAACTTACTGCTACCACTTAAATTAGTAGAACCAACCATGAGGAGAAACTTTCGTATTTCGGGTTGAAAAACAACTATAAGAGCAATAATTCCCACTTTAATAAATCCGTCAAAGATGCGATGGAGCATAAACATGTCAAGGAAGTCTGTCACTCTCCAGACCAAATAAATAATAATAATCCCAATAAAAATATTGACAGCAACAGTACCTTTGACTAGTTTATAGACATAGTAGAGTAGAATAGCGACGAGAAAAACGTCGATAAAGTCTATAATCCCAAAATCCCAAAATTTGAATTTATCCAAGTTGAAAGCTGTTTAGCGTAAATGTAATAATTTAAGATTAATATATAAAGGACTCATTAACATCGATAGTGATGTAATCAATTTTTAATCGAGATAACTCACATTTAATGGATATATAGTCTTGAAAAGAGAGTGAACTTTGAAATCCTAAATAAATAGTTCTTTGAATTTTTTTCTTCTTATACGTTTTTTCAATGTCTGTAACTAAATCTTTGATGTTTGTTTCAACTACCTCGTTATCGGATGTTACTAAACTAATCTCATTTAAACTAAAAATCACCATATGGTTATCATCAGTTTCAATGCCTGTTAAATCTCTAGATAAATATTCTTCATCAATAAAATAAACAACATCCGTAAACTCCAAAAACCCTAAATTTTTAATACTCGTATCGTTACAAGTAAAGTAATTCTTAGCATCTTCATTTTTATGCAACTCCGCATTTCGCTTTTTCTCTTGCAAGAATTTAATTTTTGGTATTGCTTGTCCTAATGTCAATCGTTTATCAACATTAACCAACCAATTGGTTGTAATAATCAAGTTTTTCCGGTTGAGTTCTACGCTATCTTCTTTCGTTTCATCATAAAATAAATAGGCATGAGACACATCGTTAATTTCGGTGATTTTTGCAGTTTCAATTTCTGGAAGTTGTAAAATACGCTCATTTCCACAGGAAAGCAGCACGATAGAAATCAATAGTAGATACAGGTGTTTCATTTAATGCAGTTGTTGGGTTAGTGTAATACATTCCAGAGCTTCCTTAACATCGTGAACTCTCAAAATATTAGCGCCTTTTTGTAAGGCAATGGTATTGAGAATTGTGGTTCCGTTAAGCGCATCTTCCGAAGAACTATTTAAAGTCTTATAGATCATTGACTTTCTAGATAACCCAGCAAGAATGGGTAAGTCGGTCATTTTTAATAACTCAAATTTATTAAGTAACTCGTAATTCTGCTCTAAAGTTTTTGCAAATCCAAAGCCTGGATCAATAATTAAATCAACAATGCCTAGTGCTCTAGCTTTTGCAATTCGCTCAGAAAAATAAAAGAGAATATCGGTAACCAAATCTTCATAATTGGTGAGGCTTTTCATCGTTTTAGGATTACCTCTCATATGCATCATAATGTAAGGTACGTTCAAATTGGCAATCGTTTTAAGCATCTCTTCATCCAAATGTCCTGCAGAAATATCATTTACCAGACAGGCTCCAGCCTTAATAGCTTGCTGTGCGACTTGACTTCTAAAAGTATCTACGGAAATGAGCGTATCTGGACACTCGTTAAGAATCATTTCAATTATTGGGATCACACGTTGCAACTCTTCGTCTACCGAAACATCGTCTGCATCAGGTCTAGAACTATAACCACCAACATCTATAAATGTTGCACCTTGCGATGTCATCGTTT
>NZ_JBLIET010000045.1:0-19771 GCF_047633235.1 Psychroserpens sp. | reverse complement strand
TTGATATCAAAAATTGTATAGATAGCATCTTGTAAGCTATCTATACTAGAGATGTTTAATTCATCTTTAGTTGGGTTAGGATATATAAATAGATCATTTACAAATGAATTTTCTAATGTAAGTGTGGCACCTTCAACAACTTCAAGAGGTGCGTTAATTGCTGGGTCATTAATAATGTCTATAATACCTGATGGCCAGTAAATAACGATGTTATCTATTTGCGTTTCGGTTCCGATTCCAAAGTGCGTATTTAAGGTGCTCATGTATTTAAACCCTTCTCCACTTCTTACATCTCTAATTTGAGTACCGTTACTAGTTGTTAATTCAACCCTTGCCCCAATACCATCAATGTTACTCTGTACTCCAACAGTATTTATAGTAATCCAATTATTATTTGTTGTGAGATTCCAATAAATATTTCCATTATAATATGCATCAACAAAACCGTCATTATTTAAATCTCCAAAAGATCCATTGGCGTAGTTTAGTTGGCCATTATCAGCATCTTCGAATGTTAAATCACCTTTTCCGTAGAGAATTGTACCATTACAGAGGATATCTAAATAGCCATCATTATCAATATCATAGCTTACGTTTTCGTGACCATTTGGTGCGCCACTGACGCCTGCACCTGAAGTCACATTAACAAAAACACCGTTTCCATCATTTCTTAACAGCTTATGGGTTCCTGAACTTGCTCCTACAAATGCATCCATATCACCGTCGTTGTCATAATCTCCCCAAGACGAAGACCATGTTTGCATAATATCGTCAAGGCCTAAAGCTGCGGCATTTTCACTGAAAGTCCCATCACCATTATTAGTTAACATGTTGTTTTTTCTTCGATCTTCACTACCACCACATTTTGCAATGAACATATCCATATCTCTATCGTTGTCATAATCTATCCAGATAGATCCATAATTCCCTCCAGAAGGATAATCACCTAAATTTACAGGTGCATTAGGCGTAACATTAGATTGGTAAAATGTTAGATTTCCCGAACCATCATTGATATAATAAACATTAGGCGCTACATCATGGCAGACAAACGCATCGAGGTGACCATCGTTATTGATATCTACAAAGTTAGAACGCTGAGAAAAGACGTAGTCTGAAGTAGATGACTGTGTAAAACTAGTACCGGCACTATTTAATTTCATAAAGGTGACACCACTACCAGAACCATATAATAAATCTGTTTGTCCATTTCTGTCATAATCTGCAGCTGCCATACTCCAACTAGGCATGAAATTCGCACTAGGTGTAGATAAATCAACCTCATTGAAGCCCCCTGTGCTTAATTGATAATGAACTTTAACACTGTTTTGAGATACAGAGATGATATCATCTAAGTGATCTCCATTCATATCAACTACAGTTAGGTCATAATCATTGGCAGACATTGGCTGTGTTGAGAAATTAACGCGTGAATCAACTAAAGTGGTAAACGTTAAAGGCCCAACCCAATTGCTATAATCTGAACCTCCACAGAGACCTCTAACGAAAACCTCGTAAGAAGTGGATGAAGATAATCCAGAAACGGGGTAAGGATTATTTAATGTTGTAGAAATTCCTGAGCTAGTAGGTACTCCAGAACCAGTAGCCTGAATAACAATCTCCCAATTTGTTTCTGTACTTCCTGGTTGCCAATTAACATTTGCAGTATCTGTATTAATATTAGATACACTTAGGTTAGAAACATTCGGACAAGCAGGTGGTGTTTGTGAACTTATTGTAGGAGAGTTAAAACAAAAACCGTATCCCCAAATGTTATTATCGTCATAAGAAATCCGATATCTAAAATTACTTAATTGATTTGGACTAAATGATGCAATATTTAAAGGAGCGGAATTAAATCCTTCATAAGTTCCAGAACAGAAATTATCTGTTGGTGGGTTTTGAGTTCCTGATATTTCATTTCCCCAGTTTACCCAAGAACTTGAGTCTGCATCCCAATATTGAATGATTAGAATTTCACCAAAATCATGAAAAACATAACTCCCTCCAACTGAAAGCCAGCTTTCGTCAGCATTGAAGGCAGCTGTTAAATTTATGATTGGAGACTCTGCTGCAATATCATCATTGTGACCGTTTTGAGCATCGTCATCATCATATGCAAAGTTTGACGTTACTGTTGGATTGGCTTCAAATATATTAGCATCTGTTAAATAGTCACCTGTAATACTCCAATTTGAGTTAGGCCAGTTCGCAGGTTGATTTAATGTTTGGGAGTAGCTAAGAAAAGCACTAAATAATAAGAGAGCGAGAGTAATTTTTTTCATAGTCAAGTTAAGTATAGTGCATAAAAGTAACAAAAAAGCCTTTAAATCGTTAATTTAGAGGCTTTTTTGTTTAGTATTTTACAAATTTTTGACTCTTTATCGAAGAACCTGATACAATTCTTAAAACGTAATTACCAGGCGATAATTTGGAAATATCAATGGACGACTCTTTAAGTTTAGAATTCATTATCCTCTTACCCGTTATATCAAAAATTGTGTAAATCATATTATCATTTAATTCTAAAGAATTAATATTTAATACATCTTTTGCCGGGTTAGGATAAATAACTAATTCATTTGTTAAAGAGTTTTCTAAGCTTAATGTATCTCCTTCAATAACCTCTAATGCTGCATTAATTGATGGGTTTGTGATGGTATCAATTATACCAGAAGGCCAATAAATAACAACACTATTAATTGTATTATCTGTACCAATACCAATATGAGTGTTTAAAGAATTCATATATCTAAACCCGTCACCACTTTTTACATCTCTAATTTTAATACCAGAAGGTGTATGAACCTCAACACGAGCTCCAATACCATTTATATTACTAACAGTCCCTGTTGTATGTATTTTAATCCAGTTATTATTACTTTCAGCATTATTATAATAAATAGCTCCTGAGTTAAACGAATCAATATAACCATCATCATTTAAATCCCCAAAAGAGCCAGAACCCGGAAATACATTCGTGTAAACATCAAATGTCATATCCCCTTTTCCGAATAAAATATTATTACCAGAGACTAAATCTAAATGACCATCATTATCAAAATCAAAAGTCACAGTTTCTGTAGAAGTACTAGAGAGAACATTAATACCTGAACCTGATGTAATATCTGTGAACATTCCATTATCATTTCTCATAAGTTTATGAGGTCCAGAGCTGGCTCCTACAAAAACATCCATATCACCATCGCTATCAAAATCACCCCAAGCAGCAGACCAAGTTTGCATTGGATCAGCAAGGCCTATAGCTATAGCATTTTCGGTATAATTTTCATTTCCGTCATTGGTGTGCATTTCGTTAACTCTACGAGCAACTTCTCCACCACATTTAGCAATAAATAAATCTAAGTCTCTATCATTATCATAATCTATCCAAATAGACCCATAATTTCCACCAGAAGGATAATTTCCTAGCCCGCCTTGGTTGAACGTTAAATTGCCACTACCATCATTTAAGTAATACACATTTGGAGCAACATCATGACATACAAAAGCATCAAGGTTACCATCATTATTTATATCTACAAAATTTGAACGTTGAGAGAATACATCTTCAGGTCCAGAAATTTCTGTAAAACCAGTTCCTGTACTATTTGCCTTCATGAAAGTAACTCCACTACCGCCACCGTATAATAAATCTGTATAACCGTTTCTGTCGTAATCTGCAGCTCCTAAGCTCCATGTCGGAGGGAAATCTGCATTAGTAGTCGTAATATTTTTAGTTGTAAAACCACCACCTGTATTTTGTTCTCTAATATTAATATTACTTGAAGAAATAGAAACCATGTCATCAAGGAAATCACCATTCATATCAACTATTGCGATTCTATAGCTTCCTGAAGCTCCCGAAGATTGTGAATCAAAGGTAATAGGTGCAGGAGGAGGAGCAACAAAATTAGAGGTTTCTAAGCAGAAAGCGACATCAGAGTTTAACGCATAATCATAAATTTGAATGATTAACTCATCGTTAATAGCCCATCCAGATATGTTTTCACTTACAAAGGTATCTGTACACGAAATTTCAATTGTTCCTGTTGCATCCCATATTGTTATTCCTGGGTTTCCAGGATTTCCAGAGGTAAAAAACAACCCGGTACTTGTTGCTGTCCATGTAAAGAATTGATCATTGGCAGAACTCGTACATGACCCTTGAACACCACTATCTGTGGTTCCGTCAGTTGAAAAAGGCAAATAAAAACTTTCCGTACCACAACCAGTACCTTCAGGAGAAGGCGTAATTGGAATTGCACCACTTATATTATCGTTAGCAGGTTGCCCAAAAGAGGGGATACAAAGTGCTATCGCTAAAACTGTTAAGATGAGTAATTTTGATTTCATAATTATAATAATTTTATTTTATTGACAGTCTATATTAAGCGAGTTTATCCATTCTTCTATTAATCGAACGCCTTCTTCATGTTTAAGCGTTCTACCTATGATTGGCATTCTATTTTGTTCTTCAATTGAAGTTACTCTATACCTTAGCACAGAAGCCTCTAAATTTCCAGGAGCAACTATAAATGATGTACCTTCAATTTGCGTATCTGGCTCTACACATACACCTTTATTAGTATCATCTTCACTCTCATGGAAAGCAAAGCGTATTGGTCTATACTCACAATAGCTTTCTTCTGAGTGGCAATGCGCACAATTAATATCTAAATAGGACCGTAATCTTAAATCTAAATCAAGAGATTCATCATCCCACTTAACTGTAGAGACTATTGATGTAGGGAGATTGTTTTCTAAGTAACCTACTTCAATCCATTTTTGTAATTGATTTGCAGCGCCATCTGGATAGCTTAAATCTCTATTTAAGTTTTGTGGTTTTGGACCTATTGGCACAGGAGTACCAAATTTATTATGACATGCAAAGCATTCATTTCGTGACGGAATTCTATAAGTAACAGTATTTGTAACACCGTTTTCTAGCCAGTCAACATTTGTAAAGCTTCCCGAATTCGTAAAAGTTGCTTCGGTTTGTTCATCATTCCAAACATATTCTGCAAAATCCCACCCATCTTGAGTAAAGTACATTAATCGAGTTTCTATAATGCGTGTTGTGTTATTTGGTAGCACATTGTCGTAATAGAAGTTTTTGATTAGCACAGACCCAACAGGAAAATCTAAAGGCGTAAAATCACTATTATAATTTGCTTTAGAGCCCTCAGGCATCCATACAAATCGCTTTTTATGAGCATAATCTGAAAATAAACTAGAATTTAAATCATAAGGGAAAACACCAAATGATGGGTCTAAATCTTTCATTACGCCATCAAAAAAGTTATATTCTGAAAGTGTATTAAATGGAACCTCTTCTAAATTAAAGTTTACAGTAGATACAGGTGTCACTGTGATATTAATTGTTCCTGTTCCGCAGTTATTGTTGTCATCGCAAATTATATATTGAAATGAATCGCTTCCCACAAAGTCATTATTAGGTGTGTAACGAATAACATCATCTGATGGATCGTTTGGAGTTGAATTAGGGTCTAAAACTTGGGCTGTTCCGTTTTGAGACGTTATGGTGTTTAGTAATCCACTACTAGGAACATTAATATCATTGGCCAAAACATCAATTGTAATAGAACTATTTTGAGAAACCGCTATACTATCAGAATTGGCCTCAATTGTTATTGCTATATAATTAACGTCATCACTACAGGAAAATAAACCTAAGGCTAACGTAAATATACTTAAGAATTTTAGGTATTTTTTTAACATTTAATGTGCAATTTGGAAAGTAAATATAAATACAAACCAATAGTCTTTATAATTAATTAGTTGTAATGCACTTTTTATCAGACAACAAGAGTGAATTTGTTTATAAAATCTATTAAACTCTGTCCTATTTATACATCGTGTGGTTTTCATAATTATAAAACATCTTGTATATGAAAAACCCTACCTAATTACTTGAAGTATTTATAATAAATTTTGTTTCAATAGATACTCTGCTATTTGAATCGTATTTGTTGCAGCACCTTTTCTAAGATTGTCACTTACCACCCATAGATTTAGAGTATTAGGTTGAGAACCATCACGACGAATTCTACCGACAAAAACATCATCTTTTCCATTGGCATAAATTGGCATTGGGTAAGTATTTACATCAATATTATCTTGGACGACTATTCCTGGGGATTCATTTAATAAGTGTCTTACTTCGACTATATCGAAATCATTTTCAAACTCTACATTTATCGATTCACTATGTCCTCCAGCAGTTGGTATTCTTACAGCGGTTGCTGTTACTGCAATTGTGCGATCATCGAATATTTTTTGAGTTTCTCTCACTAATTTCATTTCTTCTTTAGTGTAGCCATTCTCTTCAAATACATCACAATGAGGAATTGCATTTTGGTGAATTGGGTAAGGGTATGCCATTTCACCTTTTATTCCAGCCATTTCATTTTCTAATTGTTTAACCGCTTTCACACCAGTACCTGTTATAGATTGGTAAGTAGAAACAACAATACGCTTGATTTTGTATGTATTATGCAGAGGGGCTAAAGCCATAACCATTTGTATGGTAGAACAGTTTGGATTTGCAATAATTTTATCTTCGGAAGTTAATTGAGCCGCGTTAATTTCTGGAACAACAAGTCGTTTTGATTGATCCATTCTCCAAGCCGAAGAGTTGTCAATAACAGTAATGCCAGCTTCAGCAAATTTTGGAGCCCATAACAAAGACGTATCACCTCCAGCCGAAAATAACGCAATATTAGGCTTCATATCAATAGCTGTCTGTATTCCGACAACTTTGTAATCGTTTCCCTTGAACGAAATTAATTTACCAATTGAGCGCTCTGAGGCCACTGGGATTAATTCTGAAACAGGAAAATTACGTTCTGCAAGAACTTTAAGCATGACTTCGCCAACTAAACCAGTGGCACCAACTACAGCTATTTTCATTGTATGAAATTTTAAGCTATAAAATTATAGATTTTATTAGATTAAATCAGTTTAACAAGACACTTATTTTTAATAAATAAAGCGTCTTGTTAAAACTAGTGTTTTTGATTTTAAAATATAATTTTTAAGAATTCAACAAGAAAAAACCGCTTACATGTGAAGCGGTTTAAGTTTAATTAAATAGGTAATGTAGCGGTTAGCTAAAAGCCCTTATTTTTTTAACGAGTCTCTAATTTCTTTTAAAATATCAAGTTCAGAGGGTCCTGCTGGAGCTTTTGGCTCTGGCGGAGTTTTTGTTTTATTGTATGCTTTAACAATCATAAATAAAACAAGACCTACAATAATTAAATTGATGATTGAATTTACCCATTTACCGTACATGACAGCATTTTCTGGTTTTATGATTTCACCATCTGCTCCAATTGTCGCAGGAGACAGGACGTGTTTTAGGTCAGCAAAATCAACTCCTCCAGCAAAGTTTCCTATAACTGGCATCATAATGTCAATTACAAATCCGTTAATTACCATTCCCATAGCTCCTGCTAGGATTACAGCAACAGCTAAATCAATGACATTTCCTGTCATTATAAATTTTTTAAATTCTTTAAACATAATTTTGAATGTTTTGTTAGTTAGTTATAGGACTCCAATTTAGTTAAAAAGTCACAAAACACAATAAAAAGATATTAATCCTTTATAAGTAAGCGTTTAACGCGTTGAGAAATCGCGGTAATTATCTCATATGTAATTGTATTTGTAGCATCTGCAAATTGAGAGGCATTTGGGTGATTACCAAAGATTATAACTTCATCCCCTTCGTGACAATTAATATTAGTTATGTCAATCATAATCATATCCATACAGACATTACCTATGATTGGTGCTTTGTTTCCATTTACAGTGACAAAGCCTTTTTTATTTCCATATTGTCTGCCTATTCCATCTGCGTGACCAATTGGTATGGTGGCTGTTTTTTCAACTCCCTCACTTTTATATGCCCTGTTGTAGCCTACCGTTTCTCCTTTTTCTATAGTATGAATCTGAGAGATTACAGACTTAAGTGTTGCGATAGGTTTTAAATTTTTATTTTCTTCTTTAGAATTTCCAAAACCATACAATCCAATTCCAGTTCTAACCATATCTAAATGCGCTTCAGGATAGTTTAATACACCAGACGTATTTGCTAAATGAAGCATGGGTTGGTAACCGATAGCTTTAGAAAATTCTTTCGAAATAGATTTAAATGTTTTTATCTGTCGTTCTGTAAACGTTTTTTCATTAAGATCTTCGCTTGCCGCCAAATGAGAAAAAATAGATTTCACTTTAATGGCAGACGTTTCCATAGCTTTAGAAACAATATAGTCCACATCATTTTCAGAAAACCCTAATCTATTTAAACCTGTATTAAATTTAATATGAACCGGATAGTTACTTTGCTTTTCTTCGGAAGCAATAGCGATAAACTCATTAAAGATTTTAGCACTGTACAAACTAGGCTCTAAGCAACGCTCAATTAAGGTTTTAAAATTTATAGCTTGTGGATGGAGGACTAAAATAGGTGTTTCTACACCAGCATCCCTAAGTGCAACACCTTCACTAACATAAGCCACAGCAAAGTAATCTACTTTTAAACTCTGGAGATAATTGGCAACTTCATTCGCATCACTGCCATAAGCAAATGCCTTAACAACTGCTAATATTTTGGTGTTGCTATTAAGCTTTGATTTAAGATACTGAAAATTGTGTTTTAGTGCTTTTAAATCAATTTCTAAAACAGTTTCTCTAGCTTTAGGCATTTGATTTACCATCTTTATTAGGGATTTCCTCAGCTTCATTTACATCCATATGACTTACTTTTTCATGTAACATTGCTTTGTAATATGCTCCTCTACTTAGGGGTTCATATTCATCAACTTCTCCCAATAAAACGAGTGCGTCACTTGAGGCCTTTCTGTAGCTGTATTGAGCTAAATTCCCGGTTCTAGTGCAAACAGCATGAACCTTGGTGACATACTCGGCAGTTGCCATTAAACTTGGCATAGGTCCAAAAGGATTACCTTTAAAATCCATATCTAATCCAGCCACAATAACACGAATACCCTTGTTGGCTAAATCATTACAAACTCTAATAATTTCATCATCAAAAAATTGTGCTTCGTCAATACCGACGACATCGCAGCCATCTGCCAAAATTGGAATATTTGCAGCCGCGGGAACAGGCGTAGACCTTATTTCGTTAGAATCGTGAGATACGACCATATCTTCATCATAACGCACATCAACTGTAGGTTTAAAAATTTCAACCTTTTGTTTTGCAAATTGAGCACGTCTGAGTCTGCGAATTAACTCTTCGGTTTTACCAGAAAACATTGAGCCACAAATGACTTCAATCCATCCAAATTGTTCTTTATGATTTACTGTATTTTCGAGAAACATTTCGTAATTTTAACACTAAAACTAACTTAGCGTTCGTTTTGTATAAAGATGATGTAAATTTATTAAAAATTAAAAACCTAATCAGGAATTAAAAACAAAAGTTATGAAGAAGAAACTTGAGGCAGATTTAATTAGTATTGCCCATAGAGTCTTAAAGCTTACAGGAAAAGAAGATATTGCAAAATTGCATGCCGAAACAGGAGCTTTATATGAAAAACTAAGTGTGTTAAAATTTGCAAAGGAGAATTTTGAAGGCGATTTACCAATAATTGGAATCGATTCTTCTTTCTTTGGAATGTTAGATACCGCTTTTAATAATAAAGTAAGTGATAATATTGAACATGATGACAAAATTTATGTCAATCTTGATGAAAATGAAGACGACGGTATCTATGAGCCAGTGATGGAAAAAATAAAAGATATGGTGGCCCAAATGCCACAAGAATCACAACAAGTAGATGATATGTTTGCGAGTGCTGTAGCTCAAAAAGAAATGCCCAAAACACACTTAGAAGATATCACTGCTGGCTTTGAGGAAATACCGGTTTTTGAGCCTATTAGTCAGGCTAATGAGAATCTTAGAAAGTCATTAAATGATAAACTTAAAAACAGTGGATTAAACATAGGTCTTAATGATAAATTAGCATTTATTAAGCACCTTTTTAATGGTGAAGTTCAAAATTATGAACGTGTGTTATCTCAATTAAATACAACAAGTACTTACCAAGAGGCTTCTCATCTTCTTAACGATATTGTTAAACCAGATTATAATAATTGGAAAGGTAAAGAGGAATTTGAATCACGTTTTTTTAATATTATTGAGCGAAAGTTTGATTAAGTTTAAATGGTTTTTATTCGGAAATTTTAATACACCTAGTAATTTAGATACAACCAACCGGTCCTAGGTTCATCTCCAGTCTTTAAGTCTAGAATATAAAAATAAACACCAACAGGAAGCGCGTTTGAAGTCCTTGTTAAACCCGTATTTGCTCTGCCATCCCAATTATTTTGGTAATTATTACTTCCATAGATTTGAACACCATATCTATTATATATTTTAAGATTGTTATCTGGGAATTCTTCAATACATTCAATATGAAATGTATCATTAAGGCCGTCGTTATTTGGTGACAATCCGTCTGTTATATAAATACAGTCATCAATGGTAACTTCAGCATCATCCCTATTATTGGTATCATCCCTATCTGGTTCATTTAAAGAACTAAGTAGCGCTGTGTTTAAAAGTGCTGTACTTGACGAGATTTGAGCAACAACTGTTAAGGTTTCAGATTGATTACTCGATAACACATCAATAGACCAAATAAAAGTGACGTCATCAAATAACCCTATGGAAGTTGATGCAGATACAAAGTTCATCCCATTAGGAAACACGTCAAGAATTGTAATATCTGTAGCTTCTGTTGTTCCTAGGTTAGTTGCTGTAATTTGAAACGTTACTTGATCTCCAATGGATGCTTCTTGAGGGAATACACTTTTAAGTATTTCGATATCCACATTAGAGTTATCATCTAAAACGGTCAGTTCTGCATTGGTTTGCGAGGTATCGATATTATTTTGGTCTTCAAAATTAGTCGTGTCGTTGAGGTAACTACCTGGAACGTTTGAAGTCACAACAACAGTGAAGGAACAAAACGCTACACCTTCGGGAAATATCAAATTTGAAATTCCAGCAAAATTATCATTAGTATCACCTATAAATGTTGTAGTGCAGTCATTTTGTTGTAGCCATTGCGGTTGTGAAATCAGGGTAATTTCCTAAGGAAAAACATCTGTAAAGGACATATCAATTTGTGACGAATTTTCGGCTAAATTATTAATCCTAAACGTGAGCGTGCTTTGTTCTCCAACCGTAATTGTTGTAGGGGCGTAATTTTTTATAAGCTTAGGGTGACTACTTGAATGTTACTAATTGAGGTATTGGTTTCTGGAGAGACTTCACGATTATCATCTTCATTTGGAGTCGCTACTGCGATGTTATTGTAGGCCCCTCCAAAACTCGGTGCGGTTACAGGAATTCTAATTTTAATGGTTGATCCAGCATCCATATTTGCAATGGTTCCTGTAACGCTATTAGTGGTGATGTCGAGTCCAGTGTTGCAAGTTGCGATTCCGTTTGTGACAACACAAGTGGGTGTTCCCGTAATTGTGAATACATCATTAAGGGTGTCTTCAAAGGCTATGTTTATGGCGTCAGAACTGTTTTCACTATTTGTAATATCTATAATCCAATCAAAAGCTTGATTAACGTTTACTTGAGTAAACTCTGGAAAGGTTTGAACGACCAAATCTACACAAGGTGCAAAAAATGTGACGACTTCGGCTTCATTGTCCCCTAAATCATTATCGATATTACTATTTGGATTGTCCACGACTACAGCATTTGTGACAGGATTTGGATTAACAGAGCAATCGGTATTCCAAAGCACAGCAACTTCAAAAGTAACAGCGCTATTTGCTGGTAAACTCCAATCATCTTCTGGTAATATTTCCCAAAATGTATCAAAAATGCCACTTTCAGTTATGCCACCCAATTCAGCACCTATATGAGTATTTAGAATTTCAAAACATGATGCAGTTCCAGTAGGTGATACACAATTTACAGAGACTAATGTACTTGTATAAGCAATCATTCTTGGGCCAGGAATAAATTCTTATAATTCAATAAATGTATTTAAATCACTTGGGTTCTCAACCGTAATTTCATAACTGACTTCTCCGAAATCTATAGGGTTAACTGGTGATTCTCCATCTGGTAACTCAGGGCTGATTTGAGTTTTTGTAACCTTAAGATTGACAATCTCACAAGCTGATGTTGGTTGTAGTAAAACCGTATCGTTTTGTGCATTATTTAAGATATTAGAATCTAAAATATCTGCTTCTAAGACAGTAACTCCACTTCTAACACTTATTTGATTCTTTTCGGCATTTGGAGAACTATCGGGTTCTAGAAAAACAGCTATGGTTTGCATCGTAACCGTAGCATCAACGGGTATTATAAACGCATCACTCACCCAGAAAACATCATTAATAGTGATAATGATGTCATCACAAGAGATGGTTCCTGTAGTGCCAATACATTCAACAGGTAATATGTCCCACGCTATTGTTGGCGCTAAGTTTTGAAGAAAAAAAGCAATGTTCGCATCCAACGGACCATTGTTGCATACTGTAGTCTCAACAGTGACCTCTTGATTCCAATTAACAATCGTTAAAGGGTCTGGGTCAATTTGTATCGTGTCAATACAAACGTCTGTGGTTTGACACAATTCAGACTCTAATAAATTGGTGAGTACAGGATTGGAGAGACTATTACCAGAATTACTATGATCTAATGTGATTTCTACTCTGCTTTGAACATTAGTTTGGTCTAATTCTATAGCACATGACGGATCTAAATATTGGTACATTATCTCATACGTTATGAATCCACATAGAGTATATAGATGTGGTTGACTATAAACTAACATATCTACCGTCGCACTAACCAAGAGAGGACTTCCAGAAATCCCAATGACATTAGGACATTCTGTATTATTTGTTGCTTCAATACATTCTAGAGATATGAGTTGCGCATTAGGTCTTCCAAAATCTAAAGGTGTTAATAAGGTTAAACGCGCTTCTATAGCATCTACAGGGAAATCTATCTCACTGTTATTGGTAATCGTAAATTGATAAGTTACAGGAGAATTCCATAATGGTATAGCTGTACCTGTTGCAGGAGAAATTTGCTCATGAGTTAAGGAAAGTTGATGTCAACATCTATAACATCAATAGAAATTAGAGACTGGTTATTACTGGTGTTAGTATCTGTCGTTCCGCTTGGTGGAGAAATTATAGCGTCTATTGCAATTCCTCCAACCACAGATGGTGCTGCAACCTCTATTTTGATTTCCACGCTAGAATCTGTTGGTAAACTTAAAACGCTTCCTGTTAGTACGTTGGTTGTAGATAAATTAAAACCTCCAGCAATAGTTGCGCCTCCTATATTATTTTGAGAAGTAATACTACTTAACATTAGATTTTGTAAATCGTCATCCATAGTGATTTGAAACGCTGCATTGCTAACTGCATTTCCAGAGTTAATAATGGTCACTATGTATTGAAAATCCTTAAAAATTTCAACCTGAGATACAGCTGCGCCTGCAGTGCTTTGTGCTTGAGCAACAATTGACAAATCTGTTGTTTGCGCTGTCAATTGTGTGCAGAAAAGTATAAAAAACACAAAGCGCACTAATTTTTCAATCATAAAACGGTTGGTTTCTATAAAGATGCTAAATATTGGTAAAGGTTGCGTCAATTTGTATGAAAACATTGTAAATTTGATATGAAATCTCTTACCAATGAGCAAACTTTATATTGTACCCACACCTATCGGAAATTTAAAAGACATGACTTTTCGTGCTGTTGAAGTCTTAAAAGACGTCGATTTAATTTTGGCAGAAGACACACGTACCTCTGGAAAGCTCTTGAAACATTTTGAGATTAATACACAAATGCAAAGTCACCATATGCATAATGAGCATAGAATGGTTGATAATTTAGTTGAAAAATTAAAAAGTGGAATTACGATTGCACTTATCAGTGATGCAGGAACTCCAGCTATTTCAGATCCTGGATTTTTAATAACGAGAGCGTGTGTAGAACATCATATTGAAGTGGATTGTTTACCAGGAGCTACTGCTTTTGTTCCAGCATTGGTTAATTCTGGTTTACCAAATGATAAATTTATATTTGAAGGTTTTTTACCAGTAAAAAAAGGAAGACAAACTAGGTTATTGCTTCTTGCAGAAGAAACTCGAACGGTAATTTTTTATGAAAGTCCGCATAAATTGATAAAAACATTGACTCACTTTTGTGAGTACTTTGGAGAAGATAGACCAGTTTCTGTATCCAGAGAACTCACCAAGCTCTATGAAGAAACGGTAAGAGGTACTGCGAAAGAAGTTTTAGAGCATTACACAAATAAACCACCAAAAGGGGAGATTGTAATTGTGGTTGGTGGGAAAAAGTGAATAAATTAGAAGTGTTCAAAGTATATTGAATAACCTTTTCTCTATAAAAAAACCTCCAATTTCCGAAGCATCGAAAAAAAGAGGTTAATTTTTTATATATCATATTTCGACTCGTGTCACACCACAGTAAACCGCTGGAAACTGCAACTGTAAACTAAAAACAGGCTAATACTTAGAACCATCATGCTTTCCAACCTCAAAACCGTGTTTACCTAAATATTGATTTCCACTCTCAACAGCATCGTCTTCGATATCTGTTCCCATAGAATCATTCCAGCGGTTTAGGTAGCCAAAGAGAGAAATAACGCCAAGCATTTCTACGATTTCTCCTTCATCCCAGTGTTCATATAAACGGCTTTTAATATCTGCATTCACCGCATTTGGCACTTGAGAAGCAGCCAAACTAAAATCAAGCGCAGCACGTTCAGCGTCAGAAAAGGCACTGTGTGTTCTATACTCCCAAATATTATCTAATTGCTCTTGCTCTGCACCATAACGTTCTGCCGCTCTAATAGCATGTGCTTGGCAATAACGACAGCCTGTAGCATTACTAGAAACCCAAGCAATCATTCGTTTAAGCGCCGAAGTCACTCCGCCATCATTAGCCATAACCGCTTTGTTGAGGTTTATAAATGCCTTTGAAATTGCAGGGCGACGTTGCATAGTTAACACCGAGTTTGGACAAAAGCCAAGCGTCTCATTAAAGAATTCGGCTAATTGTTGCGTTTCTGGATCGTGTTCTGCAGATAAAGGAGTTACTAATGCCATAGTTTTGTTTTTTTAAGTGGTATTTTTGAGTTGAACTTGTTTAAACATTTTGAGTTATAGCGAAAATTACCGCTTTTTTGATTAGTTGAAGTCTTTTTTTAGTCGCATAGTACTGCTATGGAAATAAAAAAGAGCGAAAAACAGTTATAAAAGAGTGATGTTTTAGCAAATTGAAAACGCTTAAATGAGTTCATTAACAATAAACGAAAAATTCTTTAGATATGTCTCATAAAGTAGTCACGCATTGGAAAGGAAACTTACAGTTTGAATCTGATAATCCAAGCGGAAATTTGGTCACGATGGATGCCTCTCCTGAAAATGGAGGTTATAATTCGGGTGTATCACCAAAAGCCATGATGTTGTCAGCTTTGGCGGGTTGTTCTGGATTGGATGTGGTGTCTATTCTTAAGAAAATGAAAGTGCCTTTTTCAGATTTTAGAATTGATACCTATGGAGAACTCACAGAGGAGCATCCTAAATATTATAATAAAGTGTCTGTTGAATATCATTTCTACGGAAATGAGCTAGACGAGAAAAAAATTGAAAAGGCAGTTAATATGTCGATAGATACGTATTGTGGTGTGATGGAAATGTTCCGAATGTTTTCTGAAGTAAAAACATCAATTCATTATCATAATTAGAATTACACTGAATTCCATCGAATCTCAAGATTATATATACCCGTTTTATTTCTTAAAAAATTATGCGCTGGACGCTAAAACCAAAACCAGATTCTAAAACCGTTGAAGCGTTGCAAAAGGCCCTTCAGGTAGATCGATCTGTAGCAACTCTGCTTACTTTGCGAGGTATAGATACTTACGAGGAAGCGAAACGTTTTTTTAGGCCTAGTTTTGATGAGCTGCATGATCCGTTTCTTATGAAAGATATGGATAAAGCAGTGGCAAGAATTGAAGCAGCGCTGCTCAACAATGAAAACATCTTAGTATTTGGAGATTATGACGTGGACGGAACAACCTCGGTTGCGTTAATGTCTTCCTATTTAAAAACAAAATCAGATAGAATTGCGACTTATATTCCTGATCGTTATGATGAAGGTTATGGGATTTCTTATAAAGGGATTGACTTTGCTCAGGACAACGAGTTTTCATTAATAATTGCATTAGACTGTGGTGTAAAAGCGATTGACAAAATAAACTATGCTTTAGAAAAAGGGGTAGATTTTATTATCTGTGATCACCATAGACCAGGCAAGGAATTACCAAAAGCAGTGGCCGTTTTAGATCCTAAACGAGACGATTGCAACTATCCATTTAAAGAACTTTGTGGTTGTGGCGTCGGATTCAAACTCATACAGGCCTTAGCCTCAAAAGACGGAAAAACTGTTGAAGATTTAGGCGAATACCTCGATTTGGTAGCGACTGCAATCGGTGCAGATATTGTTCCTATTGTTGGTGAAAATCGCGCATTGGCTTATTTTGGTTTACAAATCATCAATACTCAACCAAGACCAGGAATTAAAGCTATTATTGAACAGGTCGAAAAAAAGGCACTCACAATTACGGATGTTGTATTTATTGTGGCTCCCAGAATAAATGCAGCAGGAAGAATGAAACATGGTAACTATGCAGTGACTTTACTAACCGAGACCGATGAAGAATTGGCCAAAACATACGCCCACGAAATCAACGAATTTAATCTCGATAGAAGAGAAACCGATAGGCGAATTACTGAAGAAGCGTTAGATCAAATTAAAGAAAATAAAGAAGAAGACCGATTAACAACCGTTGTTTATCACGACACTTGGCACAAAGGTGTGATTGGGATTGTTGCTTCTAGATTAATTGAAACGTATTACAGACCAACGTTAGTTTTTACAAAAAGTGGTGATAAACTAGCAGCATCAGCGCGATCAGTAAAAGGCTTTGATGTGTATAATGCCTTAGAAGCTTGCGCAGAACATATTGAGCAATTTGGCGGACATAAATACGCAGCAGGATTAACTCTCCATCCAGAAAATTATAAGGCCTTTAAACAAGCCTTTGAGGATGAGGTCACCAAAACTATTGATAGAAACTTACTGAAACCAGAAATTAAAATTGATATGCAAATTGATTTACAGGATATTACACCTAAATTTCATCGTATTATTAGTCAGTTTGCGCCTTTTGGACCGGGAAATATGACACCAATTTTCATGACTAAAAATATAAAAGATACAGGGTATGGAAAATGTGTTGGTGAGGATGATAAGCACTTGCGTTTAACTGCGAGCCAAGGCAAAGAAAAAATAGTGTGTATTGGTTTTAACTTAGGTGATAAGAGTAATTTGATTAGAAATAAAAAAGCGTTTGACGCGGTATATTCCATTGATGAAAATCACTGGCAAGGGAATGTGAGTTTGCAATTGAAGTTGCGAGATATAAGATAAATTCAATTTATACCGAGAAGCACTACAATTTTAGTATTTAATAAAAAACTAAAATAAGAGGACTTCTTATTTTACATTTGCACATAAAACTAAATTAGATCTATCAGGTTGTTAAAATCTTTAAGGTCTGTTATCTCATTATTTTGCAAAAAAAAGACCCATACGCAGCATTGCGATACAGAGAATTCAATATATTTTTATTGGTGCGTTTTGCCTTAATTTTTGGTTGGTCTATGCAATTTATTGTTATCGAATGGCAGGTTTATGCGTTAACAAAAGACCCTTTGAGTTTAGGCTTAATAGGTCTTTTTGAGTTTGCCCCTGCGTTTCTTATGGCCTTGTTTGCGGGTCATATTGTAGATCAGCGTGAAAAACGAAATCTTTTAGCGTTATGTATTGCTGCTTTTTCTTTAATAAGTTTCGGATTATTTTGGTTAACATCTCAATCGGTTATAGAGGCATGGTCTAAAAATAGTATTCTCTACTCCATTTATGCTTTGGTGTTTTTTGGGGGTTTTTTAAGAGCATTTTTTGGACCCACTATATTTTCACTAGTTGCGCTTATTGTTCCGAAGAAAATATATCCTAACGCAGCAACGTGGAATAGTTCTACATGGCAAATGGCACGTGTTTTAGGTGTTGGTTTTGCTGGATTTTCAATTAGCTGGATTGGTGTTCACTGGTCGTTATGTGTCGTTTTTGGACTCGTTGTGTTTTCGTTTATTATGTTGTTTCAAATCCCTAAAAAACCGATTCTCAATCCAAAAATTGGAGAGAATATAGTATCGAGTTTAACTGAAGGTTTATCGTTTGTTTTTAAGACCAAAGCGGTTTTAGGAGCTTTAACTTTAGATATGGTCTCTGTTTTATTTGGAGGAGCCATAGCGCTAGCAGCAGTTTTTGCTCAAGATATTTTAAAAGTTGGACCTCAAGGTTTTGGGGTTTTAGTAGCAGCACCTTCGGTTGGTGCTTTTTTAACAATGTTAGTGACTGCATATATTCCAATAAGTAAAAATGCAGGTATGAAATTATTGGTTGCTATTTTTGGTTTTGGAGTCTGTATTATTGTATTTGGGTTGTCCTCCGTATTTTGGATTTCGGTCGTTGCATTGTTTTTTAGTGGCGTTACAGATGGTGTGTCTATGGTGATTAGACAGACCATTCTTCAAATTAAAACACCAGACCATATGCGTGGTCGTGTCTCTTCAGTAAACTCTATGTTTGTAGGATCTTCTAATGAATTAGGTGCACTTGAAAGTGGTCTTACAGCTAAACTCATGGGCACAGCAACAGCTGTTGTATTTGGTGGTACGATGACTTTGATAACAGTAATAACTACAGCATTGGTATCTCCTACGTTTAGAACCTTAGATTTAACTAAAGATATTGAGGCGCATGAGAATGAAGACTCCTAACTCACTTATAAGTCTTCAACTCAAAGTCCTCACCATCAAAAACGCCATAAGTGTAGTACGTAATCCAATCCCCTAGATTTACATATTTGGAACCCTTACCAATTTCGAGATCCATTGGTAAATGACGGTGCCCATAAACGAAGAAGTCACGATGTTTTTCTTCTAGCTGTGATTTACTAAATTGAATGAGCCATTCTTTATCTTCTCCTAAAAAAGTGGCGTCATGTTCTCCAGAAATCAACTTGTTTTTTACAGATAAATATTGTGCAACTTTCATCCCAATATCTGGATGCAACCATTTAAATAGAAATTTGAAAACAGGGTTTGTAAATACTTTTTTCATGCGTTTGTAACCTTTATCAAAAGGTCCTAAACCGTCACCATGAGCAATATAAAACGTCTTGTCGTTGAAGGTGAATTCTTTAGGTTTGTGATACACAGGAATATTAAGCTCTTTTTCAAAATACCCATTCATCCAAAGGTCGTGGTTACCAACAAAAAAATAGATTGGAATACCGGAATCACTAATTTCAGCCAATTTCCCTAGAGTTCTTACAAATCCTTTTGGAACTACTGTACCATATTCAAACCAGAAATCAAATAGATCACCTAATAGAAAAATAGCTGCAGCATCTGTTTTAACATCGTCTAACCAAGCTACAAATTTCTTTTCACGCGGCAGTGATGCCTCATCGGTTGGAGCACCTAAATGATTATCGCTTGAGAAATATATTTTTTTTCCTTTGGGGATTTGCATGTTGTAAATATAAATAAAATAGCCACGAATTCACGAATGC
>NZ_JBLIET010000044.1:0-20277 GCF_047633235.1 Psychroserpens sp. | reverse complement strand
TCTCTTTCTATTCAAGAGCAAACTATACTTTTTCAAATAAATACATGTTTACTGGAACTGTAAGATGGGATGGTTCTAGCAGATTTGGTGCAAATAACAAATGGGGAGTTTTCCCATCTGCTTCTTTCGCTTGGAAAATATCTGAGGAAGACTTTATGGAATCTACCTCTAATTGGTTAAACAAACTTAAACTTAGAATAGGTTATGGTGTAACTGGTAACCAAGATGGTATTGGAGAATATAAATCGCTATCAATTATGGGAGCAGGCAGTGCTTCTTATTATGATGCGGTTAATGATATTTGGCAAACTGCATTTGCACCAACTCAAAACCCAAATCCAGATTTAAAATGGGAATCTACAGAGCAATTAAATATTGGTATAGATTTTTCTTTGTTTAATAGAATAAATGCTACAATAGAAGTATATCAAAAAAACACATCCGATTTACTTTATACATATTCAGTGCCTCAACCTCCTTTTTTAGTAGGTACAATGTTGGCTAATGTTGGAGATTTATCAAACAGAGGAATTGAACTTACATTAAATACAAATATCATAACGACTGATGATTTACAAATCTCTTCTGATTTGGTGTTGGCGTCAAATAAACAAAGAATAGAAAAATTATCTAATGATCAATTCGAAACAGATGAGGTGTTTAGTGGTTCTTTATTTGGTTTACCAGGTATGTCCAATCAATTTTCACAAATTATTAAAGAAGGTTTTCCTGTAGGAACATTTTGGGGGTATGAAGCGCTTGGTAAAGATGCTAATGGAAATTTTATCCTGAATCAAGAAAAGACAGATTTAGGAAACATACAGCCAAAATTAACCCTTGGTTTTGGAATGAATTTTAAATATAAATCCTTTGATTTTTCATTTTTAACATCAGGAATGTTTGGGCAAAAGGTTTTAAACGCTACAGGAATGTCGCTTTGGGATCGAAATCGATTACCAGCACAAAATGTACCAGATGCTTTCTTAGAAAGTGGCATTAATAGTGATTCTAAATTTTCTAGTTATTGGGTAGAAGATGCATCGTTTTTTCGTTTGCAGACACTTAGCATTGGTCACACTTTCAATTTTGAGGAAATAGGAATATCAAACGCTAGATTGTACGCAACAGGAGAAAATATTTTTGTCATTACAGGATATACAGGTGCAGATCCTGAGGTAAGTATAGGAGGTTTAGATAGTCCTGGTATAGATAGATTTAATTTCTATCCAAGACCAACAACGGTATCATTAGGTATTAATTTATCTTTTTAAATCAGAAAATTATAGCATAATTAAAAATTAAACAAATGGAATTTAAAATAAATATACTACCAATACTTTTAGTTTTTGTATTACTTTTTTCCTGTACAAATTTAGAAGAAACCTTATATACTCAAGTCAATTCAAATGACTACGGAAATACGCCCGCTGAAGTGGAAACTATTGTAGGTGGCGCTTACACATCTTTACGAGGTTTTAGAGACGAATTATCAAATTCTTATCCAACAAGTGAATATGTGTTCTTTTTAAATGAAGTAGCATCAGATGAAGCAACCATTCCAACTCGTGGAACAGATTGGTTTGATGGTGGAAACTACCAAGAAGCACAAAGACATCTATATTCCCCCAATAATCCTATGATATTAAGTGCTTGGCGTTATTGCTATCAAGGCATTGCATCTGTAAATGGTATTATATTTCAAGTAGATAATAGTGAATTATCGGACAACGCTAAAGCACCTATTTTTGCGGAATTAAGAGCTGTTAGAGCTTATTACTACTATCTACTTTTAGACATGTTTGGTAACGTGCCTATTGTAACAGATTTTGAAGACACAGAATTACCAACTAATTCTAGTAGGGAAGATCTTTTTAAATTTATAGAAGAAGAACTAACAAACGTTATTCCCTTAATATCAGATGATATTTTATACGGAAGATTTACTCAAAATGTAGCCAATACCTTATTAGCAAGACTTTACCTTAATTCAGAAGCATTTGTAGGAATTCCAAGATGGCAAGATTGTATTAATGTTTGTGAGCGTATTGATGGATATAGTTTAGAGCCTGATTATTTTGCAAATTTTGTTACAGAGAATCAAACCTCTACAGAAAATATTTTTGTAATTCCTTATGATCATAAAGAAGGTACATTAGGAAACTACCTGCACTCTATGACCTTTCATTATTTACATCGTTTTACAGTCTCTGCCACTGGAGATTATCCTTGGTGTGCAAATGGTATAAGCGCACAACCAGGTGTTTATTCAAAGTTTGATGATAATGACAAAAGAAAAAAAGCAATGTTAGAGGGAGAGCAAATAAATTTAAATACAGGTTCTGTGATAGTTATGGATACCGGTGCTCCTCTAATTTATACTGAAGATATTTCAAATTTTACAGATGCCAAACAAAATGAAGGAGTACGTTTAAATAAATATGAAGTAAAATCAGGAGAAAATTGGGAACGTGACCATGACTGGGTGGTAATGAGATACGCAGAAGTACTTATGATGCAAGCAGAATGTCATTTAAGGTTAGGAAACTTAGGATTGGCAAAAACGTTTGTCTCTGTAGTTTCAGATAGAGCTGGCATAGAAACTCCAAATGATATTACTCTAGAATATTTGAATGATGAATTATTAAGAGAGTTCATTTTTGAAGGGCAAAGAAGAACAACAAATATTCGATTTGGAACCTATTTTCAACCTTGGTGGGAAAAAGGAGCAACGCCATTAACGCATGGTATTTTTCCAATTCCACAGTCGGAACTCGATAAGAACCCAAACTTGCAACAAAACCTAGGTTACTAAACCTTTACTAAATAAATATCTCACAAATTTTTGTACTTCCTACAACAGAGAATTACATGTTTAATAGCATACATATGAAAAACAAAAGATTACTCTTTGGCCTTTTAACCTTACTACTCTTAAATGTATTTTTGAGTTGTGAAAAAGATGAACTTAGAACCATAGAATACCCAATAGATAGTTTTGACCCTGTGCCAGTAGAAAAAATGCACGATCAGGCTGTTTTCATGCACTATATGCCTTGGTTCGAAACAAAAGAAAGTAATGATGGTACATGGGGGTCACATTGGACAATGGTAAATAAAAATCCAGATATCATTGATGCTGAAGGTAATAGGCAAATTGCCTCTCATTATTACCCACTAATTGGTCCTTACCATTCAGGAGATAAAAGTGTTATAGAATATCATTTACTGTTAATGAAATATGCAGGAATTGATGGTGTTCTAATAGATTGGTATGGTACTTTTGATGTAAATGATTACAAAATAAATCTAGAAAATACAGAAGCACTTATTGAATTAATAGACAAAGTTGGTCTAAAATTCGCAATAGTTTATGAGGACAGAACATTAAATCCCGTTGTAGATGCTGGGGCTGCAGGATCTGTTGAAAATGCTGCAAGAATTGATATGCAATATCTACAAAACAACTACTTTAACCATCCAAGTTATTACTTTGTAGAAGGAAAACCTCTTTTACTTGTTTTTGGTCCAGATAGATTAAAATCGGAACAAGAGTGGACCAATGTATTTAGTAATTTAAATCCTAAACCATCATTTTTACCTTTAGCTGGTTTAAGCGCAAGCGTTGGAAATACTAGATCTGGAGAGTTTGCTTGGATTTTTGATGGTGAGCAATCTAAAGAAGATGCTTGGTATCAAAATATTGATGATATTGAGATTCCTATGGGGAGTGCTTATCCTGGTTTTCACGACTTTTATAATGAAGGAGGGTATGGAGATAGCTTCTTTTTTATGGATCATAATAATGGTGTCACTTTAGATTCAAAACTTCAAAGAGTTAAAAATGCTAATCTAGATCTTGTACAATTAGTTACCTGGAATGACTATGGAGAAGGAACAATTTTAGAGCCCACTAAAGAATTTGGTTTCTCTTATTTAGAAAAAATAAGAGACTTTAATGAGGTTACTAGTGGCTCTAACAACATTTTTCAAAACATTTTTGATTTATATACAAAAAGAGTTGAAAATCCTAACGATTTAAAATTTCAAAGTCAATTAGATCAAGCATTTTATTATTTCGTTTCTATGCAAACAGATAAAGCTATAGAAGAGCTTTACAAATAATAAATATACCGTAACACAAATAAATTTTTACAACGTGAAATATATTCTTAAAATAATATTCTGTCTATCAATTATATTTTTGCTTCAAAACTGCAAGAGACAAACCCGAGGTTCGATCTCATCACCTGATACAAATATTTGTGTAACAGTTTTGAATGAAAATGGAAAGCTAACTTACGAAGTTACCTACAAAGGGGAGTTTGTAATTAATCCGTCAAAACTAGGAATCAATTTTAAAAATATAGAAGGCTTAAATAAAAACCTCGAAATTATTGAAATTAAACAGAAAATAATTGATGAAAAGTGGGATCAGCCTTGGGGGGAGTTCAAAACGGTAAATAATAACTATGAAGAAGTAGTTATTAGCCTAAAAGAGAAAGAAGGAGAAGAGCGATTAATGAATATTACATTTCGTGTTTTTAATGATGGTTTAGGTTTTAGATACGAAGTCCCTAAACAACCAAATCTTGATAAAATTATTATTTCAGATGAGCTCACAGAATTTATTTTTTCTAAAGAAAACGAGGTCTGGTGGACTCCCGTTCACAAAGAAAACAGTTATTATGAGAGTTTTTATACAAAAAGTAAAATTGCGGAGACGGATACAATAAATACACCTGCAACTTTCGAAACGAAAAATGGCGTTTATTTAGCAATTCACGAAGCAAATTTAACAGATTATGCATCAATGACATTGCGAAAAACTTCTAATAAAAGTTATGAAGCTGAATTGGTGCCTTGGTCAAATGGAGACAAGGTATATGCTACAGCGCCTTTTAAATCACCATGGAGAACAATTGCAATAACAGACAAAATAGGTGATTTAGCTACTTCAACCCTAATGTTAAATTTAAATGAACCTTGCGCTATTGAGGACACTTCATGGATCGAACCGTCAAAATATATTGGTATTTGGTGGGGTATGCATTTAGAAAAATACACATGGGGCCAAGGTGATAAGCATGGAGCGACTACTGCAAATGCAAAAAAGTATATTGATTTTGCTTCAAAACACGGCTTTAATGGAGTTTTAATTGAAGGATGGAATATTGGTTGGGATGGAGATTGGACAGCAGATGGAACCAACTTTAATTTCTTAGAATCATATCCAGATTTTGATATTGAAGAAGTGTCAAGATATGGGGCATCAAAAAATGTACGATTAATTGGACACCACGAAACAGCTGGGGCCGTAACACATTACGAGTCTCAGATGGAAGATGCTTTTAAACTATATCATAAAAATGCTGTGAATGCTGTTAAAACAGGCTATGTGAATAAATATTTAGATGGTAAAGAATGGCATGATGGCCAGTTCGGAGTTCGTCATTACAGGAAAGTTATCGAAACTGCTGTTAAGTATAAAATTATGATAGACAATCATGAACCAGTAAAAGGTACAGGATTGCAGCGTACTTTTCCAAACTTAATGACGCAAGAAGGTGCAAGAGGGCAAGAATATGATGCTTGGTCTTCAGACGGAGGTAACCCACCAGCACACACAACAATAATTCCTTTTACTCGAATGTTGGCTGGTCCTTTTGATTTTACTCCTGGAACATTCAACTTTGATTATGAGTCTACTAATAAAGCTCGAGTTCAAACAACATTAGCAAAACAACTAGCTTTATATGTTGTTATATTTAGTCCTCAACAAATGGCATCTGACCTTCCTGAAAATTACGAAGGTGTTCAGGCTTTTGAATTTATAAAACAAGTTCCAGTAATTTGGAGCGATACTAAAGTTTTAGATGCCAAAATAGGAGAGTTTGTTGTAACTGCGAGAAAAGATTGGAACTCTAATGATTGGTACATAGGAGCAATTACAAATGAAGAGCAAAGATCATTGAGTGTTGATTTATCTTTCTTAGATAAAGATATTCAATATACAGCAGTAATATATACAGATGGCAAAGGAGCTTCCTATAAAGAAAATCCCTACCCAATCGAAATTTTAACTAAAAATGTATCGAATAAAGATAAACTTAAATTATTGCTAGCCCCAGGTGGTGGAACAGCAATAAAATTTACCCCTAAATAAAAATAGATAAATTTAATCTGAACAAAAATAACAATTAAACTACAAAAATCATGAATAAATTACTAGTTATTTTTATGTTGTCATTTAGCACCTTCATAGGCCTTAATGCACAAATTGCGCCAACAGAAGTGTGTACCTCACCAACTAGCTATAATTATGATGAAGAAGTTATTTGGTATTTTAATCTTACAGGAAATACTTCTGTAATAGCAGGTCAAGATCTTTATTTTTATTCTTGGACACCAAACGGTATTTCTCCAACTTTAATGACGTATGAAAACAATATGTTGTGGAGTTTAACTTTTACGCCAACAACGCTATATGATGTTACAGTTGCAGATATAGAAACTGGGGGAACTGGGGCTTTTTGGGGTAATATTCAGAATAGTTCTGGAACTAGTGTAACAGGAACAATCCCATATAACTTAAAAGAAAATCTTCGATTAGGAAGTTCATGCTCTGGTATTGCGTATTCAAGTTCAGATAATACTTTTTTAGTTAATTTTGGAAGTGAACCAATAACGAATCCAGATACAAATTCGAGTCATTGGACGAATATTGAAGCTAAAGCAACAGATTATGATTTAACGGATAAAGGAGGAACAGGAAGGTATCAGATCACAGCCACAGGAGATTTTTCAGTAAATAACAATTCTAATTTTACAAACCCAGATGCCAATATTCTTGGTGATATGGCCATAGCTAACGCTACAAAATCATATCTATTTTTATCAGGCACAGGCACAGGTACTATAACTATATCTGGATTAAATGTGACTCGATTACATAAACTTTCAATATTTGGCAGTCGAAACACAACCAGTACAAGAGAAACTAGATATACAGTAAAAGGACTAAACACAGAATCAGGAATAATACAAACATCAGGCACAGGTATCGCAACAAATTCAACTTTAAACACCAATGATGATGAGTTTTATATTGTAAATACATTTCCAAACGCTCAAGGAGAGATTGATATTGATGTGGAAGTGGTATCTGGTGGGTTTGGTTACATTAACATGTTAAAAATTGAAGAAGACATAAATCCTACATTAACTTTTGATGGAGATACAGATTCTGAATGGGGAAAAGCAGTAAATTGGGAGAATGATTTATTACCAAGCGCTTTTTATAGCGCTATAATACCTGCTTCTCAAAATGTAACAATTAGTGAAACAACAAATGCGTTAACTAAAGATTTAACTATAAATAATTCAGGTTCTCTAACCATTAATGCAGGTGGTTCATTAATAGTAAATGGCACATCTATTGGAAATGTGACCTATAACAGAACATTAGATTTTGTTTCAGGTAGTGCAAACGGGTGGCATTTGGTAAGTTCTCCAGTATCTGATGAGGTTTTCGATAACGCATTTGCAACAAATAACAGCATCGCTAGCAGTAATAGTAATAACTTAGGGATTGCAAATTATAATTCTTCAGGAAATTCTTGGACATATTTAGAATCGCCAAGTGGTAGTATTTCGTCAACTTCTGGATTAGGATATTCTATGAAAAGAAACGCAACAGGTACAGTTGCGTTTAAGGGTACTATTAATACAGAGAATGTAAATGGAGTTCCTGTTTCTGAAGTAGCAAATGAATTCGTTTTATTAGGAAATCCTTACACTTCTTATATCAGCAGTCAAACTTTTTTAGGTGATAATACAAATTTAGACCAATCTCAAATTTGGGTTTGGGAACAGGGTGTTACAGGTGGTAATTTCATTGCAAATACAGCAAAAGGAGACAATTTTATTTTAGCACCAGGTCAAGGTTTTTTTGTAAAAAAAGCAACTACAGTTAGTACTGTTAATTTTTCAAAATCTAATCAAGCTACCACTACCGATACATTTCAAAAATCTTCAAGAACAGAGGTTAAACTTCATATGAATGATGGCGAAAGCAATCGTTTTGCAAAGCTATATTTCGTAAATGATGTAACTAAAGGTTTTGATGCCGGATGGGAGGGAGAAACATTTGGTGGTATAAAAAACAGTTTAGATGTGTTTTCTCAATTAGTAGAGGACAATCAAGGTAAAAACTATCAAGTGCAGTCTTTACCAATTACAGAAATGGAATCTATTACAGTTCCACTTGGCGTAATAGCCTCAGCTGGAAAAGAAATTACTTTTACTGCGGAAGCTTTAAATTTACCTGATGGAATTAAAGTTTTTTTAGAAGATAGAGTAACAAGTACTTTTACTCGTCTAGATGAAGCAAATTCTAATTATAAAGTTACGTTAATAGAAGCTTTAAATGAAGTTGGTCGTTTCTATTTATATGCAGCGCAAAGTTCTTTAAGTATTTTTGATGATGCTTTATTAGGTAGTGTTAGTATTTTTCAAACAGATGTTTCTACTTTAAGAATTACTGGCTTACCTCAAGGAAAAGCAAGAATAAGATTTTTTAATATTTTAGGTAAACAAGTGATGAATGTTTCTTTTAATTCTAATGGAGTTAAAGATATTACTTTACCAAAAACTGCTAAAGGGTTATATGTTGTGCAGCTAGAAACAGGAACATGTAAGTTGAATGAAAAAATAATTTTAGAATAATTATGAGAATTTAAATAATATACATCATGAAAAAACATAAAGAAAGCAATACAGAAATTACTCGTAAAGACGCATTAAAAAGATTGGTAATTATGGTAAATATGCTGCATTAAATGCATTAGGAACATATATGATATTAAATCCAAAAAAGGCGCAAGCTCAGAGCCCTGAAACCTCAAGAACTGGATTTTAAATTTCCAATTCATTTTTTAAAAATAAAGGGCAGCTTTTCTTTAGGCTAAGTTTTAAGTTGCTTTTTTACTCACTAAAAAAACAAGATACTAACAATAAACAACTTAATTAATTATGAAAAAAATTTTATTTTATTCACTAATGTTGCTTTATACCTTTGCGGGTCTTAATGCACAAACGGCACCATCAGAGGTATGTACCTCACCAACTAGTTATAATTATGATGAAGAAGTTACTTGGTATTTTGATCTCTCAGGAAACACGGAAGTAACTCCTGGTCAAGATCTTTATTTTTGGTCTTGGGAACCTCAGGAGCTACCTAATGGACCAGCTTTAATGAGTTATGAAAACAATATGTCTTGGAGTTTAACTATAACTGCTACAGATTTTTATGGATTAACAGTTTCTGAAATTGAAACTGCTGGAAATTCTGCTTTTTGGTCTACAATTTTAGATGGTCCGCAAAGTGGTGTAGCAAATAGTGTAACAGGTACAATACCATACAACCTTAAAGAAAAGTTAAGACTTGGGTCATCTTGTAGTTTTAATGCTACGTGCAATAGCACACCATCTTCATCTGATAACACTTTTTTAGTAAATTTTGGAGATGAAATTACAAATCCAGATACAAACACAAATTATTGGACAAATGTTAACGTTAAAAATGTAAATTATGAACTAAAAGATAAGGCAGGTGCAAGCAGATATAAAATAGAGGCCTCAGGAGATTTTGTTAAATATTCGAACCCATCAGGTTTTAATACCCCAGATACTAATATACTTGATGAAATGGCAATACCATTGGCTACTTCCTCTTATATGTATTTAACTACAGGAAAAGGGGTTGTCTCTATTTCTTGTTTAGAACCTAGCAGAATGTATCGTTTATCTATATTCGGAAGTAGAAATACTACTTCTACTAGAGAAACAAAATATACTATAGTTGGAGAAAATACAACTTCTGGTGTTTTACAGACTTCAGGTCAAGGTATTGCAACAGATACAAATTTAAATGCTAACGACGACAAATTTTATGTAGCTGAAATGTTCCCAAATACCGAAGGGAAAATTGATATAGAAACAGAAACTTATTCAGGTAACTTTGGTTATCTAAACATGATGAAAATTGAAGAGGTAATTAATCCTACAGTGATTAATGTTACAGGTATTTCTATTAATACCAGTAATATATCTACTTCTGGTCCTTCTCAATTAAGTATCGATTTTACACCCGCAAACACTACACAAACATTAATAAGTTGGTCTGTAAGTGATGAAAATATTGCTGTTATTGATAGTGAGGGGAATTTAAAACCAAAACAAGCAGGTACTGTAACTATTACTGCTGCAAGTTCATCTAATAGTAGTATATCCGACCAAGCTAATGTAACTTTTTCTAATCTAGTAACAGATTTTTATTTAGTTGGTTTAGCTACAGAAGCAGGAAGTGATTTAGCGGAAAGCGCTATAGAAATGAGACGTATTTCAAATGCTGAAGGCACAATAACAAATCAATTTGAGTTGTACACTTCTATGGGTGAAACAGGCGATTTTAGATTCCTAAGCGCTACAGATGGTTCTGGTTCTGAATTTGGAGGCAATGGTTCAGGAAGTCTTTTAGCAGGAACAGGAAACCCTATCACTTCTCCTGGAGGAGGATGGAAATATGTACTTATAGATCTTAATGAGATGACTTATAGTGTTACACCAATGTATGGTTGGAATGTAATTTCTCATATGATTACTAAAGAGTCTGGCCAAGAAGCTTGGTGGGGAGGTGCAGAAAATCTTTCTAATTATGAAGGGAACAGTATTTGGTCTGGAACTGTAAACTTTTCTGAACCTACAAATGCAAACGATTCTCCACGTTTCTTCATAGAATTAGCTGGAACTGGACGAGCAATCAAACAAATAAAAGATACGAAAAACAGTCTTATTTTTGTTGATAAAGCAAATGGAGTTGACTATACTGATATCTACAATTTTAATGGAGAGTATAATATTACTGTAGATCTGAAGAAATTTACTTATACAGTAAGTAATACGTGTTCAAGTATCGATGACATGAAAATCTCTATAATGGGTTCTTCTGTCGGAAAAGGTTTTGGAGCTTCAGTTGCAAGTGATGATAACAGTCAATATATGGGATATGCTCATCAATACGATTTGTTATTACGTGATCGAGCTAATAATAGTAGAGGCGAAAACTGGATGTTTTCTAACATTTCAATAGGAGGTGATAAAACAACTAATTTATTAAATCGTTATGATAATCATCTTTTAACAGATTGCAGTAAGTATGTAGTATATGCACTTTCATTAGCAAATGAGGGCATTTTTTCAACAGGTCAAGCAGCATTTGATCAATTTGAAACCAATATGGAAACGCTTATTCAGAAAGCAAAAGACGATGGTAAAATACCTGTTGTTATTGGTAACTATGCGAATGGAAATTTCACCAGCACACAGTATGAATTTATAAAAAACATGAACCTATTAATTCATAAATGGGATGTACCGAGTGTTAACGTAATGGGTGCAATTGACGATGGAACTGGTAAATGGGTTGCTGGTCATTCAACAGATCCGGGACACCCAAATGAACTTGGATATAAAGAAATGATGCATACTATTGTTCCGTCTTTGTTTGATGCTTTGCATGCAGGAAAGTCACAACCTCAGCTAGTTTCCGGTACTTTTATGAGTTTAGGTAGTCAAGTAAACAAAAAACTTACAGTTACACCAGAAGAAGAGGTGCATTCGTTTACAACATCTTTTGAATTTAAAACAAGTGGTCAAGGAGCTATTTTTGAAATAAATAATGCAACAAACTCTGGTAATATCATTATTAATAGTAGTGGGAATTTGATTTATAGTTCGCCAGTAACAGGTCAAATTACGGGTTCTGAAATAGTAAATAATGATACTTGGCATACAATAACCTTAACACATTTTTATGCGAGAGGAGAAACAATTCTTTATGTTAATGGGATTGAAGAGGGTAAATTAGCTGAAAAATTTCTACTAAGTGATACATCAATTAATAGTGGTACAGTGCCTAGTACTATCTATTATCGCAATTTGTTTTTCTATCGTTCAGGTATGAATCAAGAAGAAGTTACTAGATTAAATGCTGGAGATTTATTAAAATCAAGTTTAGAAATCTACGCACCACTAGATGGTCAGCAAATAGTTGGTAATGATGCATTAGTAAACTTAGCGCAAAGTACCAATACATTAGCTGAAGAAGCAAACACTCTTAGCACACAAGATGAAATTAAAAAAACAGGAAGTTTTAAAGTCTTTCCGAATCCATCTAAAAGTAATGTGTTTTTTCAATACAATATTAAAGAACCAAGTGCTGTAGAAATAACACTCTATAATTTAATAGGTACTAAAGTAGGTCAATACTCTAATAAAAATCAATCCTCAGGAGATTACAGATTATCGTTAAACGATTTAGCTAATGACAAATCGTTAAGTAAAGGAATTTATTTATGTAGATTTAAAACAACTTCTTTTATTCAAACTGTAAAAATGATTTTAGAATAAAAGCCATTTTAAGTAATACTGTAAAATGAAGCTAGTACTTGTACTAGCTTCATTTTAGTATTCTATTTTACCATTTAAGTGCCAAGTTTGATATGAACTAACAAAAGATAATCTATCAATCATAGATTATCTTAACTTTTCGATACAATTAATAATCCAAGCGAATTGATACTACTTAAAAAAGTGATTATTAAAGCCACTTTTAACTCACAGATGAAACTTAAAACTCTATTTACTATACAAAGCATTTTGCTTGTTACACATTTAATGATAGCACAGAACTTACCTGTGCAAAAAACATTTGACAAACCTGTTCTAATGCATTACATGCCTTGGTTCGAAACTCCCGAATTTAATCAGCAATGGGGTTCACATTGGACGATGAATAATCAAAACCCAAACATAATTGTAGATAATAATTCAGGGAAACGTCAAATAGCTTCACATTTTTATCCGTTAATCGGACCCTATTCTAGTATTGATCCAGACGTTATAGAATACCATTTGTTACTAATGAAATATTCAGGAGTAGATGGTGTTTTAATCGATTGGTATGGAGTGCAAGGTTCTAATGGAGACATCAATAGTCTTTTAACAAACTCGAATGCTTTAATTGATAAGACTAGTGAAATAGGTTTAGATTTTGCAATTATTTTAGAAGATCGGTTTTCTAGAAGTATAGCTGATGTTCAACAGAACATCAAATATATGAGCGATTACTATTTTAGTGAAAATAATTATTTTAGAGATGTAACATCAAATAAACCCTTTCTAGGAATTTTTGGTCCAATTACTTTTGAACAAGAAAGTGATTGGAATGCAATTATGCCTTTTGCAAGCGAAGACCTAAAGTTTTTAACATTATGGAAAGAGTCTGGTGATGTTGGTAATCAAGCAAGTGGCGAATATGCTTGGATTTTTAATGAAGACGATAAAAATAACTACGCTAATTCATTAGAGGAATTTTATAGGGATGAAGCACCTCAACTCGATACTTTTATGGGAGTTGCTTATCCAGGTTTTAAAGATTTTTATGAAGAAGGAAATAATGGTTCAGGCTTTTTTACCATTCAACATAATGGTGTAAGTACTCTTAATGAAACATTACAATTAGTGAATAAATATAAAGCCAATATAGATTTGTTACAATTAGCTACTTGGAATGATTTCGGAGAAGGCACTATGTTTGAGCCAACATTTGAGTTTGGTTTTTCTTTTTTAACTTCTCTACAAGAATATTTAGGAGTAAATTTTGGTTTAGAAGAATTAGAACAAATCCATCGCTTGTATACTCTGCGAAATAAATATGCTTTAGATCCATCAACAAATCAAGAGCTAGACAAAGTTTTAGATTCCTTTTTAACACTAAATCCTATACAAGCTAAAAGTATAATGGATGTTTTAGAAGGTGTCGTTTTAACATTAGATGATTATAATAAATTTGATTTAAAATTATACCCTAATCCATTTCAGAACCAATTGGAAATTCATCTAAACAACCATCAAGAAACTAAAGCATCAATAAGCATATTTAACCTTAATGGGGTACGAATAAAAAAAGAGTTGATTCCTTTAAGAAATAATATACTGGTTGTAAGAGGACTAGAAATGCTAGCGTCAGGTATTTATATCATTCATTTAAATATTGATGGAGTTGTACATAATATAAAAGCAATTAAACAATAATGAAAATTTTTTCAATCAGTTTTAGAGTATTTTTTTTCTGTTGATGTCAAGTACAATCTATGCTTATTAACCTATAGGAGCAGAAAGTTATGAGGAAATGTTAGGAGTTCAACTTGAGAATAAGAACTTAAAATATTAGTTTTTTTGATGCTAGGAATTCACATTAATAGAGCTGCAAAGTTCACTGAATCTTGAAAAAATTCCAAAACTGAAGTGATCTATTTGGTAGTCTTTTCCTATTTAAAATATTTTAGAACCTGCTTTAAAAAACATTTTGATTGTACACCAAGTAGTTTTTTTTCCAAATTCAAGAAGGTTGAATCGTAAACTACTACTTAAATTCGACTATTAATGCCCATAGTCTAAAATAAAAAATTATGAATAAAAAAACTTTTTTAGTATTAATAACAGCAGTCTCTGCTTTAGGCGGATTACTATTCGGTTATGATACAGGTGTCATTAACGGGGCTCAATTTTATTTAAGTAAACATTTTGATTTGGATTCAGTAATGAAAGGTTGGGTTGTTGGAAGTGCTTTGTTAGGTTGTCTAATGGGAGCCATTGCAGCAGGTCCTTTAAGTATCAGATTTGGTAGAAAACACTCTTTAATAATTTCAGCTATCCTATTTTCTTTATCTGCCTTTGGTTCTGGTTTACCTTCTGTTTTTTCAGAGTCTGTTTCTTTATTGGTTTTCTTTAGAATTATTGGAGGACTGGGTATTGGTATAGCCTCCATGAATGCGCCTATGTATATAGCCGAAATTGCACCAAGTGATATAAGAGGGAAAATGGTTACTTACTACCAACTCGCTATCGTTATTGGCTTTTTTGTAGTGTTTTTGGCTACCTATTTTATTGGAAATAATTTATCTGAAGCAGAAAATATAGAATTTGGTTGGAAATACATGTTTTGGTCAGAGTTGATTCCAAGTTGCTTATTCTTAATATTGTTGTTTTTTGTTCCAAAAAGTCCTCGATGGTTAGCTCTTAAAGGGAATGATGCTGCTGCTTTAGTTGTATTAACCAAGATACATGGTGCAGACCGAGCAAATAATGAAATAGAAGCTATAAGAAAGGCTCTTAAAACGAACGATACTAATAATAAAGTGAACTACTTTTCAAAACTAATACTTGGGATTATAGTTATTGGAACAGCCCTTTCTGTTTTACAACAATTTACAGGAATAAACGCTGTATTATATTATGGTGCCGATATTTTTGAAAAAGCACTTGGTTTTGGTAAAGAAGATATTTTGGCACAACAAATATTATTAGCATTTGTGAACCTTATATTCACATTTGTTGCGATGTTCACGGTAGATAAATTTGGAAGAAAGCCATTATTATATATTGGGTCTATTGGAATGATTGTTGGGTTTTTATTACTGGGAATAGCTTTACAACAGCAATCTGTTGGGTTCTTATCATTATTAGGTGTTTTAATTTTCATAGCATCATTTGCACTATCTATGGGACCTGTTGTTTGGGTATTACTTTCAGAAATGTTTCCAAATAAGATACGTAGCGTAGCGATGTCTGTAGCTGTAGCAGCTCAATGGGCTGCAAATTATGTGGTTTCGCAATCTTTTCCAATAGTTATGGACAGTGAATTAAATAATGGTACAACTTGGAACGGTTCTTTACCTTATTTTATATTTATTACATTTATCGTGATAATAATGATTGTTACTTATAAATATATTCCGGAAACAAAAGGAAAATCTCTAGAAGAAATTGAAGGATTCTGGAAAAAATAGTTTTATTGAGTTGTTTGATACTATTACTTTAGATGAGGTTAAAAAATTCAACTAAATATTAAATAATGAAACAGCACACGTAATGAAAGGTGGCTCTTTTTTATGTCATGAATCGTATTGTGCTAGTTTTAGGATTTCTTCAAAAATGGGTGTTGCTATAGATTCTGGTTCAGATCATGTAGGATTTAGAACCCTTGCCACTGTAGATATGATTTCGAATTAAACGTTTTATAATAATTAGAGTCTTATAGTTATAATTTACTTGAGAATGAAACAACAACATATTCAACATTTATATTGGCGAGTAGGATTTGGTATAAGTATTAGTGAATTAGATAACCTTAAATCAGATTCTAAATCAAACATAATCACTAGCATATTTTCCAAGTCCAAGGATGTTAATTTATTACAACTTGATCTTTCAGAACTTAATCCTATAAAAAGCAAAAATCCAAAAGTATTAATGAAGGAGATGGGTGAGGCTGCTTTTCAAAGGTTGAGACAAAAAGGCCAGCAAAAAGTAAAGGACTTAAATCATGCTTGGATTGATAGATTGTCTGAACCAACTTCTATATTACGTGAAAAAATGACATTATTTTGGGCAAATATATTTGTTTGTAGAGATAATAATATTTTTCATATTCAACAGTACAATAATACGTTAAGAAGACATGCTTTAGGCGATTTTAGCAATTTTGTAAAAGCGATTGCAAAAGAAGCATCTATGAGCAAATATCTTAATAATAGACAAAATGTGAAGGAAAGCCCAAACGAGAATTTTGCAAGAGAATTGATGGAACTTTTTACTTTAGGGGTTGGAAATTATACAGAAAAAGATATTAAAGAGGCAGCAAGAGCCTTTTCGGGTTGGTCGTTTAAAAAAAATGGCGATTTTTTCTTGCGAAAACAAAAACATGATTATGAGGAGAAGACGTTTTTTGGAAAGACAGGTCACTTTAATGGAGATGATATTATAGATATCATTCTAGAACAAAAACAATGTGCAAAATTTATTTGTGCCAAAGTTTATAAATATTTTGTTAATCCTAATGTTGATCAGGATAGACTTGAGGAAATCACAACGCTATTCTACAAAGAGTATAACATTGAAAAATTAATGCAACATATATTTACTTCAGATTGGTTTTATAATGAAGAAAATATTGGTGCTAAAATAAAATCACCAATAGAATTATTAGTTGGTATTCATAGAGTTGTTCCAGTAACTTTCAATAAAAAAAAGCAGCTTCATTATTTACAAAAAATGATGGGTCAAGTTTTACTATATCCCGATAATGTTTCTGGTTGGAAGGGTGATAAAAATTGGATTGATTCTAATACCTTAATGTTTAGAATGAAATTACCGTCTTTATTATTGAACAACGCTATCATTAATTTAGAAGAAAAAGGTGCTTTTGAAGATTCTTTTGAAGCTTATTATAAAAAAGAAAAAAACAGAAATAAATTTTTAAATGTAACTCAAAAATGGGAGCAATTTGAAAAAGAATATGGGCATTTAAAGCCAGATGAATTAAGAAAGATGATTGTTATCCCGAAAATAGATAAGGATACAAAAGGTTTAATATCTAATTTAAAAGTTAAGTCTAATAAAGAGTATTGCATTCAGTTAATGTCTATCCCTGAATATCAACTATGTTAAATCTGAGCAGATGGAAAGAAGAAATTTTTTAAGGCAAAGTACATTAGCAAGTAGTCTGCTTTTTGTGCCAAATTTTGTAAAGGCTTTTGAGCAGGTTGCCAAAGCATCTTTAGGGTATAAAAAACTTGTTATCGTTCAATTATCTGGTGGTAATGACGGATTGAACACTATTGTTCCTTTTACGAATGATATTTATTATAAAAATAGACCAGGAATTTCTATTCCAAAAAATGATCTTATAAAAGTAACAGACGACCTTGGTTTTAATAAAAGTTTAGCGCCATTAAAAAATCTTTACGATCAAGGATATTTGTCAATTATTAATAATGTTGGTTATCCAAATCCCAATAGGTCTCATTTTAGATCTACAGATATATGGCAAACGGCTAGTAGTGCAAATGAATATTTAGATACAGGATGGGTAGGACGTTATATAGATCGTTATGGTAAAATGCCATATTCAGGAATAGAAATAGACGATAGTTTATCTTTAATAATGAAAGGCGAAACCATGAATGGAATTGCTACTAAAAACCCAAGAATACTCTTTAATAATACCCAAACACCTTATTTTAAAAAAGTGTTAAGTCACCAAAGTGATCAGCATTTAAGTGAGCATAATTTGGGGTATTTATATAAAACGATGATTGAAGCAAAATCATCAGTAAAATATATTTATGAAACTTCCAAAACGTATAAAAGTAAGCAAGAATACCCTAACAACGCATTTGGAAAGCAGTTGAAAACAACAGCAGAATTTATAAACTCAAACATACAAAGCAAAGTATATTATGTGTCTATGGGTGGTTTTGATACGCATGCAAATCAAGCAGACAGACAAAAACGTTTATTAAGTACGTATAGTGAATCTATGGAAGTATTTGTAAATGAGTTAAAACAAAACGATACGTTTAAGGATACACTTATTTTAACCTTTTCCGAATTTGGTAGACGCGTGCAACAAAACGCAGCAGGAGGAACAGATCATGGAGCAGCTAATAACGTATTTATTATTGGTGAGAACCTTAAATCAAAAGGGTTTTATAATGAATTACCTGATCTCGCTAATTTGGATGCTAATGGAGATATTATTCATACCGTAGACTTTAGATCTGTGTATGCCACTATTTTGGAAAAATGGCTTCAAGTAGACGATGAGGTTATCCTAAATAAGTCTTTTAGCAAGCTAGATTTCATAAATTAATATTTGGTTCAAGTTTAATTAGAAAATCAACTGGACTTCCTAGTAATTTTGTGACTAATTTTCTTGTGGCCCTCTTCCAAGCCAAGTCATATTTTTATATTTACTCGGTAAAACAATTGATAAACCCAATCTTGGGAGTTCCATATTCTTATCATTTTTAAGTTCTAAATTACAATCAACTTTCTATAACCAATTTTCGCAATCTTTATATAATTTATTGTAAAATAATTTCACGAGTAGCAGTGCTAAAAGAAGAAATTATCAATAACTTTATGATATTCTTTGCTAATTTTTCTATAAATTTATCTAATAAAAACAAAGTGTCTAAAAATTAGGCAAACTCAGGTTTTAAAACAGACTGATGAAAAAAGAGTTACCTTAAAACATATTGCAATTGAGTTCAATGTATCAGAGGCCAAAGTCTCGAAGGCTTTAAGAGATAGCTATGAAATTAGTTCTAAAACTAAAGATAAAATACAGTAATATGCTAAAGAACATAATTATAAACTCAATAGTATTGCGTTAAGTTTGATGAACAGAAAGACTAAAACAATTGGCGTTATTATCCCAACATTTCTTAATCATTTTTTTGTGAAAATTTTTTCGGTATTGAAGAGGTTGCGAATGAAAAAGGATACAACATTATTACAAATGTCCTAGTTGTAATAAAACAATAAATGCAATTACAAAACAAACATCTCTTAAAGAAAGAGTGCATCAACACTTTCAAAAAGTACTTGAATCTTCGTCTTTCTCAAAAGAATTTCATCCTTTGTTTTTTAAGCAACTTGAAAAGATTATTGATTTTGAGTTTTCTAATTATGTTGATAGACGAGAATTCTTAAAACAGAAGTAAATCAATTTCAAGAAAAGTTTGATACGATGGAATATCGTTTTGCCATAAATGAAATTTCTAAAGAAATTTTTGACAAACATGGTTCAAATCTGAAAAAGAAAATTCAAGAAAAAAACGATATTATTGCAAAGGCATCAACAAAAATGTCGGACCATAAATAACTTCCGGAAAATGACTGAAAACCCAAATCAATATTGGGATAAGTTAAACTATAATGAAAAGAGAACATATCAAAATATCCTATTTCTGATGGTTTTGAGGTTTTCATTAAAAAATAAAGAATGTCGTACGCCTGAAATAAACCTTTTACTTAAGTTAACAAACATTTGTTCTAATTGTTATACCAATAACAAAGAAAAGACTCAAAAGCTAAAGGCTTTTGAGTCTCGATTGGTAGCGGGAACTGGACTCGAACCAGTGACCTTTGGGTTATGAGCCCAACGAGCTACCTACTGCTCTATCCCGCGATTTCGAGTGCAAATATACGATACAATGTAGACATTTACCAAATTTTATTTCAATTATTTTTTATTCTCTTATCTCGTAGTGACTTACCAAAACAAACTATCTTTGTACCATGACACATAAAGCCGGATTCGTAAATATTATTGGAAACCCAAACGTTGGTAAATCCACATTAATGAAC
>NZ_JBLIET010000043.1:0-20400 GCF_047633235.1 Psychroserpens sp. | reverse complement strand
TCATCAGTAGAATTATCATTCACCACTACAATCTGTTTCGCGGGTAACGCTTGATTTACCAAAGACTCTAAGGTTTGAGCGATGGCGTCTTCTTCGTTATGCGCAGGAATGATGATGTAGAAGTTCATTTTTTACACTAAAAGTATAAATAGGTAATTTCAAATCTAAAGAAAAGGAATTTGAATCTGGGGTTTAAGATTTAGAATTTGAAACTCGTTCAGCATAAACGATATAATATCTAGGGGTGAACCATCTTAGAATTGGTCTAATTCCTATTTTTTTGGTTGGGTTTGTCCATTTGTCGGTAGCAATTATTTTCCATCCTGCTTTTTCTAATAGCCAATTAAATTGCCAATCTTCAAATTCATGAAAATGCCGATCACGCATATCTGTTTTACTTCTGTAAGCTGAAGAAAACCATAATCGCATTGGGATACTAGCAACGAGTTTATTTGCTTTGATAGATTTTAGTACTGTAAATGGAGAGAGGAGATGTTCAAAAATTTCAAATGCTGTCACGACTTCATTTTGAGAGTTTTCAATTTCCGAAGTATTCATATCTAAATCTATTCCTGAAGTATTTTTAACAGTGTAACCATGAGATTTTAAAATATCTGATAACGGATTCTCAATACCTAAATCTAATATAGATTGAGAAGTATCAATGTGATGCTTTAAAAACTCAACGGTATGCTTAAATCGTTTATTTGGAAATGTGTTTTCGTACATGTTACTTTTCCGTAGAAATAATTTTTTTGATAGTTATTGCTTATAAACAATTGCATTTATATTCATTCCCGCACCAACACTAGCAAACAGAATGACATCACCTTTGTTGATTTCTTGATGTTCAAGTTCTCCTTTTAGAATCATATCATAAAGTGTAGGAACTGTCGCTACACTAGAATTTCCAAGTAAATTAATTGTCATTGGCATGACGTCTTTTGGCATGTCCATATCATGAAGTTTGTAAAAACGTTTTACAATAGCTTCGTCCATTTTTTCATTAGCTTGGTGAATCAATACTTTTTTCACATCTTTAATAGAGTAGTCACTTTTATCTAAACACGATTTTAGAGCTAAAGGCACATTCGTCAATGCGAATTCATAAATTTTACGACCGTACATTTTTATGTATTTTCGTTGGTCTGTGATTTCTGGTTTATTGGTTTTACCAAAGAATATAAAATGAGCTTCTTCTAGGGCAAAGGTCGCTGTTTCGTGAGCTAGAATTCCACCTTCTTCAGTAGATTCTTCAATAATAACTGCTCCTGCACCATCACTATAAATCATAGAGTCACGATCATGTTTATCCACAACACGAGATAAAGTCTCAGACCCAATAATCAAACACCGTTTAGCTATACCAGAGGCTATAAATGCTTTTGCTTGGATTACACCTTCTATCCAACCAGGGCATCCAAATAATAGATCATAACCAACACATCTAGGATTAGCGATTTTTAGTAAATGCTTAACCCTTGAAGCTATACTTGGCACAGTATCGCTTTGTTGTGTGTTATGCGTAATGTCCCCATAATTGTGAGCGACAATAATATAGTCTAATGTTTCTTTATCGATTTTGGCATCTGCAATAGCTTTTTCTGCAGCATAAAAAGCGATGTCAGAATTTAATAACTCTGGCTTTATGTAACGTCGTTCTTGTATGCCAGTTATTGCTTTAAATTTCTCAATAATAACCTCGTTGGGGTTATTAATAGTAGAACCGTCTAAATTTAAAAACTCGTGATTATAGAAATTTTCGTTTTTTTGAATTCGACTAGGAATAAAGCTTCCGGTACCAGTTATTTTTATACTCATAAATTGGGATTTCCTTTTACTAAGAAATAAACAAGGCAATATACTAACATTTCTTGAAATGTTAATTTTACGGCCTTGTTATTTTACGATGTTCAAACCTCTACAATTAAACCTCTTCCATATACGCTTCAATTGGCGCGCAAGTGCAGATAAGGTTTCTGTCACCATAAGCATCGTCAACACGACGAACACTAGGCCAAAATTTATTATCCCTAACGTACTCTAATGGGAATGCAGCGTGCTGACGAGTATATGGTAATAACCATTCATCATCAGTAATCATAGCCAATGTATGTGGTGCGTTTTTGAGTGTATTATTGTCATCCTCCTTTGAAATATCATCAATTTCATGTTTGATGGCAATCATTGCATCACAAAAACGATCCATTTCTTGTTTGCTCTCACTTTCAGTAGGTTCAATCATCATGGTTCCAGCTACAGGGAATGAGACTGTTGGTGAGTGAAAACCATAATCTATTAATCGCTTAGCAATATCTACAACTTCAATCCCATGCTCTTTAAAAGGTCTACAATCGATAATCATTTCATGAGCAGCGCGTCCGCGTTCTCCTGAAAATAAAGTTTCAAAAGAACCTTCAAGACGTTTCTTAATATAGTTGGCATTAAGAATTGCAACTTCGGTAGATTTTTTTAAACCTGAAGCGCCTAACATTTTTATGTATCCGTAAGAAATCAAACACGCCAAAGACGAACCAAAAGGCGCAGCAGAAATAGCTGTGATTGCTTGGTCTCCCCCTGTTTTTATTAATGGGTTTCCAGGTAAGAAAGGAACGAGTTGTTTTGCAACGCAAATTGGTCCAACGCCTGGTCCACCACCGCCATGAGGAATAGCAAACGTTTTATGTAAATTTAAATGACAAACATCTGCTCCAATGTTTCCAGGATTTGTTAATCCTACTTGTGCATTCATATTGGCACCATCCATATAAACTTGCCCGCCATTATCATGAATAATCTGTGTAATTTCTTTAATTGCAGATTCGTAAACGCCATGAGTTGATGGATATGTGATCATTAATGCAGATAGATTATCTTTATGTAATTCTGCTTTTTCACGTAAATCGTCAACATCAATATTACCATCTTCCGATGATTTTGTAACCACAACTTTCATTCCTGCCATGACTGCACTTGCAGGATTAGTGCCATGAGCAGAAGAAGGAATTATACAAATGTTTCTATGATGGTCATCACGCGATTCATGGTAAGCTCTAATAACCATTAGACCTGCAAATTCTCCTTGAGCACCAGAGTTTGGTTGTAAAGAAGTGCCTGCAAAACCAGTGATTTCTGTGAGTTGATCTTCTAGAGCTCTAAGTACTTTATGATATCCTTTAGCTTGATTAACTGGCACGAATGGGTGAATTTTACCCCATTTAAACCAACTTAACGGCAGCATTTCGGCAGCTGCATTTAATTTCATAGTACAAGAGCCTAATGAAATCATAGAGTGATTTAATGATAAATCTTTTCGCTCTAAGTTTTTGATATAACGCATTAATTCAGTTTCGGAATGATGAGAATTAAATACAGGTTCTTTTAAAAATGTAGTGTGACGTTTTAGATCTCCTTCGATACTATTTCCTTCAGAAATTTTAGAAATCACAATCGTGTCTTTTTTAATGCTTTTAGCAAAAATGGAGACTATTGTATTTAAGTCTTCAATTGTAGCAGTTTCATTTAAAGAGATGGTTACACTATCTTTACTAGGATAGTAGAAATTTATTTTATTTTTTAAGGCGATTTTTCTAATTGCTTTAGAATCTGCCTTGATATGAAGGGTGTCAAAGAACGATGTGTTTTTTTGTTCAAAACCTAAATCTTCGAGTGTGTTGGCAAGAGTTGTTGCTTTGTTATAAATTTTGTTGGCGATAAACTCTAAGCCTTTTGGTCCATGATAAACAGCGTACATACCAGCCATTACAGCTAATAATACCTGAGCAGTACAAATATTTGATGTTGCTTTATCACGTTTAATATGTTGCTCGCGAGTTTGCAAAGCCATACGTAAGGCTCTATTGCCATTTAAGTCTTTTGTAACTCCAATAATACGGCCCGGTAAATCTCGTTTATACGCGGTTTTTGTCGCAAAATAGGCTGCATGAGGTCCTCCATAACCCATTGGGATTCCAAAACGTTGTGTGGTACCAAGAACGACATCTGCACCAAATTTACCTGGAGCTTCTAATTTGATAAGGCTCATAATATCGGCAGCAACAGCAACTTTAATTCTAGATGCATTTGCTTTCTCAATGAACATTTTAATATCAGTTATTTGACCGTGTTTTCCAGGATACTGTAAAATGGCACCAAAATATTCCGTAGAAAAATCAAAATCAGATTCGCTTCCAATCACGAGATCAATTCCAATTGGTGTTGCTCTCGTTTGCAATAGTGACAATGTTTGGGGTAGTATGTTTTCTGAAACAAAAAACTTATTAATACCAGCCTTTTTTTGGTCTCTCTCTCTAACGGCAAACAATAAACTCATAGCTTCTGCGGCAGCAGTACTTTCGTCAAGTAAAGACGCATTGGCAATTTCCATACCTGTGAGGTCAGTGACCATCGTTTGGAAATTTAAAAGGGCTTCTAAACGGCCTTGAGCAATTTCTGCTTGATAAGGCGTATATGCAGTGTACCAACCTGGGTTTTCTAAAACATTACGCTGTATCACTGCAGGTAAAATAGTAGGATGATACCCTAAACCAATATAGGTTTTAAATACTTTATTCTTTTTTGATAAATCATAAATATGCAGCAAATATTCTTGTTCACTCATTGGTGCATCAAGATCTAAATCTGATTTTAAACGAATTCCATTGGGTATAGTTTCATGGATTAATTGCTCCATAGAGTCCACACCAATTGTTTGTAACATTAGTTTTTGATCCGCTTCTCTAGGACCAATATGACGTAGTGAAAAATCTTCTGTATTCATTCAATTATTTAAGTTGTGTTTTGTTTTGCAAAATTAAGGAAATAATGAGCTTTAGTTGTTAATGAAAATGAAACTTTTCAACCAAAATAATGGTTTATTAACAGTTTGATTATTTTTGTAGAATGCGAGTCCTTAAAATATTTTTAGATTTTTACATCAATAGCAGTATTCACGTGGCTTTAGCAGTATATGCTTTGTCCTGGTTGACCTTACTACAATTTGGTATTCCATATGATGAAAATGTGCTCAATTTTATTTTTTTCGCATCTATAACAGGATACAATTTTGTGAAGTATTTTGGATTGGCAAAATTTCATCACCGAGGTTTGGCGCAGTGGTTAAAAACTATTCAAGTATTTTCTGGAATTTGTTTTATAATAATGACTTATTATGCACTTAAGTTAGAACTAAAGACATTACTTTATATTGGTTTTTTTGGATTGACAACTTTTTTATATGCGATACCTATAATTCCTAAAAAAATCTTCATTGATAAGCAAAAGAATTTACGAAGTATTGGTGGTCTAAAAGTATATATTATTGCAATAATATGGGCAGGTGTTTCTGTTTTCTTACCACTGTTTAACAATCAATTTGAAATTACAGATGATGTCATTATCACTACTTTTCAGCGTTTTCTTTTTGTTTTGGTGTTGATGCTTCCGTTTGAGATTAGAGATTTAAACTATGATGGTTTGAAATTGGCAACCATTCCTCAGAAAATAGGAGTAAAGCAGACTAAGCTAGTCGGCATGTTACTATTAGTTCTATGTTATACATTGAATTATTATAAAGACGATCTCGATATTAGAAGTTTATTGAGTTCTTTAATTATTTCGTCAATTACACTATTATTTTTAGTGTTTGCGAATCAAAATCAAAACAAGTATTATAGTGCTTTTTGGGTAGAGAGTTTACCTGTGATGTGGTTCGGGGTATCATTTCTGCTTAGCTAATTCTTTTTCAAAAGCTGTTCTTAAGTTTTCTTTAGAAATGGGGTCTAAATTCACAGGGTTTTTCGTCATAAGTTTAGTCAAATTAGCATTGTTTTTTGAGTATTTCCTACAAAATTTACAATAAATAAGGTGTATATTTAATAAGAATTTCTCCCACAACGTTGCCTCCTTATATTGTGTTTTATCACAAACATGATTCGCTTCTTTGCAAGGGATTATAATTTTATTACCCATTTTAAAACCAATTTTTTTCCAGGCAACTCGCCATAGCAGTTCGTGCTCTATGTATAATTACCCAAAGATTAGACGCAGTAATATTTAATTCATTACAAATGGCTTCGGTTTCGTAATTTAATATCGTTTTCATCTCAAAAACTTGAGCCTGTTTTGATGGAAGTTTTTTTAGGCAGTTGTCAATTGCTAAACCTAACTCTGTATTTTCGATGGTATCTTCTGCAGTTTTATCAAAAGGATCTGCAACACGCTCTTCTAACCAATCACCTTCGTTTTCTTCGCTGTTGTAGGATATTCTAACTTCCGCTTTACCTTTGTTAGAATTGATTTTACGATAGTGGTCTATGATTTTTCTTTTTAATATCGAAATGAGCCAGGTGCGTTCACTAGCTTCTGCTTTAAAATTCTTCATAGATTTTAAACCAGCTACAAAAGTATCTTGAACTAAATCTTTAGCTTTTTCACTGTCATTGACACGAGTAATCGTGTAATTAAAAAGATAATCCGAATAGAGATTAATCCATTGATTAGGATCGATAGTGTGTTTTGGCATTTGTTTATCTAAACAATTTCATTTCAAAAATAACCTAAAAAATTGATTTTATCGAAAGTATTACTTGTGGATTGTTTTTTTGTTTTTCACACTAGCTTTAGAGCCTTCAGCAAGAATAACGGAGGTTGGTATCACGTTTTCTAAGTGTTTAAATTGAGACCCATAATTACCCTCAAAGTCTATATTAACAGCATAATTATTAACTTTTAATTGACGCCAAGAAGGATGTACAACTTCATATTCAAAAGTTTTGGTTTTGTATTTCGTGTAACCAAAATAATGCTCTGTAATAAATTGTTCTTCTGAGTTTTCGGGGATTGAAGAAAACTCAGTTGCTGTTTCCACTGAAATAGATTGCCACTTATTTTTTAGTTTCCATTGGTATTCAAAGCTTTTAGAATTGTCGTTCTCTGACCAATGATGCTTCATTTTGGCAGTGTAATAATGCTCGTAATACAATGAATTGGCGACTAAGGTGATTAGTGGTTTGGGTACTATTTCTTTAATGAAAACAACGCCTCGTTCGCCGTTGCGTTGCACATAAAATCTAAGATTTACTTCTTCGAAATTGACGTGGAATGGTAATTTTATACCTAATACTTTAGTATCCATAAATAAAAACCCAACAATACTTACAAAGTATTTCCCATTGTAACTATCTAGTGTTGTTCCCATTGGAAGTAAGGGTTCTAAGATTTTAGGGTTCACTTCATAATTGATGAGTATTAAGTTTTTCCAATAGGCTTCTAAAAATGTCATAATATTAATTTATTAGGTTATCTAATGCGATTTGTATATCTGAATGAATGAATTTAAATTTATTTTCTAACAGTCGTTCGGGTATTACATTCCTGCTTTTCATAACCAATTCTGGTTCTGTGCCAATAAGTTTTGCTCCAAGTTTGATTAACCACTCTGGATGCGAAACTCCAAAAGGTACGTTCATCACTTTTCTAAAAGATGTCATTAAGGTTTTATTATTAGTTGGATTGGGGACTGCTAAATTGAAATTGCCATCTAATGCGTCATTCTCAATTATAAAGTCAATAGCCCTTGCGAAATCCAACTCATGTATCCAACTTACTTTTTGATTTCCAGAAGCTTGTTTTCCTCCCAAACCAAATTTAACTAAGATTTTCAAAGGCTCAGTTGCTCCGCCATATTTCCCCATAACAATAGATGTGCGTAATGCAATTTTTCTCGTTTTTGGATTGGTGATTGAGTAAAACGCTTTTTCCCAAGATTTAGCGATATTCATTGAGAAGTCATCACCGATTTCTCCTGTAGCTTCAGTCATTTGCTTATCTGTTGAATGTCTATAGATAGTCGCAGTAGAGGAGTTGAACCAAACTTTTGGAGGATGCTCACACAAATTAATCGCTAATCCAAGCGCATGTGTAGAATCTATACGAGAATTTAGAATTTGCTTTTTATTCTTCTCGGTATATCTGCAATCTACAGATTTCCCAGTGAGATTGATGAGTACATCGGTTTGCTCTAGAATTTTCGTCCAATCGGTTAGATCTTTAGCATTCCAATATCTATCGTTTTTACGTTTTACGGTTCGAGTTAATATATAAACTGTATGTCCTTTTTTTGTGAAGTAGTCTTCAAGAACGTGTCCTAGAAATCCGCTACCTCCAGCTATTGTTAGTGTCATCATTAGTATAAAATTAGAATGATTAATAATATAAGTAGTCTGTAAACAACCCAAGTATAACTCAGGAAACTCGGTAATTTTAGTAATTTGACACGTTTAAAATGTTCCATGAACATCACTAGAACTGTAATTCCAAATCCTATTAGCAAGATAGTTTCTGAAATTTGAACAATCCAATTTATGATTAGTAAAGTTAATAACATCAAACTGCCCATAAGTGATATGGTCATCACATTTCCGAAGTAATTAAGAATCGTTTTCTTATCTAGTTTATAGATAAGCAATCCTTGAAACACCAATTGACCAATGGTGGAAAACCCTTCTCTCATTAAAGTTGCATGAGGAAGTGTTGAGATGTTTTTAGAAAAATGAAAAAGTGTAAACATGGTAATAATTACTGAAAACAGAATGTAAAATAACCGATACTTAACATTAAAACTCGGTAAACATTGCAATTGTTCTGATTTGTGTTCTCCACTTGGAATAATCACTTTACGGTTATAAGAAATAAAACTATAGAGTTTTTTTAATATGAATTTTACGGGTTTTTTGTGTCCTATTTTTTCAATGGTTGGAAATCTATAACCCAGTACTTTTAGTAAACTATCAATACCATAAATAACCGTTTTATGTTTATTATCAACTAATGCAATTTCGTTAGATGCGCGTTTCACATCGATTAAATTTTGATTTTCTAAAGATATGGTGATGAACGGTTGTCTTCCATTTTTATCTAGCATACCAGCTTTTATAAAACCAGAAGTATAGACTTGACATAACGGACAATCCTGATCGTAGAGGAGTGTGTGGTTTTCTAGTGTTTTCATTACTTCTCAATTTTATTATATTAATGGAGGTGTATTTTTTTAGCATGGATAATTTCAAACAAGTCTAAAAACCTGTTGTGATCTATTATTTTTAACTTTTCAATAGTCATATTCAACTTTAAGTTATCCATATTTACGTGATTATTGACGTAAGGGAATAGGGTCTTAAATTGTTTACCGAAAATAGCAGGCACTAATACATTCAAGTAAAATTTAATGAGTTTAAAATTTAAATAATTTTTTGGTTTCACTAATTCTAGCAGCAGGACTTCACCGTTAGGTTTGAGTATATAATTTATCTTTTTCGCAAATGAGTTTAATTTTTCAGGTTCAATAGTTTTAATTCCGAATGAACATATTATTATATCATATAATTCCTTTTTATGATTAATCTCGAAAAAATCATTTTCAATTTGTTGTATTTCTTTGTCTTTATGATATAATCTTGCTGCCAGATTCATTTCTTTAGAAAAATCCAGAGTTGTAATTTTCTTATTCTTAGTTAAGTTGATATATTTCAAATTTTCACCTTTTCCACTCATTAGGTCAAGAATAGATTTATCTTCAAAACTTTTAATTTTCTTAATAAGATTACGTCTCATGTAGTTAGTAATGAAAAATGACGCATATTCATTAGCAACATAAGTTTTGCTTAATTCGTTAAAATATCTTTCGAGACTTAAGTTATTTGACATACTTATCTTTTATTGAATTCAAAACATGCAGTTGCATTTCATTGATAGTATAGTTAGACCAGAGTTTCCAATACCATTTTGGCGAAATCTTGTAACTATACGAAGTTTTAGCAATAATTTTTGTCGAGTTTTCACCCATATCCTCGAGCCTTATCTGACCATAATTAACAAAGAAGTAATTATGTAAATGTTCAGCATCAATAGAATCATATGGTGTTAATTCCCTCATAGGAATTGTTTGTTCTCTCAGTTTAAAAGTCACTTGTGAGTTTGTTTCAAATTTTAATATATCGAGATTTATAGTATCGTTATTAGTAATACACAAGTAGCTTAGTTTACTATTTGTTTTATTAAATGTAATTGATTTTGGATAAGAGATACCTTTTTGAAAGAATAGCTTGGGAGTGTTTTCAAAAACAATTTCTGAGGAAAGATCGTGCCATATGTTCTCCTTAGGAACGTTAACAATCAATTCTGTTGTAATTTCATTTATTATAGGTTCTGTATAGCTATCATAGATATATGTTGTAGGGTTCATCATAATAATTAGAACTAAGGAGTTGCGTTTGGTGTTTCTATCTGCATTGCCAATAAATAAACCAATTATGTAAGCTATCGTCATTGGTATCACTAAAAAAGGATAAGCCATTAAAACACATATTGCACCTTCTAAGCCAATTAATATTAATAAACCGCTGAATAAAGCGATAGCAAATATTATTGTCAAGAAACCTTTTAACCCTTTTTTTATTTTATTCAGTGAATTACCTTCAAACGTCTTAGAATAACCAATCAAGAACGCAATGCTACTGGGTATTGTGAAAAATAGGGTTGCGCCATAATTTCCATCTTCAATTAATGAAAACCAAAATGCAATAAGTAGAACTATTACAATGGTTATTAATAAGTATTTGTGCTTTATAAGTCTTGAAAACATAGTTGCATTTTTAAACTTTCAGAAAATTTTGAAAGCATGATTTAAATTTTTTTATTTCATGAATTTGAGAACAGACTTAGTAATCCAGTTTTGTTTTTGAGTTGCCATTTTGTGAATCATACCATCTGCAGTTTCTGTTAAGTCATGTAATGCTTTTGTTTGTTTTATGAGCTCTCTTGTTTTTTCTGTGCCGTCATCTGCAATAGAAGAGACCTCTTTTAATACTTTAATTACAGGTTTTATTTCTCGGCGACTGCGTTCTTGAGCAATCACTCTTGCTAATTCTTGCACCTCTTTTTCTGTTGTAAAATATTCTTTTCGTTCACCGGGAATAATTATTTTCGTGACAATTCCCCAGTCCATTAATTGGCGTAAGTTCATGCTAGTATTACCACGCGAAATTTTAAGTTCTTCCATGATGTCTTCCATGCACAATGGTTTTATAGAAATAAAAAGCAATGCTTGTATTTGAGCCATGGCTTTATTGATTCCCCAGAGGGTACCTAAGCTACCCCAAGTACTCACAAATTTAGTTTTAGCTTCGTCGTAATTCATGACCTTAATTTTATTAACACCATAAAGATATAGTAAATATTTTAAACTTTCAATAATTATTGAAAGTTTATTTTAAAACAAAAGGTTGAATTTTTATTCCAACCCTTTAAGTTCTTATTTTTATATCAATCCAGCACGCTTCAACAATGCATCTGGTTTTGGTTCTTTCCCTCTAAAACGTTTATATAAAGTCATTGGGTCTTCAATACCTCCTTGGGACAACACATTATCCTTAAATTTTTGAGCAACCACTTTGTTAAAAATACCTTCTTCTAAGAAATATTCAAAGGCGTCTGCATCTAAAACTTCTGCCCATTTATAACTGTAATAACCAGAACTGTAACCACCTTGAAAGATATGAGCAAACGAAGTACTCATGCAATTCTCTGGGACATCAGGATAAAGTTTTGTGTTTTCAAATGCTTTAGACTCGTGAGTTTTTACATTTGTAATGGCGGTTGGATCTTGTCCATGCCATGACATATCCAAGAGGCCAAAACTAATTTGTCTTAAGGTTTGCATACCTTCATGAAAGGTAGACGATGCTTTAATTTTGTCTATAAGTTCCATAGGAATCACAGCTCCGGTTTCATAGTGTGTTGCAAATAACTCCAACGCTTCTTTTTCATAACACCAGTTCTCTAATATTTGACTTGGCAACTCAACAAAATCCCAAAAAACGCTTGTGCCTGAAAGACTAGGATAGGTTGTGTTAGCAAGCATTCCGTGCAGCGCATGACCAAACTCATGAAATAGTGTCGTTACTTCATTAAAGGTAAGCAATGACGGCTTACTTTTTGTTGGTTTCGTAAAGTTGCAAACATTAGAAATATGTGGTCTGTCATTAACTCCATTTTTGATGTATTGTGGTTTATAAACGGTCATCCATGCACCATTTCGCTTTCCTGCTCTTGGGAAGAAATCGGCATAAAAAATAGATACTAAATTTCCCTTATTGTCTGTTACTTTATAAGTCAGAACATCTTTATGATATTTGTCAATAGTATCAATTTCTTCAAATTTTAAATCAAATAAATGCTCTGCAATCGTAAAGGCACCATTAATTACGTTTTCTAATTGGAAATAGGGTTTTAATTGTTCATCATCTAAACTAAATAATTTTTGTTTCAGTTTCTCAGCATAATAAGAACCATCCCATTTTTCTAACCTATCAATACCATCCAAGTCTTTCGCAAACTGCTCTAAATTTTCAAATTCATTTTGGGCAGCAGGCTTTGCTTTTTCTAAAAGTTCATTTAAGAAGTTATTAACGGTCTCAGGTGTTTTTGCCATGCGCTCTTCTAATACAAAGTGTGCATGCGTTTTATAACCTAATAAATTGGCACGTTCGTGACGTAATTTTACAATTTGTAAAACGTTATTTTGATTGTCTAACGCGTCACCTTTAAATGCTTTTGCACCTGCAGAAATAGCAAGTTTTTTTCTTAACTCACGATTATCTGCATACGTCATAAAAGGGATGTAACTAGGGTAATCTAAAGTAATCAACCAACCTTCTTTATCTTTAGATTCTGCCAATTGCTGTGCTGCTTCTTTTGCGCCTTCTGGTAATCCTGTAAGATCATTTTCATTGGTAAGGTGCATTTCAAATTTATTAGTTTCTGCTAAAATGTTTTCACCAAAATTAAGCTTCAACTTGCTGGATTGCTTGTCAATTTCGCGAAGTCTTGTTTTCTTCTCTTCGGAAAGATTTGCACCATTTCTAGAAAAGCCTTTATATTTTTTGTCGAGAAGCGTACTTTGTTCTATAGTCAAGTCTAAATTAGACTTTTGGTCATAAACGGCTTTGACACGTTTAAATAAAGGTTCGTTAAGCGTGATGTCATTACTAAATTCAGAAAGCAGAGGAGACACCTCTTGAGCAATCTTTTGGATTTGGTCATTAGTTTCAGCACTATTCAGATTGAAAAATATGCTTGATAATCGATCTAATTCCTCTCCCGAAAAATCCAATGCCTCAATAGTGTTCTTAAAACTAGGTGTTTCGTGAGAATTTGCAATCGCATCGATTTCTACTTTGGCTTTTTTAATCGCTTTTAAAAACGCAGGCATATAATCCTCATTCTTAATTTTCGAAAAAGGAGCAGTTTGGTAAGGCGTATTGAATGTCGTATTTAGAATATTCATTTTTAAAAATATAATTAAAGATTTTTGTTAGAATTAATGTTGAAATGTTTATAAGTATTTGGAAATCATTAACTAAACCTTAAGAATTCCCCGTTAAATTATAAGTACATTTGCATTGTTATTTAATATTACTGAGAAGAAAGATTTAATAACATTGATTAATAGCTCTAAAACCTCGTATAAAAGCGAGGTTTTTTTATGCTGTAGATTAGCCTAAATTCTTAGAGGATTCGATCACTTTAATTTTTAAACTTTCTTTATAATCCATAATAGTTTTGCGCACCTCTTCATTTGAAACGCCAATAATTTGGGCAGCAAGAATTCCAGCGTTTTTTGCACCGTTTAGAGCAACTGTTGCCACAGGGACTCCTCCAGGCATTTGTAAAATAGAAAGTATTGAATCCCAACCATCCATAGAATTACTGCTTTTTATGGGAACACCAATCACAGGTAATGGAGATAAAGAAGCTACCATTCCTGGTAAATGCGCGGCACCACCCGCGCCTGCGATAATAACATTGATACCTCTAGAATGTGCGTTTTTACTAAAATCGAATAATTTTTCAGGCGTTCTATGTGCAGATACAATATCTACTTCAACCTCTATTTTAAACTCTTTTAAGATGTCAATTGCATCTTGCATGACAGGAAGATCACTTTTGCTTCCCATGATTACTGCTACTTTATTCATAATTATTTACTTATAACTTTTATCGTTTCCTTGACTTGTTCAGCAATTCGTCTGGCTTCATTAAGATCTTCATTTACAATGGTAACATGTCCCATTTTACGAAATGGTCGCGTTTGCTTTTTTCCATAGATATGTGGCGTTACACCATTAAGTGACATGATTTCTTCTATGTTTTCGTACACAACATTACCGGTGTGCCCTTCTGCACCAACTAAATTTACCATAATACCACCAACTATACTTTCTGTTTTTCCTAACGGTAGATTTAAAATCGCACGCACATGTTGCTCAAATTGAGACGTATAGCTAGCTTCAATCGTTTGGTGACCTGAGTTGTGTGGTCTTGGAGCGACTTCATTTACAAGAATTTCATCGTTTTCGGTTTGAAAGAGTTCCACTGCTAAAAGTCCCACATGTTTAAATGCTTCGGAAACTTTAAGCGCTATGTTTTTTGCTTTTTCAGCAACAGCTTCGTCTATTCTAGCCGGACAAATCACATACTCAACTTGATTGGCTTCGGGATGAAATTCCATTTCTACAACTGGATAAGTTTTCACATCTCCATTTGGGTTTCGTGCCACAATAACTGCCAACTCATTTTTAAAAGGTACTAAATCTTCTGCGATACATTCCCCTTTTGGTAAACCTTCTAAATCTGAAAGTTGTCTCACTATTTTCACACCATTGCCATCATATCCAAACTGTGTTGATTTCCAAACGAACGGAAATTCTAAGGCGTCATTATCAATAGCGTCTTCAATTTCCGATAGGTAAGCAAAGCGCGTGAAATCTGACGTTGGAATCCCATGATCGCGATAAAACAATTTCTGAGTCGCTTTATTTTGAATAATACGAAGATTCTTTGATGATGGATATACTTTGATACCTTCTTTTTCTAATTTCTCGAGTGCATCAACATTGACGTTTTCAATCTCAAATGTTACAAGATCGACTTGCTTTCCGAAGTTATAAACCGTATCAAAATCCATTAAATCACCTAGCGTAAAATGATTACATGCGGTTCTACATGGCGCTTCTTCACTAGAATCCATGACGTGTGTGGTAATGTCAAATTTTCTGGTGGTATACAACATCATTTTACCAAGTTGCCCACCACCAAGAATACCGAGTTTGAAATTTGAAGAGAAATAGTTTGCCATTTGCTTTGCGAATATTAATGTCATATCGAGCGTAGTTGAGATACTATTTTAGCAAAAATCTACGCTTTGCTATCACAAAAATACATTAATTATAAAACAATATTCTAAAATCATAAATTGAAAATCGGCAATCGTAAATCAAATCCGTATCTTTGAATTTTTAAAATCAAAAACAAGTGATTAAACTACACAATTTATACTTCAAACCATTCATTTCTGAGCAAGAATTAGATGCTACAGTACAACGTTTGGTAGATGAGATAGTAAATGATTTACAAGACGTGGTCCCCGTATTTGTTGGGATCTTGAACGGTTCTTTCATGTTTGTAAGTGATTTTGTAAAAAAATATCCTAAACCTTGTGAGGTTACTTTTATAAAGTTGGCCTCTTATGAAGGTTTGAAGTCAACCGAAGATATTCATAGACTTATTGGTTTAACACAAGATTTATCTGGTAGAAAAGTAGTCATTTTAGAAGATATTATTGATTCTGGAAATACATTAGTAGAAGTGCATCGCATTTTTGAAAATGAAAATGTGGATGAATTAAAAATTGCTACTTTATTTTATAAGCCAGAAGCTTATAAAAAAGATTATAAACTGCACTATGTAGGTATGGAAATTCCTAATAAATTCATAGTTGGCTATGGATTAGACTATGATGGTCTAGGAAGACATTTACCGGCTGTATATCAATTAAAAACAAGACAACACATGACTAATTTAGTCCTATTTGGACCTCCAGGTGCAGGAAAAGGAACACAAGCTAATTTTTTAAAGGAAAAATATAATTTAGTTCATATCTCTACAGGAGATGTGTTTCGTTTCAATATAAAAAACAAAACGGCATTAGGCATGTTAGCAAAGTCGTTCATGGACAAAGGTGAATTAGTTCCAGACCAGGTCACTATTGATATGCTAAATGCAGAAGTGGAGAAAAACACAGGCGCTAAAGGGTTTATTTTTGATGGTTTTCCAAGAACAAATGCACAGGCAGAAGCATTGGATGAATTAATGAATCAGAAAGATTCTGAAATCAATGCGATGATCGCTTTAGAAGTGGATGATGAAGTGCTTGTTGGACGTTTATTAGAGCGTGGTAAAACTAGTGGTAGAAAAGATGATGCTGATGAGTCAATCATTAGAAACAGAATTACAGAATACTACAAGAAAACAGCAATATTAAAAGAGTATTACGAATCTCAAGACAAGTATTTTGGTGTTGATGGCGTAGGTGGTATTGAAGATATTACAGAGCGCTTAAACGCTGTGATTGATAAATTATAAGATAGCTTACTTTATAAGCAAACGAGTATATATAAAAAAGATTATGACTGAAGGTAACTTCGTTGACTACGTAAAAATACAGGTTTCTTCTGGAAAGGGAGGACAAGGTTCTGCACACTTACATCGCGAAAAATTCATAGAAAAAGGTGGTCCAGATGGAGGAGATGGTGGTCGAGGCGGTCATGTCATCATTCGTGCGAGTTCTAACCTATGGACACTTTTACATTTAAAATTTAAGCGTCACGCACGAGCTGGTCATGGAGGATCTGGAAGCAAGAGTAGAAGCACAGGAGCAGATGGAGAAGATGTCTATATTGATGTGCCTTTGGGGACTGTTGTGAAAGATACAGAAACTGATGAGACCTTATTTGAAATTACTGAGGATGGTGAAGAGCAAATCATCGCTCAAGGAGGACGTGGAGGATTAGGGAACTGGCATTTCAAAAACTCCCGTAACCAAACACCTCGATTTGCGCAACCTGGAGAAGATCTTGAAGAAAATAGAATTACTTTGGAGCTTAAAATCTTGGCAGATGTTGGTTTAGTAGGTTTCCCAAATGCTGGAAAATCCACATTGCTCTCTGTCGTTACCTCGGCAAAACCTAAAATTGCAGATTATGAATTTACAACCTTAAAACCTAATTTAGGGATCGTAGAATATCGTGATTACCAAACATTTGTAATGGCAGATATTCCTGGAATTATTGAAGGAGCTGCTGAAGGGAAAGGACTTGGTCATTACTTTTTACGTCATATAGAACGTAACTCGATTTTGCTATTTTTAATTCCTGCAGATGCTAAAGATATTCGCAAGCAATATGATATTCTCTTAGATGAACTCAGACGTTATAATCCAGAAATGTTGGATAAAGAACGTATGATTGCGATATCTAAAAGTGATATGTTGGATGATGAACTTCAATCAGAATTGGCAAATGAATTAGATAAGACACTTCCAATTGAATACATGTTTATTTCCTCTATAGCTCAAAAAGGTATTGTAGAGTTAAAAGATAAACTTTGGAAAATGCTTAACGGTTAATAGTCTTGACTTTAGTAAACATTCATTTATTATAGTTTTAGTCTAATAGTTATGAAAGAGTATATCAAAAGCATTGTAGAAATTAACGATAATCCAGTCAGTCGGTTTTTTTCCTTGTGTATTCAAGCATTGATTTTGGTGTCAATCGTAACATTTTCTATGGAAACGATACCAGATTTGGAGCCAAAAACCAGATCTATACTACATTTTGTAGAAACATTTTGTGTCATTATCTTTACCATAGAATACCTATTGCGAATCTATGTAGCAAACCATAAATTGAAATTCATTTTTAGCGTCTTTGGTCTTATTGATTTTTTAGCTATTCTCCCATTTTATTTGGCCTTTGGAGTAGATTTAAGATCATTGCGAGCTTTACGTTTCTTAAGATTATTTAGAATATTTAAACTCGTGCGCTATAATCGTGCGATGACTCAATTTACTAGAGCTATAAAATCTGCAAAAGAGCAAATATTTTTATTCATTTTTATTACATTAATTCTTATTTATTTTGCCGCTGTTGGTATTTATTATTTTGAAAACCAAGCGCAACCAGAGCATTTCTCTTCCATTTTTGATAGTTTATGGTGGGCAATTATTACTTTGACCACAGTGGGTTATGGTGACGTATATCCGATCACCATAGGAGGTAAGATGTTTACCTTTTTTATTTTGATGATTGGTTTGGGTATTGTAGCTATTCCAACTGGTATTATTTCTTCAGCATTGACAAAATCTGTGGACCCTGACGATAAAGAATAATTTTTTATGGACGTTACCCTTTTCCGTAGAAAAACTCCAAAGGGTCAGGCTCTCGCAAGTCGCTATCAAAGATGAGCTCCAACAATTGCTCCATCCTTAACGCACTGGTTAAGAGAAATAAAGCATAAGAAATAATTTTGCTACTTTTAAAATAAAAAAGCCATGAAAAAGTTATACATACTTTTATCTCTAATAGTATTGACCTCTTGTTCTTCAATTTACGTCAATTATGATTACGACAAAGCCACAAATTTTAAGAGGTATAAGACCTATAATTATTTTTCAGATGTGAATACAGGAATGAGTGAATTAGATTCAAAACGTTTCTTTAAAGCATTAGATAGTGCCTTACTAAGTAGGGGTTATATGGTATCTGAAACTCCAGATTTTTTGATAGATATTAAGAGTAGCGAATTTCAGCAAGCAAGAGGAAACACAGTAGGAGTAGGAGTTGGTGGAGTCGGTAATAATGTAGGTGGTGGACTTTCAATAGGGTTACCAATAGGCCAAACAAAATTAGGTAGAGAAATTATTTTTGATTTTGTTGATGAAAGTAATGACACGCTCTTTTGGCAAGCAGTTTCAGAATCAAATTATAAACTAAACGCATCTCCTGAAAAGCGAGAAGCCAATTTTATAGCACTCATTGAGAAAGTCCTTGAGGGCTTTCCGCCAGAGTTGAAATAATCTCTTTGAAATACAGCTATAAAAAAAAGAGACTCATTGGAGTCTCTTTTTTTTTATTATAATATCTAGTCTGTTAGCTTAATAAAGCTCTGTATTTGTCTTTGTATCCAATTATTACAGTAATATTAAGTGCCAGTAAAACTAAAGCTCCTGCAATGTTTCCTGGATCTAAAACCGCATGAAATAAAACGGCATTTACAGATACGCTCATTAAGATCAAAGCTAACAAAGCTCCAAATTTGTTGAGGATTAAAGCTAATCCTGCAACGATTTCTAAAATAGCAACTAATACCATTGTCTTAGAATTCACTAATGCTCCAAAATAAGTCATAGCGTCTTCGCTCATGCCCTCTGGTGCTGGCAGAAATTCAATAAATTTATTAAGCCCGAAGACCAATACAAAAAGCCCGAGTAAAATTCTCAAGACCAAAAATACTTTTGAATTCATAATATATGTTTTTAGTTAGTATCTCAATATAGTGATTTATTCACTAGACATTAAACTTTGTCGAAAATCAACAAACATCCTAACAATTACTCACTATCTACTGAAATTCGCACACCTTCACTATGACTGCTAAATTCTGGAGCATACATACTTTGAATCGTCGTAATCCCATTACTCATATTACCAGCGTTATTCACTCTTAAGTTATATTCAAAAACATAAACCCCTTTTGGTAGGTAATCAAAAAAGAAATTGGTTGAGGCATCTTTAGTGCTTTCATAATACCCTAGTCCGTCTTGATATTTATATTGAGATAATATAGTAATAGGTTCTAATCCTGCAGCTCTCATATCTTTCATGTGAATGAACTCCATTGGGCGATCACATCGTAATTCTATGCGAACTCTAACTAAATCACCAACTTTTAAATCGGTTTCTGGAGTGATTTCTGTGATTTGTTCACCAGTATCTGTGTTGGTTTTCTTAAACAGTTTCTTTTTTAATTTCAATGGAGTTTCCGCAGATGTGATTTTATCTAAATCCTCAAAATATTGCCAGTATAAACTTCCCCAAGCAATGCCATTACCTTTCTTTGTTAATTTGACGGTTGCCATATCTGGTTTAATTTCTGAAGAATTCCAAGACGTTTTAAAATACCCAGTTCCTGCTTCAACCTTGACATCTTCTAGTTTTGAAGGTTCAATGTGTTGTCTGCCGATAACAATATCGACCATGTCTGTCAAACTCAACCAATCGCTACCTTGTAATAGCAATGCGTAGACAGCTTCTGTCGTTGCTTTAGTTGTTTTCCAACGGTTAGTTTGCTTATTTTTAAGTAACCAAATTTTTAGGTTGTCAATAGTTTCTGTATCGTTTTCAACTTCCGAAAACGCCTCAATTAATAATGCTTGCGTTTCAATTGGTGCTTGATACCAATACCAAGAACACGTGTTTGCTTTCCAGTACATGCCTAATTCTT
>NZ_JBLIET010000042.1:0-20500 GCF_047633235.1 Psychroserpens sp. | reverse complement strand
GTGATACGAATTTATTTATTGCAGAATGGCAAGACTAACAAATACCTTTTAAAAAAAGGAGCCTCTTAAGCTTACATCACCTACTTCAGGAGAGTATTTACAAATAACGCTTTTTGAAAACCTAAATATTGGTGGTTATTGTTTGGATCTATTTCTTTTACCCAAAGCCACATTTCCGAAGAGAAAATTAGTTATTCACCTTATTTAAACGATCACGCTCATCTGTTTTAATATTACCCTCATTAGATTCTAATCGTGTGTTACCAAATTTATAACGGAAACCTAAGTTTATATAACGCGTATCTACATCTGAAAAACCTCTGCTAAACTGGTTTTGATATCTTACGCTGGATGTAACATCTTGCATATTAAACAAGTCACTAACCGAAAGAGAAAGCACTCCTTTTTTCTTTAAGATGCTCTTAGATATTACTAATTCTGAAAACAAACGATCTTCCACAATTTGAAATCCCTGTAAATTCTGTCCAACCCATGTGAGCGTAAATGACGCATTAAGACTATTGTCTTTTAGAAACGTCCAATCATTTTGCAAAACAGAATAATTAGACCACAAGTTTTGATTTATAAAACCGTTACCAAAATCTGTTTCTTCTTCAATATTATAAAATGACGTTACTGCATAAATAGACCAACGATCTGTAACATTAAAATAGGTTAGAAAGTCAAAACCATATTCAACAGTCTTGTCAAAATTGACACTAATATATTCCACCTCATTTGTTATATTATTTTGTCTTGGAATCTCTGATATAGCGCCATCATAATTTTTATAATAAGCCTCAATAGTCAATACATCACTAAATAATGTGGTTCCTATAACCGCATGGTCAGTAAAGGTTGGTACCAAATTAGGGTTTCCTGAAACGACATAATTTTCGTTTAAAAAGAACCTAAATGGATTCAAATCTGCATAACCAGGACGCGCTATACTGCGTTTGTAATTAGCGTATACATTATAACGGTCGCTAATATTGTATTGTACACTCGCATTAGGAAACCATTCCAAATAGTCTTGTATATTTATTTGAGTGGTAGATAACGACACGCCCTGTATATTAGTTTGTTCAGCTCGCAGTCCTGCATTGATACTCCATTTTTCAGTATTAGATGCGTAATTGGCATAAGCAGCATAAATACGTTCGTCATAATCAAAAGCATCTGAATTTAGATTGTCTATAGTTTCAGTTCCTGTATTGAGATCGACATCAAATTGAGTGATATCACTTACCGTTTTTATATTAGAAGTCTTTACGCCTGCCTCTAACTCTGAACTATCACTGATGGGTAAACTATAGTCTAATTTTGCTGCAAATATTTGCGTGTCTTGGTTGGCGTTGGTATTAAATGCTGACGCATTTATAAAATCGTTATTGACATCAAAAAAATTGCTTAAAACGGCTTGATTTCTTTCATAATTATACGTCGTAAAATGACCATTAAACGTTAATGAGCCTTTGGTAAGGCTATGCCTAAAATTAAGATCTACGCCTACATTATATTTGTTGTCACGAGATAAATTATCTGCTGTAAACCGCTCTAAAAAATCGTTGTTTATATCTGTAATTGTTGTATTATTATTGATACTATATTTAAAGTAAGGTATATAAATCGTATTTGAGGAAAGGCTCAACGTATTGTTGTCACTTATAAAATAGTCAAAATTTGTGTTTAGGCTGTGAGTTTCAGACCATGTGTTTCTATTCGTTAATGAACGCCAAGATTCATTTATAGCATTCAAATTATCTAGAAAATTAACCGTATCGTCACCACCTCTATTTTTTTTATCTTTTGAATAGTTATAATTGACGTTAAAACTGATGTCCTTATTTTTAAAAAAATGACTTGTTCCTGCATCATAACTTGGGAAAACACCTTGCGTAAAATTAGAATTCACACTTCCTCGATACCCTGTAATCAGGTTTTTGCTCATTATGATATTTAAAACAACACCGCTTTCTGCATCATATCGTGCTGAAGGATTTGTAATCACCTCAATAGATTTAATAGAATTTGCTGAAGATCCTTCTAATAATTGATTTAAATCTTCCGAAGATAAATTCACCTTTCTATCATTAATATATACCGTAGGATTCGAGTTTTTAACAGTAATCTCATCCCCTAAAACCAAAACGCCAGGAGTGCTTTTGAGCACTTGAAGCATGTTACCTTCAACCAAGGCTGTCTTTTCTATGTTAAAGATGAGCCTATCTGCCTCTCTTCTTAACGTAGGTTTTTTTACTGTAATATTAATTTGATCTAAACTTTCAACAGCATCTTCTAGTGTAATCGTTTTTAAATCTAAGTTCCCCGTAAGTACAACTTTTTGCTCATATGTTTGATAGCCTATAAAACTGACTTTCAGAATATAAGTATTAGACTCGAGATTATTAATAATAAAAAACCCATTTGCATCTGTCGATGTTCCCTTTAGAACTTCGCTTTGATCGGTGTTAAAAACAATAATATTTGCAAATTCAATAGCCTTGTCATTAGCATCTAATATTTTTCCAGAAATAGAATATTCTTGGCCATAACCCACGGAAGAATACAATAGAAATAAGGAGAAAATGTGGAGAAGTTTCAAAATTAAATTGGGTTTAATAGTGCAATATACTATTTGTTTTTTAATGATAATTAAGGTTTATCCGCAGTTAATGTGCTTTTTGTAAACATTAATGATATTGTATGCGTAATAATTCGATTATATTTGCAAATCATAATGAAGATGAATTACAGTTTATGAAGAACATCAGGAATTTTTGTATAATCGCACACATTGACCACGGTAAGAGTACACTGGCAGATCGTTTATTAGATTACACTGGTACTGTGACCGATCGGGAAAAACAAGACCAACTTTTAGATAGTATGGATTTGGAGCGTGAGCGTGGCATTACTATAAAGTCACATGCTATTCAAATGGATTATACGTTTGAAGGCGAGGACTACGTACTCAATCTTATTGATACACCTGGTCACGTAGATTTCTCTTATGAAGTGTCACGATCTATAGCCGCTTGTGAAGGTGCTTTATTAATTGTTGATGCTGCTCAAAGTATACAAGCACAGACCATTTCTAATTTATATTTAGCTTTAGAGAATGATTTAGAAATTATTCCTGTTTTAAATAAGATAGATTTACCAAGTGCTAATCCAGAAGAAGTTACAGATGATATCGTTGAGCTTTTAGGATGTGATCCAGAAGAAGTAATCCATGCAAGTGGTAAAACAGGCTTTGGAATTGACAAAATTTTAGAAGCGATTATTAAACGTGTTCCTGCTCCTAAAGGGAGTGTAGAAGCACCATTACAAGCATTGATTTTTGATTCAGTTTACAATACCTTTAGAGGTATTGAAACTTACTTTAGAGTTTTTAATGGTGAAATTAAAAAAGGACAAAAGATCAAGTTTCTCGCAACAGGTAAAGACTATTTTGCAGATGAAGTTGGAACTTTAAAATTAACCCAAGTCGCTAAAAAAAGTGTAAAAGCTGGAGATGTTGGCTACTTAATTACAGGTATTAAAACAGCCAAAGAAGTTAAGGTGGGAGATACCATTACAGACTTTGCAAACCCTACCACTAATATTGTTGAAGGTTTTGAAGATGTAAAACCAATGGTTTTTGCTGGTATTTACCCAGTCGATACAGAGGATTACGAAGAACTTCGTAACTCTATGGAAAAATTACAATTAAACGATGCGTCGTTAGTATTTCAACCTGAAAGCTCCGCGGCTTTAGGCTTTGGTTTTCGTTGTGGTTTTTTGGGAATGCTCCACATGGAAATCATCCAAGAACGTCTAGAACGTGAGTTCGATATGACTGTAATTACAACAGTTCCCAATGTGTCATATAATGCCTATACTAACAAAAATCCGGATGTTGCTTTTGTTGTAAATAATCCTACTGACTTACCTGAGCCAACGACCGTAAATCGTGTTGAAGAACCTTATATTAAAGCTACTATTATTACAAAATCTGACTTTGTAGGTAACGTGATGTCTCTCTGTATTGAAAAGCGTGGTATCGTTCTAAATCAAACCTATTTAACTCCAGAACGTGTTGAATTAACTTTTGAAATGCCTCTTGCTGAAATCGTCTTTGATTTTTATGATCGTCTCAAAACGGTATCTAAAGGCTATGCCTCTTTTGATTATTCTCCTATCGGAATGAAAGTGTCTAAACTTGTAAGACTAGATATTTTATTGAACGCACAAACTGTAGACGCACTTTCTGCCTTAATCCATACCGACAACGCTCAACATATAGGTAAGAAAATGTGTGAAAAACTGAAAGAATTAATTCCAAGACAACAGTTTGATATTCCTATCCAAGCGGCCATTGGTGCTAAAATTATTTCTCGCGAAACGATTAAAGCTTTGCGTAAAGATGTAACTGCCAAATGTTATGGTGGAGATATTTCTCGTAAGCGTAAATTGTTAGAAAAACAGAAAAAAGGTAAAAAACGTATGCGTCAAGTAGGTAATGTAGAAATACCTCAACAAGCCTTTATGGCAGTACTAAAGCTGAACGATTAGCCAATAACTCCTTTGAAAAAAGGAGTCTATTTTACTGAGAAATACAGGACTCTTTTTGGAATAAATTGATACCATGTTTGGGTCTGCTTTTACACCTATACACCCTATAATCTTAGCTTCTTTTGTGGTTTTTGCGCTAAGAAAATTAAGCCAACATAAAGCATGGTTTTTATGATGCTTTAGAAAAAGAAACTGTACAGCAATCAATAGCAGAATTCCTGTAAACATGAGGTCTTTTTTCGCTGAAAGTATCTCTTTATTCCGGGAAAAAATTATATCATATATTATAAAACAAGGTTCTTATGCTCGTTGTGATTTTTAATCCTCTTGAGCAATAGTTTCAATATCAAAAGGTTTACCTAAATAAACTAAGTGCCAATTTTTGCCTATCTCTTCAACGTCTTTATTGTAAGAAGAAATAATTTTGATTTCAGAAGCTTCATTTTTAATAAACAACGGAATTATTTCTTTATCATTATCAGACAATTCAATTAAGCTTTCATAATGCGCCTTATCTTTTAGCTCAATTTCTTGAACGCTTGGGAATTTTTTAACAAGACTATTAAGCGTCGCAAAATCATCTGTGTGTGAAAATAAACCTTCATGAGGGTTATTGTTACTGTCCCGCATTTCATCTACACTAACTAATCTAAAAGCCCCATTCTCACCAAATTGCTTACTAAACTTATTAATAGCATATTTATTAATATCATTACTTCCTGTTAAGGCTAATAAATAACCCACATCATTCAATTCAATATTATCTAAAAGTTTGTCTGAATATATATCAGTGTTTAAGGCTTCAAGCCCTAACTCTTTAGCTTTATCAATATTACTTTGATTGCTATCTATTAATACCACATGTCTTCCATTTGACTCTAAATAATGACCAATGAGTCTTGATGCCTTGGAAGCTCCAACTATTAATGTACCATTAGACGTTGTTAAAAACACACCAACTAATTTAGCAAATAATCGCGCTGTTGTCGCATTTAGTAATACCGTCCCTAATACAACCATAAACACCAATGGTGTAATATATTCAGCACCTTCAACACCTTGTTTTAATAACTTACTTCCAAAAAGAGAGGCAATACCCGCGGCTACAATTCCTCGTGGTCCAACCCAGCTTATAAATAGTTTTTCATTAAGTGTTAATTGAGAACCTTGAGTACTTATAAATACAGCTAATGGTCTTACAACAAATACAACAATAGCGAAAAGCACTGCTGTTTTCCATGTATATAATAACAATAGATCTTCAATGTTAATGTTTGCAGCGAGGAGTATAAATAATATAGAAATTAATAATACGCTCAGAGATTCTTTAAAATACAGGAGTTCTTTAAGGTTTGTAAGTTTTCCATTTCCTAATACCATTCCCATTACTACTACTGCTAATAAGCCCGATTCGTGAGCAAAAAGTTCCGACTCAACAAAAACAAGAAGCACTGTAGAAAGTGCTACTACATTTAGTAAATAATGTGGAATAAATTTCTTGTTAATTGCGAAAGCTAAAGCATGCGCAAAAGTGAACCCAAAAGTAGTACCAAATAATACAATTTTACCAAATTCTAAGAATGCTGTTTTTGTGAATCCGCTATCACCTCCAACGCTAATAAATTCAAATACTAATACAGCTACTAATGCTCCAATTGGGTCAATCAAAATACCCTCCCATTTTAGAATAGTAGAAATATCTTTTTTAAGAGGAATATTTCTCAAAATAGGCGTAATAACTGTTGGTCCCGTAACGATTATTAAACCCGAAAACAGAAATGATACATCCCAACTTAATTCAAAAATGTAATGTGCTAAAACCCCTGCACCAAAGAAAGTCACCGCAGACCCAATTGTAATTAGCTTAGTTATTACGGGTCCAACAGTTTTAATTTCAGATCGCTTTAATGTTAATCCGCCTTCAAAAAGAATGATACTTATGGCTAATGACACAAAATAATATAAACTGTCACCAGGAAAGAGTCCTTTTTCTCCATTCCAAATTGGCTCAATCCATTTGGTTCCATCTTCGCTTAAAAACTCTGCAGCAATTGGCCCAACTAAAAGCCCAATTAAAATTAATGGTAGTATTGCTGGAATTTTTAATTTCCACGCCACCCATTGTGCTAATATTCCTAAAATAATAATCCCTGCTAATTCTAACATGCAACGTTTTTTTCAAAGTTAAATATAATTTAAACTATTTGAACAACTTTTAAAAAAGAGCTCAAAAACTATGAAAAGCACAAATATTTCAAAAGGCATAAAAAAAATATTAACTTACCCTCGAAATAGATTTTTAATAGCACTTGACCAACAAAAAATTTAAAACCATAGGTATTGGAGTTGCATTTTCTCCAAACCTAAAAGCAAACCTTTACGAAGCAGCACGACTATCGCTCTCTTTTAAGAGTAAGTTGGTGCTTATTCATGTTGGTGAAAAATCTCTTGAAAAAAAGGAGCAAATTTTAGATATTATACAACCGTTTATAAAAGAGAACCTCAGCTATGATCTTGTTTTTAAGACTGGTAATCCTGTTGACGTGATTTTATCAGTTTCCAAAGAAAAAAAAGTGGACTTGCTCATTTTGGGAGCACTTCAAAAAGAGAATTTTGTACAGTATTACCTAGGAACCATTGCTAGAAAAATCACGAGACAAGCAAATTGCTCTATTTTATTACTTATAAAACCTTCTGTAGAACGCATCCCTTGTAAACACATTGTTGTTAACGGGCTCGACAATCCGAAAACCAAACAAACTATTACCACAGCGTATTATTTGTCTCACAAACTACAATCTAAAAAGATTACCATTGTTGAAGAAATCACAAAGCAAGAAGTCGCTGTGAGTGTAGATGATGATAAATCACTTCGAAAACACGCCATCATTAAAGAGCGTCTAAAAATGCGTGAAGACTCTCGTATAAACTCTATTATTAAGGAAATCCCTGAAGACTATAAGTCTAACATTGTTTCAAAAACACAATCTATCTTTGGAACACGAGGCTATAGTATTGGTCACTATGCTCAATTTGTTAGAGCAGATTTATTAGTGATGAATGCGCCAACTAAAACCAGCTTTTGGGATCGTCTTTTCCCGCATGATATCGAATATATTTTATCTGAGTTGCCAACCGATGTTTTAATCATTCAATGACAAAAAAAAAGAACAATATTACGCTCATTTTAAAGCAACTCCCTAAAAATATATTTTCTGGATTTGTGGTAAGTTTAATTGCTTTGCCTTTAGGCCTGGGGCTTGCTATGGCAAGTGACGCTCCAGCAATTGCTGGCGTTATCACTGCTATTGTTGGTGGTGTAATTGTATCTGTTTTAGGGGGAAGCCATGTAACCATTACAGGTCCAGGAAACGGGTTAGTAGGTGTTACCTTGGTCGCCATTACAACTCTTGGTCTAGAAAGTGCTTATGCAGCTATTATATGCTCTGGTCTATTAATTATGTTACTCGGTTTTTTGCGTATGGGTAATCTTTCTGATTTTTTCCCTTCCTCTGCCATTCAAGGTATGCTTGCAGCTATTGGACTAATCATTCTAGGTAAGCAATTTCATATTATGTTTGGTCATAAAATTACTAGAGATAATACTATTGACTACTTAATTGAAATCCCATATACAATAAATGATGCATTACATTACGAAAATACAGGCCTCATATATGCAGCTGCTGCGGGACTAATAAGTTTGGCGATTATGGTGTTTTACCCAAAACTTAGAAATAAGTATTGGCATTTAATACCTGCTCCAATGTGGATTGTTGTCTTATCTATAGGGTTTAGCTACTATTTTGAATTGGTCTTACATCAAAACAACCCAATTGCTCAAGACTACATGATCCCTGCAATTCCTTCATTTGCTGAAATCACGACTCAATTACCAAAAATTTCATTTTCAAAAGTTGGTAGTATCGCATTTTGGGGAAGTGTGTTTTCTCTCACCTTAATTGCAAGTATTGAATCTCTTTTGAGTATCAAAGCCGTTGATAAATTAGATCCCGAAAAACGTCGATCTAACGTAAATAAAGATTTAAAAGCTTTAGGGCTAGGCACAATAGTGAGTGGTTTTGTTGGTGGATTAAATGTCGTTACTGTAATTGCTAGAAGTTCGGTAAACGTTAATAATGGAGGAAGCAACAGGTCTTCTAACTTTTTTCATGCGTTCTTTCTTGTGGTATTTATTGTGGTATTTAGTTCTCAATTAACTCGTATTCCGTTGCCTGCTCTTATGGCTATTTTGGTATATACCGGTTATAAATTAGCGTCACCAGATTTAATAAAGAAAATATTTTCTGTTGGAAAAGAACAACTCATCATCTTTTTTGTGACGCTTCTTACCACCTTAAAGTTTGGATTGATTCTAGGAATTTCTGCAGGTGTATTCATTACTATAATAATACATTTTATCATCAATAAAAACGTCACACTATTTTTGAGGCATTGGGTAAAACCAAATGTGCTGATGTTTAAAGAGGATGATAATAAATCTAACTATTACGTAAGTGTGAAGCATTTTTGCACGTTTGCCAATTTTTATAGATTAAAACAAAAACTTGATGTTATTGCTGCAAATCAAGATGTCATAGTCGACTTTTCTATGTGTGATTTTGTAGATCATACAGTCATGGAAAATCTTAATAACTATCAAGGTATATTCACTAAAAATGGAGGTCATTTTGATATTGTAGGTTTGGATATACACGATGCAGATTCTAAGCATCCTTTTGCGTTGCGAAAAATTGTTGCAGTACCTAAATTATTTGGATATAACCTTACAAAAAGACAAGAAAACCTTGAGACTATTGCAAAAGATTACCAGCTTACTTATAGTGCAGATAAAAATAAAAATACTGCGTTTCTAAATCCTTTTCTATTTTTTAAAACAAAGCAGCCCAACTATATTTACAATGAATTAGAAGACGATAATGCAAATACTAAATTATTTGATATCGAATTTTATGAAGGCGAGTTTATAGCTAAAGAAGTCGTAAGAACATCTATGCTTCATATCGATTTAAATGAAACAATTCCGGTATTCTCTTTAGATAGAGAAACCATAATAGATAAGGTCTATGCAATTGCTGGATTTAAAGATATTAACTTTGATGACCATCAAGATTTTTCAAAACGATTTCATTTAGTAGGAGAGCATATAGAAGCCATTAAAACGTTCTTCACGAATGAATTAATTCACTTTTTTGAGAGTAATCCCTATTACCATATAGAATCTAATGGCAATAGTTTACTCATTTTTAGTACCCAACGTTTGGCTAGTACTAAGGAAATTAAAGCGCTATTAGATTTTGGGAAACGACTAAAAGATGTCATTTCAAAACGCAGTTAATGCTCACTAGTCTTTATTTCTAATCATCTCCTCAGATCTATAATACACTCTTTTTAAACTCCTCTTCAATAAAAGAAATCTATAAATTCCAATGATAAAAAAAAGCGCACTAAAAACTAATGCCGTTAAGGCTAAATACTTGAAGTTAATAAACTCTTTAAGCTGAAAAAAAGCAATGGCTCCAAGGAGTAAATACAATGACGATCGTATATAAGACAAAAGTGTGCGCTCATTAGCCAAACGGGTTCTTTCAATTGCCAAATAATCTCTAAGTATCACTCGCTCGTCTGGTTCAAAATCACGACCAAACTTCAATAACTTTATTCTCTTTTTTTTCGACTTCTGCTTCATCTTTTAAAGTTTTCTCTTGTAAATGTAAATTTTTATCCTGCTAAATACGATTGTGACCATTCAAAAGTGTTAAAAATACCTCAATAATTAGTGCTAAACTTAAGTATTGTATACTGCTTTTAGTAATTTGCATTTCAATTGTTTTTAGAGATGAAATTATATCCTGTTAATGCTGGTAATTTTAAGTTAGATGGAGGTGCGATGTTTGGCGTTGTTCCCAAAACTTTATGGACCAGAACGAATCCTGCCGATAACAAAAATATGATAGATATTGCCGCACGTTGTTTGCTTATAGAAGATGGTGATAAGTTGATATTAATCGATACAGGTATGGGAAATAAACAAAATGATAAGTTTTTTGGCTACTATCATCTTTGGGGAAATGATACCATTGACAATTCTTTAAAAACTCATGGTTTTCATCGTGATGATATTACAGATGTTTTCATGACCCACTTGCATTTTGACCATTGTGGTGGAAGTATACAATGGAATGCCGATAGAACAGGTTATGAAACTGCTTTTAAAAATGCACATTTTTGGAGTAACAAGAACCACTGGGAATGGGCTACCAAGCCAAACAATAGAGAAAAAGCCTCCTTTTTAAAAGAGAATATTTTACCTATGGAAGACAGTGGTCAGTTAAAATTCACCAACCTTCCGCAGAAAGATATATTAAAAAATTCGCCCCTTGGATTCGATATTTTTTTTGCTAATGGTCATACCGACAAGCAAATGATTCCAATGATTCAATATGAAGGAAAAACGATATGTTTTATGGCAGATTTGCTACCAACTGTTGGTCATTTACCCTTACCTTTTGTTATGGGGTACGATACACGGCCTTTATTGTCTTTAGATGAAAAAGAACGCTTTTTAAACCTCGCAGCAGATCATCATTATTACTTGTTTCTAGAGCATGATGCGCACAATGAAATTATAACTGTACAACACACAGAAAAAGGCGTCCGACTTAAAGATACATTTAAAACAAACGATATATTTAATTAAAATCAGTATGAACCCAGCGTGTTAGGCGTTATCTCTTAAAATAAGATTATTAGCGAACAACATGTGACCTTTAAAAAACAATAAACATAAACACATGAAGTACTTATTTAAACCATTTTTATACACCGTATTCTTATCAGCCATTTTATTTGGTTGTGGCGCAACATCAGGAGTGCTTTCTACTCCAATAGAAAATATTGACACCTCTCCTTTAAAGGAAGCACAGCTAACTGAAAGTGAAAAAAATACGTGGTCTCATTTAGATCTAGTAAAAGATACCATTCCAGGAATGAGTGTCGATAAAGCATACAGTGAGATTGTTAAGAATAAAAAAGGAAAAACAGTTATTGTTGCGGTTATTGATAGCGGAACAGATATAGATCATGAAGATTTAAATAATGTCCTTTGGACGAATAAAAACGAAATTCCTAATAACGGAAAAGATGATGACAACAATGGTTACATTGATGATATTCACGGTTGGAATTTTCTTGGAGATGGGTACGATGAGCAATTAGAATACGTTAGAATTCTAGCCGCAGGAGACGAAAATACTCCAAGATATGCTGAAGCAGAAGCATTGTATACTAGCGAATATCAAAAATACGTAGGTTATAAAACTCAATATGAGCAAATTTCTCAGCAGGTTAACGCAGCAGATGAAATTTTAACCAAACACTTTGGAAAATCAGACTATAACAAAAAAGAGGTTAATGCCATCAAAACCGAAGATGAAAAACTAGGCCAAGCGGTCCAAGTAGCTCAATTTATTTATAGCAATAATATGGAGTCTTTGGCAGACGCTAAGAAAGAGTTTAAAAATGGACTAGAAAGCATCAACGATAGACTCAATGCCAATCTTAATAAAGAATTAAAAGGACGCACAACAGGAGACAACCCTAATGATTTAAACGATAAAGTAGGTTATGGAAACAATAATCCTAGACCCTCTAAAAAAACCGAAAGTCATGGAACTCACGTTACAGGTATTATCGCTGCAGAGCGCAACAATAATAAAGGAATGAATGGTGTTGCAAATAATGTTCAAATTATGGCAATTCGCGCTGTACCTAATGGCGATGAGTATGACAAGGACATTGCTCTTGCAATTCGCTATGCTGCAGATAATGGAGCCAAAGTTATCAATGGTAGTTTTGGTAAATCATTCTCACCAAATAGCCAATGGGTAAGAGACGCTATTAAATATGCTGCAGATAAAGATGTTCTTTTTGTCCATGCTGCAGGTAATGACAGTGAGGATATTGATATCGCTTCTAATTTCCCAAATGACGCTGTGGGTACAGGTCCAGAAATTTCAGATAATGTAGTTACTGTAGGGTCGTTAACTAGCAACTATGGTTCATCAATGGTCTCTAGTTTTTCTAACTTCGGAAAAGTCAATGTTGACGTTTTTGCTCCAGGAAGTGATATTTATTCTACAATGCCAGAAAATGAATACGAGATGAATAGTGGTACCTCAATGGCTTCACCAAATGTTGCAGGAGTTGCTGCTTTAATTCGCTCACAATATCCAAGCTTAACGGCATCACAAGTAAAGAAGGTTTTAATGGACTCTGGTTTACCAATTAAAGCGAAAGTTACAATAGGAGAAAATAAAGACGTAAAATCACTCAACGAGATTTCTACATCTGGTAGAATAGTTAACGCTTATAACGCGTTGATTATAGCATCACGAATGGCAAACTAAAAGTAATTCCGAAGAAAAAAATAAATATGAGATTTAAATTAAGCACACTCTTACTGCTATGCGTAACATTTTTTTCTTCGGAAATTAATGCACAAGACACCATAATAGAATATAAAACAGACTATTATTGGCAACAACAAGCTGATTACACAATGGATATTGATATGGACGTGAAAACCTTTCAATTTACAGGAAAACAGACTATAAAATACACCAATAATTCGCCAGACAATTTAACTCGTGTCTTTTATCACCTCTATTTCAATGCCTTTCAACCTGATAGTGAAATGGATGCGCGTTTACAAAGTATTACAGATCCAGATGGTAGAATGGCTGATAACGTTGGAACTAAAGAAAACCCGATTTTTGAAAGTCGCATATCAAAATTAAAAGACGATGAAATTGGTTTTATAAAAGTATCTTCTTTAGACCTTAATGGAAAAGCTCTTAGCTATGAAATTGAAGGTACTGTAATGATTGTGAATTTAGAGACACCAATTAAAGCAGGAGAGACTGTAGATTTTAATATGGTTTTTAATGGACAAGTGCCTGTTCAAATTCGTCGTTCTGGTAGAAATAATAAAGAGGGTGTTGCTTTATCCATGGCACAATGGTATCCTAAATTAGCAGAGTATGATACCGAAGGATGGCACGCAGATCCATATATAGCACGTGAATTTTATGGTGTTTGGGGAAATTTTGATGTAAAAATCACTATTGATAAAGACTATATTATTGGCGGTACAGGCAATTTACAAAATGCAGACGAGATTGGATATGGTTATACACCTAAAGACGTTAAGCGCAAAGGAAAAAAGCTAACGTGGCATTTTATTGCACCTAACGTTCATGATTTTACTTGGGCTGCAGATAAAGATTATATTCATGATACAATGCAAGTTCCTAATGGGCCAATGCTTCACTTCTTTTACAAAAATGATTTACCGAAAGACAACCTAGAAAGCTGGAAAAAAATGCAACCTAAAACGGTTGAATTGATGCAGTATTTTAGTGAACATATTGGGAAATATCCTTTTGATCAGTATTCTGTGATTCAAGGAGGTGATGGCGGAATGGAATATGCAATGTCAACACTTATCACAGGAAATCGCAGCTATGGCAGTTTAGTTGGTGTGACAGCTCACGAAATGGCACACACATGGTTTCAGTTTTTACTGGCAACCAATGAAGCTAAGCATGAATGGATGGATGAAGGCTTTACAAGCTATATTTCTACTTTAGCTATGAACGAGATTATGGATGAGAAAAAAGAAAACCCATTAAGTAGATCTTATCTTGGATATGTTTTTCTAGCAAATTCTGGTGTTGAACAACCGTTAACGACGCATGCCGATCGTTATAATATTAATCAAGCCTATGGGATATCAGCCTATAGTAAAGGAGCCGTTTTCATCTCTCAATTAGGTTATATTATTGGTGATGATAATTTAAAAACAACTATCAAGAAGTACTATACTGATTTTGCTTTTAAACATCCAAAACCACTCGACATCGTGCGAACGGCAGAACGTGTTTCGGGTTTAGAGTTAGATTGGTATCTCATCGATTTTGCGCAAACTACAAACACAATAGACTACGCTGTAACAAACGTAGAAGACAAAAAAGTAACTCTAGAACGCATTGGATTAATGCCAATGCCATTGGACTTGACAATTATATATACAGATGGTTCTACTGAGGATTTTTACATCCCATTACGTATGATGCGTGGTGCAAAAAAAACCTCAGCAACTGTAAAAGATGATTGGGCTTGGGCATATCCAACGTATACACTAGAAACCTCTAAAACTGTACAATCTGTGCAACTTGATCCTAAAGGATTAATGGCAGATATAAAGCAAGAAAACAACGTGTATCCTGTAGCAGAAGAAGAATAAAAATATTAAAAATAGTCAAAGGCACAATTTACGTATTGTGACTTTTTTCGTAAAAAAAAATGATAAACTACAGAATTAGTCGATTAAAACTTTAAAACAATTATCAATCGTTTTAAATTTACTTTATTTGTTTTACAATGAATAGCAAAACTTATAAACCTTATTAAATAGCAGTATTCTAGATGTCATTTTCATATTCTAAAAAAGAAAAGCTTAAAAGCCAAAAACGCATAGAACAGCTGTTTTCCGAAGGGAAATCGGTAGGTGCTTACCCATTGCGCATGGTGTATCTAAAGTCAGATTTTGATGAGGATACACAATTTAAAACAGGCGTTACAGTAAGTAAACGTAATTTTAAAAAAGCAGTGGATCGAAATCGCATCAAACGCTTATTGAGGGAAGCTTACCGCCTTAATAAAAGTGAGCATTTTAACAACATTTCGTCCTGTTATACGTTAATGATTTTGTACATTGGTAAGGATATAGCGGACTTTGATTCCGTAAACAAAAAAATGAAACAACTTTTAGAGACATTTTCTAAAAAAGTGTCGCCTGAATAAATGATATTATCTTTATGAAACATCTATCCGTAATAGGTAATTATAAAGAAAAATGTTTATTTAGATCTTACGTGTGACGATTGAAAAACAACAGATATAACCACATGAAAAAACTACTGCAAAAACGTGTTTTAGTTCCGCTTATAGCACTCACTATATTTTTTAGCGGGACAGCCTTTAAAAGTGACTTCTTCGAAATTGCTAAGCAAATAGAAATTTTTACAACACTTTTTAAAGAACTCAACATGAATTATGTTGACGAGACAAATCCTGGAGATTTAATGGATACTGCTATTAAAAGTATGCTTGCAGATTTAGATCCTTACACGAATTATTATAACGAACAAGATGTCGAGTCGGCGAGAATCAATAATGCAGGAGATTATACTGGTATTGGTGCTAATGTGTTGACCCTAAAAGATAGATTGGTAATTGTTGAGCCTTACAAGGATTATGCAGCAGACAAAGCGGGCTTAAAAGCGGGCGACGAGATTATCAAAGTAGATAATGTTGTTGTTGCAGATTTTAAAGACGATGCAGGAAACTTGTTACAAGGTGGAGCAGGTACTAGTGTTGAGGTCACCTACATAAGACAAGGTAAAACGTTAAATGCAACGATACAACGTGAGGCCGTAGACATCCATGCAGTGCCTCACTACTCTATGATAAACGAAAATACTGGATATATTGTTCTTCGAAAATTTAACGCCAAGACCTCCGCTGAAACTAAAAGCGCACTTCGAGATTTAAAAAATCAAGGTGCTAAGAAACTAATTTTAGATCTACGTGGAAATCCAGGCGGTTTATTAAGAGAAGCAGTAAATGTTACTAATATTTTTGTACCCAAGAATCAATTGGTAGTGACCACAAAATCTAAAGTGGAAAAATACAATAAAACCTATTACACAAAAAATGAACCGATGGATACCGAAATCCCTTTGATTGTTTTAATTGATGGCTCTAGTGCATCGGCAAGTGAAATTGTATCTGGCGCTTTACAAGATTTGGATCGTGCGGTAATTATTGGAGCCCGTAGTTTTGGAAAAGGTCTCGTACAGCGTCCTAAAAAATTAACTTACGGAACGCAGATTAAAATTACAATTTCTAGATATTACACGCCCTCTGGACGGTGTATCCAAGCACTTGATTATTGGAATCGTGATGAAAACGGGAAAGCAACACGTACAAAACAAGAAAATTATAACGCCTTTAAAACTAAAAAAGGAAGAACGGTTTATGATGGTGGAGGCGTACAACCAGATCTAGAATTAGAAGCCACTAAATTGAGTCCTATTACAAAAGCGATCATAGACGAAAATCTAATTTTTAAATATGCTACTCAATATTATTACAACCATCCCGCTCCAGACGATATAACGAAATTTGAACTTAGGGACGCTGAATTTAACAGTTTTAAAAACTTCTTAAGTGCTAATAATTTTAGCTTTGAAACTAAAACAGAAAAGGCCTTTGCAACTGCATTATCTGTAGCAAAAGAAGAGGAACTCAACCGTGAGATTAATGACGACTATTCCAACTTAATTTCGTCATTAAATACGTATAAAAACAAAGCAATAGACGACAATAAAACGCAATTATTGTCTTTACTCTCTGACGAAATTGTTAAACGTTATTTCTATCGAGAAGGTCTATATACATATTATATTTCTAATAATTTTGAAATTCAAAAAGGTGTAGAAATACTTAAAAACCCATCAAATTATTTGGGCTATTTAGATTGATATTGAATTAAATTCGACGAAAGCATTTAAAAAAATTATATTTAAATAATGTTTTCAATACTAATATGAAAAAACTACTACTAATAACGCTTCTCTTTTCTCAACTTTTGATCGCTCAAAAGGAGTTTACTCATGAAGTGTATTTTGAGACAGACGCGTTTGAAGTGCCTCCAACAGAGCACAATAGATTATTAATGTTTTTATCTGAAATAGAAAGTATTGAAATTTCAAAAGTTTCTATTTATGGGTTTACAGATGATAGAGGTAGTGATGGTTATAACTTAAAACTGTCGCAGGATCGTGCTAATTCAATAAAAACCATATTTTCTAATAATGAATTTGATGAATCTGTAATTACTAATGTTGATGGAAAAGGAAAAATTTTACTCAAACTAATCAAAGAAGATGATTTAAGTATAATAAGAGGTCTTAATCGCAAAGTTGAGATTATTGTATCTTCTGTATTTCCTCCAAAACCCAAAGAAGCTCCAGAAGTAGTAGAAGCTAAAAAAAGAGAAGCTACAGAACTTTTAAAAGGTGAGTTAAAAGCAGGAGATAAATTTGAGCTCAATAACATGCTGTTTAAAACAGGTTACAGTAAACTATTACCAGAATCTAAAGAAACACTTAAAGAAATTGCTGATATTCTCGTAAAGCGAAAGGATTTATACTTTACCATTCAAGGTCACGTATGCTGTACAAAAAACAGTAGAGATGCTATAGATCGTAAAACTAAAAAACGTAACCTTTCTGTTGCTCGAGCAAAGTTTATCTATGAATATCTAGCAAAAAAAGGTGTTAATAAAAGACGTATGAAATATGTTGGAATGCGTAGAAAGTTTCCGTTGGGTGGCGAACCAAAATTAGACCGTCGCGTAGAAATTTTAATTACTTATGTGGGTGAAGATAATTAACTTCTAAGCATTCCTATGTGCGGAATCCCATCTTCTAAATACTCCTCTCCTACTTCAAAAAATTCAAGATTATTATAGAAACGCTTTAAATACATTTGAGCAGAAATTTTAATTTTAGTTTCCTTATAATACGTTTTTATAGCGTCGACCGAAACATTCATAATATCATATCCATACTTATGTTGGCGTTCACATTCACTCACCACTACTCTACCAATACTAGCATATTGAAAATAATCACCGGGTTTAAATACTCTTGTATAAGCAACAACTGTATTATTTTTAAATCCGACAACATGAAGTGCCTTTTGATCTTTCCCATCAATATCTTGATAGACACAATTTTGTTCTACAACAAACACTTCACTTCTTAATTGAAGAATGTCATAAAGTTCTTGAGTAGTTAATTCTATAAATTTTTTTACTTTTATATCTATCATACTTATGTGTTACACTAAGAGCAATCAAAGTTTTTTTTTACATTTATAAGTGCTCTATTACTCATTGGTCCATATTTAATTTTAAAATGTTTTTTAATCCTGAACAATCACATCTTTAGTGTCACATTTTCCGTACTCTGGTTGGATATTAACATGATTGATTCCGAAGTTATAAAATACCATCTCTTCTACATTATGTAATATTACATCAAATTGAGATAAAGTAATATTCTCCTCAAAATCTATGTGTGCTTCTAAATGAATTTCATCTTCATTAAGTTGCCAAATATGAACATGATGTACATTTTTTATAGCGCCTATTTGTTGAATATCTTTAACAATATCCTCTACTAGAATTTGATCAGGAGTAAACAACATCAATACTTTAAATGAATCTTTTAATAAATCATAACCCATATAAATAAGATATAAGGCAATTGCAAAAGTTAACACACTATCCACCCAAAACAATTGAAAATACTTCATCAATAATCCGCCAATAAAAACTGCTACACTTGCCATCATATCTGTTAACAAGTGAAGATAAGCAATTTTCATATTCATATTAGTTTCGCTATCTTTTTTAAGTAAGAGCACACTAAAACCGTTACCTAAAATAGCTACTAACGATAGCCAAATTACTACGTTAGACTCAATCTCTTGCGGATTTTGAAAACGTTTCACAGCTTCGATAATTAGTAAAATAGCAACTGTAATTAAGGTTGCAGCATTAATAAAGGCAGCTAAAATTTCGGCACGTTTATAACCGAATGTTTTTTGAAGAGATGCTTTACGTTTTGAGAGTCGATTAGCAATGTAACTAATAATTAAAGAGATCACATCACTAAAATTATGGAGCGCATCACTTAATAATGATAAACTACCTGAAAGTAATCCACCAATAACTTGTGCCACAGTAATAACAATATTTAAAAAGATAGAAATGATAAGATTTCTACCCTTTAAATCATCATGAGAATGATTGTGAGAATGTAAGTTACCCATGAGCTATAAATTTTAGATGGATACTAACATGAAATAGGTATTTTATCCACACGGTTTTGATGACGTCCACCTTCAAAATCAGTATTTAAAAAGGTATCCACAATCTCAATTGCTTGTTGTATGGCAGTATATCGTGCAGGAATACAACAAATATTAGCATTATTATGTTGTCTTGTAAGTGCTGTAATTTCTTTAGTCCAACAAATTCCAGCTCTTACTTTTTGATGTTTATTTGCAGTCATTGCAACGCCATTAGCACTTCCACAAATTAAAATGCCAAAGTCTACTTTTTTATCAGCGACATCATTAGCAATAGGATGTACATAATCTGGATAATCAACACTGTCGTTTGCATTTGTTCCATAGTTATTAACAGTATATCCTTTCGCTTCTAAATATAAAGTAATGGCTTGTTTATACTCCGTTCCCGCATGATCGTTACCTATTGAAATTGTCATAATTTGGTATGTTGTTTAAAACCCTAAAGTTAATAATTGCTTACAAATAAACCACAGTAAGACATGGATAGTTATTCATAATATTTATGTTTGATGACGATGTCGCTTTGTTCAGAAATAGGCGTTGTTAACATCTATGGTGATTTGTATTCATTACTTGTTCATATCTTATCTTAAGTACTTAAAAGTTTTCTTAGGATTATCCAGTAATTTTTACAATCAAAAATAGAACCTTAGTAACCTAAAAAGTTAACCTTTTTTTTTGGTAAAGTTATCACCATCAAATTTAAGCATGCTAACATAAAATTTAAAAATACTTATCATGTTTATGTTGTCAATATAGGTTATGAACAGTTGTTAATAGCTTTATAATTTAGCTTTAAAATGAGGACTTTAAATGTAAAGTTAATGTTAACTATATATTAAGTAATTGTGATAAGTCACATATCAAAGTAAAGTCTAATAAAGTTATAGCCACTATTAACACACTATAATAA
>NZ_JBLIET010000041.1:0-22281 GCF_047633235.1 Psychroserpens sp. | reverse complement strand
CTATTAATGCTAAACCTGATGTCAATAGTATTGTTGTAGATTTAGAATGGTTAATTAATAATCCTGAACATATTGAAATAATATCTAAAAACGCAAGGCGTTTTATAGAAAAAGAACATGAATTATTGAATATTACCAAAAAGTATTTGGACTTTTGGAAAAACAAATAAAATCATATAATTAAATGTTTTTTCATCCTATCTTCTTCTCCTTCCCAATCTCTGGAGATATTACTTCTTAAAAGCTTAGCAGGTACACCTCCAATAAGAATATGATTACCCAAACTCAAGTACTCTTTATTACAAAGACTGTTTGATGCAATTATACAATAATCTGGTGTTACTGTTTTTGACAATATAGTAACTCTATTACTTATAAAGTTATAATTTCCTATTTGTATAGGTGATGACATTTTAAGCACTTCCTTTGTTTCTATATCAATCAGTTTGTGAAAATTTGTATCAATAATTTGACATTCTGAACCTAGCCTTGCATAATTACCTAGCACTATATTATTAGTACAAATAAGTTTACCACTAGTTGCAATGGATGCCATATTTCCAATAGTGCATTTTGCATTTTCTTTAATATAAACGAAGTTATCTTTTCCAAATTGAGCAAAACCATTAAATTTTAAAAACCCTCTTATATATAGCTCTGCGATCCCTTTTGATCTTGTATTCATTTCATACTGTTGTCCAAAACCTATCATACCTCGTTTTAAAGTAGCATCAATAGTAACAGAACCTTTCAAACTTGCAAACTTCACTTTTCCATAGAAATAAAAAGGTAACTTCTTTGCTTGAGCTAAGGGTAACATTTTGAAATTAAAATACAAGGTTTTACACCAATTAATAGAGAAGAAAAACTTAATTTTCTTATAACCGAGGTAAAAATAAAAATATATAAGTTTTAAAATTTTAATCATTTTTATTCTTAATAAACTTATTCTTTAAAGATTTAAAGTTAACTCTTTTATCCAATTGACCATAGCAATATAGTAATGTCACTATCATTAAAATAGAACATACTACATATTTAACTACAATTTCATTTATATAGGTTGCTATAAATGTAGCTATTGACAAAATTAAGAGTACCAAGAAAATAGCAATTAAATCTTTATCTAAATTTAGGTCATATTGACGTGCTGTAATAATTTTAATTCCAATAAAATGGATAATATAATACAAGAAAAAACTTATTCCTAAACCATCCAAACCATAAAGATGATAGCCTACAACATTAAAAACAAGCATTAAGACATTAAAAAACAAAGCTGTTTTCAAAAATAGCTTAGAATCCCCTTTTGCCAAGATGACATAACCCATTGACCAAGATAATGTTTTAAATAAAATTCCAAGAATAGCCCAAGACACAAATCCAATTATAATAAGAAAAGATGGTGTGTATAACACTTTAACTATAATAGGCAAAAATGTCAAAAAGGTAACCACTAAAGGCCCGATAATTAAGATCCCAATGACCGATTGATTATTTACTGTTTTGTTAACATCTTTTACATCGTCAATCACACCAGATAGTTTAGGGAAATAATCTGTTCTCATCGCATTAAAAACAATACCCACATAAGAGTTTATAATCATAAAACCTGCAACATAATACCCAACCTCATCTAAACCTCCAACATTACTTAAATACAATTGAAATACATAAGCAGCAACCAAAGTAATAGAACCTCTAATACTCAACATAAACCCTAAATTGAGCATGCCTTTAGCCTTCCTAAACGCCTGCTTATTCGACACCTTAAGTATATTGAATTCCATTTTTCTGGAATATGACCAACTCACTATAAGCGCAACAAAAGAGGACACAATAATTACCGGAACTATAGCATCTAGTCTATAAAAAAAATACAGTGGCAAGCTTATAAGAAGTCCTAATAAATTGCCTAAAAGGTTAGCCTTCGCTAATAATTTAAGCTTCCTAAAACCCTGAAGAATTGCTAATCGCCCAGCCGAGATCTGATTAAAGAGTAACGATATAGAAACCCAAATAAAAGCAAGCGTGTACTCGTAACTATCAAAAGCAAGGTAGCTCAACAATGGTGACAAAATTAGTGTCAATAGAACCCCAAAAAATCCAGTAAACCAAACTACCTTTTTTATCGTAGCTATAATGAGATTCGTTTCTACCGTATTATTGCCTTTGCTTTCGGTTTGCGCAATTTCTCTAACTGCTGTCGTACTTAACCCCAACTTTGTAAACTCACCTAATACATTTAAGGTCGACAATAAAAGGCCTAGAATCCCCATACCAGTTGGTCCTATCCAAATGGCAACTACTTTTGATCTAATAACAGAAATTAGTATATTAAACATCTGCACTGCTCCAAAGAGAGATGTAGATTTAAAAATACTCGTATAATCGTTATTTTGTTTCGGCATTAACCAAATATCTAGTTATGGCTTATCTGATGTTTCTGGGATGATCCCAAACAGCGATGTTCCAAAAATAAGTAACACAATCCCATAATGCATTATATAACTTAAAAAATGTCCCATGACTGCACCTTCTACGCCATAGATATCAATAAGATAAACACTAGAGAAGTACAGTGTTATGATTAAAAATACTTCAATAATAATAAAATGCGTGAACATTTTTTTAGCTAAAAACTGATACGATATAACGAGCGTTAATACCTTCACAAAGTCTCCTAAGAGTTGCCAAAAGAATAGATTTTCTACAGGTCTAAATTCTTTGGAAAATATGAGAGGTACGACAATAGGCTTTAAAAAATAAATTAAAACCAAGCCTAATCCAAAAATTGGCATCACAGACTTATAAAAACTAAAAATCTCCTTCTTAAAGTCTGCTTTAGTTTTAATTTGACGAAACTTAGGGACTATATAAAGCGTAATTATTGACGTAATAAACATCAAGTAGTAACTAGAAATCCTATTCATAGCTTCCCAGTAACCCGCTTCTTTTATTCCAATTTCAGAAATAATATAATTACGAATACAAATAGAAATCAAAGGTAAAGCAACTGCAGTAACTAAGGCCATTGCAGTATATGGACTAAAAGATTTAAAAACATCAAAACTTATATGATCTATTTTAATATACGTCATTAAGTTTCTTCTATTTACGATACCTACCAAAGTAATTAAGAAGATCAAGGATGGTGCAACAACTGCAGCAATCAAAGCGCCGTCTATACGGTCTTGATAAATTAAAAGCAACGTTACTAACAAGCCTAAAATTTGACCTATGATATTAATAATGAGTAGCATTTTGTAGTTAGAAAAGCCGTTCATTATGGAAAAACTCATCATGTTCAATGCATAAAATGGTAATGCTAAAGCCATTATTTTAATGACATAGGCAAAGTCGTAATACGATGAAAATAATAAGTCGTTGATGAATTGCGCATTATAGTAACATGTAAATGCAACTATAATAGTTGAGAAGAAGCATAAATAATATGCAGTAGATAAGGTTTTACTTAAATTAATGCTATCCTCTCTAAATTTAGCAATGGTATTAACTACGCCATTATAAAACCCGAGTATTGAAATAGATTGAATAGCTCCTAAAAAATTCCTGAGATTGCCAATCAATGCCATGCCCTCAACACCAATAAAAAAAGCAATGGCCTTAGATGTCAAAACACCTGCAATAATTTTAGTAATAATCGTCGCAGAGTTAAGATGTGCTACTTTAAATAATACATTAGTGTTAATGTATTTAATTAAGCTTTTCAATTAATAAAGGTTTAGGGCATTAATAATTGTTTCAATCTCTTCATTAGTCATTACAGGACTCATTGGGATACTAATTATGGTATCATGAATGGCCTCTGTAATTGGCAAATATAGAGATTTATAAAGAGACAAGGCTTTTTGGTCATGTGGAGCGATAGGATAATGAATTAAGAACCCTATTTCCTTTTGGTCCAAATAGGTCGTAAAATGTGCTCTGTCTTCTACTCTAATAACAAAAACATGGAACACATGATTATTAGACCCATCATAAAACGGAAGTGCTATTTTAGGATTATCAATTCCTTTTAAATACCGTTTAGCAATGTCACGTCTTATCTCATTCTGCGTATCTAAGTCTTTTAGTTTCACATTTAAAAATGATGCTTGCAGTTCGTCTAGCCTGCTGTTAATTCCAATTTTTTCGTTGACATATTTCTTGGAACTTCCGTAGTTATGCAATAATTTAATACATGCTGCTAAGGCATCATCGTTGGTAGTGACAGCTCCTGCATCGCCTAAAGCTCCTAGGTTTTTAGTGGGATAAAAACTAAAACCTGCGGCATGAGATAAGTTTCCAGCTTTTTTTTCTTCGGAAATAGATACCGCTCCATGAGCTTGGGCAGCATCTTCAATAACCAGAAGGTTATTATTTTTGGCTATCGTACTAATTTCAGACATGTTTGCTAACTGTCCATATAAATGAACGACCAATATGGCTTTAACCGATGGTTTAAGGTGTTTTAAAATTTCCGAAGGCGAGATGTTAAAAGTTGCTTCGTTTGGCTCTACAAATACGGGTTTAAGCCCAGAATTAATAACAGAAAGTATGGTTGCAATATAGGTGTTTGCGGGAATTATCACTTCATCACCAAGGTTCAGTTTACCTAATTCTATATAGCCTTTAAAAATTAGGGTTAACGCATCAAGACCATTAGCAACTCCAATGCAGTGTTTTGTGCCACAATAGTTTGCAAAATCTTCTTCAAATTGATTGAGTTCAGATCCCTTTATATAATATCCAGAATTTAAAAACACTTTAAATCGAGATGAGAAGGCCTCTTCGTACTTTGAATTAATTTTATTTAAATCTAAAAATTTAATCATAACATTACATCGTCCAATAATCTATAATTTTCAGTATTTATAGTATAAAAATCATGAGTTATTGCATGTGCTCCAAAACTTTCTTTCCAATTAAGTAAACCTCGATTTACTTGTTGTCCTTGATTTTCATTTGAAATACCAAAACTAAAATAATGTTTACTACTATATAATTTATTTATTAAAAAATCAAAAATAGCATCAAGTCCGCCTAGTTCGTTTTTAGATGCTATTGTAGAAATATATTGCGCATGAGCTACTTTAGAAGACTCAAAAATAGTTACACCTGCAATAATCTCATTATTTTGATAGGCATTAAATTGCCTTATATGATCAGGGAATTTCAACTTTAATGCTACAACTTCCTCTAAAGAATGTGTAGGCATAGTCTCATATCTTTGCTCTAAATTCGGAATTAGAATTTGATTAAAAAAATTGTCAAATTCAAAGACTTCTTTTACGCTTACTTTATTAAGCTTACTTCTTTTTAAATTTCGTTTTCTGTTAGATGACGATTCTTGTTTACAAGCATAGTCAATAACCATAGATACATCTCGTCTATGCAGATTGGCTTTAGTTTTAAAAAGCAAATACTCTATTTCATCACTTGGCAATAGATTATAGATCTTGGGTAGTAACTTTAATTCAAAGGTATTAATAGCATTTTCATTTAAAAATCTTAAGACTACATAATACAGCTTAACAACGGTTTCGAACTTTGTTTTTTGAGATAAAAGGATACCTCCATAACTTAACCCTTGATGAGAAAAGACAGAATCTCCAACTTTGTTAGCAGGCACCAAAGCTAGCAGTTTTTCATTTTTGTAAACCATTAATGAATAATCATCAAATCTATTCTGATGATACTCCATAAAATCACGATTAAACAAAAATGTAGCGTTTTTGGAATTGGACACAAAGGCATTCCAAACTAAACAGTCAATTTGATTGTATCTTTTAACTTTAAACGCGTTCAAATTAGATTGTGTCATTTTTGTTTTAAATGTCCACAAATTACAATATTTTTGAATCTTAGAATCCGTTTTGATTCAATTCTTTTATATTTGAAAAACTCTAAAACCCGCTTTTGAAATTAAGAACCATTTTTAAAGAAAACACCATTTTAAGAGTTGTTTATCTGCTGGTATTTATATTTATTATTACGAACGAAGCTATTTATTCTCCAGACACTAGGAGTTATCTAAATGCTTTACCATATCGCCATCCTGGCTATGTCCTATTATTAAAATCTTTTAAATTTATTTTTTCTAGTTTTTTTGATTTAAGCATCCTCATTTTTCAAGGTGCTTTTGGTCTTTTAGCGGTAAATTTTTTCTTTAAGAAAGCAACACAAATTTTCAATTTAAGTACTATTAGTAAGGTCATATTAATGGTGTTATTAATATTTCCTTTTTTCAATCCACTTTATGTTGCCAACAACATTTGCCCAGAAGGTATAAGTTATCCTTTATATCTCCTCTTTATAGCAACAATTCTAGATTTCATTAAGAATGACAGTTATAAAAAACTACTACTTGCATTTATTTTCTATGTATTACTAGCGCTCACAAGAGGGCAATTTATCTTTACCCCTCTTATTTTTGCTTTTGTTTATTTTTTAGAAAAACAATCTCAACTGTTAAAAATATCAAAGATTTTCAAGCTAATCCTATTAATCAGCATGCCTGTTGTTGTTGTGTTAGCAGAGGCCACTTACCATAAATTAAAAGACGGTATTTTCATGACTACACCCTTTGGTTTTGTAAATGCATCAACCGCTGCATTCTTTGTTTCTAGCGAAAATGACTCTCAACATATTACATCTTATGATGACAAGATAGTTTTTGAAAAGAGTTATCAAAAGCTAAAAATTGAAAAGCTTCTCATGTCCTCGCAAGACAGCCTAAATTCTTATGCTCAGTACTACAATTTTTTCCATAATAATGTACCTCCAATTTGCAATAGAACCATCCATGAATTGGGTAAAAAACATTACTTTGACAAAGCGTTAATTACTACTAATACTATCGAAATAGCAGATGCACAAGCATTTTATAATATTGAGAAAACGTGTAAGACTCTAACAAAGACACTTATCAGTAATAATTTCAAAAAATGGATTCAGTTATATTATGCCAATATTTCACATGGATTCTATTCCTCTATTTTACTGATTTTCATTGGTTTAATTTTACTATTTAGTATCTTTAAAGCGCTGTGTAAAAACAAAACATACATCCTCTTATTTCTATGTACTGCTTTAACTCTATCTAATGCCATGTTAGTCGCTTTTGCAAGTCATTCTATAATGAGATACCTTTTCTATAATTATATATTTATATTTTTAACCTTTGTTATCCTTACAAAACTATTTAAGAATGGAATTAAAAACTGAGCTATCTATTGTAATGCCATGCTTAAACGAAGAAGAAACATTAGCTATTTGTATTTCTAAAGCGCAACACTTTTTGAGTTTAAACAATGTTTATGGAGAAATTATAATTGCAGATAATGGCAGTACAGACAACTCTATAGCCATTGCTAAAAAGCTTAATGCGACTGTCGTACACATTAAAGAAAAAGGCTATGGCAATGCTCTCAAAGGTGGATTTAACGAGGCAAAAGGGACTTATATTATTATGGCAGATGCTGATGATAGCTATGATTTTGAATCACTCATGCCCTTCTTAGAAAAACTAAGAGACGGCTATGACCTTGTCATGGGAAACCGTTTTAAAGGTGGTATAAAAAAAGGAGCGATGCCTTTTTTACATCGGTATTTAGGAAACCCCGTATTATCATTTATTGGTCGTTTATTTTTTAAAATAAAAATTGGAGATTTTCATTGTGGGTTGAGAGGGTTTTCAAAAGAAGCTTATAATAAGATGCAATTAAAAACTACAGGAATGGAGTTTGCTTCAGAAATGATAGTTAAATCAAAACTTAATAATCTATCTATAACAGAAGTTCCGACAATATTACATAAGGACGGGAGAACAAGACCTCCACATTTAAATACATGGCCTGACGGCTGGAGGCATCTCAGATTTTTAACGCTATATAGTCCTAAATGGCTTTTTTTGTATCCCAGCATATCGTTGATGATTATTGGAATTTTAACATCAATAATACTAATCATAAAACCAATTTCTATTGGTACTATTACTCTAGATATACATACGCTATTATACACAGCCAGTATGATTTTAATAGGATTTCAGTTTTTTGTTTTTTACGCCCTAACAAAGGTCTTTGCTGTAGAAAATGAACTCTTACCAAAAAGTAATCGCTACCAAAACCTATTCAAACATATCACATTAGAAAAGGGGCTTATATTTGGTTTTATCCTAGTTTTTATAGGCGTAATTTTAAGTGTAAAAGGATTTGCAGATTGGAATGGTAATAACTTCGGAAATTTGAATCCTTCAAATACATTGAGGATTATTATACCTGCTGTTATTACGATACTTTTAGGAATACAAGTGATATTATTTAGTCTATTCTTTAGTATTCTAGGATTAAAAAAATAGTTCTGAAAATATCAATTTTTATACTCCTCAAAATTAACAGCACCTGCTTCATCAATAACCTCATACACACCATTTGGCGCACCTTCCTCAATAATTAAATAACTCTTATCCTCTTGAAGGTGTTGCAAATAAGAATCCTCCTCACTAAGATAAGAAAACAGAACTCTAAATAAATTAACAGAGGACTTTAAGCGATCATCATATTCTGGAACATCATTATTTGGCCATTTAATAGCTAATGCAGATGAAAACACAGAGTGAACTAAGTCTCTATCTAAACTTTTGGTTCTAGACTCCAACTCATAGTCATAACCAACAAATCCTCCATGATCTGCTACAATAATGATAAGAGCATTAGAATCGTTTTTATTTATAATAGTAATCATTTCCACCAACCAAGTATTAACATCTTCTAAACGATCAAGATAGTTTGTACGCTCCTTTTCTTTTCCAGAGCTTTGACGTTTATTGTTACTAATATGCCAAGGCTGTATCTTTTCAATAAAGAAAAAATTAGAAGATGATTTATTACTAATAATAGTGGACTCAAAATCTGATTTGATACTTTTCTTCATATCAAATCCATTTGAAAAAAAAGGAACTTCATTAGCATTAATATTACAGTAGTCGTAACCTAATTCTAATCCTCCCAGTATAAAATAAGGTTCTTGTAAAAACAAATGACTTTTATAGTCATTTGCTTTTAATATCTCCAAAACAGGATTTCTCTTTACAATAACTTCTCTAAAATTATACGTTTCATTTTCTTTATTAGATTGTGCTTTATAGTAATGATGTTTCATTCCAAAAATAGAACTATTAGAATATACAGTTGGCACATAATTACTTCTAAAATCATCATAAAACTTAAAACCGTCTTGGGCCAAAAATGACTCAAATTTAGAATTATCAAAATTATAAGATCCTTTTTTTAATTCTGAAAAATTCGCATAACCATCAGGCTGGATAATATAAATATTCGGCTTTTTCTTAAAAATCACAGATGCTATGTTATCAGGCTGTTCCATCCATTCATTAGATTCAGTTGAAGCCTTATGATATTTAGTTGCAAGCGCACTTAAAGATATTAATGCTAAAATCAACTGAAAAAGCACAACCTTTTTTAAATGCTTATATAATAGCACTGCGAGAACTATAGACACAATGATAGCTAAAGCAATAAGCTTCTTTTTTATGCCAACAGTAATTAAAATAATAAGAATAGAGAACAAACTAAAGTTTACAAAAGGGAGTGCGAACTTGCTGTATTTATGTAATGACTTCACTTTAGTTGATATAAAGTAAAATGAATAGGAAAACAAAATTGGTGTAATCAAGAACAGCACTCCAAAAAATAGAATATGTCGTGTTGAGTTTACAATAAAAAAACGAATATTTAAATACTGTAAAAACGGATAAATACCAGCAGCTAATCCCGTTAATAAGACATATTCTTTCTTAGAGTTTAGAAAATTAATTACAGACTGTCTCAAATTATAACGTTTTATACACGTACATCACACGTTTGGAATTATCAATCGCTACTTTTGCTACTAAGATGAAGTATTTCGCATAACACGACTCAAAATTTTTGATGTTATAAAAATCAAAATGCCCTTTGAATTCTCCTTTTGTATTTAACAAGCGTTGTACCCAAGAATCTGTTCTCTTGGGAAACTCAATAACTAAATGTTTCGAAAAGGATGAGAAAAATTCTGCAGACATTTCAAAAGGAATATTACCACTCAAGGTCATATGATGAATAACGGCCAATGCCATTGTGACATCGGGCGCATATGCTTTTATCCTCTTTAAAAAGGAATCTCTTTCTTTATTATTAAAGCCAATATTCGCTGACGGATTTAAAACATCAAAAACAAAAGGCAACATAAACGTTTCTTTATTTTTCTTTACCAGGATATGATTAGCATTTACGGCATTATAATCAATATCACAAACCAAGGCTTCCTTTAATTCTTGATTTATTTTCCTTACAAAAGTGCCATCATTACCTCCAATATCAATTACCGTTTTAGCTCCTAATTGTTTAATCCATCGATCAATAATCTCAGCCTTTTGGTCAAAAGCATCGTTTGCATAATTAGTTTTATCGTAGTAATTCCCCCATTCACTAGTGGGTTTCAATGACATTTTTTTTATAAAATCGTAAAGCCCTTTAATAATGTTGAGCTGTGCCTTCTTTGATAAATGGCTTGCTTTAGATTCTCCTTTATAATCTTCGTTATGCTTGTCTTCAAATTTAGCAAGTAAATGAATGTTTGAATATAGGAAAGGATTCAGTTTTGTCTTAAATGGCAACATTGACGACAGCATTTTAATGGGAACACCATCAATGAAACTATTCATTAATTTTAAAGAATCTAAACCGTTGTATTTTGCTAGCAATAATGGCCCCAAGAAATGAGTTATAAATTGTTTGTACGCTCGCCATGGAGAATTTTCTTGATAGAAATCTAAAGACAAGGTATCTATAAACACCATTTTACCTTTGTGAAAAGTTACATTAAATGCAGATGCATCTTTTAATGAAAAGCCATTTTCTAAGGCAAACTTTTGAATTTTCAAGGTCAATAAAGCGGCTTCTTTATATTGACCAAAACTCCATTCATAAGGATAATTTATAAATGAAATTTGCTCCGGCTGTATAATAACTTCATCATTTGAAGCCCATAGCTCCTCATGCGAAATCAACAAACCAGCAGTATGCAATTTCTTAAAAAAACCTGTTGATTTAAGTGCGTTATACTGCTCAAAGTAGAGCGGTGAAATGGAACGTTTTACAAGACCTTGATCTATAAATATAAAACCAGAGGGATCTCTAAAAGATGAAGAATGTCTATTATTGCTTGTCACTATTTGATTTACTTTCTATATCAGACTCTTTTACATCGATGTCATCGAAGACATCATCTTCTGGCTTAGAGACTCCTAAAAACACCTTTATTTTATACATAAGATTTTTAGAGAAAAGGAACACTCCCGCAACAGCGGCAACAATAGCTTGAATAACCATTGCTCCTAAACCTGGATCAAAATATAGAACATGTATCATTTATGAATTTTTAGTAAATATAGAAAAATAAAAAAGGAACCCAAATTGGATTCCTTTAATTTAAATTATATAAAATTATGCTTAATTATTCTTATTACGCTTACGATCATTTTCCGAAAGGTGTATTTTACGTAGTCTTAAGAATTTAGGTGTTACTTCAACATACTCATCTTTCTGTATGTATTCTAAAGCTTCCTCTAAAGAGAACTTAATTGCGGGTACAATTTTAGCTTTATCATCTGCACCAGAAGAACGAACATTACTCATTTTTTTGGTTTTTGTGATATTAACAGCCATATCATCACCACGAGAATTTTCTCCAATCACCTGACCTTCGTAAATATCTTCACCTGGATCAACGAAAAACTTACCTCTATCTTGTAATTTATCAATTGAGTAAGGAATTGCTTGACCTTTCTCCATAGACACTAAAGATCCATTTTGACGTTCAGGAATACCACCTCTAAGTGGTTGATATTCTTTAAACCTGTGAGCCATTATAGCTTCACCTTGAGTAGCCGTTAATAGTTGGTTACGCAAACCAATAATCCCTCTAGAAGGCACCATAAATTCACAAACCATACGATCACCTTTAGCAACCATACTCAACATTTCACCTTTACGCATCGTAACCATTTCAATGGCTTTACCAGAAACTGTTTCAGGTAAATCAATGGTCATTTCTTCAATAGGCTCGCATTTTACACCATCAATTTCTTTGATGATTACTTGTGGTTGTCCAATTTGCATTTCATAACCTTCACGACGCATCGTTTCGATTAATACTGACAGGTGTAATACACCACGACCAAACACCATAAATTTATCTGCACTATCAGTAGGCTCTACTTTAAGTGCTAAGTTTTTTTCTAATTCTTTAGCTAAACGATCCTTAATATGACGCGATGTTACGAATTTTCCATCTTTCCCGAAGAAAGGAGAATCATTAATCGTAAACAACATACTCATTGTTGGTTCGTCAATATTAATAGTTTTAAGACCTTCAGGTGCTTCCCAATCGGCAACTGTATCACCAATTTCGAAACCTTCTAATCCAACTATCGCGCAAATATCTCCAGTTTGTACACTGTCAACTTTCAAACGACCAAGACCTTCAAAGATATGAACTTCTTTGATTTTTGATTTTACGATACTTTTATCACGTTTTACTAAAGAGATGTTTTGTCCTGTTTTAAGCTCTCCACGAGTTAAACGTCCAATAGCGATACGACCTGTAAATGAAGAGAAATCTAAAGATGTAATCAACATTTGAGTATTACCTTCTGGAATTTTTGGTGCAGGAATATGCTCGATTACCATATCTAAAAGTGGCTCGATATTATCAGTTTCGTCTTTCCAATCGTCACTCATCCAGTTGTTCTTCGCAGAACCATAGACCGTTGGAAAATCTAATTGCCACTCCTCTGCTCCAAGCTCAAACATCAAGTCAAATACTTTCTCATGAACTTCATCAGGAGTACAGTTTTCTTTATCAACTTTATTGATAACTACACAAGGTTTTAAGCCTAAATCAATAGCTTTTTGCAAAACAAAACGCGTTTGAGGCATAGGGCCTTCAAAAGCATCAACCAATAATAAAACACCATCAGCCATATTTAATACGCGCTCTACTTCACCTCCAAAATCGGCGTGACCAGGTGTATCAATAATATTGATTTTAGTATCCTTGTAAATTACAGATACGTTTTTTGAGGTAATTGTAATTCCTCTTTCACGCTCTAAATCGTTATTATCAAGAATTAAATCACCCGTATTCTGGTTATCTCTAAATAATTGACAGTGATACATGATTTTATCAACCAACGTAGTTTTCCCGTGATCAACGTGTGCAATAATTGCAATGTTTTTAATATTAGCCATAATAGACGCCTTGTTTTAAGCGTGCAAAGGTACGTTAATTTCTGTATAAATAATACATCTTAATAAATTAATAAAAATGGTCTTTTTATAAGTTCTTCGAAAGATTAACGAACAAGACCTTTCACAGCTAATCAATTGATATATAATCCTTTTAAAGTTGAAGTCTTGAAGTGTTAAAGTTTCCGAAGCTTAAGTTAATAAAATGTTATACTGATTAAAAAGGATAATTTCTAGTCGTATCTTTCGTTAACTTAATTGATAACAGTTAATAGTAAACTAATGGAAACAATTAGTAAATATTCAAAATTTGTGCCTTACCTCTACTTCTTAGCCGTAATTGCTTACTGGTTCACAGATGTCAACCAAAGCAAAGGAATAACGGCCTACCCAATTCTCTTATTTGGAATTCCTTTTTTATGGCAAATAATTAAACCCAGTAAGCAGCTTAATTTCACTCTAGGAATTACTTTTGTATGCTTATCATCTTATGTGATTGTCGCCTATTTATCTGATGTTTTCAATATTGTGAAATTGTCTCAGCAAACAAAACAATTTATGGTTTACGGTGGTATTTTTGTCATTGCCAATTTTGTAATGGCTTTATGGATGATTAGAAATAGTTTCAAGAGAAGCTTCTAATAAAAGACATGAGGCTACTTTGCTTCTTGACACAAGCCGCAAGACTAGACTTTTTCTATGACAATTAATGTTCAAGCAAGTTAATGGTATTATATTTTGTTAACTTTGCTGCTGAAATTTGAAATTTTAAGCACATGCAATTATCAGACGTTCCAAAACTAAAACACATCAATTCAAATAACTTCTTTCTGCTTTGTGGACCCTGTGCCATTGAGAGTGAAGATATGGCTTTACGTATTGCTGAAAAAGTTCTCAATATTACCAATAAGCTTGAAATTCCTTATATTTTTAAAGGCAGTTTCAAAAAAGCTAACAGAAGTAGAATTGACAGTTTTACTGGGATTGGAGACGAAAAAGCACTTAAAATTCTTGAAAAAGTCTCGCGAACATTTGACATCCCAACAGTGACTGATATTCATGAAATCTCTGATGCCGAAATGGCTGCAGAATATGTTGATGTTCTACAAATTCCTGCATTTTTAGTGCGCCAAACCGATTTAGTAGTTGCTGCTGCAAAAACGGGAAAAGTAGTCAATTTAAAAAAAGGACAATTTATGAGTCCGGAAGCCATGAAACACGCGGTTCAAAAAGTTAAAGATTCTGGAAGCGATAAGGCATGGATTACAGATCGAGGCACCATGTTTGGCTACCAAGATATGATTGTAGATTTTAGAGGCATCCCAACCATGCGCGAGTACGCTCCAGTTGTATTAGATGTGACACATTCATTACAGCAACCTAACCAGAGTGCAGGAGTTACAGGTGGACGTCCCGATATGATAGAAACGATTGCAAGAGCTGGTATCGTAAATAGCGTGGATGGTTTATTTATAGAAACACATTTTGACCCTGCTAATGCTAAAAGTGATGGTGCCAATATGCTACATTTAGATAATTTGGAACATCTACTTACTAATCTGGTTGCCATTAGAAAAACAATAAATAATTTATAGATTTTAATGCCATCCATTTTCATTAGAAATTTTTCATTTTGAGGTCGACTTCATTACCGGCCTAAAATTCTCTCGATAGTTATCGGGATTCAACATAAACTTATGATTAAAGAATTAGAGATTAGAGAAGCTACATTAGAGGATCTTCCAGAAATCACCGCTTTGTATAGAGACACTGTGCGCGCTATAAATAGTAGAGATTATTCTGAAAAACAAATAGAAATCTGGTCATCTGGAGCAGATGATACCGAGGTTTGGGAAGCTCGCATTAACGATCTTTATTTCATAGTTGCAGAGTTTAGGACTCAAATTGTTGGATTTGCACATATTAAAAAAGGATGTAATTTGGATGGGTTATACGTCCATAAAAACTTTCAAAGACAAACCATAGGTTCTAAATTACTACGAATTGCCGAATCTCAAATTATGGCCGAAGGTTATGAAATTATAAATGCAGAATCTAGTATCACTTCAGTTGATTTTTTTGATTCTCATTACTTTGAACAAATCAAAAAACAAAAGAAATCTTACAAAGGTAAAGGGTTTGCTTATTCTATTTTTTCTAAGGAATTATAACTCTTATTTCAAAAACGAAGTATTCTTATGGTTCTCAACTTCTTTTAGAATATTCATAAATAGAGCATCATCAATTTGAGCTGTAGATCTATAGCGCAAGGATTTGACAACCTTTCTGTTCTCAGAAACCATATGCTCTGTGTGTTTTGTTAAATGAGCAGAGTGCCAAAAACCTACATCTACATAATCTTTACTTTGATTTAGATAACAAATAGGTCTTGTGCCTATATAATAACACGGGATACGCCATTTGTATTTTAGTTCAACCTCTGGAAACACATGCTCAATAAGAATCTGCAACTGCAACAAGATCGATTTATAAGGCTCTGGTTGTTTTAATATGTAGGCTTCTGCCGGATTCAAAACGCTCTAAAATATGTGTAGAATACCAATAATTAAAATGGCAATTCCAATGATGGCTTTAAATGGCATCAACTTATCCGAAAGTTTTTTCAATGAATCGCCAAGCGCAGGAACTTTCCGCACAGAGTGCGTCAATAATAAAAACCCTCCTATTACGCTTACAATATTTAAAAGGACAGTATGACCTCCAAAAATTTGAATAAGACCAATGACGACTAGCGCACCACCAATAACTGTTTGAAAAGGAGCCAATACAGCAGCAATTTTATTAAAGAAGTTGCTTTCTCCATCCCATTTATCCAAGGTTGCTAGTCCGAGTAATACACCACCAGAAATGTTGGCAATCGTTAAAAGTAATCCAGTCATGATTTATGAGTATTGAAGGTTGAATTATAAATGTAACCAATATCAGCTAAAAATTATTTGTAAAAACCGAATAATTTTATTTACTTTGTAATTCAAAGTACTTTTATATGGAATCAAAAGATTATTTAAAAGATATTAGCGAGATTAAAGATTTAATGAATAAATCCTCTCGTTTTATTTCACTTAGTGGTTTATCTGGAATACTGGCTGGCCTATACGCACTCATTGGAGCTGCAATAGCCTATTGGTTAGTCATGGAGTATAGCAACGGAACACTCATCTTAGATGGTACCATATACCAATTGGTCCTGTTGGATCTATTGGTAATTGCAATTCTTAGTGCAGTAACCGGTATTTATCTAACCACCAGAAAGGCAAAACAAAATGGTGCTAAAATATGGGACGGGACTTCAAAACGACTTATTGTTAATTTTTTAATTCCGTTAATTGTTGGCGGATTCTACATATTGATTATACTCAATCAGCAAAAATATGGTCAAACAGGCGCTTTAATGCTTATTTTTTACGGATTAGCCTTAGTTAATGCATCAAAATATAGCATTGGAGACATTAAGTATTTAGGGTTCATTCAAATTATTTTAGGACTCATTTGTGCGTTATTACCTGGTTACGGATTTTGGCTTTGGGTACTAGGATTTGGAGTCATGCACATTATATATGGCACTTGGATGCACTTTAAATATGATCATATAAAGTAAGTTTCATTTTTATAACTTTGGAACACTAACATTTAATAACACATGATATTGTGAGCATCATTAACAACATAAATAAAGTCTTTGATCATAGAATCCGTTTGGGTATTATGTCGGTTTTAATGGTGAATGAATATGCCGATTTCAACACGCTCAAAGAATTACTAGGCGCTACAGACGGTAACCTCGCGAGCCATACTAAAGCTCTAGAAAAAGCTAGATATATTGTTGTTGAAAAACAGTTTATTGGAAGGAAACCAAACACGCGCTACTCTACTACAACATTGGGACACGCAGAATTTAATAAACACATTCAAGCACTAGAAAAATTAATTAATAAACAATAAACCTTTTTTTTACACTTTTACTTTGAAATACAAAGTACTTTTAAATATTCAATATGGAAAACTCAAACACACCTCAGCAAAACAAATCACAAACAAACAAATTATCAAATTGGTTAAAAACATCAATTACAGCGAGAATGCTCATCGTTGGATTTTTAGTCATCATTTTGCTCATACCACTGTCCTATATTAATAGCTTAATTAGCGAACGGTCTTTTCGACAAGCAGATGTCGTTACTGAAATTAATAATAAATGGGGAAATAATGTTCTCATTTATGGGCCAATATTAAAAGTGCCTTACAAAACTTATTCTGAAACTAAAACCTACAACGAAACCACAAAAACGTATTTAAAAGAAACCAAAACACACATCAATCATGCTTATATATTTCCTGAGCGTTTAAATTCTGATGTGGTTGTTGATTCTAAAACCCTAAAGCGAGGAAATTTTGAATCGGCTGTATTTACAACTACTATGGATTTTTCAGGACATTTTATTCCCACAGATTTAATGGACAAAGGCATCAACCCTGCCGATATTAATTGGGACAAAGCTTCTGTTTTGATACAAACCACAAATTTAAAAGGCATTAAAAGTGAGATGTTATTACGTCTAAATTCAGACACCTATAATTTCCAAACTAATTTCAATACGGAGACTAATAGCAACAGCCGCCTAGATGTTTTAGAATCCAATTTCATAAATGCCAATGATCTTTCAGATACCGAAAATGACAACTTCAGTATCAGTATTTCATTTAATGGAACACGACAAATTGATTTGATTCCTATTGGGAAAACCACCACTATGTCTATGACTTCAAATTGGGCAGATCCTAGTTTTGTTGGTAATTATCTTCCAAATGATGAAACTAAAGAGATTACAAAAGATGGCTTTAAAGCAGATTGGAAAGTACTTCATATTAACAGAGCCTTTTCTCAGCAGCATCTTAATAAAATACCCAATCTCAAAGCGTTTGCTTTCGGAACAAAATTTATGGTCATGGTCGATGAATATCAGAAAAGTGAACGTTCTGCTAAGTATGGCTTCCTGGTGATTGGACTTACATTTTTAATCTTCTTTTTAATTCAAACAATGAGCAAAATTGATATTCATCCATTTCAATATTTAATGATTGGTTTGGCATTAACCATGTTTTACACATTGCTAGTCTCAATATCGGAGCATAGTAACTTTTTAAAAGCTTATTTAGTAGCAGGTATTTCGGTAGTTGTGCTTATTACCTTGTATTCAAAATCTATCCTTAAAAATTTAAAGTTTCCATTGTTCATTTGTTTATCCTTAACAGCGCTATACACGTTTATTTACGTCATTATACAACTAGAGAACTACGCATTGTTAGTTGGCAGTATTGGCTTGTTCTTAATATTAGCCATTGTCATGTTTGTGTCAAGGAAAATAGATTGGAATAATGGTTAATTAGTTGCTGGTGTAACCTCGTTCCGCTTTCAGTTCTGAAATGAACGAGGTTTCATTTAAAGCATGTATTCATGAAAAATAATTTAAATCATACAGGACAGATTCTTGACTTACTAAGCTTCGTTATTGGAACTTCAGTATTAGCATTTTACCTCTATTTTGGAGTGAACTTTTTTCCTATAGGATTGGCTGTTGCATTTATTATAAGTGCCATAATTCTCAATAGTATATTATGCATTGCTATAATTGGTAATACCGTGTTACATAAAAGACATGTGTACGAGGCTATAAAAACCTATGTTCTAATGCTTCTTAATATTCCCATAGCTGGTCTTTATTTATGTATGGTCATTACATTTCCTTATCAACATATGCTCTTATGACACTTAAAATAAACAAAGTCTATCTCAGTCTAACATTAGTTATTCTGCTCATAGAAATCTGTATTGCAGCATTTTTAACTGAAGGTTTTATCAGGCATACCTTTGGAGATTATTTGGTAGTTATTTTGATGTATGGTCTCATCAGAAGTTTTGTGAGCATTAAACCAATTTATCCAGCTGCCTTCGTAGTCCTGTTTGCTTTTATGATTGAATTTCTGCAAATGGTTGATCTATTGGATGTTTTGAATCTAAGATCTAGTCGGCTCGCCACCATTATTTTAGGTAGTACTTTCCAAGTAACAGACCTCATCGCCTACCTATTAGGTGTTCTCACTATATATTTAATTGACTCAAAATTTAAATTACCATGGAACTTTTAAAACAGATGTTCATCAACCGATTCAAACTATTTTATTTACTAACGCTGTCGTTGGCATGTAGTCTAATACTATTAATGATTCGAATGAAATTACACCATTCCTTTTACTTAGTTTTTTTAGTATGGAATTTGTTTTTAGCGAGTATTCCTTATGCCATAACAATAGCATTAGTGAGTAAGAAAAATATTCATAAGCTCACTTTTTTAGGCGCTTTTGGTATTTGGCTACTATTTTTACCAAATGCGCCATATATCGTTACTGATTTACTGCATTTGATGAATGAAAAGCCACATTTAAAATGGTTAGATGTGCTCGTCATCTTATCCTTTGCTTTTAATGGATTGATCTTGTTTTTCTTATCATTATCAGATATGGAACACCTATTAAAACAGTATATCAAATCTAAATATGTCTTTGTTGCAATGTTATCGATTTTTGGATTGACCGCCTTTGGCATATATCTCGGACGCTTTTTACGCTACAACTCGTGGGAAATTATTAATAATCCAATAGGTATTTTTTCAGATATGTTTCAACTCATATTTGAACCTAATTTAGAAGCTTGGGTTTTTACTTTAACTTTTGCTTCTTTTTTAGCGGTTTCCTATTGGTTATTGAAAGCGTTTTCTAGATTATAAAAGCACCCTAGTCCAAGCCTTTCACATAATCCTGCAAGTAACTAAAACGCTCTGTGAGTTTACCCTCTTGAGTAGTGATTCTAGCGCGCTTTAAAATACCACGTTCATCATTATTAAAAAATGCAGGAATAACATGTTCTAAAAATAGCTCTCCAAAACCTTCACTTGCATCTTTTGGCAATTCACATGGTAAATTATCTACTGCCATAACTGTTATGGCACCCTTAGCATCAAAAGCGACCTCTTTTTCAGTTTGAGGATCATATCCATAAAAAGGATCTGCAATAGTTGATGGTTTTATCGTACTAGCCACAGGACCATCAATATCACAAGATACATCTGCCACCAAATTGATTTTAAAATCAGGCTGTTTAGCATCTTGTCTTGTAAATAAATATGGCGCATTATTCCCATAGAAATGTCCAGCTATAAAATAATCAGTTACTTTAGCGTATGGCATAAAGTTACTTTCGAAATAAGTTGGGTCCTTATAAAATTCTTGTTTACTACCGACTTTACCATCTTTTCGTTTTGCGTATTCCATGACGTCTGCCATGACATAAGTAGGCTCTGTAAATTGAGAAGTTAAGTACAACGCATCACTGACTTGTTTAATTTTTAAATGGTCTAAAATTTCTTTTGCTCCAAGTGCCACTTTCCCTGTTCCGGTAAGTAGTATTTTGATGTTTGGTAATGTGATTTTATCTAGTTCTGCTTTGACTTCGTTCAAGTCTGCAAGCGTCTCTACTTTTGGTAGGTTGAACAATTTATCTCTTAAACCCAAGACACGAAACCCATTGTATGTACCAACTAATCCTGCATAACGCCCAAAACCTATGAGTCTTGCTCCATTTTGTTTGACAATAGTTTCGTGATCATACATTTCGATATGCTTGTCCAACATGACCTGAAGCAATTTGCGATTATAGGGCTGTTTTTTTATGGTATGTGAGAAGTAAAAATATTTTTTATTCGCAAGAAGAGCCTCAAGTGGTACTTCTTTAACGCCTATCATTACATCACAGTCTGACACATCATCTAAAACGGCAAATCCTTTTTGACGATATGCATCGTCTGAAAATACACGAATATCAGAAGACTCGACTACAAATTCTGCCTGCGGAAATTGTGCTCTAGCTTCAGCTAATTTTTCAGGAGAAAAAACCACACGTCTGTCTGGTGGATTTTTTCGTTCTTTAATAATGGCGAATTTCATGTGTAACAATTTTAGACGAAAATAAGTTGATTTTACCGTTTTAGCAAGTCAATTTTTGCTTTACGAAATTAATCTTTACGTTCTGTAGCGCTTTAAAATTTTAATAAGTAATCTCCTTCATCTTTTTAGATACAAGGTACTTTATTACCTTCTTATCTATTGTGGGTTTCTTAAGTTACTATTATGATTTTAGTGATTTTTGTAATGCAGGTTCTTGGACTTTACCTTAGGCTATACCCTTACTAATGTTCCCTTTTGCTTCTGTTCCTTATGCTATCATAATTTTTCATGTTAACTAAACTAAGAATTAAGACTGACAATTTTTCTTAAAGGAGTTATAAAACGGGTTTGGTATGCAATTTGCAAATGTATTTTTAGTAATTTCGCAGACGGTTTAGTTATTAATACAGCTCACTGGGAAAGTGCGTTAAGGATTGAGGTATTGTTGGAGCTCCTCGCGAAGAGCGACTACCGAAAGCCTGACCTGAAAGGGAACGCCAAAATAAAAATTACTAATAAAGGGGTCGACTGGTTTTGACAGCGAGACTCATTGAATGGTAAGCACGTCGTGTAATGACATTGATACACGTAAAAGGCTAGGTCAACTTTTTAATCGGCGAGAATAACTACGCTTTAGCTGCATAATCTGAATCACAGTAAGATTAAGCCTCGTCCTACTAGGTAGGAGTGCTAAATGTCTCCAGAAAGCCTTGGTTAATGGCGTTCTTATTAGAGGCATCGAAAATATTAACTTAGATCGTGTGACGCTTTGATGCACTTTCGAGATTAAGAAGATAAGTTATAAGTGGGTTGTCTTTTGCCAGCTTATAATCGAAAACCTGATGAAAGACTAAACGTGTAGAAGGCTCTTTAATAGCTTGTTTGGACGAGAGTTCGATTCTCTCCGACTCCACAATAACCCCTTGTAATCTTAATGATTACA
>NZ_JBLIET010000040.1:0-23815 GCF_047633235.1 Psychroserpens sp. | reverse complement strand
ATAAAAACCAAGCAAACTCAAATTAGACATAAATTTGCTAAATTAACAATTTTGGTGTAAATTAGCACCAAAATAAAATGTTATGGCAAGGCAAAGTATTTCATTCACTCAACCGAATGATGAGTGGTTAAAAAACCAAGTTGATAAAAAAGAATACTCAACTAAAAGTGAATTAGTAAACGATTTAATTAGACAAGCAAGAAAACAGCAAAGGCAAATTGACTGGATAACTGCAAAATTAGAAAAAGCTGAAAATAGCGGATTTACGCATTTGAGTAAAGAACAAATATTGGCGGAATCAAAGTCTTTGATTTAATGGCAAATTATAAAATAAGTAATTCAGCTAAAGAAGACTTAATAAGAATTCACAGATATGGAATTGGAAAATTTGGAATGTCTCAAGCTGATAAATATTTTAATGCATTATTTGAATATTTTGATATTATAGCAAAAAGCCCATTCTCATTTGAATCAGTCGAGTATATAAAGACAGATTATAGACGTTGTGTTTGTGGTTCTGATAGTATTTATTACAAAATAGGTGATAATAATATTGTTAAAATTATGGCAATAATTGGAAAACAAGATTTGAAAAATATCCTCTGATTTTAAAAAATTACAGTTGCCAACACCGTATATCATTTATTGCTAGTTCTCGCCTACTTACCAAAATCCTAGCGGATTTTCTATTCAGTTTGTATTTACTAAATTAGTTGCTTAACCAAGCAACTAACCATACACAACAACGTTAGCGGTCATAGTGAGCCGTCCAGAAATAAGACTACATAATTTACAACCTGATACTTTAATTTACCTTACTTACTCAAATGACTTTATATAGAAAGTAATACTGTTTCAAAATATCACAAAACATTTATAAATTAAAAATCTAGTTTACTTTTTTCGGTTTATTTTTTGAGATTTAGAATAAAAAAACCAAAAAATCATCTATCTCCTGTTTCAATTGATATCATAAATAGCTCATAACACAAAGACTATTTCATAATTTTTGTATCACAAACAAACAACATTGTTTCTTTAAGTTCGTAGCGATTAAAACCCCTAAAACTGACTTTATGATAACATCTGTTATCATAAACAATGGTTCAAATCAATTGTTTTTGATTTGTGATATTACAAAAATATTACACGATTTATCACAAAAACTTCTGACACCTTATTGTAATAGAATATTAAGAATAGGCCCCTCTCCTCTGTCAATAAAATCTTCCAATACGTTTTCATTCAATAAAAACTTCTCTACCTCTTCGTCGTTGAATTTTTTGTCATCATTGTAGGACTTATGAAAATCAAAATGATCTCCATCATAACCCATCCCGACTCTAACCAAAAGTAAATTGTTTAGAACTTCATCAAACTCCCGCACTAAACTTTCAGGAAGATAATTCTCAGTTCTTTTTAATGTTTTAACATAACGTTCTAAATCATTTTTCTCGACTTCACGCTTATCGTTTTCACATTTTCTATAAATCCAAACTATCAATTGTAAAAACTCTTTTGAAAACAAAAACTCCTCACGTTCCAATTTCAACCTTTCGCGGCTACAGCAACTTCCATTGTGAACTGCTTCCAATAAATCACGCAGGTATTTAGAACTAGTTATATTTTCCTTCTAAGCCTCAGTAATAATTATCGCCTTTAATACTTTCGGTATTCTAAAATTAAGTGTTGCATCTTCACCTGTGATTGATTTCTTATTACTTATTTATGTCGATTTAGATTACTATAACTGTACATTAAATACTGTTTTTAGAAGAAATATTTCAGCCTCTTGTGGTGTAATAAGCACCTTCTTTTTATTAAGTTTTGGCTTCACTAGATTCTCTAATATACGTTCTTTCAGTGCCCGACCACCAGTTATAAAATCAGGAATTTTAGAAATATTTTCTGTAGTCAATTAAATACTATCAAAATAATTTTTTATATGGTCTGGAACAGAAAAATGCTTTTGAATATAATCCCAATGTTTAACAAATGCTTCTTTCTGAATTTCAAATGAATTTATAGTTTCTTCACTACAGTTAGAAATATCGTCTTTGACATGCTCTACCATCCAATTCGATATCTGTTTGTAAAATGCAACGCTTAGAGAATATCTTTCGGACAGAAAACGGAACGCTTCAGAGGTTAACTTAACTTTCAAATCTAGGAGCTCATAGATGTTTTTATCCAATGACGAAGCTTTCCCTAATAAATAAAAATTGGAGGCACCATTATTAAGTATATAATTATCTCCATTCTCACGCATTAGAATAACAGTACTGAACACGGTATCGAATTCTTTATCCATCCACTTGTCATCCAAATCAGCCCACATTTTTCGAGGTAAGTAAAATATGAGTGGCTTATACAATCGATGTATTAATTCACTGTGCTTATCTTTTAAAGACTTTTCCAAAATACGAACTTAGGATTTTATTAATTCAGAATAATCTGCAGGAAACTCGGCATCAATATCGCATAGATATTTCTCAAGGGCTTGCATTGAGGAATGCCCTGTAATTTACATCAATTTACTTTTAGATTCGAATGGTGACGACCCCTTGACTAACTCGCGATATAATTTTGTAATATAAGTATGTCTAAAGCTATACAACCCATAATCTGCTCCCAAATTAAATGGATCTTTGACAACACGCTTGAACCGTTTAGAAAAGTAATCCCGCTTGTTGCTTAACTCGGATTCCCAAATCCCTCCTATACCATCAGGCGTAAACAAACTATCTTCTTTATTTAGCTTCGAGAGATCTGGCAAATCTTTAAGCAACAAATCCGGTATGATTTTAGTCTTTAAAGGACTGTTCTTGGCTTTAAATTGAATGCGCTTATTATTTGTGTCTAGATCACCAACACGCAATCTACAGACTTCTATTGGCCTCAAAAAATTGTAGGATATAAATTTTATAAAGAGCAATAAGGTTTTGTCGGTTTTCTCCAAATGTTCAAAAATATCCTTTTGCTCCTCCTTTGAGAACGTTTTGTTTCTTTGCGGTACAGATTTTAATACAGGTATCTTTTTTATAAAGTTGGTCGGGATAATATCATTATCCTCAAACGCCTGCATAATACTACTTAAATCAGTTCGATAATTATTCCGATTTCTAGGACTGGTTTGGTCTAAAATATGATTTAAAAAATCCATTACCACTTTCTTGTCAATATCGGTAATCGCTTTTAGGTCTGGATGATGCTTTTCAACCCAAAGCAAAAAATTCTTTAAACGATTTTCATAACTACGTCTTGTGGTATCGCTTATTAGCTTTTCCTTGTACTTCAAACCCTTTGTGAAGGCTTCTTTACAGGATAAAACGAACACTTTCGGCTCAATCACTATCTCAACTTTAGGTTCTATACTATTTTTTATAACATCAGTATCTGTAATTGGATTTAGTTTTTTATCCTCACGATCCTCATAACGTGTAGTATTATCGTTAAAGGGATTAAATCCCTAATTTAATAAACTTAAAAGCTTTACTCTATAAACACTTAAAATAATAAGTCGATCTTCTTTTGTATTACATCTATTAGCACCGCCATAGACATTTTTCATGCGTTGGAGTGTTCCAGATTCAGGATTTCGATAAGTGTAATAGACGTAACAACGCTTGTTTAAATTTCCATTAGCATCATAAATTTTTGGGACTGAAAAAAGGGTTTTGTTTGGCAAATCGTGTTCTAAAACGTGTTCATTTTGAACCTCTAAGGTAACCAATTCATAAATAGTTTGCATAAAAAAACGGTTTAGAGTGAACTAAACCGTTGATTTTGAAAGAATTTAATCTAGTAGCGGGAACTGGACTCGAACCAGTGACCTTCGGGTTATGAGCCCGACGAGCTACCTACTGCTCTATCCCGCGATTTAAAATCTATAATAACTGTCTTAGCTTTTGACTTTCGGCTCATAATACCGACTCAATCATTTTAGGACTGCAAATATATAAGCTTTTTTAGATATTACCAATTATATTACTAGAAGATTTTAGGAGAATATTGCTTAAATATTTACTTGCTTAATCAATAAGGTTTTAAGCCCACTAAGAAGACTCTTTGTTCTTCTACAATGAAGATTTATAAACTAATTTATCCTATTATTAAACAATCGGTACAAAAAAATAGCTCTTAACGCATATGTGTTAAGAGCTATTTTTACTTTATCAGTATATATTATAATTAATCGTCATCTATATCAAGTGTCACAATCGTACCTTGATTTACTACATCAACATAATCAAACTGTTTTAGATTTGGAAGTTGAGTTTTAAGTTGTGCCAATTCTCCTTTAAAATCATTGTTACCAATAAGCAATACTTTTAAACTTTTAAGACTAGCCATTTGATTCGGTAATTTGCCGTAGAAGGCATTGTTAGATATCACTAACTCTTCTAGATTTATTAGGCTACAAATAGAGTTTGGTAATGTCCCAAAGAAATTATTTTCAAAAATACTAAGAATCTTTAAATCTTTAGCTTTAGAAATCGTTGCTGGTAACTTACCTGAAATCTGGTTGCTACTTAGTAATAATTCCTTCAATTTAGTTAATTTACCAATTGTCATTGGTAATTCACCTGTTAATTGATTATTATATAATTCTAGCGTATTTAAATTTGATAACTGACCAATTGTTGCAGGAATCTCACCTTTGATCATATTCATGAATAACTTTAAATTTTTCAAAGATTTTAATTCTCCAATCTCCTCAGGCAAAGGATGTGTGAGCATGTTAAAAGATACATTTAAAGTCACTAATGACTTTAAGTTTTTAATTGAAGAGGGTATCCCTCCAGAAATTTTATTTCTAAAAAGATTGATATGCCTCAAATGAACTAAATCTCCAATTTCTTGAGGAATTACACCTCTAAGATTATTGAATTCTAAATTGATTCCAATAACTTTGTCTCCCTTCACAATAACACCATACCACTCTTGAACTGGCTTGTTTAAATCCCACGTCGTTCTCCACAGCGCACCATGAGTTGAGTTATAAATTGCTTTTAACGCCTCTTTTTCTTTTGTTGATACGTTGCCAAAGGACAATAGGGTAACAAGAAAGAATAACAATGTGAATTTAACAGTTTTCATAATAGCACGGTTATCTGAGGGAAGCATTTCTATCACGAATCTAAATAAATATCAGTTAAACGACAAATTTTTTCGACCAAACGCAATGCCGTTCATCGAAAAAAAATTAAAAACCTAATAATCAGTACTTTACAGCAAACTATTGTTCTATGTTTTCTGCTTCAAAACTAGTAATTTCCTGATTATCAGTCGAAACTCGAAGTTGAATAGGATTGCAACACACCTCACAATCTTCAATATATTGCTGCTGATATTGCGACACGTCTATAAGCATTGAGATAGATTCCCAGCAATATGGACATTGAAAAAAGTGTTCTTGCATAATTTTTTTTCAGAAATTAGAATTCAGTATTCAATAATTCTCCACTTGATTGAAGTAGTGTCAATTCAACTCATTTGGCATTTAAATAAATGATGATTAATTAATGAACTTTATAATCAAATAATCCACACACAAAAGTATTTAAATCCAATTGAGAAATCAGTTAAAAAAAACTTAAAACAAAACTTAGACTAATTCATCCAATTCGTGTTGCACGGTTTCCCAATCTGACATTAATTTTTTTAACTTATTCTTTTTAGCCTGATAGTTATCAAAAAAACTTGGATTTGCAGCAGTGTCGTCGTAATTAGTCGCTAATTCCAAATCATCTGCTTTGACATCTTTTTCTAAGGTATTTATCTTAGACTCTATATTACTCAATCTATTATTTAGAGACTTGAACTTTTTTTGACTTTGATAAGAATGCTTATTCGTTTCTTTAGGTGTATCTTTAATGACGGTCCGCTTTTCTACTTCCCGTAAATTCTCAACATTACGCTCTTCTAAATAAAAATCAATATCACCTAAATATTCTTTTATCTTTTGATCCTTAAATTCATAGATACTATTTGTTAATCCTTGAAGAAAATCCCTGTCATGAGATACTAAAATTAAAGTGCCTTCAAATTTTTTAAGTGCTTCTTTGAGAACATTTTTAGATTTGATATCCAAGTGGTTTGTAGGCTCATCCATCACCAATACATTAAGCGGTTTGAGCATCAATTTTGCTAGAGCCAAACGATTTCGTTCTCCTCCAGAAAGCACTCTTACATATTTTTCTGCCTCGTCACCTCTAAATAAAAAGGATCCTAGAATATCACGAACCTTACTTCTATTCGTTTCATTGGCAGCATCAATCATCGTATCTAAAACGGTTTTGCTCCCATCTAAATATTCAGCTTGATTTTGAGCGAAATATCCTATTTGTACATTATGACCTAATTTTAAATCACCTTGGTGTTTAAGTTCACCAACTATTATTTTTGCTAGTGTAGATTTTCCTTGTCCATTTTGCCCAACAAAAGCCGTTTTACTATCCCTTTCTATAAGTAGGCTAATATTTGATAACACATGATTATCGCCATAATTTTTGGATATCTTCTCTGCCTCAATAACCACTTTTCCAGGTGTGATCGATACTGGGAAATTTAAAGTCATCACACTATTATCATCTTCATCAACTTCTATGCGATCCATTCTATCCAACTTCTTAATAAGTGATTGAGCCATTGTTGCTTTGCTAGCTTTGGCTCTAAACTTCTCAATAAGCTTTTCGGTTTGTTCAATTTGCTTTTGTTGGTTCTTTTGCGATGCTAACTGTTGTGCTTTAAGCTCATTTCTCAGTACTAAAAACTTTGAATATGGTTTTGGATAATCGTATATTCTTCCCAAGGAAATCTCAATAGTACGGTTGGTAACATTATCTAAAAACATCTTATCATGAGACACAATTACTACTGCTCCAGAGTAGCCCTTTAAGAAATTCTCTAACCAAATAATAGATTCTATATCCAGGTGATTTGTTGGCTCATCCAGAAGCAAAATATCATTATTTTGTAATAATAATTTTGCTAATTCAATTCGCATTCTCCAACCACCAGAAAAGGTATCTGTTAGCTTCTCAAAATCTTCACGCTTAAAACCTAGCCCTTGTAATATCTTTTCGGTTTCACCTTGATAATTATAACCACCAATAATTTCATATTGGTGCTGAACCTCGTTGAGATCAATCATCAACTGATTATAACCTTCGCTTTCATAATCAGTACGCTCTGCCAATTGGGTATTAATATACTCCATTCTAGCTTCTAGCTCTTTAATTTCTTTGAAAGCTTCATAGGACTCTTGCAGCACTGTTTTTCCAAAGACGAAATCAATATCCTGTTTTAAAAATCCAAAACTCAGATTTTTATCTGCTGCAATTTGTCCAGAATCTGGTTCTAGTTCTTTAGACAAAATTTTGAGCATTGTGGATTTACCTGCTCCGTTTTTACCTATCAAACCAATACGGTCACCAGGACTTAATTTAAAGGTAATATCTTCAAACAAGAATTCGCCTTGAAATGATATGGAAAGATTATGAATATTGAGCATTTGCTACTTTTATTACAATGAATTATTTATTAAAACGTAAATTTGTATTTTATATACAGAGCGCAAAAGTAATCAAATTTAAGTCATGTTAAAAGGCACAAAAATTTATAGCATTTTTACGGGTACTTGTCCGAAATGCCAAAAAGAATCTATGTACAAAACGAAGAACCCTTATGTACTTAGCGATGTGTTTAAGATTAATGATAATTGTTCTAATTGCAAACTAAAATACCGCCTTGAACCGTCATTTTTCTATGGATCTATGTATGTTAGTTACGGTGTTGGAATCGCCTTCGCTGTGACTGCTTTTTTAATAAGTTACTTAGGTTTTGAAACGTCTTTATTAACTGCTTTTATTGCTATTATTTTAACTATGATTGCTTTAGGACCAATAATCATGAGACTTTCTAGAAATATTTGGATTAACCTATTTGTTAGTTATGACAAAAATTTATTGAAAAAATAATATAACAGTTTTTATGTTTTCTTCAGAAATTAGCTGTACTCACTAATTCTTTATTCTTTTAATATCTATTTCTGGATCTAGTAGTTCTCCAGCTTCAATATGATTGAATAGTTGTTCTGCAACATATGGAGAAATCATAACACCTCTCGTACCTAACCCATTAAGCACAAAAATATTTTTAAAATCTGAATGAGACCCCACTAAGGGTCGTCTATCTTTCGTAGTTGGTCTTATCCCAGCCACTTGTGTTACAATTTTAAAATCACATTTGATAATCTGTTGTAATTTGTTTACTAGTTGGTCTTTTGCATTCTCAGTAATGCTATGTGTTTTGTCTTCGCGTTCATATGTGGCTCCAATCCAAAATAAATCATCGCCTAACGGGACAATGAACACAGAAGATTTCATTATAAATGCCATCTTTAGATCGGGAGCTTTAATGGTTAGCATTTCGCCTTTTGTACCCCTTAAAGGCAGATGGCTAAAGAATGGATTTTTAGCAATCCCAAAGCCTTCAGCAAATACAATATACTTTGCGCTTATATCTTTATATGCAAGATACTCGGGGGTCACTTCTAATAGTTCATGTTGAAACTCCTCAAGTTTAAGTTTATCGTCTTTAAGAAGATAGTTACGATAGGACTTCACTAATTGTAAAGTATCTATCCTTCCAGAGTGCAAGACTTCTCCAAAACCAAAATCTGCCTGTATAACATCAGTGGTGTTCTTTACTAAATTAGTAGATAAGAACTCTTCCAGAACAGGTTTATCTGAAGCTGTGAACCAGTCATTCTGTTCTTCAACCGACACGAATCGTCTATACACAGGTAATTGATAATCTAATTTCACACCAAGAAGGTGCTCAAGCGTTTTGTATTTTGGGATTGCTAAAGCTAACTGTTCTTTTGCATTCCAAACCTTTGTAAATCGTTTTAAAATCACAGGGTTATATAAACCGGCAGCGACGCTTGACGATCGTTGGGAGTTGTTATCAAAGACAACAAACTTTTTATTGGCAGCTCTTAGTTGCTCGCAAAACGCAATACCTGCCAAGCCATTACCAACTATAATATAATCTAAATGTTTCACAAAATCACCATTTAATAATTAAACCGGTACTACAAAGGTAAAGAAGATATGATGAGAATGATTTGACTTTATTTAAAAAGATTCTCATTTCCGAAGTAACAAAACAAAAAACGCCCACTTTAAAAGTGAGCGTTTTTTTATATAATTTATGTTTTTCTTAGTAAGACCACATGTCTTGTTCGAAGTTGCGTATCTTTTCTTTAATACGATCAGACTCTAAAAGTTGCATTAACGCATTATCTGCGATGTAATCTTTAACCTCTCTATCACCATATACATTTTCTTCTTTGTACATATAACCATTAAAACGCCTAGAATTCAGTAAATGATCAAACGTCAATGGCATAGCACTGTTTTTGTTATTAAACGCTTTAGCCTCGTGCAATACCTCTCTTACTTCTGGATAGAATACCCAAAATAAAGCATTAGGCACTCTTTGAGCCTCGTCCTCAGAATCTAAAAAGTTGACATCTGGCGCTGCTGGTGCAATACCGAGAATTCTATACTTCAATTCTCCATGACGCTTATCGAAATACCACAGGCCCTTAATTAAATAAGCGCTAATGTGGTACGCCTCAATGTTAGTTGTTGTGATATACTCTGGATCTACATAACCATCAGCATTTAATTGATCGTAACCAATATCTAAAGTATCTACTTTAGTGGTAATGTCTTGAAGTTCCTTAACGGTTCTTTTCTGAGAAAAATAAGAATCATTATATACGTTTTGTATTCTTCCACTTTTTACAGCTTTAATCAAAGTATGATATAAAGAGCGTCTTTCTTTACCGATATTATTAGTATCCACAGGAAAGTATAATGGAAAGTTTACACGTTCATCTAAAACAACTTTTTCCCAAGTCATTTTAGAAAACAAAATGTCTCTATCATCAACATAACCATATTCTAACGGTTTGTCATAATCTAATGCTAATTGCGCTTCTGTCTTAACACCAACTTCACTAGGCTTTTTGGCATTTAAAATATTGGCCTGCGAAAACATGCTAGATGTTATACAAACCGTGGCAATGATTGATAATAAAAATTTATAATTCATCTTTTTAAATTTTAATTTGGGTTACTTTTTAAGTTGATTAATTAGTCAACTCAATAATAAGTGGTGATGCTGGTTTAATAGCTGGTCCATTAGTTCTTGACTTGATATCAAAAATTTGAACTTGTGATCCTCTTGGAGCACTTCTTAATGCTGACTTTGCAGAATCATTAAGTCTATTGCCCGAACATGTTACAGAAGGCTTCCCTTCTATTTTAATCTTAAATTCTGTTACTGTTAAAGGCAAATCAAAATCAAAGTCCTCTAGAACTGCTTCGATTTTACCAATCTCAACATTATTTCTAGGCAGTTTTGCAGTACCTGTTTGTCCTGCAATACGACCAGCTGGTTTTGGGATATCTTTAATTCTAAATATAGCTTTATCACTTACTTTAGAACCATCGTCTAATGTTGCTGTAACGTTTATTGTCACCTCTCTTCCAGATGTTGGCACCATTGAGTATTTTCCTGTTCCTGAACCTTTTTTCAATCCAGATCCAGATGCGGACACTTTATTATCTGGCACACCAGCAAATGAAATCGTCATTGGATTATCAACACCACGATACACAACGTTCATCTTATCTGCAGAAATAGTTGCAGAATTCGGACGTGGCACTACCACGTAGTTAGCTACAATTGGGATAGGTAATTCTTTACCATTCTCAATAAAAGTAAATTCACCGTTGATAGTATGCTCACCAACATTACCCACATTAAAATCTAATGTAGCAGCACCGGTTGAATCAATCGCTTTTGATAAATCTACTTCTATACCTTGCACCATTAATTTAGTTGGTGGCACGTTGGCATACTTACCAATAACTACTCGGCCTTGAAATTTCTCACCTGCAAAAAACGCAGATTTATCAGCTAGTACAATAGCTTTATAGTTATTAAGTGTTGTTGCTTCGGATAATGTATTACCTAAAAATAAGCTATACAGATTTGCCTCTGTTACTTTAACATCGTTTTGCAACGCTGTTAATTTAGTATAAGACGCAATCGCCGGAAAAGCTTGAAAATTAGCATTTAAATAATCAATTTCTTTCCCATCTTTATTGGGCACTTTAGCAAGACTGAAACTCTTTTCAAAACTTTCACTTTCACCTCTGTAACTTTCGTCAGTTGCTAAAATTTTCTTAATATCCGTTTTATAAGCATTTATTTGAGCCATGACTTCGTCACCTTTCTTCGTTAGACGATCACCAGTAAACCAAGCTTCATCAAGAATATCCGTTTTATCCATAGCTTCAAATGGTAACTTACCGGTTTTAGGATCAACTTTATAACCCCCTGCTCTTAGTAAGTCTACTTTTATAGTCTCTATGTATTTAAAAAGTTTATCTGAAGCAATCTGAACCTGTTGTGCTCTCGCTGCTGGTATTTTAAATTCCTCAGGTTTTTCAGTCCCCTTAGTGCTTAAATCCATCAACATTGCTTCATTTCTATTTGCTGTTGATTCGTTTGCATTAGCAAACTTTGTTTCCATTAAACCGAAAGCAGACAATACCTCTTTCGACATGTTCATAGCCATCATTGCGATGAAGACTAAGTACATTAAGTTAATCATTTTCTGCCTTGCAGATAATTTTCCTCCTGCCATGTTAATTAGTTTTTTTAGTTGTTAATGATTATAGTTAATAAAACTAATTAGTTTTTATTCATTGCTGTTAACATTCCTCCGTATACACCATTTAAAGACGATAAGTTAGATGCCAGTGATTGCATTTGTTCTTTTAATTTCTCAGCGTTAATAACAGACTCTTCGTTAATTGTCGCTTGACGACTAGCACTTTCCATTTGCACCTTGTAAAGACTATTTAAAGACTCCATTTGGGCAGCAGCTAAATACAATTCTTCACCGTATTTCTTTTGTGCATTCATAGCATCAACAGCTGGGCTAATTCCTTTTGCCGCGCCTTCAAAATTCTTAATACTGTTTCCTAAACTTGCCATTAATTCACCATCAATTTTTGCGTCTTTTAATAAATCATCTAATTTCTTAGATAATAACCCTTCAGCATCTTTAGGCTCTTCCTTTTTAGCTTTTTTAGAAATTAGCTGTCCTCCAGCCAATTCAGGATATACTAAAGACCAATCTAATTCATTTCCTTGTCTTTCAAATGCAGAATACGTAAATACTAAGGCTTCAACAATCATACCTATTGTAAGAATAAGTGATCCATAAGGCCAATGTTGAATTTTAAATAAAGCTCCAAGTATAACGATTGCAGCTCCAAGTCCATAGACCATATTAGCGATTGTGATTTTTCCCTTCTGTGCCATAATTTTGTTTTTTAGTTTTTAAAGTCAATGTGACTTAAGTAGATTAATGTTTAGTTTAGTTAATTAATTAATTTTTTAGTTCGTAGCAGCGTTTTTAGTGACCTCAGTTCCCATGTAATCTTGAACGGTTCTAAAGCCAATATAACTTCTTGCAGAATCAGCGTATTCGTAATCTCTAGAACTTACTTGCAAGAAATATGCAACATCTTTCCAAGAACCTCCCCGAACAACTTTACGTTCATTATCTGGATTATTAACACTTGGATTAAATGATGACATGTATTCGTATGAAGCAGCATCATATGAGCCTTGTACCCATTCTGAAACATTTCCAGCCATATTATATAAGTTAAAATCATTTGGCTCATAAGCATCAGCCTCTACAGTATATAAGGCTTGATCTGCAGCATAATCCCCGCGTAAGGGTTTAAAGTTTGCCATAAAACAACCTCTATCATTCTTAGCATATGGCCCACCCCATGGATACGTTGCTCCTTGAAGACCGCCTCTTGCTGCATATTCCCATTCTGCTTCAGAAGGTAATCTGTAAGAATTTACAAATTGTCTTCCTTTTGATTTTCTGTAAGAATTATGATATAAAGTTCTCCATTGACAGAATGCTTTTGCTTGTTTCCAAGACACCCCTACTACTGGATAATCTCCATAAGCATCATGCCAAAAATAGTCGTTGTGCATTGGCTCATTATATGAGTAAGAAAAATCTCTAATCCAAGCAGTTGTATCTGGATACACAGTGACCTCTTCTGTTATGATAACATCCTTACGGCTTAAATCTCTGTTTTTCGCAGCTTTTTGAATGTCCATGTACTTATACTGGAATTTAAATTTCTTCACATCCCAAGTGCGTTGACCATTGTAAGACTCCTCAATTGGAAGATGCATGGTATCCATAACCTCAGCATAGTACTCGTCTGGATAATCTGCAGTATCAAAAACCAAATCAATATCTTTATTTAATTTTTTACCTTCATAGCCTGTAGGTCCTAGGCCACTATAGTTATTATCCATGTATTTTTCGTAAACAGTCATATTTGCTGGATCTGCATTGTTAAATGCAAATTCTCCAATACCACCATTCCCTGGAGTTTCTCCGATCTCATCAGCTAGAATAGCTAATTTGGTTCTTAAGGTAGAATCTCTTACCCACTCTACGAATTGACGGTACTCACTATTAGTGATTTCGGTCTCGTCCATATAAAAGGCTCTCACGGTTACTGTTCTAGTTGGCGCATCTTGTACTCCTGCTAAATCGTCATCAGATTTTCCCATTATAAATGCACCACCTGGCACAAGTGCCATACCATAAGGTTTTTCTGGGTGCCAGTTCTTTCCTTTAACGCCTACGAGTTGTCCTCTGTCTCCAGAGTTACAGCTAACCATTAGGGCTAAAACGGTTGTCAATAAGGCAAACTTCTTAATATTCATAGAAACTTGAGGTTAAATTATTTAGTTGTAATTATTATATTTATTCTTGTACTTACTTATTTTGAGGATGTAAACATATTTATATATATTGTAAATTCCAATTTTTTTTCAATCTTTTTTACACTTTATCCCAAAAAGTTAACATTTCATCGATTAAAGATATGTTAAATTTTAGAGTATATAGACACTAAAAACTATTCTTTTTATAGGCTTTATACCAGCGTTCAGGTGTTTTACCGCGACTTGCTTCTAGATAATCTTCATGCGTGCAAGGTAATAACGTATGCTTTTTTAATTTATTATTAACATTTGGCAAAAAAGGAATTTCTATCCACCAACGTCCCGTTTTTAAACTTTTGTAAAAAATCAACTCATCATCCTCTATTAGAACATTATACTTTTGATGGTTATCAGTATTACTAAAATCGTCATCTTTAATCCTACAATTAAAACCTTCTATAAAATACCATATCATCTGTGATATTAGCATAGGCGTTGCATCTAATTCATAGGTGGTTTTAAATTCATAAATCCCAAAAGAGGACACTTTATTGCTAATTCCAGCATATCGTGCAATTGCGCATACCTCTTTACCATTAAAGCCATTGGGAGAAAATTTTTGCTTGGCACCAACCTCTGCTGCTCTAACAGATTTTAAATCCATAGTCACAATATGCGCATCTCTCATTACGGGCTCTACCAACTGAATAGAATGCGTAACTTCTCCTAAACGATAAGACTCAAAGTAAAGTTTATCCATCAAGTCGATTTCTTCTTGAGAATTAAAATAGGTTTGATAACCAACTACAGAATAATTAAATAGATTGTAAGGTTGCTCTAGAATTATTTTCCCAAGGAAACTATTATTTTTCATTTCTATGGAAGCGTCGCCAAGATCAAAATTAGAGTCTACATTTACGATATTAACCATAGGTGACATCGTATCATAAGCGCGATAATTAGCATAGGTCAAATCCTGACTTCCTCCCAGTATAATAGGGATGACTTTGTTCTCTATTAATACTGAAATTAAAGTTCGTAACGCGTAATACGTATCTTCAATAGTTGAACCAGCTGGAATATCACCTAAATCGGCAATTGTTGTATGCCAATTTCCAGGAAACAAAGAATATAGGGATGTTCTTATGGTATCGAAATTTAATTCCTCTCCCATATAATTAACATCATTACGGTTTTCTTTAACACCTATAATGGCCAGTTTCACACCATCTAAGTCTGGAATACCGTTTTGAGTAGAATGAATTTTTATTTTTTTTCCTAGCGCCTGCTCAGATAGTAGTTCATTATGAGCTAATACTGAATCTGAGACGGGAGACAAAAAATTAAAATTCATGGTCTTACTTATTTTTTAGTAGCAGCTTTCTTTTTAGTAGTTGCTTTTTTAGTTGCTATTTTTTTCTTTACAGGTGCTTTCTTTTTAGCCGCTGCTTTTTTCTTTGGCGCTTTTTTTTCTATTTCTTTTTGAGCCTCTTCTAAGGTCATGTCTGTAACATCTACAGTTTTAGGAAGCTCAACTTTTATTTTACCTTTAATAATGTTGTGTCTTCCCCAACGTGCTTTCTCAATGCGAATTCCTTCATCTTCCCAGTTGTGAATGACTTTATCGATTTCTTTCTGAATCTTGTCTTCAATTAAAGTTACAACATCACTATCAGATAGATTGTCCCAATCATACTTTTTATTGACGTTGATAAACATATTATTCCATTTTATAAATGGTCCAAAACGTCCTTTACCTTTTTGAACTGGCAGCTCTTTGTACATATATATAGGAGCATCGGCTTTTTGCTTCTCCTTGATTAACTCAATAGCCTGATCCATTTCTACATCTAAAGGATTAGTTCCTTTTGGAAGTGACACAAATGCCTTACCAAACTTCACATAAGGCCCAAAACGACCATTATTAACTTCGATTGGCTCATCTTCGTAGGTTCCTAGACTTTTAGGTAACTGAAACAAATCCATCGCCTCTTCATAGGTAATTGATGCTAATTGCTGATCTGGTGATAAACTAGCAAAGGTTGGTTTCTCTTCATCGTCGACGGTACCTATTTGCACCATTGGTCCAAATTTCCCTAAACGCACACTCACTTGTTTTCCTGATTTTGGATCTTTACCTAAGATACGTTCTCCAGACTCTCTCTCAGCATTTTCTTGAACATCGACAACTATAGGATGAAAGCCCTTGTAGAACTCCTTCATCACTTTTTTCCAGTCTTCTTTACCCTCTGCAATTTGATCAAAATCTGCTTCAACTTTAGCCGTAAAATTGTAATCTAGGATATTTCCGAAGTGAGTTACTAAAAAGTCTGTTACAATCATACCTATATCTGTAGGTACAAGCTTCCCTTTATCGCTATTAACTTTTTCGGTTAAGCTATTATCCTTAAGTTTCCCTTGCTGAAGTAATAGTTGCGTATACTCACGCTCTACCCCTTCATTAGTTCCTTTTTCTACGTAATTTCTATTCTGAATTGTTGAAATTGTTGGCGCATAAGTTGATGGTCGACCAATACCAAGTTCCTCCAATTGTTTCACCAAAGAGGCTTCTGTAAATCTATAGGGTGCACGTGAAAAACGCTCAGTCGCTGTAATATAACTATTTAGTAAGGTCTCATTTACTTTCATTGCAGGTAACATGCCTTCCTGCTCAGTATCTTCATCATCAGTACCTTCGAGATAGACTTTTAAAAAGCCTTCAAAAGTAATAACCTCTCCATTTGCAGTAAATGTTTCGTTGTGCGTTGACGCGTCAATTTTCACATTAGTACGCTCTAACTCTGCATCGCTCATTTGAGAAGCAATGGCACGTTTCCAAATTAGATCATATAACCGTGATTGATCACGCTCAATATCTACAGAATGTTTATTAAAATCTGTAGGTCTAATGGCTTCGTGAGCTTCTTGAGCACCTTTAGATTTTCCTTTATATTGTCTTGATTTACTAAATTTTGAACCATAAGAATCTTCAATTTCTGCTTTTGCTCCTTTTCGGGCCTCATCAGATAAATTAACACTATCGGTTCTCATATATGTGATCAAACCAGCTTCGTATAAACGTTGTGCGTTTTGCATCGTTCTACTAACCGAATAGCCCAACTTTCTTGACGCTTCTTGTTGCAGAGTAGATGTTGTAAATGGCGCTGCTGGTGATTTTTTAGCTGGCTTTTTTTGCAGATCTGCTACTTTAAAACCTGCATTTGCATTAGATTCTAAAAATTTATATGCTTTTTCTTTGGTTGAGAAGTTCTTCGGAAGTTTCGCTTTGAATGTCTGCCCATCTTCGTTAGAAAACTCAGCATCAATCCTGTAAGAAGCTTCTGGTGCAAAACCTATTATTTCCCGTTCTCTCTCAACTATTAATCGAACAGAAACAGATTGTACGCGTCCTGCAGATAAACCTCCTTTTACTTTTCTCCATAACACAGGAGACAACTCATAACCTACAATTCTATCTAATACACGACGGGCTTGTTGCGCATCTACCAAATCATAATCAATATCTCTTGGATTTTCAATGGCTTTTTGTATAGCACTTTTAGTAATCTCATGAAAGACAATTCGTTTTGTCTTTGCTTTATCAAGACCTAGAGTTTCTGCTAAATGCCAAGCTATTGCTTCTCCCTCTCGATCCTCATCACTTGCCAGCCAAACGATATCCGCTTTTTTAGCAAGATCCTTTAGTTTTTTAACGATGTCTTTTTTATCTTTAGAAACCTGATAATTAGGTTTAAAATCCCCCTCTACATCAACTCCTAGTTCTTTTGAAGGCAGATCTGAAATATGACCAAAGCTAGATTCTACTTTAAAATCTTTACCAAGAAATTTTTCTATGGTTTTGGCTTTTGCTGGTGATTCTACGATGACTAAATTCTTCGGCATATATGATTTTTTGAGGCTACAAATGTATGTGAAAAAAAAGTTATCTTCCTAATTAAAGTGAGTTTCGACTTAAAAAAGCATCGTTTCATCTATTTAAAAACAAAAAAAATAAGCAAATTCAATTTGGGCTAAATCTAAAACTTATAATTGAGTATCCCATCAATAGGTATAAGTCAATGACTCCGTAAAACCCTCAATATTTAAAATGATTTCATTAGCACCACCTACTTGGATTGGTCTTAAATCAAAGGATCGCCCTTGCGACACAATTGCTAAACATGCTTCGTTATTAGTAAAAACAAGTTTTAAGTATCGTTGCTCTGGAAAAGAGTCTCCAACATCATCAGAAGCTACTAAAACCAAACTCCACGAATTACCGTCACAACCACTAGCAGATATATTAACAAAAAGGCAACTATCACTAATCTCTAAACTATTAAACTCATACTCATGAGTTTGTGCAGATTCAAAAAAAGAATCATCAACAACCACAGTTTGATCACAAGGCACATAATCAAAATCGTCATCATCGCATTGCGTGTTCATTAGTAATAGTATAAAACAAAAACAAGCAATCAGAATTCTCGGTAATTTCATAAGATGTATTTTACTATTAGACGAAAAACGACTTAAAGGGTTGCGTCAAAATTTTTTTTATTTCCAATATGTTTTAGTTCATCTATGTCTTCATCAAAACCAATGACTTCTTTATAGATGAAATATAATGGAATAAAAGCAAATGATGCCGTCACAAGAATACCAATACCGCACATTAACATACCGACCATTTGCGCCAATATTCCTGCGATGAAAGTAATCCCAAACGTGATAAACCATTTCTTATTACCTAAATCAAAACTTGCTTTGATTAGATTAGAACCAGATATTTCCGGATTAAAAGCATAAACAACAACTAGTAAGTTAAGTGGCACCATCACATAAATAATTGGAAATACGCACAATAAAACTGCTAATAAATTAATTCCAAAATAAGCTAAAGACAGTATAATCGTTTTTAAAAGATATGGTTTCCGAAGAAAAAACAAATAATCATCTTTCCCTACCATATCTGTATCTTTTTGACGCATAATTCTAAACAATCCAGCTTTTAGACCAAATGTAACGACTAACATAATAAATGCAAAAAGCACATACGCAAGGACAAAGAAAACAACAGCCATCACCTCCATTCCTTCAAAAAAGCGTGGACTTTCAGAATCTACAAGACTAAAAACGACCATTGGCACATAAATAAAAATCACAAATGGGATAACGAAAGCCATCATAATTAACCATATCATGAGCCCTTGAAGCCAAACTTTTTTAAATAGCTCGATACTATCATTTAAAAGCGTACCAAAATCGAGTTGCCTAGCCTTATTAATCTTGTATTGAATTTCTGAGAATAACATACGTTGAGTTATTATATTTATTTTTTCAAATTAAGCAAAATAAAATGCATCTTCAAAACAAAATCCGCTATGACACTTTGTCACAATCTTCTAAATTATACTATCTTTGCATCTGCCTGCTGAAAGGTTGGTGCGAATATTGAATAAATGACATTTAAAAATGAGATTCCCGTTTACATGGGAAATGCTATGGACAAAACAATTGACGAAAGTAAACAAGGTAACAACCTCGTTTTAGAACAAAAAAAAGGAAATACGCGTAAGCTTTTTATTGAAAGCTATGGCTGCGCTATGAATTTTAGCGATAGCGAAATTGTGGCTTCTATTCTTGCCAATCAAGGTTTCAATACCACTCAAAATCTTGAGGAAGCCGATTTGGTTTTAGTCAACACCTGCTCTATTCGTGATAAAGCAGAGCAAACTGTTAGAAAACGACTAGAAAAATACAATGCCGTAAAACGTATCAATCCTAAAATGAAAGTTGGTGTTCTTGGCTGTATGGCTGAGCGATTAAAAACCAAATTTTTAGAAGAAGAGAAAATTGTTGACCTCGTTGTAGGACCTGATGCTTATAAAGATTTACCTAATCTATTAGCAGAAGTTGATGACGGTAGAGATGCCATAAATGTCACCCTCTCTAAAGATGAAACTTATGGAGATATTTCTCCCGTGAGGCTTAACACCAATGGTGTCACTGCACTTGTATCCATAACACGTGGTTGTGATAATATGTGTACATTTTGTGTTGTCCCTTTTACTAGAGGTCGAGAACGCAGTCGTGATCCACAAAGTATCATCGGAGAAATTAATGATTTATGGAATAAAGGTTATAAGGAGATTACACTTTTAGGTCAAAATGTGGATAGTTATTTGTGGTATGGTGGCGGACTCAAAAAGGATTTGGTTAAAGCCAGCGATATGCAAAAAGCGACTGCTGTTCATTTTCCACAATTGTTAGAACTATGTGCTAAAGCGCAACCTAATATGCGCATTCGATTTTCAACTTCTAATCCTCAAGATTTAACCCTTGACGTGATTCATACCATGGCAAAATTTGACAATATTTGTAAGCATATACATTTACCTGTTCAGAGCGGAAGCAACCGTATTTTAAAAGAAATGAATCGTTTACATACGCGTGAAGAGTATTTTGAACTCATCGATCATATTAGGCGCATTCTTCCCGAATGTTCTATTAGCCAAGATATGATTGCTGGTTTCCCTACGGAAACAGAACAAGACCACCAAAACACGTTAAGTTTAATGGAATACGTGAAGTATAATTTTGGCTTTATGTACATGTACTCTGAACGACCAGGAACAATGGCAGGACGCAAATTGGAAGATGATGTGCCTGAAGACACTAAAAAGCGGCGCCTTTCAGAAATAGTACAATTACAACGTGAGCTTGGCGCTATTCAAATTAAAAAATATTTAAATACTGAGGTTGAAGTCCTTATTGAACGTGAGTCTAAAAAATCAAACGAGCAATGGTCTGGAAAAACATCACAGAATATAGTTGCTGTTTTTCCGAGAGAAAATTATAAGATTGGAGAATTAGTCAAAGTTAAAATTTTAGATTGCACTAGTGCTACTTTGATTGGTGAAGCAGTTGGATATTCAAATTAGAACTAAGAATTAAAAATGGAAAGCATACAAGCCATAAAACAACGTTTCGGAATTATAGGAAACGATCCAAAACTCAACAGAGCGATTGAAAAAGCCATCCAAGTTGCACCTACAGATATTTCGGTATTAGTTACTGGAGAAAGCGGAGTTGGTAAAGAAAGTATCCCAAAAATCATACACCAATTATCACATCGCAAACACGGTAAATACATTGCAGTAAACTGTGGTGCAATCCCAGAAGGAACTATTGATAGTGAGCTTTTTGGTCATGAAAAAGGAGCTTTTACTGGTGCTACTGGAACACGTTCTGGATATTTTGAGGTCGCAGATGGTGGTACTATTTTTTTAGATGAAGTTGGAGAACTACCCTTAACAACCCAAGTACGCTTATTACGTGTTCTTGAAAATGGTGAATTCATAAAAGTAGGTTCTAGTAAGGTTCAAAAAACCGATGTTAGAATTGTCGCTGCGACAAACGTCGAGATGTTTGAAGCCATAAAGAAAGAAAAATTTAGAGAAGACCTTTTTTATAGATTAAGTACTGTAGATATCAACATTCCTCCACTTCGTGAACGCAAGGAAGACATTCATTTATTGTTTAGAAAATTTGCCAGTGATTTTGCTTTAAAATATAAAATGCCCACTATCAAAATCACCGATGATGCTATCCCGATTTTACAAAAACACCGTTGGAATGGTAACATTCGTCAGTTGCGTAACGTAGCTGAACAGATTTCTGTATTAGAACAAAATCGCACCATTACTGCTGCTACGCTTGATGGTTATCTGCCTAACGGAAGCAACAATCTTCCTGCAGTTATCAACAAGAAAAAGTCGGAAAGTGATTTCAGTAACGAAAGAGAAATCCTATATAAAGTCCTTTTTGATATGAAAAACGACCTAAACGATCTCAAAAAGTTAACGATGGAACTAATGAAAAGTGGGAACGTTTCCGAAGTTGAAAAAGAGAATGAAAGTTTGATTGAGAAAATCTACGGAGAACCTCAAAAAGACAACTATACAGAAGAGTTTCAGGATTTAGAAGTAATGGCAATTGCAGAAAAATCAGAAAAACATTTTGATCCTGATGATAAAAATCAAAATATAGATAAATATCATTTTGCTGAAGAAATTGAAGAGGAAGAAACACTATCTTTACAAGACAAAGAGCTTGAATTGATTAAAAAGTCGCTTGAACGTCACCAAGGAAAACGCAAGCTTGCTGCTGCCGAATTGGGTATTAGTGAACGAACCTTATATAGAAAAATTAAACAGTACGACCTTTAATACAAGATTATGAAGGCTATTGAAATAGTTCTAACAAGAAAGTCGTTTTCTAGAAATAGTTATTACTTTACAAGACAACAGCGGAAGGTTTAGCTCACGTAGATTTTGATGTTGCTAATAAGGCAATTATATCTAAGCTCACATAACGATGAACCGTAACACGTATTAAAGCATGAAAAACATCAAACATCCTATCTTTGTATCAGTATTTTTACTTCTATTAGGTTGTGGACCGTATTCTTTTACAGGAGTTCAAGATTTAAAAGCAAAAACATTTCAAGTTAATTATTTTCAAAACACTTCAGATTTAATAGAACCTGGTTTTGATAGAGATTTCAAACTTGCCTTAGAAGATTTGATTGTTAACCAAACCAATTTAAATATTACCACATCAAATGGTGAATTGATTTATGAAGGAGAAATTGTAGAATACCGAATTTCTCCAACTACAGCGCAATCCAACAGTACTGCGGCCCAAAACAGATTATCAGTAACGGTTAACTTACGGTTTTTTGACACTACTAATCCCGAGGAGGAATTTGAACAACGTTTTTCACATTTTTTTGATTATCCTGGTAGCCAGCTCTTACAAGGTACTCAGAAAGATGCAGCACACGAAGAAATTTTTGAACGTATCACACAAGATATTTTTAATGCAACATTGGCAAAGTGGTAAATGAATAAATCAGATTTCACATACATACTTCAAAACCCGCAGCACATTACAGATGAGCAGACGAATGAGTTACATGATTTAAGTATTACATATCCATACTTTCAATCGGCAAGGGCATTACACCTTAAAGGGTTAAAAAATACAGGGAGTTACAAATACAATCAAGAATTAAAAACTACAGCTGCTTACACGACAGACCGCAGTATTCTGTTTGATTTTATTACTTCAGAAATATTCAATCAAAACGAAATATCGCAAATCATCAAACAAAACTCAGAACATCTCAAAAGCTTAACTGTTAATGATCTTGACGATATCTCAGTCAATAAAAGTGTTACTATTGACGATGCGCTTAAACAACATATAAAAAACACAGAAGGCGTTCTTGATCCAAACCTATTTGAGCAAAAAATAAACCCAGAAGATGTTGCTCATTTCTTATCACTTCAAAACACTATTACTGAAAAAGTTATTATTAATATTGACGTCAAACATATAGAAAAAAAACCTGAAGATATTCTTCAAATTGGTAAACCGTTAGAGTTCGTCACAGAAGAAACTCACTCCTTTACTGAGTGGCTAAAAATAACAAGTTTTAAACCTATACAGAGAGACGATAGCGCGATAACTGATGACCAATCCAACGATAAAACAATTGAAATTAGTGATAATTCTCAAGAAGAGAAATCGGCTTTAGTCAACAAAAAATTTGAACTTATAGATAAATTTCTGGAAAGTAGTCCGAAAATTGTTCCCATTAAAGAAATGAGAAAAGCAAATGCCGATACTAGTGATCAAATTGCTCATGACGGATTGATGACAGAGACTCTAGCAAGAATTTACCTAGAACAAAACAACTATGCTAAGGCAATTCAATCTTATAAAATATTAAGTTTGAAATATCCAGAAAAAAGTGGTTTCTTTGCAGACCAAATTAAAGCAGTAAAAGAATTACAAGAAAATAATACACAAAAATAATGAATACGTTTACTATCTTTTTAATCTTAATCATACTAGTTTCATTTTTACTAGTTGTAGTCGTTATGGT
>NZ_JBLIET010000039.1:0-23914 GCF_047633235.1 Psychroserpens sp. | reverse complement strand
GCTTCATTTTTAAAAAATTCTAGTGCATAGTGAATAGCGTTAATAGAATTCTCAGAGAAATCAGTTGGCAATAAAATTTTTTTCATAACATAATGAGATTTATTTCGATACGAAATTACTTAGTATTCTTCAAAAAAGTTATGATAAATATCATCTAGAAATAAGACATTAAATGGAATAGAAACTTTAATAAAAAATTAGTTAGATAATTAATAGAGAACATTGTATTTTCGGCACAATAAATGCTTAGAAATACCTTATTGAACCAAACTAACAATTATGAGATTACTTTTAGTACCCACTTTTATTTTATGCCTTTGTTCAAGCGCCTCTTCTCAAAATAATACTATTACTGCAGGAGAAACCCTAATTTATACAGCATCTTATAACATGTCTGGATTACTTAACGAATTAGCGCAAGTCACCATGGAGACTAGTGAAGTCAAGACATCAAAATCTACCTTATTAAAATTAAAATGTACTGCTACAACCTATAGTAAATGGGATGGCTTTTTTAAAATTAGAGATTTATATGAAAGCTATGTAAACCCAAAAACCTTAAAGCCCTATTTACATAATAGAGATATTAGCGAGGGTGGTTATGAGAAATTCATGAAGTATACATTTAATCATAAGGCTAATAATGTATCGAGCTTAATGCGTAAAAAAAGAAGTGATGGGACGACTTGGGAAGAAAAAAAAACGGTTACGATTAGTGCTTCAACTCGAGATTTAGTAACAACACTTTACCAAATAAGAAACTTAGACATTCACAAGGCTAGTATTGGTGATAGTCAAAATTTCAAAGTGCTTTTTGACAATAAAGAAACGGTGGTAAGACTAAAATATCTTAGTAAAGAAACTATAAATACAGCTTTAGGTAAAAAAGAGTGTTACAAACTTGCCATCTCAGTAAGCAATAGTGACCTACTTAAAGGTAATAATGACAATATTTTATGGCTTACAGCAGATGACAATAAAATACTGGTCTATGCAAAGTTTAAAATAGCAGTTGGTAACGGAGAATTAAAAATTAAGTCGGCTACAGGTCTAAAACATTAATCATATGAAAAAGTTATTTTTAATTTTAGGTTTTATTACTGCAATTCTAGCACTTATTCTAGCTGTAACACCATTGTTTAAAATTGCATACATACCCTCTATAGCTACCTTGATATTTGGCTTACTCGCTTTATTTACTTTCAAAGAAAAGCAACACAACAAAAAACCGATTCAACTTATATTTTTAATGACCATAATAGCTTTAGCACTTACAACTTATAAAGCAGTGTTCAGTAAATCTGAAGTTGGAAACACCGAACAACTTGAGCTAAAAGAAGAACAACTCGAAGAAGAATCAATTGAAGAGCTCGATGGTTTAGAAATTGATGATCTAGGCACAGAATAAATTATTTAAGGTAACCTTTCGGTATTACCTTTTTTTTTGTTTAATTTTACTCTGATTCAGTTCACTATCCCCAAATTACAATGAAATTTCTACTTATTACTTTATCACTTACGTTAGTTGGCTCTTGCGCTACATTGCGACATACCGAAAAAATAGATAAACTCAAAGAAAGTATTGTTTTTGAAGATTCACAAACCGTAGACTCCTATATCAATACGATTTCTAAAGAAGAACTTAAAAATCATGTTTACGCGTTTTCAACAGATGAGTTCCAAGGTCGTAGAACTGGAGAACCAGGACACCATAAGGCCTCTAAATTTTTAAAGGATTACTATATAAAAGAACAAATACAATCCCCATTAGGATCTAAATATTATCAACATATCCCTAAGTCTTTTTTTTCCGGAGATATAAAAAGCTCTCAAAACGTCATCGCCTATGTAAAGGGCAATGAATTTCCTGAGGAAGTGGTTATCATATCAGCACATTCCGATCACGAAGGCTACACAGATACCGAAATTTATAATGGTGCAGATGATAATGGAAGCGGCACAGCTGCAGTAATGGAAATGGCACAGGCATTTAAAAAAGCAGCTTTAGAAGGTCATGGACCAAAACGCAGTATTGTTTTTTTACATCTTACAGGTGAAGAAGTTGGACTTAGAGGGTCAAGATATTACGCTAAATATCCAGTGTTCTCAATGAAAAATACTGTTGCGAACCTTAATATAGATATGATTGGTCGAGTGGACGACGCTCATAAAAACAATCCTAATTATATTTATCTTATTGGTGCAGATCGTTTAAGTACTCAATTACACTATATATCAGAAGCTGCTAACGCTCAGTTTACAAACCTAGAACTAGATTATAAACTTAATAGCGATAAGGACCCTAACCGCTATTATTTTAGATCAGATCATTATAATTTTGCTCAAGAAGGCGTCCCTGTAATTTTCTATTTCAACGGTGAACATGAAGATTATCACCAGCCTACAGATACTCCAGAAAAAATTGACTATGCCTTACTCGAAAAACGAACAAAACTAATTTTCGCAACTGCCTGGTATTTGGCAAATTCAGAAAACAGAATCATCGTAGATCAAGACTATTAATATCTTGTTAAAATTTAGATAAAGCCTCATAGGGTTCATAAGAACTCAATTAGATTTTTCGTAATATCGTGTTATAAATTCATGTAACACTTAAATAATGAAAACATCATTAAACATCTTAGCTGCAACTTTACTTTTAGTAGGTTGTGGAAGCTCTAATCAAAAAACAGTAAATAAGGCACCTGCTGACCCGACAATTTACGGTAACACCATAACCGCTACCGAATTAAAAGACATGCTCTACACCTATGCTTCAGATGACTTTGAAGGACGAGAAACGGGAGAACCTGGTCAAAAGAAAGCAGTTAATTATTTAAAGGATCAATATGTAAATATGGGTATTCCTTCACCGCTCTCTGGTGGTGATTATTTTCAAGAAGTCCCTTTAGAAAAACAAAAAGCTCCAGAAGTAGATATGTCTATCAATGGAACAGCCATGGAAAACTATACAGACTTTCTAATTCTAGGTAATACAGAAACACAACAACTAGACATCAATGAAGTGATTTATGCTGGTTACGGTATTGACTCAGACACCTATTCAGATTATAAAGATTTAGATGTTAAAGGAAAAGTGGTAATTATAAAAGCTGGAGAACCTAAAGATGCTGATGGGAATTATATAACTTCTGGAACTACCGAAGATACAAAATGGAGCACAGGACGTTCATCAATCTCATCAAAAAGAGATGCAGCAAACGATAATGGTGCAAAAGTAATGATCTTTGTTAATGAACAAATGATTGCTCAATATGGGCCTTACTATAAAGAAATTGCAATGTCTGGAGAAGCGGGCAGAATGTCACTAAAAAGTAATGAACCATCTATGGTATCCATGATGGCAAACGAGAAAATGGCAAAAGCCATCTATCCACAAATTATGGAGTCTGATGTGTCAAAAACAATAGCTACAAAAATATCATGTGCTCTTAAAAGTCAAGCAGAAGCTGTAAATTCTGAAAACGTAGTCGCATTCTTAAAAGGAACAGAAAAGCCAGATGAGATTCTTGTAATCTCAGCTCATTTAGACCATGAAGGCATTAAAGACGGTCAAGTTTATAATGGTGCAGATGACGATGGGTCTGGCACAGTTGCTATCCTAGAAATTGCAGAAGCTTTCAAAGCAGCAGCAGAAAAAGGAGATGGGCCAAAACGTTCTATCTTATTTTTACACGTTACAGGAGAAGAAAAAGGGCTTTTAGGATCCAGACATTATTCAGATAATGATCCTATTTTCCCTTTAAAAAATACGGTTGCAGATTTGAACATTGATATGATTGGACGTACAGATCCAAAACGTGAAGGAGACAGAAATTACGTATATCTTATTGGTAGTGATAAACTGAGTACAGATTTACATAACATTTCCGAAGAAGCAAATAAAAAATACACCAATATCATACTCGATTATACCTATAACGACGAGAATGACCCCAACCGTTTCTATTATAGAAGTGACCATTATAACTTCGCTAAAAACAATATCCCTGTTATTTTCTATTTCAATGGGACGCATGACGATTATCACCAGCCAAGTGATACTCCTGATAAAATTCAATATGATTTATTAGAAAACAGAACACGCTTGGTATTCTATACGGCCTGGGAAATTGTAAACCGCGTAGATAGACTTGTTGTCGATAAAGCAGAGACTGAGTAATAGTTGGGCGTTACCCTCAGTCGCGCTTTCGGTAGTCGCTCTCTCCGAGGAGCTTCAACACATACCTCAATCGCTAACGCAAAAAAACAAAAAGGTTTAAGATCTATTTTAAATATCTTGAACCTTTTTAATAAAATCTTTTTTTAGTGAGTGATCACAAACTTAAAATAGATAAAAGGAAAATTAATACTCATCTCTCTGTTTCTAGCCAGAGTATCGTTAAGATTTGTAATATGTGGGTATTTTACAGATACGTTTACAACCAAAAGCTTTAGAGAAATCTATAACCCTCAAAAAAATCACTGACTACAAGCCAACACAAGAGCAATCCTATTTATAATAAAAAGTATTCCATTTCTATTGAAGCCTTTTTTGTTATAACATTCGAGAAACAGCTTCGATTAGTCTAAAATCAGCATATTTCAAAATTCAGATACCAAACCCTATCCTTTAGTTATGAATTAGATGCACAAAAAAAGCTCCTCATTTCTGAGAAGCTTTGATATTCTGGGTGGAAGACCGGTCTCGAACCGGCGACCTTCGGTACCACAAACCGACGCTCTAACCAACTGAGCTACAACCACCATTTGGACACATTTTTCAATGCGTGTGCAAATGTAAAATAATTCACAGTTACTACAAAGACTTTTTTTTAAAATTATTAGTTAAAATAAAATATAACGCCATACAAATGATACTAGTGTCTACAATAGTAGTTTTAACATTCAATATGCTAATGTTAATATTACCGCCAACATTATGACCATAAATGCTTTATAAATTTCACCCACAAAACACCAACAAAAAGCAGACTAACAGATCACAAAAGATTTAAGCATTTTCTAACATATTTTATTCAAGAATAATTTGAAACTTTATTATCTTTCCTTCTTGATTTAACAATCTAAAACAGAACCTTATGGCCTTCTTTAATAAAGTAAAATGGATACTTGGAATTCTTATAGTCTTTGTACTTATTGTGACCACAAACCTCATAGATAAAAATAATTTTATTAGAGTAAGAGACGCGGTTGTTACGATATATGAAGACAGAGTTGTTGCTAGTGACCTGATTTTTGATTTATCAAAATCTGTCCAAGAAAAAGAAATAGCTGCTGCATTATTAGACACCACTTTTTTTTATAATAGAAGTGAGCAATTAGATAAAAATATCTTAGAACTCCTATCTAGATATGATCAAACAAAGCTTACAAAAAAAGAAAAGAAGACTTTAAATAATCTTAAGAGCGATTTTGAAGACTTAAAAATATCTGAAAACATTCTGATAAATTCTAACTTTATTGAAAAACGTTCTTTTTTCAATACCATTTCAGACATTCAAGAAAATCTTTATAATTTATCTAAAATTCAGTTAAGTGAAGGTAAAAGACAAATGTCAATCAGTAAAAAAGCAGTTGATAAGCTTGAAATTTTTACCCAAATAGAAATTTATCTTTTAGCGGTTCTCGCTATAGTCATTCAAATTATCATACTTTATAAACCTAAACAAAGACAAGAAACAGAATAGTTTTATTTAATAATGATTGGGGCGATTATACCAATTGCGCATAAAATAAGGATGTTATCAGTAAAATTATTCTTGTTCTCAATAATAACAAGTGCACATTTCCCTCCTTTATAAGGTTATTTTAAATCAAACAAACTATCCACAGCAACATGGCGCTCAACGGTAAAACCTTCGGCATAATCTACGCCAATTAAACGCCCTAAATCACGAGCTCTATATTTTATACTATCTGTAAAATTTTTACTTGTTATAGGTGTTTGGGGCTCCTTACTATTTGGATCATAGAACTGAGTTTTATAGGCCGCTACAGAAGCCATTTTAATATCTATATATCCTGAAATATCCACAGCTAAATCAGGCTCTAGATTCTTCCATTGGATATAATGATAGACTTGCTTTGGTCGCCATTTGTCTTGTGCTTTCCCATCAAGGTCTGTTTCTATTTTTAGTAGTCCACTTAAAAAACAAGCGTCACTTACCAATTTACTTCCTTTCCCATGATCAATATGTCTATCATCAATGGCATTACACAATACAATCTCTGGTTGATATTTACGTACCATTTCAATAACTTTGAGCTGGTGCTCTTTATCATTTATAAAAAACCCATCTGCAAAGCCTAAATTTTCTCTTACAGTAACACCTAATATTTTCGAAGCATCATTGGCCTCTTGATCTCTAGTTTTCGCTGTACCACGTGTTCCTAACTCTCCGCGAGTTAAATCTATAAGACCTACTTTTTTACCGTTAGCAATTTCTTTAGCGACTGTGCCTCCACATCCTAATTCTATATCATCTGGATGTGCTCCAAATACGAGTATATCTAATTTCATTGAAAGTTCTTATTTTCATTTCCGTGAACCTAACTGTCAGCAGACAGGAACAGGAAAACATATTTATTTAATATAACTGTTACAAATTATAATATCAATTACGATATCCATTCAGCTTGCTCCTCTTCCGTTAAAAAGGTCCATGCTACGACTCTACTTATTTTGTTACCTAAAGAAATCTGCAAAATCTTAAAATCTGTCGCTCCAAGTTTTTTTAATGATGTTTCCATACTTAAAACATGTTGCGTTTTAGAAACTAAACAAGTATACCAAAAGCAGTTGGTTTTTAGAAGTGAACTTTGATACAAATAATTATGCACAAAAGCCTTCTCTCCTCCTGGATACCAAAGTTCTTTTGCAGTACCACTAAAATTACGAGCCACTGTATCGGTTTGCTTTCCTAATCCTTTTTGTTTGAGTAATGTATTTTCATCGGCCTCTGCTTGGTCTTTATAGAATGGAGGATTGCACATCGCAGCACTCACCCTTTCTTTAGATTTTAAAATTCCAGTGAGGATATTCTGTTCGTTATCTTGATAGCGCAATTTGATGGACTTGCTCAACTTGTTTTTTGCTACTATTTTTTCAGCAGACCTCATCGCTTGTGAGTCAATTTCCGTAGCAATAAAATTCCATCCGTACTCTGCTTGTCCCAATAGTGGATAAATACAAGTTGCTCCTGCACCTATATCTAATACTGTAATGTTTTCTTTGACTTCCGAACGTTTTAGCAAAGCATTTAATAAATGAATATACTCAACACGACCTGGAATTGGCGGACATAAATTCGCATCAGAAAATTCCCAATAATCAATGCCGTAATGTACTTTCAATAAAGCTGTATTTAACAATTTTACTGCTTTAGGGTTAGCGAAGTCAATGGTTACATTTCCGAAGGAATTAGTAAAAACGAATTCTTCTAATTTTGGAGAACTCTTCACTAAAAGATCAAAATCATAGCCTTTAGAATGTTTATTATTTTTATGCAAAAGATGTGGTTTTAGTATTAATTATTGCGTGTTCAATATCTATTTTTAAATCTCTAAATGTTTCTATACCTACTGAAAATCGTATCAACTGATCACTAATTCCAACGGCGTCACGCTGCTCTTGAGTTAATAATGAATGAGAGGTTTTTGAAGGTAATAACATGGTACTTTCTACACCTGCCAAACTCATGGAAGGTTTGATTAAATTAAGTTGTTTCATGAATGCCATGGCATCAATATCTTTTCTCAATTCAAAAGACAACATACCTCCATAACCTTTCATTTGTGCTTTTGCCAATAAATGCTCTGGATGACTTTTTAATCCTGGATAATACACTTTAGAGACGTCCTCATGTTTGTCTAAAAACTTAGCCAGTTTGCGAGCATTTTTATTTTGTGCTTTCACGCGAAGTGCTAGTGTTTTCATACTGCGCTCTAACATCCAAACAGTCATATCACTTAAGTTGCCACCGAGATTTTTAGAGACATTCCAAATACGATCCATATGTGCTACAGAACTCGCAACTGCACCTGCCGAAATATCACTGTGACCACCTAAATATTTAGTTGCAGAATGCATCACGATATCTATACCAAAATCTATTGGATTTTGATTTACAGGACTTGCAAATGTATTATCAATAGTCGTAACGATGCCTTTTGATTTTGCTAAATCTGCAACTCCCTTTATATCTGTGATCGTTAATAAGGGATTAGAAGGTGTCTCGATATGAATCAACTTTGTATTGGATTGGATTGCTGCTTCAAAATCTGAAACCGCATATCCATTAGTAAATGTATAGTCGATTCCATATTTATGGAATTCCTCACGAATAAAATTACTCGTACCACCATACAAGGTGTTTTGAACAACGATGTGGTCTCCTTTTTGTAAGAAGGCCAAAAACATATGACTAATCGCTGCCATGCCACTACTAAAAATCATAGCTGCTTCAGTATGCTCAAGTGCTGCTATTTTTTTAGCTAAAAACTCTTGATTTGGTGTATTGAAGTATCTTGGGTAACGCTTAACATCAACACCATCAAACTCATACGATGTAGATAAATAAATTGGTGATACTGCACCTTTAAACTGCTTATCTTTTATTTCACCTACATGAGTGCAAATGGTATTTAAGCCTTGTTTTTTTTTTGACATGAATTATATATTTGTAGCTCTAAAATTACAAAAAAGAATCGCATCAAAATCAATATTAAATAGTGTTTTACTATTTGGATATAATCAATCGTTTATTGAATTTCCCTGTTTTAGTTTTTAGACTAACCAAATAGGTGCCTTTTGAGATATTAGACATTGAAATAGTATAATTACCAAATGTGTTAGATTCCAAATTAGACCATTGCCTTAAGTTCTGTCCCAAAATATTATAAAGATGAATGGCTTCAATATCTAAACCATTTGGTGAGATAATTTGTAGTTCTTTAGTTGAACTAATATAACTAATTTGTGGTATTGCTAATTGAGTCTCCAACTTTGAGAAGGTACTATCTGGAAAAACCATTGTACAAATACTATTTGTAAACGTCACATAAAACCGATTTGTGCTATCACCTTCTGGCATAGTTTCTATAAAATTACTATCTGAAATTGATGTTGTAGTATCGGTAAAAGCATCATAAATAAAAACCTCTATGATCTCATCAAAATGCTCTAGTCCTGTGAGTGAAAATTCTATATGTCCAGCATTAGAAAGAAATATACCTAAAGGATAAGCTTTTGTATTAAGAAATGCTCCAAGACCTTGTATAAGACTTCGCTGTTCACCAACCATCCACCTACTATCATTTGAATAGTTATCACTATTTAAAGCGTCATAACCGAAATCATAGGCTTCTGTTGCAGCATTATTAGGAGTAAACGCTAACAATAAATGTCTAGTATAGCCCGTTGTGGTAGTGACATCAATACGAACACGCTGACCTTGTTCAGAGGTCATAGACGTCATATTAGATTCATTGTTATTTAACGATGCAGAAACACCTTTTGTAGGTATTAAAAAAAGCATAGCGAAGCATAAGTAGTATAAAGCTCTCATTAGATTTGGGGTTTAATGAAATAATATTAAGTTGCTGCTAATGTAATACTAAAAAGGAATAAACACCATGAAGCGCTTAAATAATCGATGAAATGCATAAAGACTTATTGTTTATTTTTATTTACTGGGTTTGAACAAGCATATTAAAATAAAAGCATAGGAATATATAGACAAAATGGAGTATAAAAAGAAACAAAATAACCCTTTATCGAACATATCTGCAAATAATCTAGAGTCTACGTAATTGTCAACCAAACCTATTGATAGTCAATACGTAATTACATATATTCGTAATGCTAATTAATTCAACCACATGTTTAAAGCTGTATTATTTGATATGGACGGTGTCATCGTAGATACTGAGCCTCTTCATCATAAAGCCTATTTCCAAATGTTTAACGATGTCAACATCGATGTATCTGATGCTCTTTATGCCTCTTTTACAGGTCAGTCCACTATGGAGATATGCAATCAACTCATTTCCTATTTTCAATTGCCCTTGTGTGCTCAAACGCTAACCGATATTAAACGTAAGCATTTCAAGGCGCTTTTTATAAGTGATACCTCGCTTCAATTATTAGATGGTGTTTCAACTCTCATCAAGGATTATCATGCCAATGGTATGACTTTAGTTCTTGCCTCTTCTGCATCTATGAAAAACATAAATCGTGTTTTTAAACGTTTTGATCTAGATCAATATTTCGATGCTAAAATTAGTGGTGCCGATTTAAAAGCCTCCAAACCTCATCCTGAAATATTTATTAAGGCAGCAGAATTATCTGGTAAACAGCCCAAGGAATGCTTTGTAATTGAAGATTCTACAAACGGCATATCAGCTGCTAACGCTGCTAATATATATTGCATAGGCTACAATAGTTTACATAGTAAAGATCAAGATTATAGTAAGGCAGATTTGGTAGTGTCATCGTTTGAAGAAATTTCTTATGAGAAACTCAAGGATTTACTTGCTCAAAATCTAGCGTAGATTTTACAAGGTATTTTGATATTTTACACTTCAGAAAATAATAAATATTTTCACAAACCTTAATCAATGCCAAAACCAAAAGGACAAAAAAACGGAAACAATAAATCTAAGCACTCTAAGCTCATGGATCAAAAGAAGAATAAACTTAGACAAGAGGCAGGGTTAAGAAAAGAGCGTTTGAGAGCGATTATTAATAAAGCGAAAGAAGCGTAGTTACCCATATTTACTTTTTGATAAAAAATAAAGTTATAATTCTATTTTAACTTACACCGCTTAAGCTTCTGAGGTCTATTATTTTTAAAAGAGCAGAACTATATTACATAATTATTATTATTTTAATTATCTAATAAACTGATTATACACTGAGTTTAACTCTCAGCATTTCGAAAGAACAATAGATTTTGAACTAATAAAAATTCAAAAAATGACTTGGTAACAGAACACATCTAGGTAAAAATATTAATAAGATTAAAGCATATAGAACAAAAGAAACAGTTTACAGTCTTAATTATCTCTATCTACTTTATCATAAACCCGAATCATCCAAACTGCCCATATTACTACACAAATAGACACAAATACCGAGAAGTATATTATAATATCGTTAGCGTCCATTTTTAATCTGTTTTATGAATATGGCTACTAAAAGTAATGTTGGTGCCCAAAGCCCAATAAATATAGCATGCAACTTATCTCCTCTTTGAAACAGGTATTCTGCAACACCAATAATAAAAACACATAAGGCCAATATAAACAAATTAGCTAGACCTATCTTTTTAATAAAATTCATGATTAAACTATTAACTCTACTAAGATAAAATAAATTTATTGATAATAATAAATACCTCAATTTTAATTTCAATATTTCCATTGACTTCTATGTTTAAAAGTCAGAAATCTTATCGGTTATAAATTTACACTAGAATTAACAACAGATATTCCCCTAGTAATTGTGACTGTAAAACATATAAAAGGAAATAGTATTAGCATCCAAGATTTTAGTTTAAGAAGAGTGTTCTCGACTTGACTAAAAAATTAAAGTGTATTTAACCACTATGAATAAAATGTGTGCTTTATCTTTGCAAAAAAGAATGTTGACTATGTCTCAAGACAAAAAACCAGACCAGATTGTATTTAATAGAGACACGCAACGTTATGATGCAGCGCTAAAACCGTATGCAACTAATGTTGGTGCTCCTGCTATTAAAGTCACAGATAATTCATCTTGGAAAAACAGGAACATCCTTAAAGCCAACAAACAAATCCAGTCTAAATATCTAGAACTTAAAGCTGCCTACGATAAAATGATGGAAGAATTAGAATATAATAACCTCGTTTATAACGCGCGTTATAATTTTGAGCCTATTATTGGTGAATCTTATCATCTTTATCGCGATAAAAAGGAACAACCCTTCTTATCTATTATTGCGCCTAGCGATTGTAACTTTGATTTTATTGGAAGTTTTAAGCTTAATAGCGAGCATGTATGGAAAAAAGTGAATGCTACTGATAATGGACTTAGAACTACCTAGAGTACTTATAGATTTTGGACTCGTAGTGCTCATCTGGATGGTACAATTGCTTATCTATCCTAGTTTTAAGCACTTCCCTTCTAGCGTACTTTTCAAATGGCATAGTCGTTATACCTTTAATATGGCTTTGGTAGTAATGCCTTTGATGCTTGGTCAACTCATTATTTATACGATTCAAATATTCTTTGAGCAAACACTTTTTTCGATCTGCGGAATGCTCGTCGTTCTCACTTTATGGATGTCTACCTTTATACAATTTGTACCATTGCATCAACAGATAAGCGATAATTCTTTTTCTAATAAAACATTGGAGCTTTTAGTGTCTCGCAATTGGATTAGAACCGCTTTGTGGACTGGTTTGTTTATTTGGAGCTTGATTACATTTTTTTGATTTTAGCCTTTTTTGAGTTAATCTGAAATTAGACGATTCTAAACACTCTTCCTTTTGAATGAGTAACGTCTATCGAACTAGGCTTTTAACTAGCAAAAACTAAAAAAAACGAGCCGATTATGAATTATTATTAGATTTTAGTAACTTATTTTGCTCCTTCATTAATTCGGTAAGCTGAGATAACAACTCAATATCTTTAGGTGTTTTTACGATGATGTTTTTAGGATCTTGTGCTTTATCTTTAAGTCTGTTCATGGCTTTTACAACTATAAAAACTGTGAGTCCGACGATTATAAAATCTAAAAAAGTTTCAAATAATATTCCATACTCCACAGCGACTTCCTTTACTGTAACATCGCCTTTCGCATTGTAAACAACATCTCTTAATATATAGCGCTTATCCTGAAACTCAAGTCCATCTGTCATTAATGATAATGGTGGCATAAACACCTTTTTGACCAGTACATCTATTACTTTATTAAAAGCTGCTCCTATGATAATACCGATAGCCATATCCATCATATTACCTTTAACGGCAAACTCTTTGAATTCTTTTAAAAACCTCATATCCTCTAATTTAAATTTGTATTACAAAACTATTTTATAATTAGTCTATTTACTAACCTTATCAATAAAACTTTAAGCAGTTTTACTTCAGAAATTTAACAACTTTTGAATTTAACTCACCCCAACCCTTTAGGAATTAAAGAAAACAATATTTAATATTATCAATACCCATTTGCACAATAAATACTCTAGTGTATTAGCTGTTTAATTGATAATTAAACTTATTAGCTATTTAGATTATATTTTAAAATATTATCTAAATAGGTGATATTTTAGGGTTTCCGAAGAAATTATTATATATTTATATCATGGCTATAGCAATCATCACAGCAGATCTTGTAAATTCAAGAGCTCAGCAACCTCAACTTTGGATGACACATCTCAAAACTATTTTGAACTCCTTTGGTTCAACTCCAAAAAATTGGGAAATCTACAGAGGTGACAGTTTTCAACTAGAAACAGAGCCACAAAACGCATTGCGTACCGCAATTGTTATTAAAGCATATTTAAAATACACAGCAAATCTAGACCTCAGAATCGCTATTGGGATTGGAGACAAAACATACGATAGTGATGCTATTACCTCATCAAACGGAACTGCCTTCATCAACTCTGGTACTTGTTTTGAATCACTAAAAAAGAACCTACTAGCCATAAAAACAGTACATGTAGATTTGGACAACACCCTAAATCTCATGTTTTATTTAGCATCATTTACCTTTAATAACTGGACACAAACTACTGCGGAACTTATTGCATACACACTTACACATCCAAATAAAAACCAGAAACAACTAGCAAGTCATTTTGAGACTACTCAAAGTAATATTAGTCAGAGTTTAAAACGCGGTGGTTATGATGAACTTAAAGCACTCATCAAATACTACGAATCAAAATTAAAAGCGATATGATAGCACTTTTTATATCACTTATATTAGCACATCTCATTGGTGATTTTTTGTTGCAACCACAATCTTGGGTAACACATAAAAACAAGCATAAACAAAAATCAAAATACCTATACCTGCATATTGCAATACATACCGTAGCTCTTTTGTTGACCTTGCAATTTGATAGACGTTATTGGTTAGGATTTTTAATTATTATTGTAAGTCATTTTGGTATAGATCTTACGAAGCTTCATCTCCAAAATAAAAAAAATAAGCGTTTCCTTTTTGGATTAGACCAATTAGCACACTTGGTTGTTATTGCACTAGTAGTCGATCTGTATGAACCATATCTGAGCAACTTCACGTCTTATAACTACTCTAGCATATTACTATTCGCATGTTGTTTTATAGGCCTCAGCAGCATGTCATCTATAGTTATGAAAACCGTTATTTCTAAATGGAATATAGAAAATAAAAAAGACACAAATGATTCTCTAGAACATGCTGGATCCTATATTGGTATTCTAGAGCGACTTTTTGTGTTTTTATTTGTAGTTCTAAATTTTTGGGAAGGCATAGGTTTTTTACTCGCAGCAAAATCAATTTTCAGATTTGGTGATCTTTCTAGGGCTAAGGATAGAAAACTAACCGAATATGTGCTCATAGGAACACTCATCAGTTTTGGAATAGCCATGCTCATAGGGCTAATATTCAACTACCTAATAACCCAGTTATAAACGAACCTATCCCACCTAAATCTCCTCTTTTATTCAAGGAGGCACTTTAGGTGGACTAGTAAAAGCTCACAAAAATGAGGTGTTTATTTTCTGTAATATTTCTTATACTTCCAATAGGCTACTGATGCAATCATGGCTATGACAGCAAGCGTACCGACTATATATTGAACGCTTAAAATCTGCTGACCTGACTGGTATGAGTGTAGACCTGCTAGATAGAAATTCACTCCAAAATAGGTGAATAAAATACTAGCAAATGCCAATATAGAACCAAGATTAAACCCAAAGCGACCTCTAAGTCCTGGCATTAGTCTCATATGAATAACAAAGGCGTAAATAATAATACTAATCAGTGCCCAAGTTTCTTTTGGATCCCAACCCCAATAACGTCCCCAACTTTCGTTGGCCCACATTCCGCCAAGGAAGTTCCCTATTGTTAACATGACCAAACCAACAGTTAGTGACATTTCGTTAATTAATGTAAGTTCTTTAATATTAAGTAACATTTTATCTTTGTTATTTTCCGTAGTAAAAATCATTAATAGCAATACGGTCAACCCTAGAATCATCCCTAAAGCAAACGGTCCATAACTAGCTACAATAACTGCGACATGAATCATTAACCAATAACTATCTAGTACAGGAGATAGGTTACCAATAGCGGGATCCATCCAATTCATGTGTGCCACTAATAATATCATAGCAGTAACAAATGCAGTTGCTGCAAGGGTAAGCATACTTTTTCTCCCAAAGGCAATACCAAAAAACATAGTTGCCCAAGCGACATAAATCATAGACTCATAAGCATCACTCCAAGGTGCATGCCCAGAAATATACCAACGCACAATTAATCCTCCTGTATGAACTAAAAATAACACAAAAATGGCAATCCCAAGACCTTTAACAATCACATCTAAGACTTTACTTTTTGACTTAAAAATCTGTATGATAAGCAAAACAAAAAGCACCAGTCCAATTAGCATATAATAGGAATATAACTTTTTAAAGATGTCATATTTATTATATAAGATTTCGGTTTTTACTTTTTCATCTGATAACATGACTTCGCTCCCAACTTCAGCTTGACTATTTTTAAATCCTGCCAACAGCTTGTCTGCCAGTTTATAGTCACCCGATTGTTTCGCATTATATAATTCTCCTATATAGAAACCAAAACTGTTTTCAATAAACTTTCCGTAGAGTGTATCTTTAATTTGTTCGCGATAGTCTTCCTTGTATTCGGTTTGTGAAATCCATGTATTAACCTCGTCATTTGGGACCGGAAAAATTTTAATTGAACGACCGTCAAGCGTGTTAAACAATAGACTCATACGATCATAAGCTTCCTTTAACTGACTTTGATAACCATTAGGGATTTCAGCAGCATAAGCCTCTTTAAGATAAGGCCCTATTTTATTTCGCCCTTCATCGGTTAAGAAATCTGTAATAGACACGTACTTTTGATCTTTATCTACACCTATTATTTTTCGAATAGAATCGCCTTTACTCTTTGCTAAATAAATGATGGGTACGTTGTACCAAAACAAGGGACTCTCCTGCATGGACAGTAACACCTGATTAGCATCAAACTCTTCATAGTGATCACGCTTACTTAATTTTCTAAGTATTTCTGAAGCGAATGTATTCATTGGCATCATGCGTCCGCTGTAATCTTGTATCACTAACTCACCAAACTTATCTGAGTGTATCTTTGGTGTCACGTTAGAGCGTATTACAGAATCAATTTCTGCTTTTGAAGGGCGATCAATTTTAATCTTAGGTCTTTCTTTTGTGCTATGGTCATGACCGTCGCCTTCAAAATGTTCTTGAACTGTTTTAGTTTTATGATCGTGCCCATCATCTGCTGAGTGTTCTTGCGGTTGTTCCTGTTGCACTGGTGCCTCGTGATTATGTCCATCATTTGGACCATGTTCTTGAGAAAAACCGACCATACTCGAAGCAAGTAAAAGAATCGTTAACAACTTTGCTTTGCTCACTTTCACTTTTTCAAGCATGCGCTTTAAATCTGCAAAACGAGTTCCTTTACTAAATAGAATAGACATTAAACCAAAGTATAATAACATATACCCAAAATAAGTGACCCATGTTCCCCATTGATCATGATTTACAGAAAGCTTGGTTCCTTTTTCATCTGGAAAAAAACTAGATTGAAAAAACCGATAACCTTCCTCATCTAAAACGTTATTCATAAAAATCTTATAATCGTACGGTGTTTCGTTAGGTTTTATGACTGTGACTTCACTAGAGAACGCAGAGAAATTATCTTCCGTTCCCGGATAACGATCCGCAACAAAATCATTGAGTTTAATACTAAATGGCAATTCTTTAACGATAGAACCATATTTTACGGCAATGTCTAAACCGCCTACTTTGACTTGTTCAAAGCGTCCGTTGACGTATTGCCCACCTAATAAATTGACCGTTTTAGTTTCTCCGTTAGCAGTCACGTCCACAATAACACCATCTTCTCGACTTTGCAACATCTCTGATTTTTTCACAACTCCAAACTCTCCTTGCATCACTGGCTTAGGAAACACGATCGCCATATTTGCAACCTGATAACGTGACCTTAATTTTAGTGGTTGGATCGAATCCTTCACTAATTTCCCGGTGACTTGCGTTGCCATTGTCATATAATCTCCCTCAAAAGGGGACTCTATAAACATGAGATTGTCTTTCGTAGTTATATTAATAGCACCTGCTGTTGGACTATTTAGTGTAAATACGATATTATGGATCAGCTCACCATCTTTATCGCCATCCTTAATATAATGACTATGTGGGCCCTGATCCCCAGCTTCTACCAATTTAAGATAAGAGTCACCAACATCACCTGGAATAATATCTAGTTCTGCATCTTTAACAAACTTTTTAACTTGGATGGTTACTGATGTTCCGTTGTATTCTGTATTTAAAGTAAGATCATTATCCAAACGTTCAGAAAAATCAACCCGCTCCTGCTCTACCCGTCTTTGTTGTTGTCCGTTGACAATTAAATCGCCATCAATAAACGTGGTTAAAAAAACATCTCTTGTAAGGTAGGTGTTTTCTGTTTCGCCTTCACCAATTGGCATCCAACCTTCAAAACCTATATATCGTGTAATTCCTGCTCCTATAAAAATAAATATAAAAGACAAGTGTAGTGTTAATGTAGCCCATTTCGCTTTTTTATAGAGCCTGTACCTAAAGATATTGCCGATGAAATTTATAACAAACATCATCTGGATAGCCTCAAACCACCAAGAATTATAAATATAATACCTTGAGTAGGGTGTTGGAGATGTATCTTGACCAGCATCCATAAACGTACCAATAATCATAGATACAAAATAGACAATAAATAAAATACCAGTTAGACGTGTAGAAAAGAGAATATTAGCAAGTTTCTTTTGCATAGCAAGAAAGGTTCATTTTAGTTTTTCAAAGATAGCTAATTTAGTTCGTTTAGTATTGGACAAATTGTGTCAAAAATGTGTTAAATATATATATTAGTGGTGAGTTACTTTATATGAATTTAGATGTCGTAATTTCATCAACTCATATCTACTTTTCTGATTTATAATTTATCTTAAAACAAAACGAACATTAGAAATTAAAACCTTACCTCCAGAATTACTCATACCTTCTATTTTATGCAAAGGTAATCGTGACTATTTATATAGGGCACCGCCTATCGTTTGCTCTTTATTTTAGTAATTATCGAAAAGTCTATTCTTATTTAGAATGATGATCCAGTGAATTTATGAATCAAACTGATGCATGCGATCTAATGCTTAAAAAAATAGTCATTCATATGCTTTACTCGCATGGTTTTCTTCAATATTATGAGTCGTATTTAACCTTCACTATAGCCTTCTTTGGTTATTTTTTTAGATACCAAAACGGTAAGCTCGCTGCACATTAACATTACAATAAATGGGTATGAATAAAAAAATATTAAATAGCGCTACAGTCGTCAATTTATTTCCCTTGGTTTTAGATATTATAAAAGACCTATTACAATTTGGCTTGTCTTGCCTCAAACATCTTTAAGTACATAAAGGTTCCCATTTTTCGGGCGCGACGTTTTGCAGTTTCTGTGACATCTCCTTTAAAAAGTTCTTCGAGTGTTTCATACCAAAGGTTGAGCCAAATACCAAAGTGAAGCTCTGAGATACTATGATCAAAATACTTATCGACCTTGACGTGAGCTTCTAGCGGATTTCCATAGTACTTCTTATCCAGCTTTTTGGCCATAAATAAACTCGTTTCCCAAAAGGTCGTCAAGTGCTCCAAATGCGCATCCCAATCTCTAATCATTTCATTAAAAAAAGGCCCTAGTATATCGTCTTTACGTACCTTTTTATAAAACGTATCCACTAATAAAAACACATCTTCTCGATTACTAATATCTTGGCTCATAGCTACAAATGTAATTACTCAAGATAAATTAAAGTATGATAATTATCATTTCTTATTTCTATTGTATTTTAGCAGTATGATTACAATAGTTATTTTAGGAGCAGGCAATGTTGCTCATCATTTATATAAAGCTTTTTTTTCTGCGGAAAACGTTACCATCAAGCAATGGTACAATCGAGACATAAAAAGCATGAGACCTTTTAACAGCGAAGTGCTATTAACAAGTGATCTGTCGCAACTCGTTGAAGCAGACATTTATATCATTGCAGTTAGTGATGATGCTATAACTCAACTATCTGAACAATTACCCTTTGAAGACCGTTTGGTCGTGCATACTTCAGGGAGTGTAAGTCCTTATGATATAGATAAAAAAAATAGACGCGGTATTTTTTACCCATTACAGACGTTTTCTAAAGGCGCTGAGATTAATTTTGCAGAAGTTCCATTATGTCTAGAAACCCTAATGCGTAAAGATTATCAGCAGTTAAAACACTTAGGGCAATCCATTTCAAAGCATACAAAACGGGTCAATAGCGATCAACGCGCTGCCTTACATTTAGCGGCAGTATTTGTGAATAATTTTACAAATCAATTATTTAGAGTAGCGCATGAAATTACAGAGTCTCAAGGGGCCGAATTTGATTTACTTAAACCGCTCATTTTAGAAACTGCAAATAAAATTCAAAACCTGTCTCCTTTTAGGGCTCAAACTGGCCCTGCCAAACGCAATGATAAAAAAACAATTAAAAGGCACTTAAAAATGCTCGATAATGAGCATCATAAAGACATTTACAAGTTAATGACTGCTTCAATAAAGAAAACTCATGCTTCGACAAGCGCAACAACTAAAAAAAAAGATAATTAAATGGACGATAAAAGTTATAAAGAGTATCTAGAACACATTACCACTTTCATTTTTGATGTAGATGGTGTACTTACCGATGGAACTGTTACAGTAATGACCAACGGTGACATGCTAAGACGTATGAATATTAAAGACGGCTATGCACTTAAAACAGCTATAGATGCTGGATTTAACATCTGTATTATTTCTGGAGGAAGCAATATTGGTGTACAAAAACGTTTGGAAGGCTTGGGCATTACAGATATTTATTTAGGTGCTCACCAAAAGGTCAATCAATTTCATGAGTATGTGACGAACAACAATATAGAGGCAAAAAACGTATTGTATATGGGAGATGATATGCCAGATATTCCTGTCATGAAATTAGTTGGATTGGCTGTTTGTCCGCAAGATGCTGCCATAGAAGTCAAAGCTGTAAGCCATTATATTTCTCATAAAGGAGGTGGACAAGGTGCTGTACGAGACATCATTGAGCAAATCATGAAAGTACAAGGCAAATGGGACGGGAATTTTAATGCCAACTATGATTAGTATGGGTGTCCACTTTAACTTCTCACAAACCTGATTCGATTTAAAAAAAAAGACTGAAGACTCAATATCATTTAGAATTCAGCACTCATCAAATTTAGTATAATACAAGTTAACACCTAACAGTACATTGCACATTTTAAATCTTATTCGTTGGAAAAATCTAGTACTGATTATCATTGCACAAGTACTTATCAAATTTTCACTTTTTGAAGCTTTTGACATACCCACAACTTTAAATACATTAGGTTTTTGGCTTTTAGTCATTACGACGCTTTGTATCGCTGCTGCAGGCAATATCATTAATGATATTTACGATGTTGAAACAGATACTATTAACAAACCCAACAAAGTCATTATTGGTAAACAAGTTTCAGAAAACCTCGCCTATAATCTATTTTTTACTCTAAATATTACAGGTATTATTCTAGGCTTTTTCTTAGCACATAGCATTGATCAAGGTTCATTATTTGCCATTTTTGTTATTATTTCTTTAGCGCTTTATGTGTATGCGTCTTATTTGAAAGGGACGGTATTATTTGGAAATATTCTCATCTCTTTTTTAGTAGCAATGAGTATTATTATTGTTGCCATTTTTGATTTATTACCAGCAATAACGGCTCAAAACAGAGCTACTCAACTCACTTTTTTTGATATTATTTTTGATTATGCCATTTTCGCCTTCTTAATTAATTTAATTCGGGAAATAGTTAAAGATATACAAGATGTTGATGGCGATTATAAAGCAGGCATGAGGACCTTACCCATCGTTTTAGGTCGTGCGCGTGCAAATAAAATTGCGTTTATAGTAAGTATGATACCTATTGGTGCTGTTATTTATTTTATGGTGACTTATTTATATACACAACCAATTGCAATTGGCTATTTTCTGCTTTTTATTATTGCGCCTTTAATCTATGCGACCATAAAAATTTTTGGAGCTGCCGACAACTTTCACTATAAGCATATTAGCTTGGTTTACAAATTGGTAATGCTTTTTGGGATTTTATCGTTGTTACTTTACCCCCTTTTAATTAAAACGACTTAAAAATGATTCAAGACAAACTCAAAAATTACCATCTAATTCTCGCTTCAGGATCACCTCGACGTCAGCAATTTTTTAAAGATTTAGGATTAGATTTTGAGATTAGGTTAAAGCCCATTGATGAAGTGTATCCAAACCAATTACATCATTCTGAAGTTAGTGATTATTTAGCTCAATTAAAGTCAGAACCTTTTAAAAACGAATTGAAAGACAAGGACATTCTAGTGACTAGTGACACTATTGTTTGGCATAACAACATAGCCTTAGGAAAACCTAAAGATTACGATGATGCATTTCAAATGCTATTTTCTATGAGTAACTCCTCTCACGAAGTGATTACCTCTATTACATTTACCACCAAAATATCTCAAAAAACAGTAAATGCTGTTACAAAAGTGACTTTTAATGCGCTCACTACAAACGAAATTGATTATTACGTCAAAACCTTCAAACCTTATGATAAAGCTGGCGCCTACGGAATTCAAGAATGGATTGGCCAAATAGGAATCGCTAGTATTGAAGGCTCTTACACGAATGTCGTAGGCTTACCGACACACCTCCTTTACAAAACGTTAAACAGCATGGTTTTATAAGGTTTGATTTGTAATTTTACCAAAATTTATAGCCATGAATAAACGCTATTTAGTATTATTTGTTTTCTTCGTAATATTTATGTCTTGTAGAGACAATACGACAACAAAAGACGAAGCTTTACAAAGTGAGCCAATTTCCGAAGCACCAAAAACGCTTCCGAAGTTACCTGATTTTAAACCTTCTCAAGAATTTAAAGACTATTGGTATGCTGGAGAAGCAGAAATATCATCCTATCAATTAGAACAAGCACGTTATGGAGAAATGCGAGATGGCATGGCTGTTTTAGTGTTTGTTACAGAAGATTTTCTCCCACAAAAACAAGTCAAAGCAGATCGCTATGACGAAGCTAATACGCCTCTTTTAAAATTAAATTTCACGAAAAATTTCAACACTGGTGTGTATCCGTATTCTATAATGCAATCTACGTTTTACCCTGTGAGTAATAACCAGCATGCACTAAAAGTAAGTTGCTCTGTGCAAGAATGGTGCGGACATGTATATTCGCAACTTAACAATCGTGAGAAATTTGAAATGACATCATACAGTTATTTTGAAAGTGAAGGAGATGAAGAGATCACTTTAGATAAAGCCATTTTAGAAAATGAATTGTGGACAAAATTACGAATAGACCCTAAAAGCCTACCTACTGGTGAATTACAAATTATTCCGTCCATGGAATATATTCGATTAAAGCATATAGAAACGAAACCCTATTTTGCAAAAGCGATTAATAAAGACGGACAATATATCATCTATTACAATAGGCTTGATCGTAAATTAATTATTAATTATAATCCAGAATTCCCTTATGACATAACGAGCTGGGAAGAGACCTACAAAGACGGTTACGGTGCACGTTCCAAAATACTTACAACAAAAGGTACAAAACTTAAAACCATCAAATCTGCTTATTGGAGTAAAAACTCAAATGCAGATGAAAATTTACGCAAAACTCTTCAACTTAAATAGCGAACTATTTAAGTTGTACTCTATCTTTGAATGACCAACTAAACACATTTTTATGTTTTTTGAAACTTACAAATCTCAATTGATTATTACTGGTTTTGTGCTACTTATCATACTATTGATTCGTTTTATAAGTCACGAGCTCGTTAAGAAAATGGGAAGAAAAAGCGGAGTTAATGATGCTCGTATTAAACTAATACGCAGATACATAACTGTAACACTGTTTATTATAACTTTAATAATTCAATCCTTTGTTTTTGGTGCAGAATTCAAAGACATGGCAGTCGTATTCTCTTCTGTTTTTGCAGTTATAGGGATTGCACTTTTCGCTATTTGGTCTATTTTAAGTAATGTCACTTCAGGAATTATTATGTTCTTTTCTTTTCCTTATAAAGTAGGTGATAAAATCAAAATCCATGATAAAGATTTCCCAATTGAAGCCATTATAGAAGATATTAGAGCATTCCAACTGCACTTAAGGTTAGACAGTGGAGATCTTGTTACATATCCTAATAATTTGATTCTCCAAAAAGCGGTGACTTTATTAGAGAAAGACGCCATTGAAGGGCTTCATGATGACGGGAGTGATTCTATTTAAGAAACTATGAGTAAAACGTTTTATAAATTACTTTCTTTTTTCTTCGGAATATTCTGCTTTGGAGGAATAAAAGAGACCTATGGAGTACTAACATCCAGTGCTCCAGATATAGTTTTAGAGCGCACGTACCTAACAATTATGGCGCTTTTAATTACAGGAGCCTTTTTAAGTTTAACTATTTATTTTTATCGCAAAGGAACCAAT